>NZ_JBPIZB010000004.1:0-564962 GCF_051172315.1 Serratia sp. B501
TTACTGCATGAATTTTACTTCAGTTAGTCACTCTTCAAGACTTGATATTTTTTTGCATCCGAAGATGCTGGATATCGTCTTGTGGAGTGCCCACACAGATTGTCTGATAAATTGTTAAAGAGCAGTGAGTTAGGCGCTTTCGCTTGCTAACTCGAGGTGGCGTATATTACGCTTTTCCCCCGGAGAGTCAAGCGTTTATTTCGCTTTCTTCTCGCTGACCCGGCGGCTTGTCAGTCGTTGTTCCCGGTCAGTGGAGGCGCATTATAGGGAGTTCTCGGCAGGCCGCAACCCCTAAATGCAAAAAACTTTTCAAGCGTTCAAATAATCACCAAAAACGACTTTTTAGGATATTTATTAGTCAAAAAATACCGGTTTTAGGGCAGTAATAGCGGCAACCCCTGTAAATAGGGACAAACGAAGATAAAGAAAAGGGAGCGGTCCCCCGCTCCCTTTCATCTTTATTATCCTTAATCGCCGTTATTGGCGGGCAACGATATGGTCGTTTTCCACATCCAGAGTCACCAGCTTGCCAGGTATCAGCTTGCCGGACAGGATTTGTTGCGCCAGCGGGTTCTCGATTTCCTGCTGAATAGCGCGTTTCAACGGGCGCGCGCCATATACAGGGTCGTAGCCGGTTTTGCTTAACAGCGCCAGAGCCGGTTCGGTCATGGTCACTTCGTAACCGCGCTCTTCCAAACGCTTGTACAGACGCGACAACTGAATCTTGGCGATCGCGGCGATGTGTTTCTCGCCCAGCGGGTGGAACACCACCACTTCGTCGATACGGTTGATGAACTCCGGACGGAAGTGGTGACTCACCATCTCCATCACCGACTCTTTCATCTGCGCGTAGTTCATCTGACCGAAATGCTCCTGGATCAGATCTGACCCCAGGTTGGACGTCATGATCACCACGGTATTGCGGAAATCGACGGTGCGGCCTTGACCATCGGTCAGGCGGCCGTCATCCAACACCTGCAACAGAATATTGAACACGTCCGGGTGCGCTTTCTCGACTTCATCCAGCAGAATCACCGAATAAGGCCGGCGACGTACGGCTTCCGTCAGGTAGCCGCCCTCTTCATAACCGACATAGCCCGGAGGCGCACCGACCAGACGCGAAACGGAGTGTTTCTCCATAAACTCGGACATATCGATACGCACCATGGCGTCGTCGCTGTCGAACAGGAACGAAGCCAGCGCCTTGCAGAGCTCGGTTTTCCCCACCCCGGTCGGGCCGAGGAACAGGAACGAACCGATCGGTCGGTTAGGATCGGACAGCCCCGCACGGCTGCGGCGAATCGCATTGGAGACTGCGCTGACCGCTTCGTCCTGGCCAATCACTCGCGAATGCAGTTCTTGTTCCAGGCGCAGCAGCTTGTCGCGCTCGCCTTCCAGCATTCTTGCGACCGGGATCCCGGTGGCACGCGCCAGCACTTCGGCAATCTCCGCATCGGTCACCCGGTTGCGCAGCAGCTTCATGCTCTTGCCTTCGGCCTGCGTGGCGGCGGCGAGCTGTTTTTCCAGCTCAGGGATTTTGCCGTACTGCAGTTCCGACATCCGCCCCAGATCGCCGACGCGACGCGCCTGCTCCAGGGTGATTTTGGCCTGCTCGAGTTCTGCCTTGATGTTCTGGGTGCCGGAGAGCGACGCTTTTTCCGCTTTCCACTCTTCTTCCAGCTCCGAGTATTCGCGCTCTTTCTGCCCCAGCTCATCGCTGAGCATGTCCAGGCGTTTCTTGCTGGCGTCGTCAGACTCTTTATTCAGCGCCTGCTGTTCCAGTTTCAATTGGATGATGCGGCGCTCAAGCCTGTCGAGCGACTCCGGCTTGGAGTCCATCTGCATGCGAATGCTGGACGCCGCTTCATCGATAAGGTCAATAGCCTTGTCCGGCAATTGACGATCGGCGATATAGCGGTGCGAAAGCGTTGCCGCCGCCACAATGGCCGGGTCGGTTATCTGCACGTGGTGGTGCAGTTCGTAACGCTCTTTCAGGCCGCGCAGAATAGCAATGGTGTCTTCCACGCTCGGCTCAGCCACATACACTTTCTGGAAACGACGTTCGAGCGCCGCATCCTTCTCTATATATTGACGGTATTCATCCAGCGTGGTGGCACCGACGCAGTGCAGTTCGCCGCGCGCCAGCGCCGGCTTCAGCATGTTGCCTGCGTCCATCGCGCCATCCGCCTTACCGGCACCGACCATGGTATGCAGTTCGTCGATAAACAGGATAACGCTGCCTTCCTGCTTGGCCAGATCGTTGAGCACGCCTTTCAGACGCTCTTCAAACTCGCCGCGATATTTGGCGCCGGCGATCAAGGCGCCCATATCGAGGGACAATACGCGCTTGTGCTTCAGCCCTTCAGGCACTTCGCCGTTGATGATGCGCTGCGCCAGGCCTTCGACGATGGCGGTTTTACCCACGCCAGGCTCGCCGATCAGCACCGGGTTGTTTTTGGTACGGCGCTGCAGCACCTGAATGGTGCGGCGGATCTCTTCGTCACGGCCGATTACCGGGTCAAGTTTGCCCTGCTCGGCGCGTTCGGTCAGATCGATCGTGTATTTCTTCAATGCTTGCCGTTGGTCTTCGGCGCCTTGGTCTTCCACGCTGTCACCGCCTCTCATTTGTTCAATGGCTTTGCTGATTTTGTCGGCCGTTGCGCCGGCCGCTTTCAACAAGTCGGTCAACGAGCCGCGGTCTTCCAGCACCGCAAGCACAAACAGCTCGGAAGAAATGAATTTGTCCGCGCGCTTCTGCGCCAGCTTGTCGCACAGGTTCAAGACGCGCACCAGCTCGTGGGACGGTTGAACGTCGCCACCGGTGCCTTCTACCTGCGGTAAACGGGACAGCGCCTGTTCGATTTCGGTGCGCACGCGCCCGGCATCGATACCTGCGGAAGTTAATAGTGGACGAACCGTGCCCCCTTCCTGATTAAGCAGGGCGCTCATCAGATGTAGCGGTTCAATAAACTGGTTGTCGTGCCCAAGGGCTAGTGACTGGGCATCGGCGAGGGCAAGCTGGAATTTGTTGGTAAGACGATCCAGACGCATAACACCTCCAAGATGGGTCGAAATTGCTACTGGAGATTAAATGAGGTCATCCCTCAAATTTTCAAGGTTATCTCGACGCTAAATTTTCGGTACAACGCCATGCGTCGTTGGATCGTCCTAATTCAATAGGTTATATCAGCCAGATTAAACTTGCCAGACGTCCGGTTATTCCATCGCGTCGATAGGAGAAAAAATGACTCTTTTCGTTAACCGTGCAGCGGTCACCACCATAGATGGCCTGCACGCCTGCCCGTAACAAACGTTGGCGAGCCAGTAAGTAGATATTAGCCAAAAACTTATCGCCGTGCGGCATAAACGCCGCCGCGGCTTCGGCGTCTTCCGCGATAAAGGCGGCACGCACCTCCGGCCCGACTTCAAACTGCTGCGGGCCGATCGCCGGCCCCAGCCAGGCGCGGATCTGGCCCGGCTCGGCGCTGAACGCCGCCACGGTTTGTTCCAGCACGCCGTGGCACAACCCACGCCAGCCGGCGTGGGCGGCGGCCACTTCATCGCCGTTCTGCGAGCAGAACAGCACCGGCAGACAATCCGCCGTCATCACGGCACACACCTGCCCCGGCACGTTGCTGTACACCGCATCCGCCCGCAGATCGGCGGGCGCTTGCCCCGTCAACGTCACCACGCGGGTGCCGTGTACCTGCTCGAGCCACACCGGCATCTGCGGCAAGCCGGCGGCGGTAACCAACCGTTCCCGATTGCGCTTCACCGCTTGCTCCCCGTCACCGACGTGGGTGCCGAGGTTCAGCGAGTCATAAGGCGGCAGGCTGACGCCGCCGCCGCGCGTAGTGCTGCAGGCCTTAACGCCGGGAGGCAACGGCCAGTCGGGCAGAATGAGCGAATTCATTACCAGTCCATCTGATCTTTGAATTCTTCGGTGTCCGCCTTCAGCGCGTTGATCAGATCGACCATGTCCTGCGGCAGCGGCGCATGCCACTCCATCTGGATACCGCTGATCGGATGATACAAACGCAGCATGGTGGCGTGCAGCGCCTGGCGGTCAAAGCCGCGCAGCGTGTTGATGAAGGCTTCCGAAGCGCCTTTCGGCGGACGTGGACGGCCGCCGTACAGCGGATCGCCCACCAGCGGATGGCTGATATAGGCCATGTGTACGCGGATCTGGTGAGTACGGCCGGTTTCCAGGCGCAGACGCAGACGGGTGTGCGCACGGAAGTGTTCCATAATGCGGTAGTGCGTCACCGCCGGTTTACCCATCGGGTGTACCGCCATGTGGGTGCGCTTGGTGGAGTGACGCGCGATTGGCTCTTCTACCGTGCCGCCGGCGGTCATGGTGCCGATCGCCACCGCTTCGTATTCACGGGTAATTTCACGCGCCTGCAGCGCTTCCACCAGCCGGGTTTGCGCCGGCACGGTTTTCGCCACCACCATCAGACCGGTGGTGTCTTTATCCAGACGGTGTACGATGCCGGCACGCGGCACGTCGGCGATTTCCGGGTAATGATGCAGCAACGCATTGAGCACCGTACCGTCCGGGTTACCGGCGCCAGGGTGCACCACCAGATCGCGCGGTTTGTTGATCACCAGGATGTCGCTGTCTTCATAGACGATATCCAACGCGATATCCTGCGGCTCCCAACGCGCCTCTTCTTCAATCTGTGCATCGATGGCGACGGTCTCTCCGCCCAGCACCTTCTCTTTCGGTTTGTTGGACGTTTTGCCATTGACCTTCACCCGATCGCCCAGGATCCACTCTTTTATGCGAGATCGTGAATAATCAGGGAACAATTCGGCCAAAGCCTGATCTAAACGTTGTCCGAGTTGAGATTCGGCCACCGTTGCGGTGAGTTGTACTTGTTGTGCCATATGCAGCTTCTTCGTTAACGTTGGGTTTTCACGGCGATGCCGTTTAATATAATGTGCTATTGTACCTGGTCTTTGTCGGGAGCTTAACGGACAGTCTCCCGGAATAACACCCTGAGGATAATCAAAACGTCATGACGCGTATGAAATATCTGGTGGCGGCAGCCACGTTGAGCCTGGCGCTGGCAGGTTGCTCCACATCCAAGGATGCGGTTCCCGACAACCCACCTTCGGAAATCTATGCTACCGCGCAGCAAAAACTGCAGGACGGTAACTTCAAGGGCGCGATTACGCAACTCGAAGCGTTAGATAACCGCTATCCTTTCGGGCCGTATTCCCAGCAGGTCCAGCTGGATTTGATTTACGCCTACTATAAGGCTGCCGACTTGCCGATGGCTCAGGCATCCATCGATCGCTTCATGCGTCTGAACCCGACGCACCCGAACATCGATTACGTGATGTACATGCGCGGCCTGACCGACATGGCGCTCGATGACAGCGCACTGCAGGGCTTCTTCGGGGTTGACCGTTCTGACCGCGATCCTCAGCACGCTCGCGCTGCGTTCCGCGACTTCAGCCAGTTGATTCAGCAATACCCGAACAGCCAATACGCGACCGACGCCAACAAGCGTTTGGTGTATCTGAAAGACCGTTTGGCCAAGTATGAGCTTTCGGTGGCGGAATACTACACTAAACGCGGTGCTTACGTCGCGGTCGTTAATCGCGCCGAGCAGATGTTGCGTGAATTCCCGGATACCAAAGCAACGCACGACGTGTTGCCGCTGATGGAAAATGCCTACAAGCAGCTGCAGCTGAACGGCCAGGCTGACAAAGTGGCCAAAGTGATCGCCGCCAACCCGCAATAAGCGCGCGTCGGCAACGGCAGAAAAACAAAACGGCAGCTTCGGCTGCCGTTTTCATTGGCGTGGACCGGTTTTTTACTGGAAAAATACACAAGTAAAAACACGGAGTTAGCTAGCGCTCCTCACCGGTCAACTCATCGATAATGCGCCATCCGGCGGCAACTCTCAAGCATTAGATAGCCAATTCAGATGCTGAATCACAGATTGAACTAACTTTGCAAAAAGTGACAAAAAATCGTGATTTACATCACGCATTTAAACAAAAAGCGGGGTATGCTGGATTCACCAAGACGGAAAGACAGAGAGGTAAGTTATATGACATTGAACATTACCAGCAAACAAATGGATATCACTCCCGCAATCCGCAATCACGTCGAAGACCGTCTCACCAAACTGGAAAAATGGCAGACCCAGCTGATTAACCCGCATATCGTCTTATCTAAAGAACCGCAGGGGTTTGTCGCCGACGCTACCATTACCACGCCTAACGGCCCGCTGGTCGCCAGCGCCAAACATGATGACATGTACACCGCCGTTAATGAGCTGATCGCCAAGCTGGAGCGCCAGCTGAACAAGGTGCAGCACAAAGGCGAAGCGCGCCGCTGCAATGCCAGCGTGAAAGACATCGTGCCGGAAGTCACGCAAGAGCAGGAATAACCGTCCGACAGCGATTGCCGCATCAAACGCGCCCGAGGGCGCGTTTTTTGTCGGGTATTTTTGTTGACGGGGTAAAAGCCAGCGGTTACTTTAAAACCTGTTCGCATTAACCTTAGGTAGACCATGCCACGCACACCGTTTTTCTTCGCATTCTTTTTTACCTTCCCCTGACTGGGAGGCGTTTCGTCGTGTGAGAAAGAATGCGAAGACGAACAACAAGGCCTCCTGGAAACAGGGGGCTTTTTTTATGGCTGTTTTACAACGAATAAGAACTGAAGGCGGAAGCTGATTATGACTGACAACCCGTTATTGGTGCTGCGCGAGCGCATCAGCGCACTGGACTTGAAACTGTTGGCCTTGCTGGCAGAACGCCGTGAACTGGCGATCGAAGTCGGCAAGACCAAGCTGCACTCCCACCGCCCGATCCGCGATAAAGAGCGCGAACGCGATCTGCTGGATGCGCTGATCGCCGCCGCCAAGCCTTACGATCTGGACGGCTTCTACGTCACCCGTCTGTTTCAACTGATTATCGAAGATTCCGTCCTGACCCAGCAAGCGCTGCTGCAGCACCAGCTCAACCCCGTCAGCCAACACGCCGCACGCATCGCCTTCCTCGGCCCGAAAGGCTCTTACTCACATCTGGCGGCACGGCAATATGCCGCTCGCCATTTCGATCGGCTGATTGAATGTGGCTGCCAGAAGTTTCAGGATATTTTCGCCCAGGTGGAAACCGGCCAGGCGGACTACGCGATTTTGCCGATCGAGAACACCAGCTCCGGCTCGATAAACGAGGTCTACGATCTGCTGCAACACACCAGCCTGTCGATCGTCGGCGAACTGACTAACCCGATCAACCACTGCGTTCTGATCGCCGGCGACAGCGATCTGAGCCAGATTGAAACCGTCTACAGCCATCCGCAGCCGTTCCAACAGTGCAGCCAGTTCCTTAACCGCTTCCCGCACTGGAAAATCGAATACACCGAAAGCACGGCGGCCGCGATGGAGAAAGTTGCCAAGCTGAATTCGCCGAAGGTGGCTGCGCTGGGCAGCGAGGCCGGCGGCGCGCTGTACGGGCTGCAAGTGCTGGAACACAATCTCGCCAACCAGCAGCAAAACATCACTCGCTTCATCGTCCTGGCGCGCAAAGCGATCGATGTCTCCGAACAGGTGCCGGCAAAAACCACGCTGATCATGGCGACCGGCCAGCAATCCGGCGCGCTGGTCGAGGCGCTGCTGGTATTGCGCGATAACGGCATCATCATGACCAAGCTGGAATCCCGTCCGATCAACGGCAATCCGTGGGAGGAGATGTTCTATATCGATGTGCAGGCCAACCTGCGCGCCGAGGCGATGCAAAAAGCGCTGCGCGATCTGGCGCCGATCACTCGCTCACTGAAGGTGCTGGGTTGTTACCCAAGCGACACCGTGGTGCCGGTCAACCCATCCTGAAGCCGTAAAAAAGGGTTCGGCCAAGCCGAACCCTTTATGTTTACTGCCCGCGTTTTACTGCCGGCTGTCGTTAGCCTGCCGCAACAGCGTACGGCTCTCCACCAGGAAGCGCTGGGCGTAATCGCCGAACCAATGCTCTACCTTGCGGAAGCTTTCGATAAACGCCTGTTTGTCGCCATGCTCCAACAGCGTTATCGCCTCGCCGAAGCGCTGGTAGTAACGCTTAATCAACGCCACGTTTTCTTCCGACGACATGATGATATCAGCGTACAGCTGCGGATCCTGCGCGAACAGGCGGCCAACCATCGCCAGCTCCAGCCGGTAGATTGGTGAAGAGAGCGCCAGCAGCTGCTCCAGTTGCACGTTCTCTTCCGCCAGGTGCAGCCCGTAGGCGAAGGTGGCGAAGTGCCGCAGCGCCTGAATAAACGCCATATTCTGATCGTGCTCGGCCGCGCTGATGCGATGCAACCGCGCGCCCCACACCTGCAACTGTTCAAGCAGCCACTGGTAAGCCTCCGGCTGACGGCCGTCGCAGTAGACCACCACCTGCTTCGCCACGCTGCCCACGTCCGGGCCGAACATCGGATGCAGACCGACCACCGGGCCACTGTGCGCCGCCAACATCGCGTGCAAAGGCCGGTTCTTCACCGACGCCAGATCCACCAGAATACAGTCGGCAGGCAGCGTCGGCAGGCGGCTTATCACCTGCTCGGTCACGTGGATCGGCACGCTGACGATCACCATGCCGGCATCCGCCAACAGCTGCTCCGCCTGCGGCCAATCTTCCTGATCCAATACCCTGACCTGATAACCCGACAACGTCAGCAAGCGATTGAACAGCCTACCCATTTGGCCGTTGCCGCCGATAATGACGATCGGCCTCAGCTGCGGGCACAGGGTTTTAAAGCCCTTATCGTTCTCGCTGACGTAAGACTCGCGCATCACGCGGCGCAACACGTCTTCGATCAGATCCGGCGGCACGCCGAGATTTTCCGCCTCCCGGCGGCGCGAGGCCAGCATCGCGGCTTCGCGCTCCGGTACGTAAACCGGCAGGCCATGACGGCTTTTGACTTCGCCCACCTCCGCTACCAGATGCAGGCGTTTCGCCAACAGATCCAGCAGCGCTTTATCCACCTCATCGATTTGATCGCGCAGCGCGGTCAGTTCTGCCACCATAACTTACTTTTCTCCCGTGCGGGCCGTCAGCGCAGCGCCGAGTTCCTGATGCATGTGACGCAGCAGGGTTTCCGTACTCTCCCAGTTGATGCAGGCGTCGGTGACGGACACACCGTAACGCATGTCTGCACGCGGCTGTTCGGAAGACTGATTGCCCTCATGCAGATGGCTCTCCAGCATAATGCCGGTGATTGAGCGGTTACCCGCCTTGATCTGCTCCACCACGGACTCGGCAACCGCCGGCTGACGGCGATAGTCTTTATTCGAGTTGCCATGGCTGCAATCTATCATCAAGGACGGGTGGAGTCCCGCCTCGAGCATCTGTTTTTCACAGGCCGCAACGTGTTCGGCACTGTAGTTCGGAGTTTTGCCGCCGCGCAGGATCACGTGCCCATCCGGGTTGCCTTGAGTCTGCAGCAGGCAAACCTGGCCTGCCTGGTTGATGCCGACGAAGCGATGCGGCATAGCGGCGGCACGCATGGCATTGATGGCGGTGCCCAGGCTGCCGTCGGTGCCGTTTTTGAACCCGACCGGCATCGACAGGCCGGATGCCATTTCACGGTGGGTCTGAGATTCGGTGGTACGCGCGCCGATCGCCGACCAGCTGAACAAGTCGCCCAGGTACTGCGGGCTGTTCGGATCCAACGCTTCGGTAGCCAACGGCAAGCCCATGCCCACCAGATCCAGCAACAGGCGACGCGCGATATGCAAGCCTGCTTCAACGTCAAACGAACCGTCCATGTACGGATCGTTGATCAAACCTTTCCAGCCGACAGTGGTTCTGGGTTTTTCAAAGTAGACGCGCATAACGATATACAGCTGATCGCTCAAGTCAGCCGCCAGGGTTTTCAAACGACGGGCGTAGTCCAGCGCCGCATCCGGATCGTGGATTGAACAAGGCCCGCACACCACCAACAGGCGATGATCCCGCCCCTGCAAAATGTTGGCGATGGTGTTACGCGCAGTGGCGATTTCATTTTCGTCGTCGGCGCTGAGCGGGAACTGGTTCTTCAGCTCCTCCGGCGTGATGAGAACCTGTTCTGCACTGATGTGTACGTTATTGAGCGCGTCTTTTTGCATGATGCTATTCCTGTCGTTTGACGTTATGCGTTGAAATGGAACATTGAGCGTTTCAGGGGTCTACCCTATCACGATATGTAAAGTTTTCAATCCATTTTCCGTAAATAAAAAATTACCGTAGTCATCGTGATTAAATCGCCTTTGAAAAAGGGTTGCACAAATAGAATTAAAAACAATTAATACATATGGTTAGCCAAATAAAAAACCCATCACCACGCTTTACCTTCTCCTGCCTAATAAAACCATTGAATGTAAATATAATTGTACACCTGATTTTACACCGAGGATGCGCAACCCATCTCGGCACCGACGGCCGGGCAAAGCAGGATCAGCACGAAATGCCGCCGAAAGCGATGAATTTAAGTAGAAGAAAAGCGAATAAATGAGGAATAAAAATTAAAAACTTAAGCTAATGGCGGCTATTTTTGTCGCCGAAATGAACCGATATAATGTGACCGTCATCAACAATAATCACCCTTAACAACTGGATCCAAGATGCTCTTTTCTCGCGCTCGTCGCGCTTTTCCGCTGTATATTTGCTGCTTAACGACTTTCACCAGTGTTTCAGCCCTTGCCGACAATACGCTTTTCACCGCGATGGACGATCCGGCCACCGCCAAGAAACCGTTCGAAGGCAACGTGCAGGCGGGCTACAACGCCCAGTCCGGCAACTCGCAGAGTTCCACTCTGTTGGCCAATACCAACATGACCTGGTTCAATACCGACGCGGCGTACAGCCTGTGGGGGGCGGCCAACAACACCACCTCCTCCAACGTTCGCTCGTCCGAAAAGTATCAGGCCGGCGGCCGTACGCGCTATAACCTGACCGATCGCAACTACCTGTTTGGCCAGGCCAGCTGGCTGAGCGACCGTTTCAACGGTTACGACTCACGCTCCACGCTGACCAGCGGCTATGGCCGTCAACTCCTCAACGGGCCGCTCAGCGACCTGCGGGTGGAATTCGGTCCCGGCGTGCGCCATGACGAATACCATGGCGGCGGCCGCTCGACCAAAGGGCTGGCCTATGGCGCGGCCAACTATTCCTATCAGCTGACCGATAACACCAAGTTCATTCAGGGCGTCTCCGCACTGGCGAACGAAGAGACCACGCTGAACTCGGAAAGCGCATTGAACGTGGCGATCAACGATCGCTTTTCACTGCGTGTAGCTTACACCGTGACCTATAACAGCAAGCCACCGGCCTCTGCGCCGAAGAACACCGACACGACAACCTCGGTCACGCTGGTCTACGGCCTGTAACCTGCCCGCCCATTATTTCTCGAAGCCCATCATCGATGGGCTTTTTTTATGCGCGCAGTCACCTTTTGCACAATCTGCTAAAAATATTCACCCCACCCATTGACGACTTTAGCAAATAGCTTAATACTGTATGCATATACAGTAATTATTATACAGGCTAGGAGCATGACGGATATCGATAGCGAGCTGCCAAGCGTCGATGCCTTCGGATCCCGAGGTTCTGTAAACGAAGCGAGCATAAGCTATGGAGAAAATCACCTCATTCATCACCTATGCCATGGCGCTGTTCCTCGCCTGGCTGGGCAAACTGTCTCCGCAGGACATTGCCTTTTTAGTCGGCGCCGCAGTAGGCATCGGCACTTTCCTGGTGAACTGGTATTACCGACGTAAAAGCCTGCAGATCTTGAAGGCTATTGAGCGCAATGCGGCATCACGGAGGAAAATTTTCGATGAGTGCAATCGTTAAACGCTGCAGCGTCGCCGCCGTTTTAGCCATCGCCGTGTTGTTGCCGTCGTTCGGCGAGCTGCAAACCTCAGAAACCGGCCTCAGGCTGATCGCCGATCTCGAAGGTTGCCGGCTGTCTCCTTACCAGTGCAACGCCGGGGTATGGACACAGGGCATTGGGCACACCGCCGGCGTCATCCCTGGCAAGGCGATAGATGAACGGAAAGCCGCTGCGGATTTGGTAGACGATGTTCGCCGCACCGAGCGCGGTATGGCCGCCTGTCTACCGCAAACGCTCTCGCAAGAAACCTATGATGCGGTGATCGCCTTCGCCTTCAACGTGGGTATCAGCGCCGCCTGCCATTCCACGCTGGTCGCGCTGCTGCAGCAGGGTCAGTGGCAGCAGGCCTGCGATCAGTTGCCACGCTGGGTTTATGTAAATGGAAAGAAAAACAAGGGGCTGGAACAGCGACGCGCCATGGAACGCGCACTGTGCTTGCAAGGTATTGCCTCATCATGACGGGCTCGCTCGCCTAAGTGGTGATGCCACAACAATTTCACTTAATTTTGTTCAAGGGGGTTCTTATGATGCACTGTCCATTATGCGGTCACGTGGCCCACACTCGCTCCAGCCGCTATCTGAGCGAGTCGACCAAAGAGCGTTACCATCAATGCCGCAACATCAATTGCAGCTGCACGTTCGCCACGCACGAATCCGTCGCGCGGGTGATCGTCAAACCTGGCGATGACATTATCCCGGCGCAGCCTCACCCGCCGGAGAGTCAGCAGAAACACAGCGCCGCCGCGCTGTAATGCAAAAAGCCTGCTGATGCAGGCTTTTTAATGTCGCTACAACGTGGCCAAATCTCGCAAATGCAACGCAGCCGGATTTTCAGATAAAAAAAGGGGTTGGCATAGGCCAACCCCTGATAACTATTAACTTTTGGATGCAGCGTTAGTTAACGCGGTTCAGACGCTCTTTGATACGAGCAGCCTTACCAGTACGTTCACGCAGGTAGTACAGTTTAGCTTTACGAACGGCACCACGACGTTTAACAGTAATGCTGTCGATTACTGGGGAGTGAGTCTGGAATACGCGCTCAACACCTTCGCCGTTGGAAATCTTACGAACAGTGAATGCAGAGTGCAGACCGCGGTTACGGATAGCGATAACCACGCCCTCGAATGCCTGCAGACGTTTTTTGCTACCTTCAACGACCCATACCTTCACTTCCACGGAATCACCCGGACGGAATGCAGGTACGTCTTGTTTCATCTGCTCTTGTTCAAGTTGCTTAATAATGTTGCTCATAATATGTCTCTTACCCTAGGTAAACTGATATATCGGTCCCGTCTGATGTCAGACGTTTCCTTCATAGTCCTGTTGCCTGGCCTGATGTTCCCGTTGGAACTCAGCCAGCAACACCGCTTGCTCGTCAGTCAGAGCTAGGCTTTCTAGAAGTTCAGGTCTTCTAAGCCAGGTTCGGCCCAGCGACTGCTTTAAGCGCCAGCGACGTATCTCGGCATGGTTGCCCGACAGCAGAACCGGCGGTACTTCCATTCCTTCCAACACCTCGGGGCGGGTATAGTGCGGGCAGTCCAGCAATCCGTCGGCGAAGGAGTCTTCCTCCGCTGAGGCCTGATGGCCCAGCACACCCGGTATGAAACGGGCGACTGAATCAATCAGGGTCATCGCCGGCAGTTCCCCGCCGCTGAGAACGTAATCGCCGATTGACCATTCTTCGTCAATTTCGGTTTGGATTACGCGCTCGTCTATCCCTTCATAACGGCCGCACACCAGAATCATCTTCTGATTGGCCGCCAGTTCGCACACGCCGGTTTGATCCAGCTTGCGCCCCTGAGGTGACAGATAAATCACCTTTGCTCCCTCGCCTGCCGCTGCTTTCGCCGCATGAATGGCTTCCCGTAAAGGTTGCACCATCATCAGCATTCCCGGGCCACCGCCGTAAGGGCGATCGTCCACGGTACGATGCCGGTCGTAGGTGAAGTCGCGTGGACTCCAACACTGCACGCTCAGCAGGCCATTTTTTACTGCCCGGCCAGTCACCCCGTAATCGGTGATAGCGCGGAACATCTCAGGAAACAGGCTTACAATACCGATGAACACAAGCCAATCCCCTTACCGTTATTCCACTTGCTTCGACCGTTTGATCCGGGGGTCAAAAACCAGGATCCCAATCTGCCTCAATCACGCGGGCAGTGAGATCGACTTTCTTGATAACCTGCCCATGAAGAAACGGAATCAACCGCTCCTTCATGCCGAACGCATCTTTCAGGTTCGCTTTCACAACCATCACATCGTTCGAGCCGGTTTCCATCATATCGATGACTTTACCCAGCTCGTAGCCGGCGGTGGTGACTACCTGGCAGCCCATCAGGTCTTTCCAGTAGTAATCATCACCCTCCAGCGGAGGAAGTTGCTCAGAATCCACCATAATCTCGCGATTGGTCAGCAGATTCGCCGCGTCCCGATCGTCAATGCCTTTGACTTTGATGATCAGATCCTGACTGTGGCGCTTCCAGTCTTCCAACTCGATATGCTGCCACTGACCCGCCTGCTGGATAAACCACGGCTGATAGTCAAAAATGCTTTCGGCGTTCTCGGTGGATGAAAACACTCTGAGCCAACCACGAATGCCGTAAGCGGACCCCATTTTACCGAGTACAATCGGCTGCTTAGGCGCTACCGGTTTGAGTTGCTTGCTCATTGCCACCACCGCGACAGATTAAGCTGCTTTCTTAGCGTCTTTGATCAGCGCGTGAACGCGATCAGAAACGGTTGCACCCAGACCAACCCAGTGCTCGATGCGGTCCAGGTCCAGACGCAGTGCTTCAGCCTGACCGGAAGCGATCGGGTTGAAGAAGCCTACGCGCTCGATGAAACGACCATCACGAGCGTTGCGGCTGTCGGTCACTACTACTTGATAGAACGGACGCTTTTTAGCGCCGCCACGTGCCAAACGAATTGTTACCATAACATCCTCTTTAGTTAATAAAACAGCCGGGCCCCATTGAGGGACGGGGCCCGGTTGCAATATAAAAAGCCCGAAAATTTTACTCATTTTGGCGCAAAAAGCAATCTAAAGCGTCGATCGCAGGGGACAACTTTTGCAGCCTGTCAAATTTCGGGCGGTTTTCACCGCGAACGGCGAATGCTGAAAGCGCCCGCACTCGGCGTGCGGAGGCCCGTCAGCGGCCTGGGAAGCCCGGCGGCATCATACCTTTCATGCCGCGCATCATCTTCGCCATACCGCCTTTCTTCATCTTCTTCATCATACGCTGCATTTCGTCGAACTGCTTCAGCAAGCGGTTGACGTCCTGCACCTGCATGCCGGCCCCCATCGCGATGCGGCGCTTGCGCGAGCCCTTGATGATTTCCGGTTTGGCGCGCTCTTTCAGCGTCATCGAGTTGATGATCGCCTCCATGCGCACCAACACTTTGTCGTCCATCTGCGACTTGACGTTATCCGGCAGCTGGCCCGCGCCCGGCAGCTTGCTCAGCATATTGGCCATGCCGCCCATGTTGCGCATCTGCTTGAGCTGCTCCAGGAAGTCGGTCAGATCGAAACCGTCGCCCTTCTTCAGCTTGTTGGCCAGTTTCTCCGCCTGCTCGCGGTCGACCTTGCTTTCGATATCTTCGATCAGCGACAGCACGTCGCCCATGCCCAGGATGCGTGACGCCACGCGATCCGGATAGAACGGCTCCAGCGCTTCGGTCTTCTCGCCGACGCCGAGGAACTTGATCGGCTTGCCGGTGATGTGGCGGATGGACAACGCCGCACCGCCGCGCGCATCGCCGTCGACCTTGGTCAGCACCACGCCGGTCAGCGGCAGCGCTTCGTTAAACGCCTTGGCGGTATTGGCTGCGTCCTGGCCGGTCATGGCGTCGACCACGAACAGGGTTTCCACCGGCTTGATGGCCGCGTGCACCTGTTTGATCTCGTCCATCATCGCTTCGTCAACATGCAGACGGCCGGCGGTATCGACGATCAGTACGTCATAGAACTTCAGCTTGGCCTGCTGCAACGCGCGGTTGACGATGTCGATCGGTTTTTCTTTGACGTCGGACGGGAAGAAATCGATGCCGACACCTTCCGCCAGCGTTTCCAGCTGTTTGATCGCCGCCGGGCGATAAACGTCCGCGGAAACCACCAACACTTTCTTCTTCTGTTTTTCTTTCAGGAACTTGCCGAGCTTACCGACGCTGGTGGTTTTACCGGCGCCCTGCAGGCCCGCCATCAGCACCACGGCCGGCGGCTGAGCCGCCAGATTCAGCTCGGTGTTGACTTCGCCCATCGCGGCGATCAGCTCGCCCTTGACGATCTTGACGAACTCCTGCCCCGGCGTCAGGCTCTTGTTGACTTCATGGCCAACCGCGCTCTCTTTTACGCGGTTGATGAAGTCGCGCACCACCGGCAGCGCAACGTCCGCTTCCAGCAATGCCATACGCACTTCACGCAGGGTTTCCTTGATATTTTCTTCGGTCAGCCGCCCGCGGCCGCTGATATTGCGCAACGTGCGCGACAATCGATCGGTTAAATTTTCAAACATCGTCTCATGCTCAACGTGTAATGACAGGCCGCTCCGGCGACACAATTGCGCCGATGATAACACGAAGCGAGCAGGATCTCTGCCTCAGCGTTGGAGATAGGTTGGAGTGAAACGCGCGCAACGTTATACTGACACTCCAATTAACCACGCCGAAGCAAAATTAAACGCTATGCCAGTTTTCTCCATTGTGGCTTTGATGGCCTACCTGCTCAGCCTTGGACTGATCATTCCCAGTTTGTTGCGGAAGAACAGCGCATACCGTCGGCTTGCCCTCGTCTCGGCGGTGGTGGCGCTGATTTGCCACGCCATCGCGCTGCAGCAGCGCATCTTTGACGTCAGCGCCGGGCAGAATCTCAGCCTGCTGAACATTGGTTCCATCGTCAGCCTGATCATCTGCTCGGTGATGACCTTCGTCGCTTCGCGCGATCGCGGCTGGTTCCTGCTGCCAATCGTCTACAGCTTCGCGATGATCAACCTGGCCTTCGCCAGCTTTATGCCCGGCGAGTTCATCACTCACCTGGAGGCCAGCCCGGAACTGATGGTGCATATCGGCCTGGCGCTGTTCTCTTACGCCACCCTGATCATCGCCGCGCTCTATGCCTTGCAGCTCGCCTGGCTCGACTACCTGTTGAAAAACAAGAAGCTGACCTTCAGCGCCGACATGCCGCCGCTGATGAGCATTGAGCGCAAGATGTTCCATATCACCCAGATCGGCGTGGTGCTGCTGACGCTCACCCTGTGCACCGGCCTGCTGTACATGGATAATCTGTTCAGCAAAGAGAACGTGCATAAAGCCGTGCTGTCGATCATGGCCTGGTTCGTGTATATCGTGCTGTTGTGGGGCCACTACCATGAGGGCTGGCGCGGCCGCCGCGTCGTCTGGTTCAGCTTCGCCGGCGCCTTCCTGCTGACGCTCGCCTACTTCGGCAGCCGTCTGATTCAGCAGGTGATGGTGCGCTAGGCCAGCCTGGCTCAATTCTCCCTCTCTATAAGGAATACTGCATTGGAGCATGTGTCGACGGGGACCCTCATCATTATCCTGGTGATCATGATCGTGGTCTCCGCTTACTTCTCCGCCTCCGAAACCGGCATGATGACGCTCAACCGTTATCGCCTGCGTCACCTGTCCAAACAGGGCAACCGCTCGGCGCGTCGGGTCGAGAAGCTGCTGCAAAAACCGGATCGGCTGATCGGCCTGGTGCTGATCGGCAACAACCTGGTCAACATCCTCGCTTCGGCGCTGGCGACCATCGTCGGCATGCGGCTGTATGGCGATCTCGGCGTGGCGATTGCGACCGGCATACTGACTTTCGCCGTGTTGCTGTTCGCCGAAGTGCTGCCGAAGACCTTCGCCGCACTCTATCCGGAACGCATCGCCTTCCCCAGCAGCGTCCTGCTCGCCCCGTTGCAAAAGGTGATGTTCCCGCTGGTCTGGCTGCTCAACGGCATCACCAGCCTGACCTTGCGCCTGTTCGGCATTCGCACCAACGTGCGCATCAGCGACGCCGTCAGCAAGGATGAGCTGCGCACTATCGTGCGCGAATCCCAGTCGCAGATCTCCCGCCGCAATCAGGACATGCTGATCTCGGTGCTGGATCTGGAAAAGGTGACGGTCAACGACATCATGGTACCGCGCACCGAGATCGTCGGCATCGACGTCAACGACGACTGGAAGTCGATCATGCGCCAGCTGACCCACTCGCCGCACGGCCGCATCGTGCTGTATCGCAGCTCGCTGGACGATGCGATCGGCATGCTGCGCGTGCGCGAAGCCTACCGCCTGATGACCGAGAAAAAAGAGTTCAACAAAGAGAACCTGCTGCGCGCCGCCGATGAGATCTATTTCGTTCCGGAAGGCACGCCGCTCAACGTGCAGCTGGTGAAATTCCAGCGCAACAAAGAGAAGGTCGGCATCGTGGTCGACGAGTACGGCGACATTCAGGGCCTGGTCACGGTGGAAGACATCCTCGAGGAGATCGTGGGCGATTTCACCACCTCGATGTCACCCACGCTGGCGGAAGAAGTCACGCCGCAAAGCGACGGTTCGGTCTTGATCGACGGCACCGCCAACGTACGCGAGCTGAACAAGGCCTTCAACTGGACCTTGCCGGCCAATGAAGCCCGTACCGTCAACGGCATGCTGCTGGAAGAGCTGGAAGAGATCCCCGAAATCGGCACCCGGGTGCGCATCGGTCATTACGATATCGACATCCTCGACGTGCAGGGCAACATGATTAAACAGGTGCGGGTCACGCCGATCACCTCGCTGCAGTCCAGCGTCGGCCATCATTAATTAGCCCTCGGCCAGAACGTAAAAAAGACGCGAAATCGCGTCTTTTTTTATTTTGCGGGCCACGCACGACTAGATATGCAGTTCCTGCAGCTTCTCTTTCGGCAGCGCCAGCTCGTCGTTGTGGTTCACCACCACGCCGTGATCCAGAATGTGCTTGGCGATTTCCTGCGCTTCTTCCAGCGAGTGCATATGGTAGGTGCCGCACTGGTACTCGTTAAGCTCAGGGATCTTGCGCTGGTCGGTCACTTTCAGCACGTCGGCCATCGCCGCTTTCCAGGCATCGGCAACGCGCTGCTCTTCCGGCACGCCGATCAGGCTCATGTAGAAACCGGTGCGACAGCCCATCGGGGAGATGTCGATAATTTCCACGCCCTGGCCGTTCAGGTGGTCACGCATAAAGCCGGCGAACAGGTGCTCCAGCGTGTGAATGCCGCGCTCGGGCATCACTTCCAGGTTCGGGCGGCAAAAGCGCAGATCAAACACCGTGATGGTATCGCCATGAGGCGTTTTCATGGTTTTTGCAACGCGGACAGCCGGGGCTGCCATACGGGTATGATCGACGGTAAAGCTATCCAGCAATGGCATTTCGCTACCTCCTCGTAAAAGAGCATTTATTTCGAAACTTTTTTTCCTAACCGGGAAACCTTTTCCAACCCTGCGAGTCTGAGTATGTGAAAGACGCGCATTTGTTATCATCATCCCTGTCATCAGAGATGCATATTTGGCCACATTGATGTGGCCTTTTTCTTTTTCAGCTTCCGCCGTTTTGCTTCAGGAACGCTTCAAAGCTTAGCGTATCATTGGCTTCTATGTCGCGTTGACGCTGCCACGAGGCTTCCCGCTCTTTATCCAGCTCGGCTTCGTTCAGGATTTCCAACGGTTCTTCCAGCAATGTCTGGCGATACTGCTCCGCCAGCTGCAAACCGACGCGCCCGGTGCCTTCCGCCTTCATGGCCTTGAGAATGCGCGCGGAGAAGGTCAGCTCAGGATCGTCAAACGCGGCGACCAGCTCATCGCACACCTGCTGGTATTGACGATCGCCGGCTTCGCCGTCCAGCACTTCCGCCACCCGACGCAGATCGGCGAACAGCGCCTTGCCGACTTTCTCCAGCGGCTCATGGCTGGCGCCACAGCCGATGCCGATGGTCTGGCCCGGCTTGCGCCCTTCGAGGATCACCCGGTTCCAGTTCTTGCGCGTGCACAGCAGCTCATCGCTGCTCATCTCCGGCGCATCCGCCAGCGCGCACCACACCAGGAACAGATCAAGGAAACGCGCCTGCACCGCATCCACGCCGATCGGCGAGAATGGGTTGATGTCCAGCGAACGCACTTCAATGTATTCGATACCGCCGCGCAGCAGCGCGTCCGACGGCGTCTCGCCGCTTTGGGTCACGCGCTTTGGCCGGATCGGCGCATACAGCTCGTTCTCGATTTGCAGAACGTTGCTGTTCAGCTGCAGGTAGCGATCGCCCTCTTTCACGCCCAGCTTGGCGAACTCTTCGGAAGGCGTGGCGATCGCCCGCTTCAAACCGGCCACATAGCTGTGCAGATCGTTGAAGGTGATGCCCAGATTACTCTGCGATTTATTGGTATAACCCAAGTCGCTCAGGCGCAGCGAAGTGGCGTACGGCAGGTAGCACATCCCCTGCTCGGTGCGCTCGAACGGCAGATTGGTCTCGCGCCCTTTGAGGAACGAAGAACAAATGGCCGGCGATGCGCCGAACAGATACGGGATCACCCAGCCGAAACGGTAATAGTTGCGGATCAGGCGGAAATAACCGGCCGAGATCTGCTCTTTACCGCTTTCTGCGTCCTGCACGCCGGCCCAGGCCTGCCAAAATTCCAGCGGCAGCGAGAAGTTGTAGTGCACGCCGGAAATGGTCTGCATCAGCGCGCCATAGCGATTCTTCAGCCCTTCACGGTACAGCGTCTTCATGCGGCCAATGTTCGACGAACCGAACTGCGCCAGCTCGATGTCCTGCTCGGCTTCGATAAAGCACGGCATGCTGAGCGGCCACATGCGCTCATCGCCAATGTTGCGCGCCACGTAGCGATGAATATCGCGCAGGAACGTCAGCAAGTGATCGATATTGTCATCAACCGGCGTAATGAACTCTAACAGCGCCTCGGCGAAATCCGTGGTGATCCAATGGTGCGTCAATGCCGCCCCCAGCTTTTCCGGATGCCCGGTGGTCGCCAAGGTGCCGTTCGGCGTGACTCGCAGCGTTTCACGCTCGATGCCGCGACGAATGCCTTTTAATGCCTGGGGATGGGCTTCCAACCAAGAAAGCGCCTGTGATACGTCCGGGATCAAATTGACCTCCCGCTTCTAAAAACAATAACTCGTAAGCATACTGAATCCGCACCCGAGAGAATATTGAGTTATATTCACTTGGTTACTGCCACCAGGCGATGCCCTGTACCGTTATCATAGCCAAAACGATGTAACGCAGCGCCTTTCCGATACACAGAAACAGCGCGACAGAGCCCCAGGGCATGCGCAGCCAACCTGCCAACACGCACAACAAATCGCCCACCACCGGCACCCAACTGAGCAACAGCGCAGCCGGGCCAAAGCGTTGCAGCCACCCGAGCGCCGTTGCCAGCCCCCGCTGTGGTTTCAACGCCGGTAACAGGCGCCCGATAATGACATTGGTCAACCCGCCAAGAGTGTTGCCCAGGGTCGCGGCCAGCACCAGCAACTCCGGCGAGACGCGACTCTGGGTCAGCAAGGCGACCAGAACGATTTCTGAATTTCCCGGCAGCAGCGTCGCACTGAGGAAGCTACTGCCAAATAACGATATTATGGCTAGCGTACTACTCACAGCGTACGAACGTCTACCACAGCCATGCCGGCATTTTTCGCCGCCTGAATGCCAAACTCGGCGTCTTCAAACACCACGCATTTTTCCGGCGGCACGCCGATCAGTTCGGCACAGCGCAGGAAGGTATCCGGCTCCGGTTTATGGCGCTGCACGTCGTCCGCACCGACGATCGCGTCGAAGCAGTTGAACAGGCCGAGATGACGCAGCAGCATTTCCGCCATGCGGTGCTCGCTGCCAGTGCCGACCGCCATCGGACGGCGGCCGTGATAGGACTTCACCACCTCGATCAATGGCAATGGACGCACGCTATCCAGCAGCATCGCTTCCACCGCGCGCGTTTTCTCCGCCGCCAGGTGATGGGGATCGAGATCGGCCTGATGGCTGGCGATAATCGCCTGAGCGATGCGCCAGGTCGGTGAACCGCTCAGCGCCACCATGGCCGCTTCATCAAACGTCATGCCATAACGGGACAGCACTTCGCGCCACGCTTTACGGTGCGTTGGCTCAGTGTCCAGAATCGTGCCGTCCATGTCGAAAATAAGACCCTGATAGCGGTCGTACATCGTTACTCCATGATCGTTGAGGAAAGAAAACTACTTTAGCGTAAAGCCGTTGGGTTGTCGCTGACTGCGTCATAGCGGAATGTGCTGTGATCGATCGCATGCAAAGAAGGAAAGGGGGGAAGAGAGAATGGCTAAATGCTGAAAAGCGAAAAACCCGCCAAAGCGGGTTTCTCTTAGATGGTGCATCCGGGAGGATGATTCGGCGCCAACGCCTCACCCTGCGGGCCGTTGCTAAAGCAACGTTATCCTCCCCAAGGACACTTTCTTTTTACCACCCGCATGACGATTTCTCTTCGCGATACGGGAGGTTAAACATGGTGCATCCGGGAGGATTCGAACCTCCGACCGCTCGGTTCGTAGCCGAGTACTCTATCCAGCTGAGCTACGGATGCATGACTGTTTTTGCCGCTTGCCTGTTTCACGAATAACAGAAAAGCAAAAACCCGCTAAGGCGGGCTTCTCTTAGATGGTGCATCCGGGAGGATTCGAACCTCCGACCGCTCGGTTCGTAGCCGAGTACTCTATCCAGCTGAGCTACGGATGCATTACTATTTTTACCGCGTGCCGGCTTTGTTAATAAAGCCAGACTTGAAGAATGGTGCATCCGGGAGGATGATTCGGCGCTAGCGCCTCACCCTGCGGGCCGTTGCTTAAGCAACGTTATCCTCCCTGGTAACACTTTCTTTTCTTCCACCCGCTTGAAGATTTCTCTTCGCAACGAGTGAGATTAAGAATGGTGCATCCGGGAGGATTCGAACCTCCGACCGCTCGGTTCGTAGCCGAGTACTCTATCCAGCTGAGCTACGGATGCACAGGAATTCTTTTTTGATACCGTATGGTACGTTGTTACTACCCCACCATACTGCAAAATATGGTGCATCCGGGAGGATTCGAACCTCCGACCGCTCGGTTCGTAGCCGAGTACTCTATCCAGCTGAGCTACGGATGCAAATGGCGGTGAGGCGGGGATTCGAACCCCGGATGCAGCTTTTGACCGCATACTCCCTTAGCAGGGGAGCGCCTTCAGCCTCTCGGCCACCTCACCATACGCTTCTTTCGAATTGTGCCTAACTTGCTTTGGAGAAGCTCATCGGCACTGCGTGGCGCACATATTACTTTCTCCGACTTTTAAGTCAAACAATTTTTCCCAACTCATGCGCGTTTGCACAATTCACACCCAACATGGGCGATTTCACGGCAAAAAGGGCGTTTTATCAACAGGCAACCGCAACGTCTGCAGCAATAAAACAGGAAACTAACCGGGAAAATAATCACGAAAAAGAGAGGGGAGAACGAAAGAAGTGGGTAAAACGATGCAGTAGCGTCTCGTCTGGCAACGAGACGCTGCTTCGGAATCAGTAAGTCGTCTGCTGAGACTTCTCTGCCTGAATGCGCTGATAGATTTCTTCACGGTGAACTGAAACCTCTTTGGGGGCGTTCACACCAATACGCACCTGGTTGCCTTTTACCCCTAGCACAGTGACCGTAACCTCATCGCCAATCATGAGGGTTTCACCAACTCGACGAGTCAGAATTAACATTCTTTGCTCCTTGAAAGATTAAAAGAGTCGGGTCTCTCAGTTTCCCCGTCATTATCCATCATATGTGGTGAAAACGTAAGCCGCGCAATCCACAATAAGTGTAAGCAGACTTGGTCCCACCTCAGATAATGGTAAGTTTAGCCGACCAGAAAAACTTTGTTCCCGCAATTGTAACTAAATTGTGTTAGCACAGTATGAAAACGCCATAATCAACAAAGTATTATGGCGTTTGTCCGTGCTATTTATTTATGTTCACAGCTTTGAGGCCACCCAGGCTTCTACGCTGTTTAACGCCGCTGGCAGGGCGTTGATATCCGTCCCCCCCGCCATCGCCATATCAGGGCGACCACCGCCCTTGCCGCCGACCTGCTGCGCCACGTTGCCGATCAACTCGCCGGCTTTCACGCGGTCAGTCAGATCCTTGGTCACGCCTGCGACCAGGCTGACTTTGTCATCAGCCGTCGTCGCCAACACGATAATGGCCGAACCCAATTGATTTTTCAGGTCATCCACCATGGTGCGCAGCATTTTGGCTTCGACATTGTCCAACTGGCTGACCAACAGCTTCACGCCGTTAACCACTTTCGCCTGGCTGGACAGCGACGCGCTTTCCTGCGCCGCCTGCTGATCTTTCAGTTGCTGCAGTTCTTTTTCCAGCACGCGCGTGCGATCGAGCACCGAGCGCACTTTATCGGTCAGGTTGTTGCTGTCGCCCTTCACCAATTGAGCAACGTCTTGCAACAAATCGCTTTGCTGATGCAGCGTAGCGATAGCGCCAGCGCCGGTCACCGCTTCAATACGGCGGATGCCCGCCGCGGTGCCCGATTCGCTCAGAATGCGGAACAGGCCGATATCGCCGGTGCGGCTGGCGTGGGTGCCGCCGCACAGCTCAGTGGAGAAGTCGCCCATGGTCAGCACGCGCACGTTGTCGTCGTACTTCTCACCGAACAGCGCCATTGCGCCCTTCTCTTTCGCGTCTTCCAACGCCATCAGCTCGGTCTGCACCGGCAGGTTAC
This sequence comes from Serratia sp. B501, assembly GCF_051172315.1. Taxonomy (NCBI): domain Bacteria; kingdom Pseudomonadati; phylum Pseudomonadota; class Gammaproteobacteria; order Enterobacterales; family Yersiniaceae; genus Serratia; species Serratia sp. B501. Next base: position 24,628 of record NZ_JBPIZB010000004.1, read on the forward strand.
GACGCACCTGCTGGTTAACCAGATCTTCCACCGCGCGAATTTGTTCCGGCTTCATCGCTTCAAAATGCGAGAAGTCGAAGCGCAGGTATTTGTCGTTAACCAGAGAGCCTTTCTGCGCAACGTGCTCGCCCAACGTTTGGCGCAGCGCGGCGTGTAGCAGGTGGGTCGCGGAGTGGTTCAGACGGATGCTGTTGCGGCGCTCAGTGTCGATCTGCGCGTCCACGCGATCGTTCAGCTTCAGCGAACCTTGCGCCAGCTTGCCTTGATGGCCGATAGCCTGACCGTATTTCTGGGTGTCGTTGACCACAAACTCGGCGCCGGCGGCTTTCAGCACGCCTTTATCGCCGACCTGGCCGCCGGATTCACCGTAGAACGGCGTCTCGTCCAGCACCACCACCGCCTCTTCGCCGGCGTTGATCTGCTCGACCGGCTGGCCGTCACGGAACAGCGCGATCACCGTCGCCTGCTGCTCGTCATGATCATAGCCGCTGAACTGGCTGCTGCCGTCCACGCGGATCAGGCTGTTGTAGTCGGCGCCGAAACCGCTGGATTCGCGCGCGCGGCGGCGCTGCGCTTCCATCGCTTCTTCAAAGCCCGCTTCGTCGACTTTCAGACCGCGCTCGCGGCAGACGTCTGCGGTCAGATCCACCGGGAAGCCATAGGTGTCGTACAGACGAAAAGCGGTCTCGCCGTCCAGGGTATCGCCCTGCAGCTTGGCCAGCTCTTCGTCCAACAGCGCCAGGCCACGCTCCAGCGTGCGGGCAAACTGTTCTTCTTCGGTTTTCAGAACCTGCTCCACCAGCGATTGCTGGCGTTTCAGCTCGTCGGCCGCCGGGCCCATCACTTCGATCAGCGGCGCCACCAGCTTGTAGAAGAAGGTGTCTTTCGCGCCCAGCATGTTGCCATGGCGGATCGCGCGACGAATGATGCGGCGCAGCACGTAGCCGCGGTTTTCGTTAGACGGGATCACGCCGTCCGACACCAGGAAGGCGCAGGAACGAATGTGGTCGGCGATAACGCGCAGGGATTTGTTATCCAGATCGGTCGCGCCGGTCACTTTCGCCACGGCGGCGATCAGGGTGCGGAACAGGTCGATCTCATAGTTGGAGTTCACATGCTGCAACACCGCCGCAATACGTTCCAGACCCATACCGGTATCCACCGAAGGTTTCGGCAGCGGCAGCATGGTGCCGTCGGACTGACGGTTGAACTGCATGAAAACGATGTTCCAGATCTCGATGTAGCGGTCGCCGTCTTCTTCCGGGCTGCCCGGAGGGCCGCCCCAGATGTGATCGCCGTGATCGTAGAAAATCTCGGTGCACGGGCCGCATGGGCCGGTATCACCCATCTGCCAGAAGTTATCTGAAGCGAAAGGCGCGCCCTTGTTATCGCCGATGCGGATAATGCGCTCGGCCGGTACGCCGATTTGCTTCTGCCAGATGTCGAATGCTTCGTCATCGGTTTCATACACGGTGACCCACAGTCTCTCTTTCGGCAGGTTGAACCAGTTTTCACCGGTCAGCAGTTCCCACGCGTAGCTGATAGCGTCGTGCTTGAAGTAATCGCCGAAGCTGAAGTTGCCCAGCATTTCAAAGAAGGTGTGGTGACGAGCGGTATAACCGACGTTTTCCAGGTCGTTATGCTTGCCGCCTGCGCGCACGCAGCGCTGCGAGGTGGTGGCGCGGGAATAGGCGCGTTTGTCGAGCCCCAGGAAAACATCCTTAAATTGGTTCATGCCGGCATTGGTAAACAGCAATGTCGGATCATTGTTAGGCACCAGGGAGCTGCTTGCTACAACCTGATGACCCTTACTATGAAAGAAATCGAGAAACGCTTGACGGATCTCAGCGGTGCTCTTGCTCATAATTTTCCTGGAAAGGCTAGAATAACGACACGTGAGCCGGTGGCGCGTCATCCCGACGATGACAACCAGCTCACGAACAAAAAGTGGGGATAAGATAAATTTTCTTCAGAGGGAAGTAAAACCCCGTGTGCGCTCATTGCGCAAAATCACGGTAAATTGACTGAATTTCTTCTTGGAAGAAGCCGCGATAGAGCAGATAACGCTGCACTTTGGCTTTCTCTTTCCAGTCGGTTGGCAACGCATCGCCAAATTTTCGCTGCGCCACCTGTTTCGCCTGTTCGCACCAGTCGATATCGCATTCCGCCAACGCGTCCTGCACCAGCGCTTTATCCACGCCCTTTTGCATCAGTTCGCTGCGGATGCGCTGCGCGCCATAACCTTTGCGGCTGCGGCTGCCGATGTAGCTGTGGGCGAAACGCTTATCGTCCAGCCAGTTGTGCTGGTAACAGTAGACGATAACCTGATCGATCAGCGCGGGATCTACCGGCTCTTCGGCTACCGGCGGCGGCGATGTCGGCGCATGCGGCCCCTTGCCGCCAAACCGGGCTTTCGCCACAAACGGCTGCGCCGCAAGTTTGCGGCGCAGTTCAGCTTCACTATGATCGCGTTGCGACAGCAGGCGCATGGCGCGGCTTAGCAAGTCATTCATCATTCAAGCCTGAATTCAGGGGATGTGCACCACATAAACGGCGGCGCACATCTTCAGCGATTAAAACTGCTCGCTGGTTTCCGCTTCGTCATCTTCGAAGTCGTCACCGGAGGCAGCCACCAGCTCACCGCCGCTGTGCAGCAGCAGGTCGCGCAGTTTCTTATCCAGCTCGGCGGCGATAGCCGGGTTTTCTTTCAGGAAGTTACAGGCGTTCGCCTTGCCCTGACCGATCTTCTCGCCGTTATAGCTGTACCAGGCGCCGGCTTTTTCGATCATCTTGTGCTTCACGCCCAGATCGACCAGCTCGCCACGGCTGTTGATGCCTTCGCCGTACATGATTTGGAACTCAGCCTGTTTGAACGGCGCAGCGATTTTGTTCTTCACCACTTTCACGCGGGTTTCGCTGCCCACCACTTCGTCGCCCTCTTTGATGGCACCGATACGACGGATATCCAGACGCACCGAAGCATAGAACTTCAGAGCGTTACCACCGGTAGTGGTTTCCGGGTTGCCGAACATCACACCAATTTTCATACGGATCTGGTTGATGAAGATCAGCAGGGTATTGGCATTTTTCAGGTTGCCGGCCAGCTTACGCATCGCCTGGCTCATCATGCGCGCCGCCAACCCCATGTGCGAATCGCCGATTTCACCTTCGATTTCCGCCTTCGGCGTCAACGCCGCCACGGAATCGACGATGATGACGTCAACCGCGCCGGAGCGGGTCAGCGCATCACAGATTTCCAGAGCCTGCTCGCCGGTGTCCGGCTGAGAGCACAGCAGGTTGTCGATATCGACGCCCAGCTTCTTCGCATAGATAGGATCCAGCGCGTGCTCGGCATCGATGAACGCACAGGTTTTGCCTTCGCGCTGCGCGGCGGCGATCACCTGCAGCGTCAGGGTGGTTTTACCGGACGATTCCGGGCCGTAGATTTCGACGATGCGGCCCATCGGCAGGCCGCCGGCGCCCAGAGCGATATCGAGTGACAGTGAGCCGGTGGAGATGGTTTCCACGTCCATGGAGCGGTCTTCACCCAGGCGCATGATGGAGCCTTTGCCGAACTGTTTCTCAATCTGGCCCAGTGCCGCAGCTAACGCCTTTTGCTTGTTCTCATCAATAGCCATTTTTGCTCCTTCGTTTCGCAATGCCGGTGTTACCCCACACTGCCACTGAATGTATGTTGTGCAGGAAATGTCACTAATTATACTGTATGGTCATACAGTATCAAGCCTAATTTACAAAAATTCGTCGATGGCGGTTTGCAGCGCGAAAATCGTCGCCTGCAGCCGCACCGCATCGCGGTCGCCCTCGAATTGCATCTTGCGCGACAGCCCACGGCCATCGCTGCTGGCGAAGCCGAACCACACGGTGCCGACCGGCTTTTCCGCGCTGCCGCCGTCCGGGCCGGCGATGCCGCTCACCGACAGCGCCAGATCGGCCTGCGCCGCCCGCAGCGCCCCTATGGCCATCTCGCGCACCACCTCTTCGCTGACCGCGCCATGCGCCGCCAACGTCGCTTCGCTCACCCCCAACAGGTCATGCTTCGCCGCATTGCTGTAGGTCACGAATCCGCGATCGAAATAGGCGGAGCTGCCCGCGACATCGGTAATGGCCTTGGCGATGCCGCCGCCGGTGCAGGATTCCGCGCAGGTGATCCAGCGGCCCTGCGCCTTCAGTTTTTCCCCTGCCAGCACGCTGAGCCGGCGCAGTTGGTTTTGACTCATAACCCCTCCCTCGCGAATTCAGGTATATGCGCCCGATAGTAACATTTATCAAGGCGGCGCGGCGGCTGGCGCGCAGAAATGCGCAGCGCCTCGCAGGAGGTGCGGTTTTAAGCGCCCGGCCAAGCTGCTAGTATCAAAAGAAGCGCCCCATCGAGCGGCGGCGCACCAGCACAAGGAACATCACGGAGGCGGCACGCTGCGGCGGCGGCCTCAGGGCGCACCAGAAGAGATTAGGATGATAGAGTGAAAAAAACGTTGGGCGTATTTTTGCCGTTGTACACCACCACCCTGCTGCTGCTGTTGGGCTCAGGCCTGCTCACTACCTACGTCTCGCTGCGGCTGACCTCCATTCACGTCAGCAGCGCGCTGATCGGCGCCATCATCGCCGCCAACTACATCGGGCTGGTGATCGGCGGCAAGGTCGGCCACTTTCTCATCGCCCGCGTCGGGCATATCCGCGCCTACGTGGCCTGCGCCGGCATCATCACCGCCGCGGTGCTGGGCCACGGCCTGACGGAGTTCATTCCCGCCTGGGTCGCGCTGCGCCTGGTGATCGGCCTATGCATGATGTGTCAGTACATGGTGCTGGAGAGCTGGTTGAACGACCAGGCGGAATCCAACCAGCGCGGCATGGTGTTCGGCTTCTATATGGCGGCGACCTATCTCGGCATGTCGCTGGGCCAGATCGTGCTGATGCTGCAAAGCAATCTGGGCATCGCCACGCTGCTGGTGATCGCGCTGTGCTTCGCGCTCTGTCTGGTGCCGATCGCTCTGACTACCAGCACCAATGCGCGCCACATGTCGCCGGCGCCGATGGAACTGCGTTATTTTGTCGGCGCCATTCCCAAGGTGCTGGCCACCACGCTGGTGATCGGCATGGTCGTGGGCTCATTTTACGGACTGGCGCCGGTCTACGCCAGCCTGCAGTCCTTAACCACTCAGCAAACCGGCCTGTTCATGGCGCTCTCCATCTTCGCCGGGCTGGTGGCGCAATTCCCGCTCAGTTGGCTGTCGGATCGCTATAACCGCCCCTTGCTGATGCGCCTCAACGCCATTCTGCTGATCGTGGCGGCGCTGCCGCTGGCGCTGCTGCCGCACATCGATTTTCCGCTGCTGCTGGCGGTAGGATTCGTCGTCAGCATGCTGCAGTTTACGCTCTACCCGCTGGCGGTGGCGCTGGCCAACGATCTGATCGAGCCGGAGCGCCGCGTCTCGCTGGCCGCCTGTCTGCTGATGGCGTTCGGCGTCGGCGCCAGCATCGGGCCGTTGGCTGTCGGCGCGCTGATCGAGCCGCTTGGCGGCAATATTCTGTACGCCTTCTTCGCCCTGTGCGGCGTGCTGCTGGCAGCCCTGAGCCGGACGGCCAAAGCAGAGGAACCGCAGCTGGCGCAGGACGCGCCGGTGCCGCATATTGCGCTGCCGGACAGCCTCGCCAGCTCGCCGCTGTCGCCGGCACTCAATCCAACCTTCGATGAGCAGATCATTCACGACACCATGCCGCCGCCGGAAGCGGCGCCCGATGTCGAGGAGCCGCAGCCCGAAGAACAGGAGGCGGAACCCTCAGCTCAGGGGGCGGATCCGGAAGAAGACACCGGTCTGAAAAAGGCGCACGCCATGCTGTAAATGACTGCGTTACAGATCCCGGAAAGAGCCCAGCATAAAACCGCGTTCGGCGATCGCCGCTTTCAGCGTCGGCGCGGTCAACACATCCAGCTCGGCGAGGCGCGGATGGCAGTATTGGCTCTGCAGGATCGTCGCGTCGAGGAAGGCCGGGTGGCACATCATTTCCAATGACTCGGCGCCCTGCTCGTCGGCGCGCGCCAACCGCTGCAAGAACAAGGCTTCGGAAATCGTCTCACCGTAGAATCCCGCGTCGAAAGCGTCCGTGCTGTAGGGGGCATGCAGCGTGATGCCACGCCGTTTCGCCTCTTCGCGATCGATGCGCAGCGGCAAATCATGCGCCAGCGCGAACGCCTCCACCAGCGGGTAAATCTGCGGCTGCATATGCACATGGTGGTGGCTGTCAATGTGCGTCGGCGGCCTGCCGAACAGCGTCACGAACCGCGCGAACTGGCGCTGCAGCTCTTCCTGAATCTCGTCCAGCGGCAGCTCGCCGGCCTCGGCGCGGCGCCACAGCCATTTGCCCAGTTCGCCGCGCTCGTTGACCAGCGAAGGCATGGCGCCCAGCGGCCTGCCATGGGTCAAAACGAAGTGCAGCCCGATCGGCAATCCGGGATATTGTCGGCTGAGCGCTGCAGCATGCTCCGCGCCGCCGCCGTTCACCATCGCCGTGGTGGAGGAAACGACGCCATGCTGATACGCCTCGATAACGCCATAGTTCTGCCCTTTGCTCAGACCGAAATCGTCGGCATTCACGATCAGTAGTTTTTCCATAGTGGCTCCCGCGGGATGAATTTTTGGCAAGGGAGGGCCGACCGACCGGTGCGGCATTCCCCTTCGCTAAGATATAAATCAAATGATTAACCGACCGGCGCCCTGAAGCTCATCGGCATATCGGCGTTGATACTGATCGGGAGCGGCCCTAAAGAGGGCCGTAACACTTTTTTCGGTAGTTGCCTGGGGTCACGTCGGTGAGCCGCTTGAAGTTTTTAATGAACAGACTGACGTCGCCATAGCCGGAATCAAAGGCGATATCGGAAACCGAATAGTTGGTGACCTCCAGCTGCGTCTTGGCGAAGTTGATGCGGATCTCGTTGATCACCTGCATCGGCGTCTTCTGGTAGTAGCGCCGCATCGCCCGGGTCAGGTACTCCTGAGTTTTCCCCGACAGCGCCACCATGTTCGCCAACGCCCGCTCGCCGAACATCGCCTTGTCATGCATGCCGGCCAGGGTGTTTTTCAGCCACTGCGGGATATCATCGCCGCCGTCATTGTCTTCTTTATAGTGACGAATACGGCTGATCACGTAGAAGGTCAGCGTTTCGAGAAATTCGGCGAAATCGTCCTCGCGAAACTGCGGCGAACTCACCACCGATTCGATATAGGCCAAAAACTCGCTTCTCAGGCTGTAGGCCTGCGAGGCGACAAAGCAGCGCGGCAGTTGCTGCAAATAGTGCTCTTCAAAGAACGCTTTGCTGACCGCCACGTTGAAGATTTTCGTCGCGCCGAACTCGTAAAAGCTCTGGTGGTAAGAGCCGATGGGGATAAAGACGAAATCCCCGCGTTCCAGCAGCACCCGCTTGCCGTTGATCTCCTGATAGCATTTGCCGCTCAGCACGATGGTGAATTCGTAATAGTCGTGCTGATGCAGCCCGGTGGCGCTTTCCACCTTGTTGTAGATGAACAGGTGAAAGTCTTTGCAGTTAAAGAAATCCTGCTCGCGAATCAGTTTCACGTCGTTCGCACTCAGCGAAATTGGGTTATCGGACACGGCGCCGGCCTCCCGTTAGTCAAATCCGTTGCGTCTGGCCGCCTCGGCAAACCAGTAGCCGCTTTTTTTGATGGTGCGCCGCTGCTCCGCCCGATCCAGCCGCACCAGCCCATAACGATTCTTGTAGGCGTTCAGCCAGGACCAGCAATCGATAAAGGTCCACAGATGATAGCCCTTGCACTGCGAGCCTTCCGTCAGCGCGCGGTGCAGCCACTTCAGGTGATCGCGAATAAACTCGATGCGGTAATCGTCCTCCACCCGCCCATCGGCGCCGATAAACGCCTCTTCGCCCTCAACGCCCATGCCGTTTTCGGAAATATAACAAGGCAGATTGCCGTAGTTCTCTTTCAGATCCATCAGAATGTCGTACAGCCCCTTCTCGTAGATCTCCCAGCCGCGGTGCGGATTGATTTTGCGGCCCGGCATTGCATAGTAACTGAACAAATCCTCCGGCGATGCGATCGGCCCCTCGGCGCGCCGCCCCGCTTTCGCCTGCACCCTGCGCGGCTGGTAATAGTTGACGCCGAGGATATCCACCACGCCGCCTTCGATCAGCTGCGCGTCCTGCGGTTCGCAGTAAGGCATCAGCCCATGCTGCGCCAACAGGTGCAGCAACGCCGCCGGGTAACGCCCTTTGGCGACCGGGTCGAGAAAGCTGCGATTGAGCAGCAGATCGGCGTCGTGTGCCGCCTGCAGATCCTCCGGCGCGTCGGAGCGCGGATAGGTTGGGCTCAGGTTCAAAATGATGCCGATGCTCCCCGGCAGCCCCCGCGCTCTGAAACGTTGCACCGCCATGGCGTGCGCCAGCACGCTGTGATACGCCACGGTGACCGCCCGTTTGAAGTCCACCACGCAAGGGTAGTGCAAGTCATTCAGGTAACCGGCCTCTACCGGCACGATCGGCTCGTTGAAGGTGAACCAGTGGGTAACCCGATCGCCAAACAGGCCGAAGCAGATGTCGGCGTAACGCGCATAGGCGTCGATCACCGCCCGGCTTTCCCAGCCGCCGCGCTGCTGCATGCACAGCGGCATATCGAAGTGGTAGAGATTGATAAACGGGGTGATGCCCTGCGCCAACAGCTCGTCGATCATCGCGTTGTAGAATGCCGCCGCCTGCGGGTTCACCTCGCCGTCGCCGTCCGGGATCAGCCGTGACCACGAGATCGAGGTTCTGAAGGTATTGTGGCCCAGCGTTTTGAGCAGCCCGATATCGGTGCGGAAATGGTCATAAAAGGTCGAGGCCTCGGCCGGCCCCACCCGATCGTGAAAGCGCTCGGGCGCGATCTCGTACCAATAGTCGAAGATGTTGCGGCTCTTGCCATCGCGCGCGGCCGCCCCTTCAGACTGCGGCGCGGAGGTGGCGCTGCCCCACCAGAACCCGTCGGCAAATTGATATTCCATATTCGCGTCCCTCGCGGGGCGACCGCGCCGCCCCGTTCCACAGTTAGAATTTCAGCGCCTTGGCGATGTCTTCTTCGCTTTCCGTCGCCGCGTCGATCTGGCTTTGCGCCTTGTTGGAAATCGCCACGAACGGCAGATAAATCACGGTGGCGACCGCCAGGTTGAACAAGCTCAGCAACAGGGCCATGATGCTGCCGTTGGTGTTGAAGAACGCTCCCAGGCCGACCGGCATGGTCCAGGGCGCGATGTTGGTGATCGGCGGGATCAGCCCAGAGTAGTAAGCCAGCGAGGTGATGAGGGTCAGCACCGGCTGCACCAGGATGAACGGAATAAACATCACCGGGTTCATGATCACCGGCAAACCGAACAGGATAGGTTCGTTGATCTGGAAAATGCCGGATGGCGTCGCCAGTTTGGCGACCTGGCGGTAATCTTCGCGGCGCGAGGCGATGAAGATGGCGATTATCAGGCCCAGCGTCGAACCGGTGCCGCCGAGGTAAATATAAGAGTCGACGAACGGTTTCGCCCACATGTGGAACTCTTTGCCGGCGGCCACCGCCGCCTCGACCGAACCGTATTTATTGTACAGCTCCACGTTTTCCAGCGCGAAAGGCGTCATGATGCCGCTGTCCAGCGCCGCCAGCGCCATGGAGCCGTGTACCCCGAAGAACCACAGCAGCGAAGAGAAAAGCACGTATACCCAGCCCACCACGCTGCCCATCTTGGCCAGCGGCGCCGAAATGCCGTCCATGATGATCTGGTGGAAGTTAGTGCCCCAGTGCGCCAGCGCGAACGCCACCAGCCCCATGATGGAGAGGATGATGAAGCCGGGGATCAGCGCCGAGAAGGAGCGCGACACCGAAGCCGGCACGCTGTCCGGCAGGCTGATCACCCAGTTGCGCCGCACGATGAAGGCAAACATCTCAGCCACCGCCAGCCCGATCACCATACCGGAAATGATGTTGGCGCCGCCCAGCCAATTGGCGCCCACCGCATAGGCCTCGCCGACGTTGAACGGCGTGACGGTCATGAAGGCCGCCACCGCCAGCAACGCCGAGGCCAGGGGATCGACCTTGCGCTCTTCGGCCAGCGCCATGCTGATAAAGAACGGCGTCATCAGGGACATGATCCCCAACGTACCGTTGTAAACGCTGCCGCCAATACTCTTCAGGCTATTGAGCGTCTCGATGGTGGAGGCGTCCAATCGCACGCCCAGCGAATAGAAGAACGATCCCTCGCCAAAGCTCAGGAACACGTTGTTGATCAACACGAACATCGCCCCGGTCAAGGTCAGCGGCATCAGGCGGATAAAGCCGTTTTTGATGGCGTTGACGTGGGGCTGCTTACCGATTTTTACGGCGAAAGGCAGGATAACCTTCTCGAGCGAGGCAATGAGGGTATTCACGGCGGCCTCCTGTTATTGATTGGCTTTCTTGATGGCGGCCACCGCGGCCTTCAGCACGCCCAGCCCATCGACCTTGCCGTACAGCAGCGGATCGATGACTTCAACAGGTTTATTGGGCAACTGTTTCTGCACTTCCGGCAGGGTGTAGGCGATCTGCGGCCCCAGCAGGATCAGATCCGCTTCCCCCCCCTTCTCCGCGGCCAGCGCTTCCGGATAGGCGGCGATGATCACCGGCACTTCATATTTTTCGGCCTGCGCCTTCATTTTTGATACCAACAGGGAAGTGGACATACCGGCAGAACAAAACAGATAGATTTTTTTCTTTTCCATACCAAGCACCTCAGATAATCAAAAAAACCCGGTGTTATTTGTATGCCAGATGCAATCACGATTGCTTCACGCACATTCCTTATGAAAATTTCCGTCACGTTGCCCTGGTTACAGACAGTATACGGAGCATGAAAAAAGGATCGGTAAGCCAGAAGGAGACAGAACCGTCTCTCATTGACCTGATGGATTGACCCTCTTCACATTTCGCACAAAAAAATAGTGTGACCGGGCTCTCAAATAACCGATAAAAACTCAGAATATTCGTAATAAATAATCAAATAACAATTATAAACAGCAAGTTATGAACTCGCTGGGAATTTAAGGGTTTATTTGCGTCTGAACAAACGGCGAGGGAATAAAAATAGTTCAAGCTTGATTCGCCTGCTGCCATCCGAACGCGATGGCTGGTGAGGAGGATTACGTGGGCAGACGCAGCAACTCAATCACCGTGGCCAGCGCCACGGAATGGTTTCTGCGGTTGGGGTAATAGAGGTAAAAACCGGGAAACGGCGCGCACCAATCGGCCAGCACCCGCCGCAGCCGCCCGCTCGCCAGATATTCTTCCACCTCCTGCTCGATGGCAAAAGCGATGCCGACGTTCGCCAGCGCCGCCTGCACCATCATCCTGCCGTCATCGAGTATCAACGGGCTGTTGACCGCCACGGAAAATCGCTGCTCCCCCTGCTGAAAAGCCCATTTGTAGCGCTCGCCCGAAGAGGCCTTGCGCCAACCGATGCAGCGATGCTGCAGTAAATCCTGCGGATGCGTCGGTTCACCGTGCCGTTGAAAGTAATCCGGCGTGGCGACGATGGCAAAACGCAGATCCGGCGTCAGGCGCACCGCGCGCATATCGTTGTGCAGATCCTCGCCGAGCCGGATGCCGGCGTCAAAGCCCTGCTCGACGATGTTGGCGAACCCCTCGTCCGCCACCACTTCCAGCGTAATGCCGGGGTATTCGCTGGCCAGCCGTCCCAGATGCGGCACGATGGCGAGATCGATCGCCGAACGCGGCGCGTTGATACGCACCAGGCCGCGTGGCCCTTCGCGAAACGCATTCAGGCTCTCCAGCGCGGCGTCGATGTCGGTAAAAGCCGGCACCAGCTGCGCCAGCAGATGCTCTCCGGCCTCCGTCGGCGAGACGTTGCGGGTGGTGCGGTTCAGCAGGCGAATGCCCACCTGCGCTTCAAGTTCGCGCAGGGTGTGGGTCAGCGTCGGCGGCGTCACGCCCAATCGGACGGCGGCGCGGCGGAAGCTGCGTTCACTGGCGATAGCCACGAAGGCCGCCAGGCCGGACAGTTCGGGTTTCTTCATGCTATTGATATAAATTATCTAATAGTGAGATGAATTTTTAGCGGATAGTTATCCACCATCTAACAACATAGCATTGCGATCGAACCCATTACCAGGTATTGATGCGATGATTAATGCTACAGCTCCAACCCATGAAACGCCGCGCCGTCTGGCGGGCAAAGTCGTACTGGTGAGCGGCGGCGGCACCGGCATCGGCCGCGCCGCCGCGCTGGCCTATGCCCGCGAAGGCGCCAACGTGGCGCTGGCCGGCCGGCGCGCGGCGGAGATCGAAGCCACGGCGCGCGATATCGCGCTGGCTGGCGGCGATGCCCTGCCCATCGTGACCGACGTCTCCCAAGAAGACGATATCCGCCGGCTACTCGCCGCGGTGACCGCCCACTACGGCCGGCTCGACGTCGCTTTCAACAACGCCGGCATCATCGGCAACTTCGCCCCCATCACCGAACAGAGCAGCGAGGATTTTGACCGGGTGATTGCCATTAACCTCAGAGGCGTCTGGCTGGCGATGAAATACGAGATTGAAACCTTCCTGGCTCAGCGGTCGGGCGGCGTGATCATCAACACCTCCTCCTGGCTGACCCACGGCGCGCTGGCCGGCTCATCCAGCTACTCCGCCAGTAAAGGGGCGCTCGATGCGATGATCCGCGCGGTGGCGCTCGAATACAGCGGCCAGGGCATCCGCGTCAACAACATCAACCCCGGCATCATCGACACGCCGATGGCGCGCGGCAGCGTGGCCGACAGCGCGGCGTTCGCGCCCTTTATCGCCCATACGCCCGCCGGCCGCCTGGGCGAATCGGAAGACATCGGCGATGTGGCGCTGTGGTTGGCGACGGACGAGGCCCGCTTCATCACCGGCCAAAGCCTGCTGGTGGACGGCGGTTACACCATCGCCGGCATGCGCTGAGGAGACGATGCCATGAACTACGTTCGGCTTGGCGACAGCGGCCTGAAAGTGTCTCGTCTCTGCCTGGGCTGCATGACCTATGGCGATCCGGCCTGGCGCCCCTGGGTGCTGAAGGAAGATGAAGCGCGCCCCTTTATCCGCGAAGCGCTGGAAGCGGGCATCAATTTTTTCGATACCGCCAACATTTACTCCAGCGGAGAAAGCGAGCGCATTCTCGGCCGCGCCCTGAAGGCGTTCGCCCGCCGCGAAGACGTGGTGATCGCCACCAAGGCCTACTTTCCGATGGACGCGCAGCCGAACAGCCGAGGGCTGTCGCGCAAGCACCTGCTGCACAGCGTCGACGCCTCTTTGCAGCGGTTGGGGACGGATTACCTCGATCTGTTTGTACTGCACCGCTTCGACACCGAAACGCCGATCGAAGAAACCGCCGATACCCTCGACGGCCTGGTACGGGCGGGCAAGATCCGCTATCTCGGCGCCTCCTCGCTGCACGCCTGGCGCCTGATGAAAATGCTGGCCTTTCAACGTCAGCACCGCCTGGCGCCGTTTATTTCGCTGCAAAGCCAATACAACCTGGTGACGCGTGAAGATGAAGAGGAGCTGATCCCGCTGTGCCTGGAGGAGGGGCTCAGCCTGACGCCCTGGTCGCCGCTGGCCCGCGGCGTGCTGGCCGGTTCCGGCAACGCCGGCACGCTGCGCGCCGCCACCGACGAACAGGCGCCCCGTTGGTACGGCGGCAGAAACGAAGTGGAACGCACCGTCGCAGCGGTAGCGGAGGTGGCGGCCGCGCGCGACGTTCCATCGGCGCAGATCGCGCTGGCCTGGCTGCTGGCCAAACCCGGCGTGGCGTCGCCGCTGGTGGGCATGTCCAAGCCGCACCATCTGCAGGATGCGCTGGCGGCGCTTAATCTCAGCTTATCGCCGCAAGACGTGGCCGCGCTGGAGGCGCCGATGGCGCACGCTGCCCGCCCCGATCGCTGGTAGCCCCTTTTCCGTCATTCCAGGAGAGAAGACATGTCATATGTGCTTACCGCGCGAGCAGCGTTGTTCACCCTCGCCGCCGCACTCCCCCTGACCACTCCGGCGCAGGCCGCCGCCAATACCCACTGCGCCGAAAGCAGCATGACGCTGCCGCCCGGCGCGCTTTATCCCAACGGCATCGCCCGCGCGGCGGACGGCACGCTGTATGTCGGCCTGATCACCAGCGGCAACGTGCTGCGCAAGCGGCCGGGTAAAGCGTGGGAAACCTTTTTCCCTGGCGCTGACACGGTGTTCGCCTCAAACGCGCTGCGGCTGGACGAACGGCGCGGGTTGCTATGGGGCAATTCGCCGGACTTCCTTTCCGGCGGCAAATCGCGCGCCAACCGCATCTATGCGCTGAACGTCGCCGATGGCACGCTCAACCGCAGCCTGGCGCTGCCGACGGGGGAAATGGGCAACGATATCGTGCTCGGCACAGACGGTACGGTGTACGTGACAGAAACCCGAGGCGGCGGCATCCTGCGCTTGCGGCCGGGCGAAGCGGCATTCAGTACGCTGTTTCAGGATGCGCGGTTGGCGGCTCCGAGCGGGCTGGGCGCGGCCGGGATCGTGCTGCTCGACGATCGGCTGATGGCTGTCGCCAATTTCGGCACCGGTAAGCTTTACACTCTCAGCTATCACGATCCAAAGCCGCAGCTGACGGAAATGCAGCTGCCGCGCCTGATTGAAAACCCGGACGGAATGGGATTGGCGCCGGACGGCGCATTGATCGTGCTGGAGAACGGGATCCAGAGCGGCCAAGGGCGGATCCTGCGGATCGCGTTGCCAAAAGCGACCGGCATGCATCGGATTGAGGTCTTGCGCGAAGGCATGGAGTCGCCGGTCAACCTGACTATCACCCCACAAGGCTGCGCCTTCGTCAGCGAGTCGCGCATCCGCCACCGCCTGCTGCCCGGCCATGAAACCGAAGTGCCCGACAGCTTCCGCATCTATCAACTGCCCTTGCCTCTCACCGCCGCGCAATAACCTCTACGCCGCCTCAGCGGGCGACACTTGCGTTGTTGCCCGCAGGCGAACAACAATCTCACCGCGTTACAAACCCGCCTTGCGCAGCGCTTCCCATTTTTACCTGTGACAGCCGATTGCCCGCTGGGCTAGTATAAGCGTCTGTGCAAACCTCAGGTTTGAGTGCGCCGTTTGGCGTTTTGATGATTTGATTTGCGCCGCCCGCCAAGCGCTGAGTGGGGCGACGCCTGCTGAAACAATGTGATAGCGAATGACGACAATGAAAATCACAGTTCCCTTTACATTCAATGGATTGGAAAAATAATCGCATGAATAGCACCGATAAACTCGATTCGCACACGCCGATGATGCAGCAGTACCTGCGCCTCAAGGCCCAGCATCCTGAAATCCTGCTGTTCTACCGCATGGGCGACTTCTACGAGCTGTTTTACGACGACGCCAAGCGCGCTTCCCAACTGCTGGATATCTCGCTGACCAAACGCGGCGCCTCGGCGGGCGAGCCGATCCCAATGGCCGGCGTGCCGCACCACGCGGTGGAGAACTACCTGGCCAAGCTGGTTCAACTCGGCGAATCCGTCGCCATCTGTGAACAGATCGGCGATCCGGCCACCAGTAAAGGGCCGGTCGAGCGCAAAGTGGTACGCATCGTCACCCCCGGCACCATCACCGACGAAGCGCTACTGCAAGAGCGCCAGGACAACCTGCTGGCGGCGATCTGGCAGGATGCGCGCGGCTTCGGTTACGCCACGCTGGACGTGAGCTCCGGCCGCTTCCGCGTCGCCGAGCCGCAGGATCTAGAGACCATGGCCGCCGAGCTGCAGCGCACCAATCCGGCCGAGCTGCTCTACCCGGAAACCTTCGAACAAATGGCGCTGATCGAACAACGCCACGGCCTGCGCCGCCGTCCGCTGTGGGAATTCGAACTGGAGACCGCACGCCAACAACTCAACCTGCAGTTCGGCACCCGCGATTTGACCGGCTTCGGCGTCGAGCAGGCGCATCAGGCGCTGCGCGCCGCCGGCTGTCTGTTGCAGTACGTGAAAGATACCCAGCGCACTTCACTACCGCACATTCGCGGCATCACCATGGAGCGTCAGCAGGATGGCATCATCATGGACGCCGCCACCCGCCGCAACCTGGAGCTGACGCAGAGCCTGTCCGGCGGCAGCGACAACACGCTGGCGGCGATCCTCGATCGCACAGTCACGCCGATGGGCAGCCGCATGCTGAAACGCTGGCTGCACATGCCGACCCGAGACATCAAGGTGCTGACCGCCCGCCAACAGGCGATCGGCGCATTGCAGGAACGGTTCGCCGATCTGCAGCCTTCGCTGCGCCAGGTGGGCGATCAGGAGCGAATTTTGGCGCGCCTGGCGCTGCGCACTGCGCGTCCGCGCGATCTGGCCCGCATGCGTCATGCTTTCCAGCAACTGCCGGACATCCGCGCGGTGCTGCAAGATGTGGATACGCCGCATGTGCAGCAACTGCTATCTCAGGTAGGCCAGTTCGACGAGCTGCGCGAACTGCTGGAACGCGCGATCGTTGAATCGCCGCCGGTGCTGGTGCGCGACGGCGGCGTGATCGCCCCCGGTTACAACAGCGAGCTGGACGAGTGGCGCGCGCTGGCCGACGGCGCCAGCGACTACCTCGATCGGCTGGAGATCCGCGAGCGTGAAAAGCTGGGGCTGGATACGCTCAAGGTCGGCTTCAACGGCGTACACGGCTACTACATTCAGGTGAGCCGCGGCCAGAGCCACCTGGTGCCGATCCACTATGTACGTCGCCAGACGCTGAAAAACGCCGAGCGCTACATCATCCCGGAATTGAAAGAGTACGAAGACAAGGTACTCACCTCCAAGGGCAAAGCGCTGGCGATAGAGAAAAGCCTGTACGACGAGCTGTTCGATCTGCTGCTGCCGCACCTGGCGGAACTGCAGCAAAGCGCCGCCGCGCTGGCCGAGCTGGACGTGCTGGCCAACCTGGCCGAGCGCGCCGACACCCTGAACTACGCCTGCCCGGTCATGAGCGACCAGCCGGGGATCCGCATTACCGAAGGCCGCCACCCGGTGGTGGAGCAGGTGCTGAGCGAACCGTTTATCTCCAACCCGCTCTCCCTGTCGCCACAGCGCCGCATGCTGATCATCACCGGCCCTAACATGGGCGGTAAAAGCACCTATATGCGGCAAACGGCGCTGATTGTGCTGATGGCGCACATCGGCAGCTACGTTCCGGCTGCCAAAGCCACCATCGGCCCGGTGGATCGCATCTTCACCCGCGTCGGCGCGGCGGACGATCTGGCTTCCGGCCGTTCCACCTTCATGGTGGAGATGACCGAAACCGCCAATATTCTTCACAACGCCACCGAGCACAGCCTGGTGTTGATGGATGAAATCGGCCGTGGCACCTCCACCTACGACGGCCTGTCGCTGGCCTGGGCCTGCGCCGAGAACCTGGCCAACCGCATCAAAGCGATGACACTGTTCGCCACTCACTACTTCGAGCTGACGACGCTGCCGGAAAAAATGGAAGGCGTGGTCAACGTGCATCTGGACGCGCTTGAGCACGGCGACACCATCGCTTTTATGCACAGCGTGCAGGACGGTGCCGCCAGCAAAAGCTATGGCCTGGCGGTCGCCGCGCTGGCCGGCGTGCCGCGCGACGTCATCAAGCGCGCCCGCCAAAAGCTGCGCGAGCTGGAATCCATCTCCAGCCACACCGCGTCGGGCAGCGTTGATGCCACCCAGATGACGCTGTTGCAGGAAGAGACTTCGCCGGCAGTAGAAGCCCTGGAGGCGCTGGATCCGGATTCCCTGTCGCCGCGCCAGGCGCTGGAATGGATCTACCGGCTGAAAAATATGGTGTAGTCAGACGCCAAACGCGGGCATAAAAAAACGGTGAGCATCATGCTCACCGTTTTTATTTGATGCGATTCAACAACCGGCGTTATTCGCGGAACAGCGCCTCAATGCTCAGGCCCTGCATCTGCAGAATCTCACGCAGGCGACGCAGACCTTCAACCTGAATCTGACGGACGCGTTCACGCGTCAGGCCAATCTCCCGGCCCACGTCTTCCAGCGTCGCCGCTTCATAGCCCAGCAGGCCGAAACGACGCGCCAACACTTCACGCTGTTTGGCGTTCAGTTCGAACAGCCATTTGACGATGCTTTGCTTCATATCGTCGTCTTGCGTGGTGTCTTCAGGCCCGTTGTCCTTCTCGTCGGCCAGAATGTCCAGCAGCGCTTTCTCCGAATCCCCGCCCAACGGCGTATCCACCGAGGTGATGCGCTCATTCAGGCGCAGCATGCGGCTGACGTCATCCACCGGCTTGTCGAGTTGCTCGGCAATCTCTTCAGCGCTCGGTTCATGATCCAGTTTATGGGAAAGCTCGCGCGCGGTGCGCAGATAAACATTCAGTTCTTTGACGATATGGATAGGCAAACGAATGGTGCGGGTTTGGTTCATGATCGCCCGTTCAATCGTCTGACGGATCCACCAGGTTGCGTAAGTGGAGAAACGGAAACCGCGTTCCGGGTCGAATTTTTCCACCGCGCGGATCAGACCAAGGTTACCCTCTTCGATAAGATCCAGCAGCGCCAGACCGCGGTTGCTGTAGCGGCGGGCGATTTTCACCACCAGCCGCAGGTTGCTTTCAATCATGCGACGGCGGGACGGCACGTCACCGCGCAGAGCACGCCGCGCAAAATAGACCTCTTCCTCTGCGGTCAACAGAGGTGAATAACCGATCTCACCCAGATAGAGCTGCGTCGCATCCAATACGCGTTGCGTAACGCCTTGAGACAACAGCTCTTCTTCCGCTAAATCGTTCTCACTGGCCTCTTCTTCTACCAGCGCTTTTTCATCAAACGACTCAGCCTCAGCTCCATTCTCGTCGAAATCCGCATCATCATGTAACTCGTTAACTTTCAGCGTATTTTGGCTCATATGCTGCTCCTACCCGTGATACCGCGAGCAGAATCTCAGCGTATTCTGCCCAATCTATCGCTGCGGAAGATAACGCAGCGGGTTTACGGATTTCCCCTTGTAACGAATTTCAAAATGCAAACGTACTGAACTGGTACCGGAGCTACCCATGGTGGCTATTTTTTGACCCGCCTTCACTTCTTGTTGTTCCCGGACCAGCATTGTGTCGTTATGAGCGTAGGCGCTCAGGTAATCATCATTATGTTTGATGATGATTAGATTACCGTAACCCCGTAAAGCGTTGCCTGCATACACTACGCGACCATCGGCGGTAGCGAAGATAGGCTGCCCACGGGAACCGGCGATATCGACGCCCTTATTCCCACCTTCTGATGAGGAAAAGTTATCAATAATCTTGCCGTCAGTCGGCCATCTCCAGGTACTGACCGGAGCGCTGTTGCTGACGGTGCTGCTCACTGGTGGAGCGGCTTCCGGTGCGGTAACAGGCGCAGTCGCGGTCCCAACCGCTGCGGCGCCCGCTGCAGGTAACATCTTACCTACATTCTGTTTACCCGAGTTTTCAGAATACGCGTTAGTTGATTGAGAATCAACCGTTGCTGTCTGGATCTGGGCGCTGGAAGGTGGCTTCGGAACACCGCCTTTGGTCGCGTCAGTCGTCGCCAGCATACCGCCGCCGCCATTGGCAGAACCATTACCAAGTTGAATGGTTTGGCCAACATTCAGGCTGTAAGGCTCGGGAATATTGTTGCGCTGCGCCAGGTCGCGGAAATCATTGCCGGTGATCCAGGCGATGTAAAACAGCGTATCACCGCGCTTGACCGTATAGGTGTCGCCGCCGCTGTAGCTCCCTTTAGGGATAGCGTTATAACTGCGGTTATAGACAATGCGGCCCTCTGGGCTGGCCTGCTGCGCTCCGCCATTATTATTGCCGGATGGAACGGCGCCGCCGCCGCCCACGCTGCTGATAGGGGCTGACGTCGAGGCCGTGTTTGTACAACCCGCCAACCACAAACTTACCATCGTACACACCGCAACCCGGCGTAACGTAATCATTGGGCTTCCCGTGCTCATGCTTCCCCCATGACAGCAATATCAGTGATATATCCAAAATACCCTTTACATCGTAGCCGAGCTTTTGCCACTTCCCAGTTTCTGCGATGTAAAGGCGCCGCCGGCCGATCCCTGAACGCCAGGTCATCTCCCGCCGGAGCATCAAAACGCGCGCCAATGCTAACCACATTGGCGTCACCGCACCATAAGACAACTACGTAGAAAGGCCAATTCTAGTGAAAATTAGCCTGATTGGAACGAGAAAACCTTATCCGCACGTGATGAAAGTGCAACAGATTTTTCAGACGGTCGAAAAATCAGACAATCGCTAGGCCAATTCGCCTTTCACCAGCGGCACAAAGCGCACCGCCTCTACCGCGTCGACCACGAAATCGTTGCCATGGCGCTGAATGCGTTTGAGGGTTTGGGCATGCTCGCCCACCGGCAACACCAAAATGCCGCCGTCGTCCAACTGCTCAACCAGCGCCTGCGGGATCTCCGGCGGCGCGGCAGTGACGATGATCGCATCGAACGGGCCGCGCGACGCCCAGCCCTGCCAGCCGTCGCCGTGGCGAGTGGAAACATTATGAAGGTCGAGCTGCTTCAGGCGGCGCTTGGCCTGCCACTGCAGCCCCTTGATGCGCTCGACGGAACAAACGTGTTGCACCAGATGCGCCAGGATGGCGGTTTGATAACCGGAACCGGTGCCGATCTCAAGCACCCGTGAAGTAGGCTTCAGATTCAGCAGCTCGGTCATCCGCGCCACCATATAAGGCTGAGAAATAGTCTGGCCGGAACCGATCGGTAATGCAGTGTTTTCGTAGGCTTTATGATCCAGCGCTTCGTCAACAAAACGCTCGCGCGGCACCGCTTCGATCGCTCGTAGCAGCTTTTCGTCCCGGATCCCTTGCTGACGCAGTTGCGTCAGCAATGTTTGCATACGCTTGTTCACCATTCCCCGCTAACCTCTGCCTTGGTTAACCATGTTTTCACGACTTCCTGCGCCGCGTAGGCGGTCAGATCCACCTGTAGCGGCGTGATCGCCACATAGCCTTGTTCCACCGCCGCAAAGTCGGTATCCGGCCCGACATCAAATTTATCACCAGGCGGCCCGATCCAGTAGAGATTTTGTCCACGCGGATCCTGCTGGCAGAAGACCTTATCGGCGGGATGGCGGCTGCCACAGCGAGTGACGCGCAGGCCTTTGATCTCCGCCAGCGGCAAATCCGGCACGTTGATATTCAGGATTTTTCCGGTGCGTAACGGTTCACGCTGCAGCGCACGCAAGATGCGGCAGGCAATGGCCGCTGCAGTCGCGTAGTGTTGGTGACCGTTCAGCGACACCGCCAGCGCGGGCAGCCCCAGGTGCCGGCCCTCCATCGCCGCCGCGACGGTGCCGGAATAGATGACGTCATCGCCTAAATTCGGTCCGGCGTTAATGCCGGAGACCACGATATCCGGCGCAGGGCGCATCAATGCGTTGACGCCAAGATAAACGCAGTCGGTCGGCGTCCCCTGCAGCACCGCGATATCGCCGTTGGCCAGCGTTTGCGTGCGCAGCGGCGACTCCAGCGTCAGGGCATTGGAAGAACCGCTGCGGTTACGATCCGGCGCCACGACCTGCACCTCGGCAAACTCCCGCAGCGCCGCCGCCAGCACCTGAATGCCCGGGGCGCTGACGCCGTCATCGTTACTCAGCAATATCCGCATCACTGTTATCCTGCTGCATGATTTCGCGAACCACGCTGGTAGCAAAGCTGCCTGCCGGCAACCAGAAGCGCAGTTCCACGGTAACGTCATCCCACCAGTTCCACTGCAAATTTTGCGGCTGCAACAGCAGGGCCCGGCGAGCGGGTTCGACACGCTCGCGCTTTAAAAGCGTAAGCAATTCCGGTTGTTCCGCCAAGCATTGTTGTTCAAAAGCCAAGGCTTGGCCGGCGGTGCCTGGCTCTCCGTCGCCCGGCAAGGAGGCCGTGATCGCCAGCTCGCCGGCATCCAGCCGCTGTTGCAACGTCTCCAGCTCATCGGCTTTGGCGACGAACCAGCTACCGCGGCCGCTCAACTGCAGGGCATCCCCTTCCAGCACGGTGCGCTGCAGGCCGTCGGCCAGGCGCCGGCCGGCTATCAGATTGAACAGCGCACTGCGGCTGGCGGAAAGGTAGAAGCTGCGCTTGCTGCGCTCTTTAACGCGGATTTCGTCGTTCGCCCAGCGGCGTGCCATCACCAGATTGTTGCCGCCGCGGCCGAAGCGTTGGCTGCCGAAATAGTTTGGCACGCCCTGCGCGGCGATAGCCTGCAGGCGGCGCTCAACGTCCTGACGATCGGAAATCTGGCGCAGCACCAGCGTAAAGTGGTTGCCCTTCAGATTGCCGATGCGCATTTTGCGCAGGTGGCGGGCGAACGAGAGCACCTCGCAGCCTTCCAGCGCAAACTGTGAGAAATCCGGCGTGTCTTTGCCCGGCATATGCAGGCAGAACCACTGTTCGGTCACCGCGTGGCGATCCTTCAAACCGGCATAGCTGACGGAACGGGCGTGAATACCGGCGAAGCGCGCCAGATAGTCGGCCACGAACTGGGTATTGCAGCCGTTTTTACGGATGTTCACCAGCACATGCTCGCCTTCGCCATCCGGCGCAAAGCCCAGGTCTTCCACCACCACGAAGTCTTCCGGATTGGCTTTCAACACCCCGGTGCTCTGCGGCTGGCCATGCAGCCAGGTCAGATTCGCCATATCCATGCGGTTATTCCTTGATCAGCAAGGCGACCGCTTCGCAGGCGATGCCCTCGCCGCGCCCGGTGAAGCCGAGCTGCTCGGTGGTCGTGGCCTTCACGTTGACGTCATCCATATGGCACTGCAGATCTTCCGCCAGGAAGACGCGCATCTGCGGGATGTGCGGCGCCATTTTCGGCGCCTGGGCAATAATCGTGATGTCGAGGTTGCCGAGGCGGTACCCTTTGGCGCGGATGCGCTTCCAGGCTTCGCGCAGCAGCTCGCGGCTGTCCGCGCCCTTGAAGGCCGGATCGGTATCGGGGAACAGCTTGCCGATATCGCCCAGCGCCGCCGCGCCCAGCAAGGCGTCGGTCGCGGCGTGCAGCGCAACGTCGCCGTCGGAGTGGGCCAACAAGCCTTTGTCGTAAGGGATGCGAACACCGCCGATCACCAACGGGCCTTCGCCGCCGAATTTATGTACGTCAAAACCGTGACCGATACGCATGGTGCGCTCCTTAATTGTCCAACTGAGTCAAATAGAACGCCGCCAGCGCCAAATCCTCCGGCCGCGTTACTTTAATGTTATCCGCCCGGCCGGCGATCAGCAGCGGATGATAACCGCAATGCTCCAGCGCCGAGGCTTCGTCGGTGACGTTTGCGCCTTCATCCAGCGCGCGCTGCAGGCACTGCTTGAGCAGCGGCAGCGGAAACAGCTGCGGCGTCAGCGCATGCCACAGATCCTGCCGGTCAACGGTGTGGGCGATGGTGTCGCGGCCGGGTTCGGCGCGCTTCATGGTGTCGCGCACCGGCGCGGCGAGAATGCCGCCCACCTTGCTGTGTGCGGTGATCGCCAACAGGCGCTCGAGATCGTCGGCGTGCAGACAGGGGCGCGCAGCGTCGTGTACCAGCACCCAGTCCGCATCACCCGCCAGTTTCAGCCCCGCCATCACCGAATCGGCGCGCTGTTTGCCGCCCTCGGTGACGATCACCCGCGGATCCTGAGCGATGGGCAGCCGTTCGAACTGACGATCTTCCGGGCCGATCGCCACGATCACCCGTTCAATGCGCGGGTGACGCAACAGGGCATGGATAGCGTGTTCGACGATGCTGTGCCGGCCGATGGTTAAATATTGCTTCGGGCATTCCGCCTGCATGCGGCTGCCGATACCGGCAGCGGGCAGGACGGCAATCACCGAGGGAAAGGTGCCTGCGGAGTGATTCATGCGTTATTTTTGTGCGTTATTTTGCGAGGAAGACGCCGCGTTGCGTCTGGATTGGTCAGGAACCAGACGATAGAAAGTCTCACCGGGCTTGATCATGCCCAGCTCATTACGCGCTCGCTCTTCGATCGCTTCCTGACCGCCGTTCAAATCATCGATTTCGGCAAACAGCTGATCGTTACGCGCTTTCAACTTCGCGTTGTTGCCCTGTTGGACCGCAACGTCTTCATTGACCCGCACGTAATCGTGAATACCATTTTTGCCCAGCCACAGTGAATACTGTAACCAACCGAGCAATGCCAGCAATAGCAGCGTAAGTTTTCCCATCTCCGCCCCCTGAAAAACCGACCAATCATCCCACAACTTCTCTTTGGACTCCACACTGAGAGCGGCATTTCAACGCCAAATTCAGAATACGGATGAAGGATTCCCGTGTTCAGCGCCTAATTCCGCTGCGAAAGCGGCAAAAAAAGCCGCTTTAGTCCGGCGCGCGCGCCGCGTTTTCCGCTGATACACACACTGCCCTTCCCCCATTATGCAGCAAGAATCACTGCACCATCGCATCCTGACCCGTCGCTTACGCCAAGGCAAAGCAAGAAGTGAATATTTAACACCATAGAAAGAATAATCCTCATGCAGTGGTTGCACTTTCATTCATTGAAGCTTATTTTTATGCACTCATAGTGCATAAATAATTCCAATATATAACCATTCATTATCGGGGATCGCGATGTTAAAACGTTTAGTTCTGATCGGCGCCTGCCTGGCCGCCACCTTCTCCACCGCCGCGTTGGCGGCTGAACCTACCTACGTCGTTGGCTCCGGCGGCACCTATCGGCCGTTCGAGTTTGAAAACAGCCAAAAGCAGCTGGAAGGTTTCGACATCGACATAATCAAAGCCGTAGCCAAGGCCGAAGGTTTTCAAATAAAACTGATCAATACGCCGTGGGAAGGGATCTTCGCCACGCTGAATTCCGGCGATCGCGATATCATCATCTCCGGCATCACCATCACCGATAAACGCAAACAAATGGTTGATTTTTCTGCGCCTTACTTCCCGGCAGAGCAGGCCATCGTGGTGCCGCAAGACTCGAAGGTAGACTCCATTGCCGCGTTGAAAGCGCTGAAGGTCGGCGTGGTGAACTCCAGCACCGGCGACATCGTGGTGTCCGACGCACTGGGCAAAAACAGCACCGCCATCAAACGCTTCGACAATACCCCGCTGATGCTGCAAGAGCTGTATGAAGACGGCATCGGCGCGGCGGTCGGCGACGTCGGCGTGGCCAAGTTCTATATCAAAACCCACCCTGAGAAAGCCTTCAAGCTGGTGCCCGACGCCAAGTTCGAACGTCAGTATTTCGGCATCGCCGTCGCCAAAGGCAACGATGAGCTGCGCAACAAAATCAACGCCGGCCTGAAGAAAATCATCGCCGACGGCACCTACGCCAAGATCTACCAAGCCTGGTTCGACAGCAACGTACCGACGCTGCCGGCGGAATAATGCCCTGCCGCCGGCGCCCGCAAGGCCGTCGGCGCGCCACCGTTTCAGCATACCAAGAAGGAATACCCTTTGAACTTCCGCTGGGAGATCATCCAGGAATACGCGCCGCTGTTTATGGAAGGCGCCTGGATGACCATCAAATGCACCATTATCTGCGTGCTGCTGGGCACCACCTGGGGATTGATCCTCGGTCTGGGGCGCTTGGCGCAGGCGCCGCACGGCATCTGGAAACCCATCCTGCATTACGGCGTTCAGTGGCCGGTACGTATCTACATCAGCGCCTTTCGCGGCACCCCGCTGTTCGTGCAGATCATGGTGGTGCACTTTGCGCTGGTGCCGCTGTTCATCAACCCGCGCGACGGCCTGCTGGTCACCAGCGGCCTGATGAGCGTCGACTTCGCCCGCGCGCTGCGCGCCGACTACGGCGCCTTTCTCTCCTGCGTGGTGGCGATCACGCTCAACGCCGGCGCCTATGTGTCGGAGATCTTCCGCGCCGGGATCCAATCGATCGACCGCGGCCAGATGGAAGCATCCCGCTCGTTGGGCATGAGCTACGGCAAGACCATGCGACAGGTTATCTTGCCGCAAGCCTTCCGGCGCATGCTGCCGCCGCTGGGCAACAACGCCATCGCCATCGTCAAGGATTCGTCGCTGGCCTCCGCCATCGGCCTGGCGGATCTGGCCTATGCCGCCCGCACCGTCTCCGGCGCCTACGCCACCTATTGGGAGCCCTACCTGACCATTTCGCTGGTCTATTGGGTCATCACCTTCCTGCTCTCGCTGCTGGTGCAACACATGGAAAAGAGGTTCGGTAAAAGTGATTCGCGTACATAACCTGCAAAAACAGTTCGGTGAAAGCCACGTGCTGCGCGGCATTTCCTGCCGGATCGCCGCCAACGAAGTGGTGTGCGTCATCGGCCCCTCCGGCTCAGGTAAAAGCACCTTCCTGCGCTGCATCAACGCGCTGGAAACGCTCTCCGGCGGCGAGATAGAGGTGAATGGCTTCGCCGTCCACGATCAGAAAACCGACCTGAACAAGATGCGTGAAAGCGTGGGCATGGTGTTCCAACGCTTTAACCTGTTCCCGCACATGACGGTGTTGGAAAACATCATCATGGCGCCGGTAAGCGTGAAAAAACTGCCGCGCGCCGAAGCCATCGCGCAAGCGGAACAGCTGCTGCGCAAGGTCGGCCTGCTCGACAAAATCGACGCCTATCCCAACAGCCTGTCCGGCGGCCAGCAGCAGCGGGTAGCGATCGCCCGCGCGCTGGCGATGGAGCCGAAAATCATGCTGTTCGACGAACCGACCTCCGCGCTCGATCCGGAGCTGGTGGGCGAAGTGTTGGCGGTGATGAAATCGCTGGCCCATGAGGGCATGACCATGGTGGTCGTCACGCATGAGATGGGCTTTGCCCGCGAGGTGGCCGACCGGGTACTGTTTATCGATCAGGGGATCATTCAGGAAGAGGGGCAGCCGCAGCAGATCTTCAGTCACCCGTCCAATCCGCGCACTCAGGCATTTTTGAGCAAAGTTTTGTAACCTTCGGCACGGCTTTGCAATCCTGCGGGCGCCGGCCTCGGCGCCCACTCTCTCACCACCCGGTCAGGAAGCTGAACACCAGCCAGAAAAGGCACAGCACAACGGCGCCGGTCAGCAGCAGCGTCAAGATCAGACGGCCGCGCAGCAGCATGCTGAGGGTGATGCCGATCAGCACCGACAGCGGCATTAGCGCCAGGAAGAATGGCCAGGTATAAAGCAGGAAAAACAGCGTGTTGGAACCGTAAACCAAAAACGGCAACGCGAACGCCAGCCAGTAGAAAACAAAGCCGCTGACGCCGCCCAGGAAAGAATAAGAAGGCTCCTCTTTCTCCTGTTTTGACTGCTTGGAGTCGATCAAGATAGGCGTGACATTTTGCATAGTGATCCCTGGTTATTCGGCTCGCTCTGCGGCGGCTTAGAGTAAAAAGCGCATGGCGAAAAACGCCACACGCTTTTTTTGAATTCAGGGTTTGATAATAGCCTGACCACGCAACACGTCTAACAATTGCGCAATCAAATTTGTTACCAATTGTTGGCCATCAAGGTGGATTTCCGGCTGCTGCGGCGCCTCGTAAACCGCGTCGATACCGGTGAAATTGCGCAGCTCGCCGGCGCGCGCTTTCTTATACAATCCCTTCGGATCGCGCGCCTCGCAGATCGCCAACGGCGTATCGACAAACACCTCGATAAAGCGATCGTCGCCGAGCATCTCACGCACCATCTGCCGTTCGGCGCGGTGCGGCGAAATGAATGCGGTCAGCACCACCAGCCCGGCGTCCACCATCAGCTTGGCCACTTCCCCCACCCGGCGAATGTTCTCGCGCCGATCCTCGTCGGAGAAGCCGAGATCGCGACACAGGCCGTGGCGCACGTTATCGCCGTCCAGCAGATAGGTGCTGACGCCGAGCCCATGCAGCGCCTGCTCCAGCGCGCCGGCGACGGTGGATTTGCCCGAGCCGGACAGCCCGGTAAACCACAGCACCGCGCCGCGATGGCCGTTGCGCGCTTCGCGATCCGCGCGCGTCACCGCGTGCGGATGCCAAACCACATTTTCGTCGTCCGGCCCGGTCGCCCTCAGTTCAACGGCCACCTTATCGGCCACCGAGCAGATCGCGCGCGCCCCAGTGCGGGAAGTGCTTGCGCACCAGCGCATTCAGCTCCAGCTCGAAGGCGCTGAATTCGCCGCGCGCCGCCGATGCGGCCTGCAGCGTTTCACGCACCAGCCCGGCGCCAACCGTCACGTTGCTCATGCGATCGATAAAGATCAGCCCGCCGGTGTCGTGATTGCTCTGGTAGCTGTCCAGCACCAGCGGTTCGTCGAAGGTCAGCTCCACCAATCCGATGCCGTTGAGCGGCAACGTGTCGGCCGGATGCTGCGCCAGCGTATTGATCTCCACCTGATGACGGATGCTCTCCACGCGTGCGCGGGTCTTTTTACCGGCGATCTTGATGTCGTAGCTCTGGCCCGGCACCAGCGGCTGCTCGGCCATCCATACCACGTCCACCAGCGCGCTCTGCGCCGCCTGCAGACTTTCGCCGGCGTCGACCAGCAGATCGCCCCGGCTGATGTCCACTTCATCCTTCAGCACCAGCGTAATCGCTTCGCCCGGCACCGCCTCTGGCAGATCGCCGTCGAAGGTCACGATGCGCGCCACGCTGGACTCCACGCCGGAAGGCAGCACTTTGATGCGTTGCCCCACCCGCACCACGCCGGCGGACAGCGTGCCGGCATAGCCGCGAAAATCGAAGTTCGGGCGGTTGACGTACTGCACCGGGAAGCGCAGCGGCTGGTTTTCTCGCTCGCTGACCACGTCAACGCTCTCCAGCACTTCCAGCAGCGTCGGGCCGCTGTACCACGGCATATGGGCGCTTTCGCTCGCCACGTTGTCGCCGTCCAGCGCCGACAGCGGCACGAACTTGATGTCCAGATCGCCTGGCAGCTGCTGGGCGAAAGTCAGGTAATCCTGTTTGAACTGCTCGAACACCGCTTCCTGATAGTCCACCAGATCCATTTTGTTTACCGCGACCACCAGATGGCGAATGCCCAGCAGGGTCGCGATAAAGCTGTGGCGGCGAGTCTGATCCAGCACCCCTTTACGCGCGTCGATCAGCAGGATCGCCAGATCGCAGGTGGAGGCGCCGGTGGCCATGTTGCGGGTGTACTGCTCATGCCCCGGGGTATCGGCGATGATAAACTTGCGTTTTTCGGTCGAGAAGTAGCGATAGGCCACATCTATGGTGATGCCCTGCTCGCGCTCGGCCTGCAGACCGTCCACCAGCAGCGCCAGATCGAGCTTCTCGCCCTGGGTGCCGATGCGTTTGCTGTCGCTGTGCAGCGTCGACAGCTGATCCTCGTAGATCTGGCGGGTATCGTGCAGCAGGCGGCCGATCAGGGTGCTTTTGCCGTCGTCGACGCTGCCGCAGGTCAGAAAACGCAGCAGGCTCTTGTGCTGCTGCGCGTGCAGATAGGACTCGACGCCGCCCTGGTCAGCGATTTGTTGTGCAATTGCGTTGTTCATCCGGCGGCTCCTTAGAAATACCCTTGACGCTTTTTCAGCTCCATCGAGCCGGACTGATCGCGATCGATCATCCGCCCCTGGCGTTCACTGGTGGTGGAGACCAGCATTTCTTCGATGATCTCCGGCAGGGTTTGCGCCTGCGAGTCCACCGCGCCGGTCAGCGGCCAGCACCCCAGGGTGCGGAAACGCACCATGCGCTGGCTGATCACTTCACCCGGCTGCAGATCGATGCGATCGTCGTCCACCATCATCAGCATGCCGTCGCGCTCCACCACCGGGCGCGGTTTCGCCAGATACAGCGGCACGATGTCGATGTTTTCCAGGAAGATATACTGCCAGATATCCAGCTCGGTCCAGTTCGACAGCGGGAAGACGCGGATGCTCTCCCCTTTGTTGATCTGGCCGTTGTAGTTGTGCCACAGCTCCGGCCGCTGGTTTTTCGGATCCCAGCGGTGGAAGCGATCGCGGAACGAATAGATGCGCTCTTTGGCGCGCGATTTCTCCTCGTCGCGCCGCGCACCGCCGAAGGCGGCGTCGAAACCGTACTTGTTCAACGCCTGCTTCAGGCCCTCGGTTTTCATGATGTCGGTATGCTTGGCGCTGCCGTGCACGAACGGGTTGATGCCCATCGCCACCCCTTCCGGGTTTTTATGCACCAGCAGCTCGAAGCCGTACTCCTTCGCGGTGCGATCGCGGAATTCGTACATTTCGCGGAATTTCCAGCCGGTATCGACGTGCAGCAGCGGGAATGGCAGCGTGCCGGGGAAGAACGCCTTACGCGCCAGGTGCAGCATCACGGAAGAGTCTTTGCCGATGGAATACAGCATCACCGGGTTGGCGAATTCAGCGGCGACTTCACGGATGATATGGATACTCTCCGCCTCCAATTGCCGCAAATGAGTGAGTCGTTTTTCGTCCATAACAGGTCCTTAAAAGCCTTGCCTATGCCAAATTCACGACGGCCGGGCGCGCGGCCCCTTCCGTCTGCGATTGATGCCCGAACCAGGCGATTTGGTGGTGCAGTTCCACCACTTCGCCGATCACCAGCAGCGCCGGCAACGGCGCCCGTTGGGCCAGATATTCCAGTTGTTCCAGCGTGCCGATCTGCACCTGCTGATCGGCGCGCGTGCCGCGGCTGATCACCGCCACCGGCGTCGCGGCGTCGCGACCGTGGGCGATCAGGCGCTGGCTGATGTCCGCCGCCTTCATGGTGCCCATGTAGATAGCCAGCGTCTGCCGCGCCCGCGCCAGATCGGCCCAGTCCAGGCCATCGCCGTCGGGGCGGCAGTGGCCGGTGATAAAGGTCACGCTCTGCGCGTGGTCGCGGTGCGTCAGCGGAATGCCGGCGTAGGCGGTCGCCCCCGCGGCGGCCGTGACGCCCGGCACCACCTGGAACGGAATGCCGGCGGCGGCGGCCACCTGCAGCTCTTCGCCGCCGCGGCCGAAGATGAATGGATCGCCCCCCTTGAGGCGCACCACGCGCTTGCCCTGCTGCGCCAGTTCCACCAGCAGCCTATTGGTCTCTTCCTGGATCACCGAGTGCGCGCCGGCGCGCTTGCCCACGCAGATGCGCTCGGCGTCGCGGCGCACCAGATCGAGGATTTCGCCGCTG
This sequence comes from Serratia sp. B501, assembly GCF_051172315.1. Lineage (NCBI taxonomy): Bacteria > Pseudomonadati > Pseudomonadota > Gammaproteobacteria > Enterobacterales > Yersiniaceae > Serratia > Serratia sp. B501. The sequence goes on from NZ_JBPIZB010000004.1 coordinate 55,712, forward strand.
ACCAGATGGTCATACAGCACCACGTCCGCCTGCTGCATCACCTGCAGCCCGCGCAGGGTCAACAGCCCCACGTCGCCCGGCCCGGCGCCCACCAACGCTATCTCGCCCTGGGTGCCCTCATCGCCTGCGGCGAAGCGGTGTAAATCCTGCTCCAGCTGGCGTTCCGCCTGCGCCGTCTGGCCGTTGGCCACCAGCGTGGCGAAACGGCCGCCGAAGGTGTTTTCCCAGAAACGGCGACGTTCGCCGATCGAAGCCAACCGCTGTTTGACCTGGCCACGCCAGCGGCCCGCCACCTGCGCCATCAGCCCCAAACTGGCGGGCAGCAACGCCTCCAGCTTTTCGCGCAGCAACCGCGCCAGCACCGGGGCCTGGCCGCTGGACGATACGGCCACCACCAGCGGCGAGCGATCGATGATCGACGGGAAGATGAACGAACAGCGCGGCTGATCGTCCACCACGTTGGCCAGCACCCGGCGTTTATCCGCCTCGGCGAACACCGCGGCGTTCAGCGCATTGTCGTCCGTGGCGGCGATCGCCAGAAACACGTCGTCCAGCTGCTGCGGATCAAAGGTTTTTCCCAGCCAGAGCACCCGCCCTTGCTGACGTTGTTGTTCCAGTTCCGGTGAGAGCGACTGCGCAACTATCCGTATTTCAGCCCCGGCGCGTTGAAGCAGGGAGACTTTGCGCGCCGCCACGTCACCACCGCCAACGACCAGCACCGGACGTTGTTTCAGGTCGGCGAATATTGGTAGATAGTCCACAACAGCCTTTTCATATAACAGAAAGATAGTGTGACTATACGGGCTGAGATTTAGCCTCTGAAATGACGAAAAGGAATGATTAGTTCCTTTATGGAATATAGGCCGCAGCGCAGGAGGCAAACCATGCTCATCGCGACGGCGATTTGCGCGTTCGCGCGAAAATTAAGAGACAGGGAAATTGTGTAATGCCGCCCGTCGTCTCATACTGGGCGCCGAAGAAAAATGATCGGCAGCGCCGATAGCAAAGAAGGATTTTTCGGTATGTTTTCCCGTTTTTACCTGAAGACCAGCCTGCTGGCCCTCGCACTCGGCGGCGTCTTCAGCGTTTGTGCCGCACAGCCCGTAAAAGACGCGCCAATGGGCCGTTTCGCCGCCGAACAGACCCGCCACATCGCCACTTACTTCCCCGGCCGCATGGCGGGCAGCCCGGCAGAATTGCTCACCGCCGACTATCTCAAGCAGCAGTTCGGCAAGATGGGTTACCAAAGCGATATTCGCAGCGTCAATACGCGCTATCTCTACACCAGCAAAGACGGCAAGAAGAACTGGAATAACGTCACCGCCAGCTCGGTGATCGCCGCCCGCAACGGCAACAGCCCGAAACAGGTCGTGGTCGTCGCCCACTTCGACACCTATACGCCGCAGAGCGACGAGGATCTGGATAACAATCTCGGCGGCCTGACGCTGCAGGGCGTCGACGACAACGCCTCCGGCATCGGCGTAATGCTGGAGCTGGCGGAACGCCTGAAGGATATCCCCACCGCCTACGGCCTGCGCTTCGTCGCCACCAGCGCTGAAGAGATCGGTTCGCTGGGCGCGCAGAACTACCTGCAGCGCATGAGCGCGGAAGAGAAAAGCAACACCGTGCTGGTGATCAACCTCGACAGCCTGATCACCGGCGATCGTCTGTACTTCAACGCCGGGCGCAACACGCCGCCGCAGATAGCGAAGCGCTCCCGCGATCGCGCGCTGGATATCGCCCACCGCTACGGCATCGCCGCCGCCACCAACCCAGGCAACGCGCAGCATCCGCAAGGCACCGGCTGCTGTTCCGATCAAGAGGTGTTCGACGCCGCAGGCATCCCGGTATTGTCAGTGGAGGCCACCAACTGGTCGCTGGGCGACAAGGACGGTTACCAGCAGCGCGCCGTCAGCCCGCACTTCCCGCAGGGCATCACCTGGCACCGCCCGCAGTACGACAACCTGCAATATCTGGATCGCTACCTGCCGGGGCGGATCGACAAACGCAGCCGCGACAGCGTGCAGATCCTGCTGCCCTTGATCAAAGAGCTGGCGCAGGCGCACCCGCCGAAAGCGCAAAAGAAAAAGTAGCCCGTAAAAAAACAGGGCCCAGCATTGCTGAGCCCTGTGATGTCATTCTCGTCGTTTAGCCTTCGTGCAGACCGCACTCGCGCTTCAGGCCAAAGAAGCGCGTCTCTTCCTCGCTCATGCCCGGCTCCCACTTTTGAGTGGTGTGGGTATCACCTACCGACAGGTAGCCCTGCTCCCACAGCGGGTGATAACTCAGCCCGTGTTCGGTCAGATACTGGTAAATCTTGCGGTTGTCCCAGTCGATGATCGGCAGGATCTTGAACACCCCACGCTGCACCGCCAGCACAGGCAGATTGGCGCGGCTGCCGGACTGTTCGCGCCGCAGGCCGGCGAACCAGCTCTGCGCGCCCAGCGTCTCCAGCGCGCGGTTCATCGGCTCGACCTTGTTGATCTGGTTGTATTTTTCAATCCCTTCCACGCCCTGCTCCCACAGCTTGCCATAGCGCGCCTCTTGCCAGGCGGGAGACTGCTCCGCGCGGAACACCTGCAGATTCAGCTTCAGTTGGTCGGTCAGTTGATCGATAAAGCGATAGGTTTCCGGGAACAGATAACCGGTGTCGGTCAGGATCACCGGGATATCCGGCCGGATACGCGTCACCAGGTGCAGACATACCGCCGCCTGAATGCCGAAACTGGACGAGAGTACGAACTCGCCGGGCAGATGCTCCAGCGCCCATGCAACGCGCTGTTCGGCGCTGAGGCTCTCCAGCTGGCCGTTGACCACCGCCAATGCCAGCGCCTGCCCGGATTTGGGCAACGCGTTCAGCGCCGCCAGATCGAATTCAGCCATGTTGTCTCTCCTGATACTTGAAATGACCTGTGCGGCCCCTCTGCCCAGGGGCCGCCCGGCCTCACTCCCAAAAATCTCGCGCCGGATCCAGCACCGGTTTGACGATGCCCGCGCGAACGGTGAAGTCGCCGAAGCCTTCGCCGGCGTTACGCTCCTTCGCCCAGCGCCCCACCAACAGGTCGATCTCGCTCAGGATCTCGTCTTCGTTGATGTTTTCGCGGTACATGCGCGGAATGCGCGTGCCTTCGCGGTTGCCACCCAAATGCAGGTTATAGCGGCCGACCGCCTTGCCCACCAGCCCCAGCTCCGCCAGCAGCGCGCGGCCGCAGCCGTTCGGGCAGCCGGTGATGCGCAGCACGATATGCTCGTCGCCCATCCCGTGCCGATGCATGATCTCCTCAACCTTGGTGACGAACTGCGGCAGGAAGCGCTCGGCCTCCGCCATCGCCAGCGGGCAAGTCGGGAACGACACACAGGCCATCGAGTTCTTGCGTTGCTCGCTGATCTGGTCGTCGATCAGGCCATGATCGCGCGCCAAGGCGTCGATCTTGGCCTTCTCGCTTTCCGGCACGCCGGCGATGATCACGTTTTGGTTCGCCGTCAGACGGAAGTCGCCTTTATGGATCTTGGCGATCTCCGCCATGCCGGTCTTCAGCGGGCGCCCCGGATAGTCCAGCAGGCGGCCGTTCTCGATAAACAGCGTCAGATGCCACTGATCGTCGATGCCCTTCACCCAACCGATGCGATCGCCACGGCCGGTGAATTCATACGGGCGGATCGGCGCGAAGGTGATGCCGGCGCGCTTTTCCACTTCGGCGCGGAAAACGTCCACGCCGACGCGCTCCAGCGTGTATTTGGTCTTGGCGTTCTTGCGGTCGGTGCGGTTGCCCCAGTCGCGCTGCGTGGTGACCACCGCTTCCGCCACCGCCAGCGTATGCTCGAGCGGAATGTAGCCGAACTCGCTGGCCTGCCGCGCGTAGGTTTTCTTGTTACCGTGCTCAATGGACAGCCCGCCGCCCACCAGCAGGTTGAAGCCCACCAGCTTGCCGTTTTCGGCGATCGCCACGAAGTTCATGTCGTTGGCGTGCAGATCGACGTCGTTCTGCGGCGGGATCACCACCGTGGTTTTGAATTTGCGCGGCAGGTAGGTCGGCCCCAGAATCGGCTCTTCGTCGGTGGTGGCCACCTTTTCCTGATCCAGCCACACCTCTGCGTAGGCGCGGGTGCGCGGCAGCAGGTGTTCAGAGATCTTCTTCGCCCACTCGTAGGCTTCCTGATGCAGCTCGGACTCCACCGGGTTGGAGGTGCACAGCACGTTGCGGTTCACGTCGTTGGCGGTCGCCAGCGCGTCCAGCCCCAGGCGGTTCAGCAACTGGTGCACCGGTTTGACGTTGCCTTTCAGGATGCCGTGAAACTGGAACGTCTGGCGGTTGGTGATGCGAATGCTGCCGTACAGCGTGCTCTCCTGCGCGAACTTGTCGATGCCCAGCCACTGCTGCGGGCTGATGACGCCGCCCGGCAGGCGGCAACGTAGCATCATGGCGTGGCGCGGCTCCAGCTTCTGCTCGGCGCGTTCGGCGCGAATGTCACGATCATCCTGCTGGTACATGCCGTGAAAACGGATCAGCAGGAAGTTGTCGCCGTTGAAGCCGCCGGTCAGGCCGTCGTTCAAATCTTCGGCGATGGTGCCGCGCAGGAAGTTGCTCTCCTTCTTCATGCGCTCCGCATCGGCCAGTTTGCCTTCGACCACCAAAGGCCCGGGGTGTTTATCACTCATCAGTAAACATCTCGCTGATAACGGCGCTCAAGGCGCAGCTCACTTAAAAATTCATCCGCCTGCTCGGTATCCATGCCACCGTGCTCGGCCACCAGTTCCAGTAATGTGTGTTCCACGTCTTTCGCCATGCGATTGGCATCGCCGCAGACGTAAATGTGCGCGCCTTCCTGAATCCAGCGCCACACTTCCGCGCCCTGTTCGCGCAGTTTGTCTTGTACGTATATTTTATGTTGCTGGTCGCGGGACCAGGCCAGATCGATGCGGGTCAGCAGGCCGTCTTTCACGTAGCGCTGCCATTCAACCTGGTACAGGAAATCTTCGGTAAAGTGCGGGTTGCCGAAGAACAGCCAGTTTTTGCCGCCGGCGCCGTCGGCGTCGCGCTGCTGCATAAAGGCGCGGAACGGCGCGATGCCGGTGCCCGGGCCGATCATGATCACCGGCGTTTCCGGGTTGGCCGGCAGACGGAAGTTGTCGTTGTGCTCGATAAACACCCGCACGTCGCCGTCCTCCTCCAGGCGATCCGCCAGGAAACCGGAGGCGCCGCCGCTGCGAGCGCGCCCGTCGATGTCGTAACGCACGACGCCCACGGTGATGTGCACTTCGTTCTCATTTTCCGCCTGTGAAGAGGCGATGGAGTACAGGCGCGGCGTCAGCGGACGCAGCAGCCCGACCAGCTGTTCGGCGCTCAGATCCGCCGGCGCCTGGCGCACCATGTCGACGATCGGCGTGTTGTGCGCATACTGCTGCAGCGCGGCTTTATCCGCCAACAGACCGATCAGCTTTTCGTCGCGCGACAGCGCGGCGTATTTATCGACGATCGGCGTGGTGTTCTGCGTCAGTTCGAAATGGCTGCGCAGCGCCTGCGCCAGCGGCAGGGTTTGCCCTTCCACCTCGACCGGTTCGTCGCCTTTCAGCCACAATAGCTGCACCAATTCGTCCACCAGCGCCGGATCGTTGTCGAACCATACGCCGAGCGCATCGCCAGGCTGGTAGCGCAGGCCCGAATCGCCCAAATCGATCTCGATATGGCGCACGTCTTTATCGGACGCGCGGCCGGTAATTTTCTGCTTGACCGCCAGTTGGGCGGTGAGCGGTTGTTCCTTGCTGTACGGGCTGCTGTCGATCAGGTCGACCGCGCCGCTGGCCAACGCGCCCGGCGCGGCGCTTTCCGCCGGCGCGCGCGCCTTCAGCACCGACACCACCTGTTTGCGCCAGGCGGCGGCCAGTTCCTGATACTCCACGTCGGCATCCACGCGCTCCACCAGGCGCTCGGCGCCCAGTTCGGCCAACTTGGCGTCGAAATCTTTACCGGACTGACAGAAATTCTCATAAGAGGTGTCGCCCAGCCCGAACACCGCAAACGCGGTGTCACTCAGCTTCGGCGCCTTTTTCGAGAACAGGTATTTATGCAGCGCCACCGCTTCTTCCGCCGGCTCACCTTCCCCTTGCGTGGAGGCGACGATCACCAGCAGGCGCTCTTGCGCTATCTGCTTGAATTTGTAGTCGCCGGCGCTGATCAGCGTGGCGTTCAGATTGGCGGCCAGCAAATCATCGCGCAGCTGCTCCGCCAGGCGGCGCGCATTGCCGGTCTGCGAAGCGGAAATGATGGTGATGCCGGCGGCGGCAGGGGCGGCGGGCGCAATGGCCACGGCTCCTGGCTGTTGATTGACCATGCCCCAAAAATAACCGGACAGCCACGCCAGCTGCGTCGGCGAATAGTCGCCGATCGTCGCCTGCAGGCGTGCCAGCTGTTCGGGCGTCAGCGGGAGCAAAGATGTTGGAGGAGCCTGAGTCGTCATTGCTGTACTTATTTCCTATACTTAGCGCCTTTCCTGCCAGGCGCGCGCCAGTGCCAGTCGCTGTCTCTTCGCTGCGTCGGGCGTGCGGAAAAGATCAGGAGAGTTTGTAAGGTTACCGAGCAGAATAGCAACGATTAAATAAGGGATAGCAATAAATCATAACCAAAATGACTAAGCTGTTTTTCTGGTAAGGGATAACGCTTAAACCGTTAAACAAAGTTTTTTATCCAGATGAAAATAAAGCACTTTTTTTCATCATTTTTTCACCGTTCAACATTTCGGCTCATAACCCCAGCCGATAGGTGCCGCAAACACCAAACAAAAAAAGTGTTAACCGGGTGCGTTTGCCGTGGCGGTAGACCATAACGGTATAAATGGCAAGCAGGCGCGCTTTCCGGTACTATGCGGCGGTTTTTGAGTCAATGAGGCCGTAATAATGGCAACCACGCTGTTTAAAGATTTTCAGTTTGAAGCCGCACACCGTTTGCCGCACGTACCGGAGGGCCACAAATGCGGCCGTCTGCATGGGCATTCGTTTATGGTGCGTCTGGAAGTGACCGGTGAAGTGGACCCCCACACCGGTTGGGTGATGGATTTCGCCGAGCTCAAGGCTGTGTTTTCCCCGATCTGGGAGCGGCTGGATCACCATTATCTGAACGATATTCCAGGATTGGAAAATCCCACCAGCGAAGTGCTCGCCGCCTGGATTTGGCAGCAGCTCAAGCCCCAGTTGCCGGAACTGACTGCGGTGATGGTGAAAGAGACCTGTACTGCGGGATGCGTATATAAAGGTTAAAAGAAAGGGCGCCCAAAGGCGCCCTGATTTTAGGCGATGTTCAGATACTTGTGGGTCTGCATCGACAGCCGCCAGTTGCGCGCGATGCAGGTTTCGATGCACAGGCGGGTCGCCTCTTCTTTCTGGCTGATCGGCTGCAGCGCAATAATCCGTGCCTTATCGTCCTGCAGCGTCGCCAGCAGCGCATCCAGCGCCTCGATATCGCGCTCGCGCGCCACCGGATGCTTCACCTCGTCGGCGCGCCGCAGCGCCTGATCCAGCACCTTCATGCCGCCGCGCATATTCACCTTGGGCGAAACCGTCACCCAGGTGTTGGCGGAGCAGCGAATTTCGTGGGTGCCGCTGGTTTCAATCTGGCAACGGTAGCCGTGCTGTTCGAACAGCTCGGTCAACGGCGCCAGATCGTAGATGCAGGGTTCACCGCCGGTGATCACCACATGGCGCGCGGTGTAACCTTGTTGGCGCATCACCGCCAACAGCTGCTCGGCGCCGGCATTGCCCCAGGCGTCGCTCTCTTCTGTTTTGACCAGGATCCGTTGCAGGTCGACTTCCCGATGGGCGTCCTTTTCCCAGGTATGTTTGGTGTCGCACCAGCTGCACCCTACCGGGCAGCCCTGCAGGCGGATGAAAATGGCCGGAACGCCGGTGAAAAAGCCTTCGCCCTGCAAGGTTTGGAACATCTCGTTGATCGGGTACTGCATCGGTTTCTCAATCTGGAAAAGTAAAAAGCGATTATCGCAGATTCCGGCCCGGCGACCAAACGGCCAAAATTGTATTAAATTTTATCCTCCGCGCCGCCGTCAGCATATCTCACCGCCAAGGGCGTTCATTTAATTTGTTAACCGGTCTTTGGCCTTTCATCGGCGGTGCAACCTGCTCCACAGAAAACAACACGCAGTTAACAAATAAGATAATTATATTTGACATAAAGCGCCGACGCGCAGATGTATATACAAGCAAACACAAGCCGAGCGCCAGTTTCGGCCACGTTCCATCCATCACGACTACATCTGCGTTTAGAGGGTGCCATGACTCATTCCACCAGCGAGTTAAACATTCAACAGGCCATCGACGACAGCAAGTTTTCGCTGTTTCACTGGACACTGATCATTCTCGGATTTCTGATCCTCGCCATCGACGGTTTCGATACCGCCGCCATGGGCTATATCGCCCCCTCGGTCGCCAAAGACTGGGGCATCGTGAAGCAGGATCTGGGGCCGGTGCTGAGCGCTGCGCTGCTGGGGCTGTCGCTTGGCGCGCTGATCGCCGGGCCGATCTCCGACCGCATCGGCCGCAAGCGCGTGCTGGTGTTTTCCTGCCTGTTCTTCGGCCTGTCGAGCCTGGCCACCGCCTACGCCGGTTCGCTCAACAGCCTGACGCTGTGGCGCTTCCTCACCGGCCTCGGGTTGGGGGCGGCGATGCCCAACGCCATTACCTTGATCTCCGAATACGCGCCGCAGCGCTGCCGTTCGCTGGCGATCAACACCATGTACTGCGGTTTTCCGCTGGGCGCGGCCGGCGGCGGTGCCATTTCATCGTGGCTGATCCCGACCTACGGCTGGCACAGCGTGCTGCTGCTCGGTGCCATCGCGCCGCTGGTCTTGACTGTCCTGCTGATCCTGCTGCTGCCGGAGTCGGTTAAATATATGGTTAACCGCGGCCAGGATGCGGCGAAGATCAAGCGCATCGCGCAGCGCTTCGTCAGCCGAAACCTCGACGGCGTGACGCGTTTTTATCTGTACGAAGAGAAGCTGGCGCAGACCAAGACCAGCGTCGGCCTGCTGTTCAGCCGCCCTTACCTGCTCGGCACGCTGATGCTGTGGCTGACCTACTTTATGGGGCTGGTGATCTACTACGTGTTGCTGAGCTGGATGCCAATCCTGATGCAGGGATTGGGCTATCAGTTGAAGCAATCGGCGATGCTCACCTCGCTGTTCACCTTCGGCGGCACGCTGGGCATCCTGGTGGCCGGCTGGTTGATGGACCGCTGGAATGCGCACAAAGTAGTCTCGAGCGGCTTTGTCGTCACCGCCCTGCTGATCGTGGCGATGGCCACCGAGGATAAACAGATCGTGCTGCTGGGCGCCTTCATCTTCCTGATGGGCGTCACCATGAACGGCGCGCAGTCCGGGCTGCAAACGCTGGCGGCGACCTTCTACCCGACCCACAGCCGCGCCACCGGCATCGCCTGGATGCAGGGCATCGGCCGCTTCGGCGGCGTCGCCGGCACCATGATGGGCGCCCAACTGCTGGCCATGCAGTGGGAAGTGCAGAGCATCCTGATGTTCCTGTGCGTGCCGGCGCTGATCGCCGCCATCGCCACGGTGTGCAAGATGAGCCGCAAACCGACGCTGCAGCCGGCCGCCTGACCCTTGCAAGCCCGCCCACGGCGGGCTTTCTTCCTGCGGTGATAGGGCTTTTTTATCCTCCGCCGTCAACTGTAATCAGACTGTAAAAATATTGTGACTAGCCGCCCAAAAATGAGTCAATTTTAATTCATTTTTGCCGAACAGCTCACTTTTCTCCGGCTTTCCGTACCTGAGACCGGCGATAAAAAATCGCATATCAACCTGATATAAAAAGAAAATAACTTTTTCTTATGCCACTTTTCAGCGGCAACTGGTCAGTGTTGCATATGCTTGTACATACAAGTATATGTTAATAAGCCCTACGCATTGTTATGCCGTGGTACTCATCCCCACCGCGGCATGGAATCTGCACCGATACTGTTTGAGGAAAATGCTGTGACTACAAATAACAAAGTTCGCAATGTCGATGTACGCGCGCCACGCGGCACACAATTAAACGCAAAAAGCTGGCTGACCGAAGCGCCGTTACGCATGCTGATGAACAACCTCGATCCTGAAGTTGCGGAGAACCCACACGAGCTGGTGGTGTACGGCGGCATCGGCCGCGCCGCGCGCGACTGGGATTGCTACGACAAGATCGTCGAAACCCTGAAAACGCTGGAAGAAGACGAAACCCTGCTGGTGCAGTCCGGCAAACCGGTCGGCGTCTTCAAAACCCACAGCAACGCGCCGCGCGTGCTGATCGCCAACTCCAACCTGGTGCCGCACTGGGCCACCTGGGAACACTTCAACGAGCTGGACGCCAAAGGCCTGGCGATGTACGGCCAGATGACCGCCGGCAGCTGGATCTACATCGGCAGCCAGGGCATCGTTCAGGGCACCTATGAAACCTTCGTCGAAGCGGGCCGCCAGCACTACGACGGCAGCTTGCAGGGGCGCTGGGTGCTGACCGCCGGTCTGGGCGGCATGGGCGGCGCGCAGCCGCTGGCCGCGACGCTGGCGGGCGCCTGCTCGCTGAACATCGAATGTCAGCAGAGCCGCATCGATTTCCGTCTGAAAACCCGCTACGTCGATGAGCAGGCCAAAGATCTGGACGACGCGCTGGCCCGCATCAAGAAATACACCTCAGAAGGCAAAGCCATCTCCATCGCTCTGTGCGGCAACGCGGCGGAAATCCTGCCTGAGCTGGTGCGCCGCGGCGTGCGCCCGGACATGGTCACCGACCAGACCAGCGCCCACGATCCGCTGAACGGCTACCTGCCGAAGGGCTGGAGCTGGGAAGAGTATCGCCAGCGCGCGCAAACCGAGCCGGCCAAAGTGGTCGCCGCCGCCAAGCAATCGATGGCCGATCACGTCAAAGCCATGCTGGCGTTCCAGCAGATGGGCGTGCCGACCTTCGACTACGGCAACAACATTCGCCAGATGGCGAAAGAAACCGGCGTCGACAACGCCTTCGACTTCCCGGGCTTCGTGCCGGCCTACATCCGTCCACTGTTTTGCCGCGGCATCGGGCCGTTCCGCTGGGCGGCGCTGTCCGGCGATCCGCAGGACATCTACAAAACCGACGCCATGGTGAAAGAGCTGATCCCGGATGACGAGCACCTGCACCGCTGGCTGGACATGGCGCGCGAGCGCATCAGCTTCCAGGGCCTGCCGGCGCGCATCTGCTGGGTTGGCCTCGGCCAGCGCGCCAAGCTGGGCCTGGCGTTCAACGAGATGGTGCGCCGCGGCGAACTGTCCGCCCCGATCGTCATCGGCCGCGACCACCTGGATTCCGGCTCCGTTTCCAGCCCGAACCGTGAAACCGAAGCGATGAAAGACGGCTCAGATGCCGTTTCCGACTGGCCGCTGCTGAACGCACTGCTGAATACCGCCAGCGGCGCCACCTGGGTTTCCCTGCACCACGGCGGCGGCGTCGGCATGGGCTTCTCCCAACACTCTGGCATGGTGATCGTCTGCGACGGCACCGACGAAGCCGCCGAGCGCATCGCCCGCGTCCTGCACAATGACCCGGCTACCGGGGTCATGCGTCACGCCGACGCTGGTTACGATATCGCTATCGACTGCGCCCGTGAGCAAGGCCTGAACCTGCCGATGGTTGCCGCGACCCAAGGAGAAAAAGCATGAAAGCGCTGACTATTCGCCCAGGCAAACTGACGCTGGCCCAGCTACGCGACGTGTATCAACACCCGGTGACGCTGACGCTGGACGACAACGCCTACGGCCCTATCCAGCAGAGCGTGGCCTGCGTGGAACGCATCGTTGAAGAAAACCGCACCACTTACGGCATCAACACCGGGTTTGGCCTGCTGGCTTCGACCCGCATCGCCCGCAACGATTTGGAAAACCTGCAGCGTTCGATCGTGCTGTCACACGCCGCCGGCGTGGGCGAGCCCACCGACGACAATCTGGTGCGCCTGATCATGGTGCTGAAAATCAACAGCCTGTCGCGCGGCTTCTCCGGCATTCGTCTGGAAGTCATCCAGGCGCTGATCGCGCTGGTCAACGCCGAAGTTTATCCGCATATCCCGCTGAAGGGCTCGGTCGGCGCCTCCGGCGACCTGGCGCCGCTGGCGCACATGAGCCTGGTGCTGCTGGGCGAAGGCCAGGCGCGCCATCAGGGCCAATGGCTGCCGGCGACCGAAGCGCTGGCCAAGGCCGGTCTGAAACCGCTGACGCTGGCAGCGAAAGAGGGCCTGGCGCTGCTGAACGGCACCCAGGTCTCCGCCGCCTTCGCGCTGCGCGGCCTGTTCGACGCGGAAGACCTGTTCGCCGCCGCGACCGTGGCGGGCAGCCTGACGGTGGAAGCGGCGCTGGGCTCCCGCAGCCCGTTCGATGCGCGTATCCATGAGGTGCGCGGCCAGCGCGGCCAGATCGACGCCGCCCTCGCCTACCGCCACCTGCTCGGTGCGCGCAGCGAAGTCTCCGACTCGCACCGCAACTGCGAAAAAGTGCAGGATCCTTACTCCCTGCGCTGTCAGCCGCAGGTGATGGGCGCCTGCCTGACGCAGATCCGCCAGGCCGCCGAGGTGCTGGAGATAGAAGCCAACGCCGTCTCCGATAACCCGCTGGTGTTCGCCGAGCAGGATGACGTGCTGTCCGGCGGCAACTTCCATGCCGAACCGGTAGCGATGGCCGCCGATAACCTGGCGCTGGCGTTCGCCGAAATCGGTTCGCTGTCCGAACGCCGCATCTCGCTGATGATGGACAAACACATGTCGCAACTGCCGCCGTTCCTGGTGGAAAACGGCGGCGTGAACTCCGGCTTCATGATCGCTCAGGTCACCGCCGCGGCGCTGGCCAGCGAAAACAAAGCGCTGGCGCATCCGTCGAGCGTCGACAGCATCCCGACCTCCGCCAACCAGGAAGACCACGTCTCCATGGCGCCGGCCGCCGGTCGCCGCCTGTGGAGCATGGCGGACAACGTGCGCGGCATTCTGGCGGTCGAATGGCTGGCCGCCTGCCAGGGCCTGGATTTCCGCAACGGCCTGAAGACCTCGGAAGGTCTGGAGCAGGCGCGCCGTCTGCTGCGCGAGCATGTCAGTTTCTACGACAAGGATCGTTTCTTCGCCCCCGACATTGAAGCCGCCAGCCAACTCTTGGCGGCCGGTCACCTGACATCGCTGCTGCCTGCGGCGCTGCTGCCTAGCCAGGCATAATCATCACACACTGAATCACGCAGTTTGTTCTGCCCCGCCGGGTGCGTTCCACCCGGTGCGGGCAGCGCGTGCCTGTTCGGCAAACACTTAACGGGAAACAACATGCGTAACGAAACGACACAACTCAGACGCGGACTAAACGCGCGGCATATCCGTTTCATGGCTCTCGGCTCGGCGATCGGCACCGGCCTGTTCTACGGCTCCGCCGGCGCCATCCAACTGGCCGGCCCGGCGGTGCTGCTGGCCTATCTGGTGGGCGGCGCGGCGGTATTCATGGTGATGCGCGCGCTGGGTGAAATGGCGGTGCATCAGCCGGTTTCCGGCTCGTTCGGCCACTACGCCAGCCACTATCTCGGCCCGCTGGCCGGGTTCCTCACCGGCTGGACCTACACCTTCGAAATGGTGATCGTCGCCCTGGCGGACGTCACCGCCTTCGGCATCTATATGGGGCTGTGGTTCCCGGACGTCGCTCAGTGGGTTTGGGTGCTCAGCATCATCCTGTTTATCGGCGCGCTCAACCTGTGCAGCGTCAAGGTCTTCGGCGAGCTGGAGTTCTGGCTGTCGCTGGTCAAGGTCGCCGCCATCGTGGCGATGATCGTCGGCGGTGCAGCGGTGATGCTGTTCGGTTTCGGGCAAACCCAGCACGCCACCGGCATCAGCAACCTGTGGCAACACGGCGGCTTTATGCCTAACGGCTTCGGCGGCGTGGTCGCGTCATTGGCGGTGGTGATGTTCGCCTTCGGCGGCATCGAGATCATCGGCATCACCGCCAGCGAGGCGAAAGACCCCGCCAAAGTGCTGCCGAAGGCGATCAACGCCGTGCCGGTGCGCATCCTGCTGTTTTACGTGCTGACGCTGACGGTGCTGATGGCTATCTATCCGTGGAACAGCATCGGCCAGAACGGCAGCCCGTTCGTTGAGATCTTCAGCAACCTCGGCATCAGCTCCGCCGCCAACGTGCTGAACGTGGTAGTGATCACCGCCGCCATTTCGGCCATCAACAGCGATATCTTCGGCGCCGGCCGCATGATGTACGGCATGGCGCAGGACGGCCAGGCGCCGCGCAGCTTCACCAAACTGACCGCCAGCGGCGTGCCGTGGATGACGGTGCTGGTGATGTCGGTCGCCCTGCTGTTGGCGGTGGTGCTCAACTACCTGATCCCGGAGAAGGTCTTCATGATCATCGCTTCGATCGCCACCTTCGCCACCGTCTGGGTGTGGCTGATGATCCTGCTGTCGCAGATCGTCATGCGCCGCACGCTGTCGCCGGAAGAAACGCGTCAGTTGAGCTTCCAGGTGCCATGGTGGCCGGTGGCGCCGGCATTGGCGACCGCCTTTATGGCGTTCGTCATCGGCCTGCTCGGCTATTTCGAAGAGAGCCGCATCGCGCTGTACGTCGGGCTGGTGTGGATCGCTTTACTCACCGTGGCTTACTGGCTGTGGGTGCGCAAGAAAGGCGGCGGTTCGCCGGTGACCGCGGCGACGCAACAGATGTAACGCTCGCTTCTGCTAAAACCCGCTGCGGCGGGTTTTTTATTGCGCCTGCGCCAACGCCTGCAGGATATCCGCCTGCAGATCGTCAAACGCCTCCAGCCCGGCGGACAACCGCACCAGCCCCTCGCTGATGTGGTGCCGTTTCCGCTCTTCCGGCGTGTAGGCCGAGTGCGTCATGCTGGCCGGGTGCTGCGCCAAGCTTTCGCAATCCCCCAGGCTGACCGCCCGCAAGATGAGCTGCAGCGCGTTGAGGAAACGAATGCCCGCACGCAGGCCGCCCCGCAGCTCAAACGCCAGCATGCCGCCGGGGCGGGCCATTTGCCGCTGCGCCAACGCATGCTGCGGGAAGTTCGCCAGGCCGGGGTAATATACCCGCTCGACCGCCGGATGCTCCGCCAACATCTCCGCCAGGCGCTGCGCGTTATCGCAATGACGATCCATGCGCAGCGGCAGGGTTTTCATCCCGCGCAGCACCAGCGCGGCATCCTGCGCCGACAGTACCGCCCCGGTCATGTCCTTTAACCCCTCCAGACGGATCGCCTCGGCCAACGCCTGACGCGTCACCGCTATTCCGGCCAGGAGATCGCCGTGTCCGCCGAGGTACTTGGTCGCCGAGTGCACCACGATATCGGCGCCTAACGCCAAAGGCCGCTGCAGATAGGGCGTGCAATAGGTGTTATCCACCAGCAACAGCGCCTGATGCCGATGGGCAATCTCCGCCACGACGGCGATATCGATCAAACGCATATTGGGATTGGCCGGCGTTTCGCAATACACCAGGCGGGTACGCGGTCCAATGGCCGCCGCCAGCCGCTCCGGCCGGGTCAGATCAACGTGGGTTATCTTGACGCCAAAGCGCGCCAGACCATGATGAAAGTAGCTGAAGGTGCAACCATACACGGTTTCGTCGACAATCAGCTCATCGCCCGGTCTGAGCAGCGTCCAGCAACAGGCGGTGATCGCCCCCATGCCGGAAGCGAACGCCACCGCCGCCTCCCCCTCCTCCAGGTTGGCGATGCGTTGCTCGAGCAGGTTTAACGTCGGATTGGCGATGCGCGAGTAAAAGTACCCCGGCTCGGTGCCGGCAAAGCAGGCGCCGCCGTATTCTGCAGTGGGAAAAGCAAACGTAGAGCTCATAAACACCGGCGGAGACAGTGCCCCCTGATACCTCTGCGGATCGTAGCCGTAATGAATAGCCCGGGTGGCAAAGTCGTGGCCAACTGCTGTAGCGGACATAACACAACTCCTTACCTGAGTGGGTGAAGCTTAATTTTTTGATTCATCCGAAAGGGCCGGCGGCAATGCGCTGTCTCGCGTGCGCTGGCCGATGATTTGTAAAGTACGCAGCAGCAGCGTCAACCCCAGCAGAGTATCCGGCTGCTTCAGCAAGGCGTACAGCGCGCGAAAACTGGCCGGCGGAGGATTCAATTGCAGCTCGCTGTGCGCCATCTGCAGCGCCGTTCCGCCTTCCCAACCGATGGTCACCAAACCTTCAAAGACGCCGGCCAGTTTCTCTACCAGCGCGTTGTCGGCGATGTCTACCACGTCCGACAGCAGCGACAACAGATCGACCACGTTATCCAACCGGCCGCCCGCCAGCAGCGGCTGCAGTTTCTCGAGCAACGCCGCCAATGATTGCAGGTCAGCCGCGTGCACCGTGCTTTCCGTCATATCAGCCCCCTTACCGTGGCCCAGTAAAGGCCGCGGTTGAACCCGTTGCGCAGCATGCCGCCCGCCTTGGTGGCGGGCGTCGGCAGCACGTCGTGACGGTAGTCGTAGACCAGCGGCATGCCGGCATTCAGCCCCATTTGCGCGACCGCCTGCACCTTGCCGTCGTAATGGCTCACGGTTTGGCCCAGCCGCATTTCCGCCACGATGTTGTCGGCAATGACCGGCGCCTGATTATGACAAGAGCCACCGGCCTTGCTGACCGGCAAATCCACGGTATCGCCTATGACATACACCCCTTGCTGGCCGTAGACCTGCAGCGTTTGATGATCGGTCGGCAGCCAGCCTTCGCCGTTTTGGCTCTCGCTCAACCCGGTATTGCGCACCGCCTCCACTGCACGGATGGGCGGCGTCGCCATCAGAATGTCGAACGGCTGTTCTTCCCCCTCGGCGGAATAGGCGATGTTGCGCTGAGCGTCCACCCGGCTGAGGGTAAACCCACGCTGGTGGCGAATGTCGCGCGCGGCAAAAATGGCGGGCAGCGCTTCGCCGGTCGGGCGCTGTAAAAACAGGCAGTTGCGCAGCAGTTGGGAAATGGTCGGGTAGGTGTACACAATCTCTACCGCCTTGCGCACGCCGCGCCGCCGCAGGTAGTCGTCCAGCATCAGGGTGGTTTCGATCGGCGCAATGCCGCACTGATGGGGCACGTTGGGCGTTTCAGGGAAGGACACGGTGATGAAAATGCGGCCTTTCTCGATCGTCGCCAGCTTATGCGCCAACCGCCGCGCGGCCTGATACTGGTAGAAATGATCGCCCGCCTGCGCCAATCCTTCGATGCGCTCCGGCCAGGGCACGCAGCCGGTGGCGAAAACCAGGAAGTCATACGGATAATGCTTGCCGCTTTGCGTAATGATATACCGCTGTTTTAAATCAAAAGATTCCGCTTTATCGACGACAAACTGTATTTCCGGCCGCAATAAACTCCGCTGTGAACGCGTGAGCTCCTGCTTGAAAAAATTATTGAATGCAACATACATAAACGCCGGCTTGTAATAATGCAGCGGCGAATCCGAAATCATTAATAATTCAACTTTATTATTGAGAATTTCCCAGTGCAATTTCACGGCCAGCAGATTGGCTAGCATGGTGCCGCCGGTTCCACCGCCGACAATGACGACTCGCTGTCGCATCAGGCCCTCCCCCAGCCGAAACCCGGCAGTATGAAAGAACGCATTACGATGATGGCGATATTTAACGGCAAGAAAAAAATAACGCCGCCTTATTGGCAGTCTAGTAACGAATAATTATAAAGCAAATAAAAACGGAATATAAAAACCGGCAAGAAAACTGCACAATAAATTTATTAGGGTAAACGCAGCGATTGTTAATAAATAAAAAAGGGTTAACATTGGTACGTCAGCCATAAAAAAACCCGCCGCGGCGGGTTTTTATTTAGCAACCGAATCGGTCGAACTTACTGGCCTTTAACTTCTTTCAGGCCGTTGAACGGCGCACGGTCACCCAGCGCTTCTTCGATGCGGATCAGTTGGTTGTACTTGGCAACGCGGTCAGAACGGCTCATGGAACCGGTTTTGATCTGGCCAGCTGCAGTACCTACCGCCAGGTCGGCGATGGTTGCGTCTTCGGTTTCACCGGAACGGTGAGAGATCACCGCGGTGTAGCCGGCGTCTTTCGCCATCTTGATAGCCGCCAGCGTTTCGGTCAGAGAACCGATCTGGTTGAACTTGATCAGGATGGAGTTAGCGATGCCTTTCTCGATGCCTTCTTTCAGGATCTTGGTGTTGGTCACGAACAGATCGTCGCCCACCAGCTGGATTTTGTCGCCCAGCACTTTGGTCTGGTAAGCGAAGCCCGCCCAGTCGGATTCATCCAGGCCGTCTTCGATAGACACGATTGGGTATTGTTTGGTCAGCTCTTCCAGGAAGTGAGTGAACTCTTCGGAAGTGAAGGCTTTGTTGCCTTCGCCGGCCAGCACGTATTTACCGTCTTTGTAGAATTCGGAAGCCGCGCAGTCCATCGCCAGAGTGACGTCTTTGCCCAGCTCGTAGCCCGCCGCTTTTACCGCTTCAGCGATAACGGCCAGCGCTTCGGCGTTGGAGCCCAGGTTTGGCGCGTAGCCGCCTTCGTCGCCCACGGCGGTGTTCATGCCTTTGGCTTTCAGAACTTTCGCCAGGTGGTGGAACACTTCGGAACCGATGCGCACCGCTTCTTTCAGGGTCTTCGCGCCAACCGGCTGAATCATGAATTCCTGAATGTCGACGTTGTTGTCAGCGTGCTCGCCGCCGTTGATGATGTTCATCATCGGCAGTGGCATGGAGAATTTGCCTGGGGTGCCGTTCAGTTCAGCGATGTGCTCGTACAGCGGCATGCCTTTAGAGGCTGCGGCCGCTTTCGCTGCTGCCAGGGAAACCGCCAGAATGGCGTTGGCGCCGAAGTTGGATTTGTTTTCAGTGCCGTCCAGCTCGATCATGATCTTGTCGATGTTCGCCTGGTCTTTGGCATCTTTACCCAGTACTGCCTGAGCAATCGGACCGTTTACTGCAGCAACGGCTTTCAGTACGCCTTTACCCAGGAAACGAGACTTGTCACCGTCACGCAGTTCCAGCGCTTCGCGGGAACCGGTAGAAGCACCTGACGGCGCAGCAGCCAGGCCGACGAAACCGCCTTCCAGATGAACTTCGGCTTCAACAGTCGGGTTACCGCGGGAGTCGATGATTTCACGACCGATGACTTTAACGATTTTGGACATTAGGTTTTCCTCAGTACAAGTTAAACTAAAACTCCAGACAAACAGCGCGCGGTTCTCACCGCGCGCCGCCTACCAAATATTTTATTTCACCTGGCGCTTCTGATGCTCGCCTGCGGCTTTCACGAAGCCGGCGAACAGCGGATGCCCATCACGCGGCGTCGATGTAAATTCCGGGTGGAATTGACAGGCCACAAACCACGGGTGATTCGGCAGTTCAATGATCTCGACCAGCTTGTTGTCGGCGGAACGACCGGCGACACGCAGCCCTGCGGCTTCGATCTGCTTCAACAGCATGTTGTTAACTTCGTAACGGTGACGATGACGCTCGACAATGGTCGGTTCGCCGTACAGCTGACGCACCAGGCTGTTGTCGCTCAGGTTGCACTGTTGGCCACCTACGCGCATCGTGCCGCCCAAATCGCTTTCTTCGCTGCGCACTTCGACGTTGCCGTCTTCATCGCGCCATTCGGTGATCAACGCCACCACCGGGTACTTACAGTCTGGCATAAACTCGGTGGAGTTGGCGTTCTCCATCCCCGCCACGTTGCGAGCGAACTCCATCAACGCCACCTGCATGCCCAGGCAAATGCCCAGGTAAGGAATGTTGTTCTCGCGCGCATAGCGTGCGGTCATCACTTTGCCTTCCACGCCGCGGTAGCCGAAGCCGCCCGGGATCAGGATCGCGTCCAGCCCTTTCAGCACTTCCACGCCGCGGGTTTCCACGTCCTGCGAGTCGATCAGCTTGATGTTCACGGTCAGACGGTTTTTCAGCCCGCCGTGCTTCAGCGCTTCGATCACCGACTTGTAGGCGTCCGGCAACTCAACGTATTTGCCGACCATACCGATGGTCACTTCGCCGCCCGGATTGGCTTCTTCGTAGATCACCTGTTCCCATTCGGCCAGGTTGGCTTCCGGCGCGTTCAGGCTGAATCGTTTACAAATATAATCGTCCAGCCCCTGAGATTTCAATAGGCCTGGGATTTTATAAATAGAATCAACGTCTTTCAGAGAGATAACCGCTTTTTCCGGCACGTTGCAGAAAAGCGCGATTTTAGCGCGTTCGTTAGCAGGAACCGCGCGGTCGGAACGGCAAATCAGCACATCAGGCTGAATACCGATGGAAAGCAGCTCTTTTACGGAATGCTGGGTCGGCTTGGTTTTCACTTCGCCCGCCGCCGCCATGTACGGCACCAGCGTCAGGTGCATGTACAGAGTGTGCTCGCGGCCCACTTCCACCGCCATCTGACGGATGGCTTCGAGGAACGGCAGCGATTCGATATCGCCGACGGTGCCGCCGATTTCCACCAGCACCACATCGTGGCCTTCGCCGCCTTCGATGATGCGTTCTTTGATCGCGTTGGTGATGTGCGGAATGACCTGCACGGTCGCGCCCAGATAGTCGCCGCGGCGTTCTTTACGCAGCACGTCGGAGTAGATGCGGCCGGTGGTGAAGTTGTTGCGACGCGACATTTTGGTGCGGATGAAGCGCTCGTAGTGACCCAAATCCAGATCGGTTTCTGCGCCGTCTTCGGTGACGAAAACTTCCCCATGCTGAATCGGGCTCATGGTGCCCGGATCCACGTTGATGTACGGGTCCAGTTTCATGATGGTAACGTTGAGGCCACGGGCTTCAAGAATAGCCGCCAGAGAGGCTGCGGCAATGCCTTTACCCAGAGAGGATACGACCCCGCCGGTCACAAAAATATAATTAGTTGTCATGCTGAACCTGAGAGTTTAGGTTTAAAGACGATGGAAGAACCAGGACGGGAAAGTAGTATACCCGAACCTCTCCTGACCTACAAACGATCGTTTTGCTGTCCATCATCTCGGCCGCCCTCCCGTGTTCATCAGGGTTTACTCCGCCGGCGCGCCCAAAACCCTCCAGGAAATACAAAGAGTTAGCGGAGAAAATTTCTTTTTACCGCCCCTCTCGAACGATAAAACACCTTAGATTTCAGTTTGTTGGCCTTTTGCTGCCGACGGCAGCCCTGCGCCTGTGACCTGACCGTAAGCTTAACCGTTTCAGCCTGAGTGAACCTTGTTTGTGATCAACATTCAACATTGTCGTTGCAGCGATTCAACTTTCCTGGCGTTTCACCTGTTGCCAGGCGTCTTCCATCTGCTCCAGCGTGGCATCTTCAAGCAGCAGCCCGCGTTGCTTGACGATCGCCTCCACCTCGCGGAAGCGGCGTTCGAACTTGCGGTTGGCCGCCTGCAATGCGTTCTCGGCCTTGTGGCCCAAATGGCGCGAGAGGTTCACCGTGGCGAACAGCAGATCGCCGATCTCCTCTTCCAGCTTGCTCTCATCGACCACCGCCTGGCGGGCTTCGTGCATCACTTCGTCGATCTCTTCATACACTTTGTCCAGCACCGGGCCCAGCGTGTTCCAGTCGAAGCCGACCGAGGCGCAGCGTTTTTGGATCTTGTGCGCCTTCATCAACGCCGGCAACGCCTGCGGAATGTCGTCCAGCACCGAGTGCAGCGCTTTTTCGGCGCGCTCGCCGGCCTTGAGCTGCTCCCAGCGCGCCGCCACGGCTTCGCTGTCTCCGCCCTCAGCGTCGCCGAAGATGTGCGGATGACGGCGCTCCAGCTTGTCGCTGATGGCGGTGCACACCTCATCAAAATCGAACAGCCCCTGTTCCTGCCCCATCTGGGCGTAGAACACCACCTGGAACAGCAAGTCGCCCAGTTCGTCGCGCAGATCGGCGTAGTCCTGCCGTTCGATGGCGTCCAGCACTTCGTAAGTCTCTTCCAGCGTGTAGGGCGCGATGGTGGCGAAGGTTTGCTTACGGTCCCATGAGCAACCGTTCTGCGGGTCGCGCAGCGTTTTCATGATGTTCAGCAGGCGCTGCAGCGGAGTGGATTGGGTCATAAAAAATCTCTGAGAAAATGGGGGCGCACGGACATGTCCGCCGGAACTGATGGAGTTCGGGCCGCATCGACCTCGGATGCGGCCCGAAAGGCGCAGGAGTTAGTTGCCGTGCAGACGCTTGGCGTCTATCACGTCCGGCAGCTGGTTCAGCTTCGCCAGCACCCGGCCCAGCACCTGCTGGTTATAAATTTCGATGTCCATATCGATGGTGGCCAACTGCTTCTTGGTATCGCTGCGGCTGGCGACGCCCAGCACGTTGACCTTTTCGTTGGCCAGAATGGTGGTGATATCGCGCAGCAGCCCGCTGCGATCGTTGGCCATCACGCGCACCACCAGCGAATAACCGCTGGAGTAGCTTTCGCCCCACACCGCATCGACGATGCGCTCCGGCGCATGCGATTGCAAATCGGCCAGCTGATCGCAGTCCGCACGGTGGATCGAGATGCCGCGCCCCTGGGTGATAAAGCCGACGATGTCGTCGCCCGGGATCGGTTGGCAGCAGCGGGCGATGTGGTGCATCAGGTTGCCCACGCCCTCCACCACCACGCGGCCGTTATCCTTGTTGCGGGCCGGCGGCGGCGCTTTCTGCTGCACCAGCTGGCGCAGCGCCTCGCGATCCTGCTCTTCGGCGCTCGGCTTGTTGAACTTGCCCTGCAGGTAATTCACCATCTGGTTCAGGCGAATGTCCCCGCCGCCGATCGCCGCCAGCACCTCGTCCAGCGAGTTCATGTTGTAGCGCGGGATCAGCAGCTTCTCGGCCTCTTTCAGGCTGATGCCGAGGTGTTCCAATTCGTTGTCCAACATCTGGCGGCCGGCAAGAATGTTCTTGTCGCGATCCTGCTTGCGGAACCAGTTGTGGATCTTCGAGCGCCCGCGGCTGGTGGTCACGTAGCCCAGGTTCGGGTTCAGCCAGTCGCGGCTCGGGTTCGGCTGTTTCTGGGTGATGATCTCAATCTGATCGCCCATCTTCAGCTGATAGGTAAACGGCACGATGCGGCCGCCGATCTTGGCGCCGATGCAGCGGTGACCAACGTCGCTGTGAATGTGGTAGGCGAAATCGAGCGGCGTGGAGCCGGCCGGCAGATCGACCACGTCGCCTTTCGGGGTAAATACATAGACTCGATCGTCGAACACCTGGCTGCGCACTTCGTCGAGCATCTCGCCGGAGTCCGCCATCTCTTCCTGCCAGGCGATCAGCTTACGCAGCCAGGCGATGCGCTCTTCATAGCCGGAGCGCACGGTAACCCCCGCGCCCTCTTTGTACTTCCAGTGCGCGGCCACCCCCAGTTCGGCGTCTTCGTGCATTTGCCGGGTGCGGATCTGAATCTCGACGGTTTTGCCGCGCGGCCCCAGCACCACGGTGTGGATCGACTGGTAGCCGTTGGGTTTGGGGTTGGCGACGTAGTCGTCGAACTCATCCGGCAGATGGCGGAAGTGGGTATGCACGATGCCCAATGCCGCATAGCAATCCTGCAGGCGCTCCGCCACGATGCGCACCGCGCGCACGTCGAACAGTTCGTCGAACGCCAGGTGCTTTTTCTGCATCTTGCGCCAGATGCTGTAGATGTGTTTCGGCCGGCCGTAGATCTCCACCCGAATGCCTTCTTTGGCCATCTCGTCGCGCAGCCCGGCGACGAAATCGTCGATGAACTGTTCGCGATCGATGCGGCGCTCATGCAGCAGCTTGGCGATGCGCTTGTATTCTTCCGGGTGCAGGTAGCGGAAGCAGAAATCCTCCAGCTCCCACTTCAACTGGCCGATGCCGAGCCGGTTAGCCAACGGCGCATAGATGTTGGAACACTCTTTCGCCGCCAACACGCGTTCGTCTTCCGGCGCGTCTTTCACCTCGCGCAGGTGGGCGATGCGCTCCGCCAGCTTGATGACGACGCAGCGGAAATCCTCCACCATCGCCAGCAGCATGCGGCGCACGTTGTCGACCTGTTCGGAGGCCATTGAGTCGTTTTGGGTGGCTTTCAGTTGGCGAATAGCGTCCATGTCCCGCACGCCATGCACCAAGGCGACGATGCCCTTGCCGAACGTTTCCGTCAGGACCTCTTCCTGCACGATGTCTGCATCCACCAGCGGGAACAGCAGCGCGGCGCGCATGCTGTCATTGTCCATGCTCAGCGTCGAGAGGATTTCCACCATCTCCAGGCCGCGCCACAACAGCAGCGAGGCGTCGGGATGGTTTTGGGTCTGCTGCTCACAATAACGCCAGGTTGCGGCCAATCGCTCACATGACTGCGGGTTGGGTAGCCCCAAGCCGGCGATCCACTCATCGAGAGCGAACTCACCCGCCGTATTCAGATGTGCACTTCTTACCGCAACCATAACTTCTCCCTACTTTGCAGCGACCTCTGGCGCGCGCTCGTTGATAAACAGCGCCATTGATTCAAGATGCCCCGTGTGCGGAAACATATCCAACATCCGCACGCGCGCAAGACGATAACCGGCGTTCAACAGCACTTTGCTGTCGCGAGCCAGCGTGGTGGGGTTACAGGAAACATACACCACCCGCGCCGGCGCCAGTTTTACAATGTGTGACATCACCCCGGCCGCACCGGCGCGGGCGGGATCCAGCATCACCTTATCAAACCCTTGTGCTGCCCAAGGTTGCCGCTCAACGTCGTCCTCCAGATTCTCATGGAAGAACGACGCATTATTCAGCTTATTCTTATGTGCATTATATTGCCCATTCGCTACCAGCGTGGCAACACCTTCGATGCCCACCACCTCAGCGGCGCGGCGCGCCAGCGGCAGGGTGAAATTCCCCATGCCGCAGAACAGGTCCAGCACCCGATCATTGGGTTGAATGTCGAGCCATTCAAGGGCCTGCGCCACCATTTGTTGGTTTACGGCGTCATTGACCTGAATAAAGTCGCGCGGACTGAAGTCTAAGCGTAGCCCGTCAACCTGATAATACGGCGTTTCACCGCACAGTTTTTCCACCCGATCGCTGTCCGGCGCCAGATAAACGGCGACCTTTTCCCGCTCGCCAAACGCCAACAGCGCCTGGCGATCCGCCTCTTTCAGGGCATCGAGATGGCGCAGCACCAGCAGCGGGCCGTTATCCGCCAGCACCAGCTCCACATGCCCCAGCCGCCGCACCGCCTGCAACCCGCTCAGGCAGGCGCGCACCGGCGCCAGCAGCTGCTCCAGCTCCGGCCGCAGCACCGGGCAGTGCTCCACCGCCACCAGCTCGCTGGAGGCCGCCTGGCGAAACCCCATCATCAGGCGCTGCAGCTTCGGCTGCCACGCCAGGCTCAGGCGGGCGCGGCGGCGATAGCCGTATTCCGGGCCGGCGATCACCGGTTCCTGTTGCGGGGTCACCCCGGTTTCGCGGGCGATCATGCGCACCAGCGCCGCCGCCTTGCTCTGCTGTTGCAGCGCCTCATCCGCATGTTGCTGCTGGCAGCCGCCGCACACGCCGAAATGCGGGCAGCGCGGCTCCACCCGCTGCGGGCTGCGGCTCAGCAGGCGCTTGAGCTTGCCTTTGGCGAACTGGCGCTTGTCTTCGGTCAGCTGGATTTCCGCCTGCTCGCCCGGCAATACGCCCGGCACGAACACCGCTTTGCCGTCGTGGCGCGCCACGCCCTGGCCGAAAGGATCGAGATCGCTCACCGTCACGGTGAAGATTTGTGAGCTCTGCCGGGTCGTCACGCGGCGTTTGGGAGAGTAGAATTGCGCCATATTTGTCGATTGTGTGCTGGTTCATTAAGCTAGTGTCAGCTGTCAATTCTCCCACATTGGAATCCCATGACCAAATACAGCCTGCGTGCGCGCATGATGATCCTGATTCTGGCCCCGACCTTGCTGATTGGTTTGCTGCTCAGCACCTTCTTCGTGGTGCACCGCTATAACGAGCTGCAGGAGCAATTGGTCGACGCCGGCGCCAGCATCATCGAGCCGCTGGCGGTAGCCAGCGAGTACGGCATGACGTTCCGCAGCCGCGAATCGGTCAGGCAACTGGTCAGCCTGCTGCACCGCCGCCATTCGGACATCGTGCGTTCGATCACCGTGTTCGATGCGCAGAACAACCTGTTCGTCACCTCCAATTATCACCACAACTTCGCTCAGCTGCAGTTGCCGAAAGGCGTGCCGTTGCCCACCGAACTGATGCTCACCCGGCGCGGCGATTCGCTGATCCTGCGCACGCCGATCCTGTCGGAAAATCAGTATCCGGATGAAACCGCCGACGGCGGCAGCCACCCCGACAACAACCTGGGCTATGTGGCGATCGAGCTGGATCTGCAGTCGGTGCGGCTGCAGCAGTATAAAGAGGTGTTCGTCTCCACCCTGCTGCTGCTGCTGTGCATGTGCATCGCCATCCTGTTCGCTTACCGCCTGATGCGCGACGTGACCGGTCCGATCCGCAACATGGTGAACACCGTCGATCGCATCCGTCGCGGCCAGCTCGACAGCCGCGTGGAGGGCTACATGCTCGGCGAGCTGCACATGCTGAAGAACGGCATCAACTCGATGGCGATGTCGCTCACCGCCTATCACGAAGAGATGCAGCAGAACATCGATCAGGCCACGTCTGACCTGCGTGAAACGCTGGAGCAGATGGAGATCCAGAACGTCGAACTTGATCTGGCGAAAAAACGCGCGCAGGAGGCGGCGCGCATCAAGTCCGAATTCCTGGCCAACATGTCGCACGAGCTGCGTACCCCGCTCAACGGCGTGATCGGTTTTACCCGCCAGATGCTGAAAACCGATCTGAGCGCGACCCAGACCGACTATTTGCAGACCATCGAACGCTCGGCCAACAACCTGCTGACCATCATCAACGACGTGCTGGACTTCTCCAAGCTGGAGGCCGGCAAACTGGTGCTGGAGCATATTCCGTTCGCCCTGCGCGAAACGCTGGACGAAGTGGTGGTGTTGCTGGCGCCCAGCGCCCACGACAAGGGGCTGGAGCTAACGCTGGATGTGCACAACGACGTGCCGGAGCAGGTGATCGGCGACTCGCTGCGCCTGCAGCAAATCATCACCAACCTGCTGGGCAACGCCATCAAGTTCACCGAAACCGGCAATATCGATATTCGCGTCGAACTGCGCAAACAGTTGGATCGCCGGGTGGAAGTGGAAGTGCAGATCCACGACACCGGCATCGGCATCTCCGAACGCCAGCAGTCGCAGCTGTTCCAGGCGTTCCGTCAGGCGGACGCCAGCATCTCCCGCCGCCACGGCGGCACCGGGCTGGGGTTGGTGATCACGCAAAAGCTGGTGAAGGAGATGGGCGGCGATATCTGCTTCCACAGCCAGCTGAATCGCGGCTCGACCTTTTGGTTCCACATCACGCTGGATCTGAACGAGGGCATGCTGTCGCTGGCGCCGAACCTGCCGGATCTGAACGGCAAAACGCTCGCCTATATCGAATCCAACCCGACGGCGGCACAGGCGACGCTCAACATGCTCAGCGTCACGCAGCTGGTGATCACCCACTCACCGACGCTGGGCCAGCTGCCGTCAGGCCATTACGATTTCCTGCTGGCCGGTGTGCCGATCCCGTTCCGCGACAACATGGCGCAGCACCAGGACAAATTGC
This sequence comes from Serratia sp. B501, assembly GCF_051172315.1. Taxonomy (NCBI): domain Bacteria; kingdom Pseudomonadati; phylum Pseudomonadota; class Gammaproteobacteria; order Enterobacterales; family Yersiniaceae; genus Serratia; species Serratia sp. B501. Next base: position 83,290 of record NZ_JBPIZB010000004.1, read on the forward strand.
TGGCCTCGCTGAAGCTGGCCGATCGGGTCATTCTGGCGCTGCCGTGCCAGGCGCAGATCGACGCCGAGCTGCTTAAGCAACAAGGCGCGCTCGGCTGCCTGATCAAGCCTATCACCAGCACGCGTCTGTTCCCGCTGCTGAGAATGGAGACGCCCGATCGGCTCGCCGCCCCGCCTGAGCGTAAACGTCTGCCGCTGACGGTGATGGCGGTCGACGACAACCCGGCCAACCTGAAGCTGATCGGCACGCTGCTGGGCGAACAGGTGGAGAAAACGCTGCTGTGTGAAAGCGGTGAGGAAGCGCTGGCGCTGGCGCGCAATAACGTGCTGGATCTGATCCTGATGGACATTCAAATGCCGAAGATGGACGGCATTCACGCCAGCGAACTGATCCGCCAACTGCCGCACCACAACTCCACGCCGATCGTCGCCGTCACTGCCCATGCCGCCAGCGGCGAACGCGAGCATCTGCTGCAGGCGGGGATGGACGACTACCTGGCCAAGCCGATCGACGAGAAAATGCTGACCCGCGTGCTGTCGCGCTACCACAGCGGCGACGTGGAAAGCGCCGTCGCCGACGATGCCCCGCTGTCGCTCGACTGGCCGCTGGCGCTGCGCCAGGCGGCCAATAAGCCGGATCTGGCGCGCGATCTGCTGCAAATGCTGCTCGATTTCCTGCCGCAGGTGCGCGAACGGGTGCAGGCGCTGCTCGAGGGGCAACACGACGACGAGATCCTCGACCTGGTCCATAAGCTACACGGCAGCTGCAGCTACAGCGGCGTGCCGCGCCTCAAGCAGCTGTGTTTCTACCTCGAGCGGCAGCTGCGCCAGGGCATCACCAACGACGAGCTGGAGCCGGAGTGGCTGGAGCTGTTGGATGAGATTGAACTGGTGATCCACGCGGCGCGCGCGCATCTGGCGCAACCGGCCTGAATCCTCATGCCATTGCCATAATGCAAAAAGGCACGCCGTAGCGTGCCTTTGTTGCTTTTAGCGCCTGACGTTTATCACTGCGCCAGCAGGTACAGCTGGCTATCGCCGCGCTGAATATTCAACGCCAGCACCGACGGTTTGCTGTCGAGGATTTTACGCAGCTCGCCCAGGTTCTGGATCGGCTGTTGGTTCACGCCCAGGATCACGTCGCCCTTTTTCAGGCCGATGCGCGCGGCGGCGCTGCCGGCTTTCACGCTGTCGACCTTGACGCCTTTCACGTTGCCGACCTGGGTATTGCTCAGCTCGGCGCCTTCAATGCCGGTGTAGATATTGCCCGAGGCCACCTGGGTCTGCGCGCTTTGCTCCAGCGTGACGTCAATCGTTACCGGCTTGCCGTCGCGGATAATGCCCAGCGACATCTTGCTGCCGACCGGCAACGTGCCGATCTCTGCCCGGAACGAGGCGAAGCTGGAGATGGCCTTGCCGTTCATGGTGACGATCACGTCACCGGCCTTGATGCCCGCCTTCGCGGCGGAAGATTTCGGCATTACCTGGCTGACGAAAGCACCGCGCTGCGCGTCGACCTTCATCGCCTTGGCCAGCTCCGAGTTCAGCTCGGTGCCCATGATGCCCAGCTCGCCGCGTTTCACCTGGCCATACTCGACCATTTGCGCCGTCAGGTTTTTCACCATATTGCTCGGAATGGCGAAGCCGATGCCGATGTTGCCGCCGTCCGGCGCCAGGATCGCGGTGTTGATGCCGATCAGCTCGCCGTTCAGGTTAACCAGCGCGCCGCCGGAGTTGCCGCGGTTGATTGCCGCATCGGTCTGGATAAAGTTTTCGTAGTTTTCGATGTTCAGGCCGCTGCGCCCCAGGGCGGACACGATGCCCGAGGTGGCGGTTTCACCCAGCCCGTACGGGTTGCCGATCGCCACGGTGTAATCGCCGACGCGCAGCTGATCGGAGTCCGCCATCTTGATCGCCGTCAGGTTCTTGAAGTCTTTCAGCTGGATCAGGGCGATGTCGGAACGCGGATCCTTGCCGATCACTTTGGCGTCGAAACGGCGGCCGTCGCTCAGCTGCACCTGGATCTTGTTGGCGTTGTCCACCACGTGATTGTTGGTCACCACATAGCCCTTGGCGGCATCGATAACCACCCCGGCGCCCAGCGCCTGGAATTTCTGCTGAGTGCCCTGCGGCTGCTGGCCATCCGGTCCGGGCTGTTCAGCGCCCTGACACATCGGTGAGCCCTGGAACGGTGAACCGTCCTGGCAGAACGGCGAATCTTCACCGAAGAACTGTTGGAACTGTTGCGGCATGCGCGGCGTATTGACCGTGGTGCTGCCCTCAACGTTAATGCTCACGACGGAAGGCATCACCTTCTCCAGCATCGGCGCCAGGCTCGGCAACTGCTGGGTGCTGGAAGACGCGGTTTCAGCGGCGCTGGCCGTAACCGGGCCCATCGCCATACCGATGCTGAATGCCAGTGCGCTCAGAACTAATGCGGTTTTTTTCATCTGTGTGTCTCTTATAAAGTCGTTCAAAAAAGAATGGCTGTCTTGCGTGCTTATTCAGAGTTAATTAATAGCCCGAAGTTCCGGCACAGATGATTGGCAATAGTAAACAAATATTGTTCGTCTTTACAAAACTCGAGACAGCCAACCGGTTGGAATTGCTGATAATTATTCCTCCGCTTAATTATTCCGCCGCCATTAATCGACGATATTCATCATAGGCATAAAGATCGGTCATTCCGCTGATATAGTCCTGCAATAAACGCGCGCGGAAATAATATTCCCGAATGGTTTGCTGCTCCGGCGATAAATGCTGCAGCCCTTCTACCGCTTCCACATAAGCCAGCCGATGCTTGGTGGACAGCTTGTGGAACAGGCGCGTTTCGATCGGGTAAGCGCGATGGCTGTCCTCGCGCACCAACCGGCTGAAGTCCGCCAGCGACATCGCCAGCAGCGGGCTGTAAATGTCCAGCAGGCCGCTGATCACCCGGTAGCCTTGCAGCTCGAGCTGCTCGACCTCCGGGTGGTTGAACACGTGCTTGAACGCCACATTTTTAAATATTTTCAGCAGCTGATAGGCCGGGCTGGAATCTTCCAGCAGCGCCTGATTGAAACTGCCCTGATAAACCGCGTCAAGATTATCGATAAAGCGCTGCGCCGCGTGCGGCACCAGCCGCGCCACGGTAAACACCCGCAGATACATGAAGAACTGATCTTCCGCGCTGCGCCGAGCGCCGCCGCGGTCGATCTTGCGAAACGCGCTGGCGACGGTCTTGTCGAACAGATCGCCCGGCACCACCTCGCCCCACTCCTGAATCAGGTGCTGATACAGCTGCTCGACGGTGAAAATGCTCTTCTCCACCGCGTCTTCCAGATCGGCCACGCAGTATGAGATATCGTCGGCGGCCTCCATGATGTAGGTCAGCGGAAAACGATCGAACTCGCCCATGTGCAGCTCGCGCCGCAGCCTATCGACAAAGGCTTCTTCCGCCAGATAATAGCCGGGCTTTTTCATCAAATAGCTGTGGCTGGCGGGGATGTCGCCCGCCCAATAAGCCGGGCGGGTGTATTTCAAAATGCAGCCGACCTGCGCGTAGGTCAGATTGAGTTTCAGCAGGCTGTACACCATGCGGATCGCCTGGGCGTTGCCCTCGAAATGGCTGAGATCCTGACGGATCCGGCTGCGCAGCCGGTTCAGATCGCTCTCCCCTTCATGCAGCCGCAGCGACGCGACCTGGCAGCGATCGTGACTGCCCGGCTCGCTGCCGCAGCTGGCAGGATCGAGCCGCTGGGCGAACCAGTCGTTGATCGCCGACTCGCCGAAGTGACCGAACGGCGGATTGCCGATATCGTGCATCAGACAGGCCATTTCCACGATGCTCTCAAACGGATCGAGTAGCCGGGTCAGGCCGAATTCATCGATCTTACCCGCCTGTTTGAAGCGGTTGAGGATCTCTTTGGCGATATGGCGCCCGACCTGCTGCACCTCCATCGAGTGCGTCAGGCGGCTGCGCACCGCTGCGTTGCGCTCCAGCGGAAACACCTGGGTTTTTTGCTGCAAACGGCGAATGGCGGCCGAGTTGACGATGCGCCCGCGATCGCTCTCGAACTGCCGCACGATGTCGTACTCTTCCTCGGCCTCGATCGGTTTGCTGAAAGGCCGTTGGAAGCTGATTTTTTGCTTGAAGTCGATCCCGGACATCTGTTTCTCCGCCGTTGCGCCCTGCCCCCGTGATAACAATTCCCGGCGGCGGATGCAACGCATTATCTCTGATACACAGCCATGATAGACTATGCCGCAATTCTCACGGCCAATCAGCGAGTGTTATTTATGAAAGTAGGCATCATCGGCGCAATGGAGCAGGAAGTCACCCTGCTGCGCGATCAAATCGAAAACCGTCAAACCATCCAGCGCGCGGGCTGCGAAATCTACACCGGCCAGATCGGCGGCGTTGACGTGGCCCTGCTGAAATCCGGCATCGGCAAAGTCTCCGCAGCCATGGGCACCACCCTGCTGCTGGAACACTGCAGCCCCGACGTGGTGATCAACACCGGTTCCGCCGGCGGCCTGGCCAGCAGCCTGCGCGTGGGCGATATCGTGGTGTCGGAAGAAGTGCGCTACCACGACGCCGACGTCACCGCCTTCGGCTACGAGCCGGGCCAGATGGCCGGCTGCCCGGCGGCGTTCGTCGCCGACGACGCACTGATCGCGCTGGCGGAAAGCTGCATCAAACAGCTGGATCTGCACGCGGTGCGCGGCCTGATCTGCAGCGGTGACGCCTTCATCAACGGCGCCGAGCCGCTGGCGCGCATCCGCGCCACCTTCCCGCGCGTCGCCGCCGTGGAAATGGAAGCCGCGGCGATCGCCCACGTCTGCCATCTGTTCGGCACGCCGTTCGTGGTGGTGCGCGCCATTTCCGACGTCGCCGACAGTGAGTCGCACATGAGCTTTGATGAGTTCCTGGTGGTAGCGGCCAAGCAGTCTACGCTGATGGTCAACGCCATGCTGCAAACCCTGGCCAAGCGCGGTTGATGTGAGGCTGCGCTTCACCTCGGCGCTCTGGCTGCTGGCATTCTGGCTGGCCCTGCCGGCCGGGGCCGCCCAGCGAGTGATCAGCCTAGCGCCCAATGCGACCGAACTCGCCTATGCCGCCGGCATGGGCGAGGTGCTGGTGGCGGCGAGCGCCTATTCCGATTATCCGCCGCAGGCCGCCAGGCTGGAGCAGGTGGCCTCCTGGCAGGGCATCAACCTGGAGCGGGTGCTGGCGCTCAAGCCGGATCTGATCCTCGCCTGGCGCGGCGGCAATCCGCAGCGCGTGCTGGATCAGCTCGCCGCATTCGGCATCCCGATCTTCTATGCGGACGCCGATAATCTCGAAGGGATCGCCGGCTTGCTGGATAAGCTGGCGCAATACAGCCCGCACCCGGACCAGGCGCATCAGGCGGCCGCCGGCCTTCGCCGCCAGTTCGCCGCTCTCAGGCAACAGTACGCAGATAGCCCTCCGCGACGCGTGTTGCTGCAGTTCGGCACCCAGCCGCTGTTCACCAGCTCCGGCGCCACGCTGCAGAGCCAGGTGTTGGCGCTGTGCGGCGCGCAGAACGTCTTCGCCGACAGCCGCACGCCTTGGCCGCAGATCAGCCGTGAGCAGGTGCTGGCGCGCCAACCCCAGGCCATCGTCATCACCGGCGGCGCGAAAGAGGCCGCCAATGTGAAAGCCTTCTGGGCGCCGCAGCTGCAGGTGCCGGTGATCGCGCTGAATGAAGACTGGTTCAATCGCGGCGGGCCGCGGCTGCTGTTGGCGGCGCAACAACTGTGCCGCCAGCTGGCGGAGATCCGCTGATGCTGGTGTTCTGGTTGGATATTCTCGGCACGGCGGTGTTCGCCGTCTCCGGTGTGCTGTTGGCCGGCAAGCTGCGCATGGATCCGTTCGGCGTGCTGGTATTGGGCGTGGTTACCGCGGTCGGCGGCGGCACCATCCGCGATATGGCGCTGGCCAACGGCCCGGTGTTCTGGGTCAAGGATCCCACCGATCTGGTGGTGGCGATGATCACCTGCGTCTTGACGCTGCTGCTGGTGCGCCAGCCGCGCCGCCTGCCGAAATGGGTGCTGCCGGTGCTCGACGCCGTCGGGCTGGCGGTGTTCGTCGGCATCGGCGTCAACAAGGCTTTCGCGGCCGGCACCGGCCCACTGGTGGCGATCTGCATGGGGGTGATCACCGGCGTCGGCGGCGGCATTATCCGCGACGTGCTGGCGCGCGAGATCCCGATGATCCTGCGCACCGAAATTTACGCCACCGCCTGTATCATCGGCGGCATCGCGCACGCCACGGCGTTTTACACCTTCAACATGCCGCTGCAACAGGCCATGATGCTGGGGATGGTCATCACGCTGGCCATTCGGCTGGCGGCCATCCGCTGGCACCTCAAGCTGCCCGCCTTTATTCTCGAACGCTGAGCCGCCGCCCTGCGGGGCGGCGGCCTGGTGATTTATTAGACTATAAACGGGTTTGGTGGTATTATTTTCGTCCAGAAAATAGCGTAGTGACGATGTAAAGTTCTGTAACCCTCAGGTTAATTCCTTCCCCGCGCTGTTAAAACTTTTTAACTTTTTGCCGATAAGTCATCACAAGATGGCTTACGGATGGCTATTCCCGCAATGATGAAAAAAATTCTGCTTGCCTGCTGTGGCTCCCTGCTGAGTGGAGCCGCCTATGCCGATGCCGTCAGCGGCCAGATCGGCATTACCCTGACTATTGAACCGCAATGCACCGTGCGCCTCGAAGCCGCCGCCCCACGGGCCGAATGCAGCCACGCGACAGCACAGCCGAATATCATCCACAGCCCACCGGCCCAGGAGAACGGCGTGGCAGTGATCCTCGTGGAATGGTAGGCATAAAAAAACCCGCCGGCCGGAAAGCGAGCGGGTTGATATTCTGACAGACAAACTCAGATGCTGAACGACGAACCGCAACCGCAGGTGGTTTTGGCATTCGGGTTGGTCACCACGAAGCGCGATCCTTCCAGCCCTTCGGTGTAGTCCACCGAACCGCCAACCAGATACTGCAGGCTCATCGGATCGACCACCAGCGCCACGCCCTGCTTCTCGATGGTCATGTCGCCATCGTTGACCTTGTCGTCAAAAGTGAAACCGTACTGGAATCCGCTGCAGCCGCCGCCGGTAATGTAAACCCGCAACTTCAGGTTCGGATTTTCTTCGTCAGCAATCAGGTACTTGACCTTGTTTGCTGCTGCCTCGGTAAATTGCAGGGGCAGTGCCGTTTCATCACTCATACTCTTTACTCCCAACATTGTTCAGCATCAGATCGCGACCAGGGCTGCCTGATTAATATTAACGATTATCCGATACCTGAGTGTTGCGTTCAAGTATTCACCGCATTTGTTGTATTTTCTTTACTTGTTTTCTCCGCCGCTTCCCGCGCCAACTGCGCCTCCTGCCGTTGCAGGGTGCGCGCCAGGATCGACGAATACAGTGGCTTGCCGCCGAGCAGCTGCGCCACCACCGTAGCGCCGAGGCAGGTGATGATCATCGGTAAAATCAGCTGGTAGTTGTCGGTCATTTCCAGCACCAACACGATACCGGTCAGCGGGGCGCGCACCGTGGCGGCGAACAACGCCCCCATGCCGGCGATGGCGAAAGTGCCCGCCTCGATACCGTACTGCGGGAACAAATGCGCCCCCGCCAGCCCGAAGGCGGTGCCGAACAGCGTGCCCAGCGCCAGCATCGGCGCAAAGATGCCGCCCGGCGCGCCGGAACCGAAGCACAGCAGCGTGGTGAAGATGCGGGTAATGAAAATGAACATCAACATGCCGACGCTGTAATTGCCCGCCGCGGCGATCGGGATCAGCCCAAAGCCGCCGCCCGCCGCCTCCGGCTGGATCAGCCCCAGAATGCCGCACACGCCGCCGAGCAGCCCGCCCATCAGCAGCACATTGCGCATTCTGCCGCCGTGCAGGCGCGCGAACATGTCCTGAGTGCGAAAGATCAGCGCGTTGAATCCCACGCCCACCGCGCCGAATATCGCGCCCAGCACCAGATAGAGCCACAAGGTGTTGATGGGCGCCGAGGCGAGTTTGCCGACCGCGATCACCGAGCCTTGGCCGTTGAACAGCTGGAACACCACGCTCGACATGATAACGCCGATAAACACCGCTTTAATCGAGATCAGGTTGTAGCGAAACTGCGGCCGCATCTCTTCGATGATAAACAGAATGCCGGCCAGCGGCGCGTTGAACGCGGCGGACAGCCCGGCGGCGGCCCCGGTCGCCAGCAGCGAATGGCGCGCCTCGGCGCCGCGAATGCGCAGCACGTCCAATACCATGCGCCCGACGTTGCCGCCCATCTGTACCGTAGGCCCTTCGCGCCCCAGCACCATGCCCGCCCCCAGCGTTCCCATGCCGCCGATGAATTTCACCGGTATCACGCGCCACCAGCGCACCGGCCGCAGCTCCTCCAGCGCGCCTTCGATCTCCGGAATGCCCGAACCACCCGCCTCAGGCGCAAAGCGCCGCACCAGGTAATAACCCAGCGCCGCCAGCGCGGCGGACAAGATAAACGCCAGCGGCCACACCAGGATCCAGAAGTCGGCGACCTGCGCCAGCGAAGCCAGCCGCTGCTGCTGCACCCACTCCACCGCTTTATCGAAGGCCACGCCGAGCAAACCGGCCAGCGTCCCCACCAGCGCGGCCATCAACAGGATCGCCACCGGCGTTTTGTCGCGGCGGATAAACTGGCGCACCGCATCGCTGCGGCTAAGACGCGGGCTCAACGTCCCGACTGGCTGTGATTGTGATTCTGTCATCGCGAGTGATTCGTCAGGTAATTTGTAATACAAATAGGCAGGGCGATAATTCTACCCCAACCCGGCGGCGGGCGCTGCCGTTAATGGTATCTGACTGTGATCGTTTCATAACGCGGCGCTCTCCTCTAGAATAGCGCGGTCAAATCATTCAAAAGAGAATCCAGGAGCCGATTTATGAGCCTACACAGCAAGTCCGAAAGTCTGTACGCCCAGGCGCAACAGTTGATCCCCGGCGGGGTAAACTCTCCGGTGCGTGCATTCACCGGCGTGGGCGGTGTGCCGCTGTTTATCGAGCGCGCAGACGGGGCTTACCTGTTCGATGCCGACGGCAAGGCCTATATCGACTATGTCGGTTCCTGGGGGCCGATGGTGCTGGGGCATAACCACCCGGCGATCCGCGACGCGGTGATCGAAGCGGCGCAGCGCGGCCTGAGCTTCGGCGCGCCGACCGAGATGGAAGTCAAAATGGCGCAGCTGGTCACCGAACTGGTGCCGACGATGGATATGGTGCGCATGGTGAACTCGGGCACCGAAGCCACCATGAGCGCCATCCGCCTGGCGCGCGGCTACACCAACCGCGATAAAATCATCAAGTTCGAAGGCTGCTACCACGGCCACGCCGACTGCCTGCTGGTGAAAGCCGGCTCCGGCGCGCTGACCCTCGGCCAGCCGAACTCACCGGGCGTGCCAGCCGACTTCGCCAAACACACCCTGACCTGCACCTATAACGATCTGGATTCAGTGCGCGCCGCCTTCGAACAGTACCCGTCCGAGATCGCCTGTATCATCGTCGAGCCGGTCGCCGGCAACATGAACTGCGTGCCGCCGCTGCCGGAATTCCTGCCGGGCCTGCGCGCCCTGTGCGACAAGTACGGCGCGCTCTTGATCATCGACGAAGTGATGACCGGTTTCCGCGTCGCGCTGGCCGGCGCGCAATCCTATTACGGCGTCGAGCCGGATCTGACCTGCCTCGGCAAAATCATCGGCGGCGGCATGCCGGTGGGCGCCTTCGGCGGCCGTCGCGAGGTGATGGACGCGCTGGCGCCGACCGGCCCGGTCTACCAGGCGGGCACCCTGTCCGGCAACCCGATCGCCATGGCGGCGGGCTACGCTTGCCTGACCGAAGTGTCGCAGGTCGGCGTGCATCAGACGCTGACCGAACTGACCGAGATGCTGGCTGCTGGCCTGCTGCACGCGGCGCAGGAAGAGAATATTCCGTTGGTGGTCAACAACGTCGGCGGCATGTTCGGCCTGTTCTTCACCGACGCGCCGGCGGTCACCTGCTACCAGGACGTGATGCAATGCGACGTGGAACGCTTCAAGCGCTTCTTCCACCTGATGCTGGAAGAGGGGGTGTATCTCGCGCCGTCCGCCTTCGAAGCGGGCTTCATGTCCGTGGCGCACAGCAAGGAAGACATCCAGCGCACCATCGACGCCGCGCGTCGCTGCTTCGCCAAGCTGTAATCCCGGCCGGATGGCCAAAAAGAAACGGGCGCCGAGGCGCCCGTTTTGTTTTTCACGGCGGTTTACAGCAGCGTGCCGTAAATGGTCAACAGCGCCACCACCACCACGATGATCATCGTCACCTTGCGCGCCAGCGTCACCGCCGCCCGCGGCGTTTGCACCAGGTCCATATGCGGATCGCGCGCCAGCGAGAACTGCGCCAGCCGCGTCAACACCTGATACGACGACGAATGCCGATCCCCGAGTGAGGCGAACCAGGCCGGCAACGCGCGCTCGCCGTGGCCGAACAACGCATAGGCCACCCCGGCCAAACGCACCGGGATCCAGTCCAGCCAGTTCAGCAGATGATCGATGCCCGACTGCGAACGCTCCAGCGGCGTATTGTGGCGCGCCAGCCAGGTTTGATAGGCGCGCAGGAAGGCATATCCCGCCAGCGCGATCGGCCCGTACGGCCCAAAGACCACGAACCAGAACAGCGGCGCCAGGTAATAACGGAAGTTGATCCACAGCAGCGCGTTTTGCAGCTCGCGCAGGCGCAGCTCCTCACTGCAGTCCACCGGCAAACCGTGGATCAACGCCAGCTCTTCCGCCATCTGATCGCTGGCATGGGTATCCCCCTGCCGCGCCGCTTTCAGGTAGGCGCGATAGTGTTTGCGCTTGATGCCGGCACCGACGCACAGCAGATCGATGACAATCCACATCAGCAGCGTCACCACGCCGAAGAATAACCCGTGCGACAACCACAGAACGCCCCAGACGATCACCATCCAGGCGGCGGTCATCGCCAGCGTCTGCGCCAGCGAAACCCGATGCAGCCGCTGAAATACCACTTCGAGGCGATGATCCAGCTGCCAGTGTTCGCCCAGCTTGAACAGGCGCTCCCAGGCCAAAACCAGCAACAGCGTAAACAGCGTCATTAGCGATTCCTCTCCCTTTTTCTTGTCTCAAGCATAGCGTCGGCGGGCGCGCCGCGTTGTTCCAGAGATGCCAGATAGCGATCCCAATCGAACGCCGGCCCGGGATCGGTTTTGCGGCCGGGGGCGATATCGCAATGCCCGGCGATATGCGCCGCCAACGGCGGATAATGTTCGGCCAGCAGCGCGGTGACCGCCTGCAGCGTGCGATATTGCGCCTCGGTGTAGGCTAACTGGTCAGTGCCTTCCAGCTCGATGCCGATGGAGAAATCGTTGCACCGTTCGCGCCCCTGATACAGAGAAACGCCCGCGTGCCACGCGCGCTGGTCGAAGGGCACATACTGCACGATCTCCCCATCGCGGCGGATCAGGCAGTGCGCAGACACTCGCAGCTGATGGATCTCGGCGAAATAAGGGTGCTGCGCGGGATCGAGCGTGCCGGTGAACAGCTGGTCGATATAGGGGCCACCGAATTCGCCGGGCGGCAGGCTGATGTTATGGATGACCAGCAGCGAGGGCGGCTCGTCATCCGGGCGCCGATCGCAGTGCGGCGAAACCACTCGCGTCACCCCGACAATCCAGCCATTTTCCAACTGCATCAGACACCTCTCTGCGGTGGTACTTATTCCTGCAACAGAGTAGCATGTTCCCCTACGAACTAACCGTCCATTTCGGAGTTTTCCATGCCGACACGCCGCTACAGTGCCGACCGTCGCCGCACCGAGCTTCTTGAACGTATTGAAAGTGATATTCCCTATTCCGTCGCCCAGGCGCTGCGCGAAGACCTGGGAGGTGAAGTTGACGCCGGGCGCGATATTACCGCGCAATTGTTACCGGCGGACAAGCAGGCCGAAGCCACCGTCATTACTCGCGAAGCCGGCGTGTTCTGCGGCCGCCGCTGGCTGAACGAAGTCTTTATTCAGTTGGGCAACCAGGTGCAGGTGGAGTGGCTGGTGGCAGACGGCGACCGTCTGATACCGAACCAACCGCTTTGCCGGCTGCGTGGCCCTGCGCGGGTGCTGTTGACCGGCGAGCGCACCGCGCTGAACTTCGTGCAGATGCTCTCCGGCGTGGCGACCGAGGTCAGCCGCTACGTGGCTCTGCTGGAAGGCACCCAGACTCGCCTGCTCGATACCCGCAAGACCTTGCCCGGCCTGCGCACCGCGCTGAAATACGCCGTGCTGTGCGGGGGCGGCAGCAACCACCGGCTGGGGCTGTCCGATGCCTTCCTGATCAAGGAAAACCACATCATCGCCTCCGGCTCGATCAAAAACGCGGTGGAAAAAGCCTTCTGGCTGCACGCCGACGTGCCGGTGGAAGTGGAAGTCGAATCGCTCGATGAGCTGCAGCAGGCGCTGGACGCCGGTGCCGACATCATCATGCTGGACAACTTCAGCGTCGAGATGATGCGTCAGGCGGTCGCCCAAACCCAGGGCCGCGCCCAGCTGGAGGTGTCCGGCAACGTCACCAGCGAGACGCTGCGCACCTTCGCCGAGACCGGCGTGGATTACATTTCGGTCGGCGCGCTGACCAAACATGTGACCGCGCTCGATCTGTCGATGCGCTTCAAATGATCCCCTCGCCCCCGGCCGCCGCCGGGGGCGTTACCGCAGATTTGCGAAGCCCCTCGCACCGTTTTTCCCTCCGCTGCAAACGACATCAATACTGATGGAAGTACGCCGAGAAACGCGTAAAACCCGCTCGCCGTTCCCCTGCGCAAACCGCTACCGTTGTTTTCCACACCCTTATGGAGGAAACAACGCATGGAAACGCAACGCGGCTTTAGCCTGATCGAACTGATGGTGGTGATCGCCATCATCGCCATCCTCAGCGCCATCGGCATTCCCGCCTACCAGCGCTACATCCAGAAAGCGGCGATGACCGACATGCTGCAAACCATGGCGCCGTATAAGCTGGCGGTCGAGCTGTGCGTGCTGGATGAAGGCGCGCCCGCCGGCTGTGAAGCCGGCAGCAAAGGCATTCCCACAGGCGGCGCGTCGCGTTACGTCAGCGGGGTGAAAGTCGTTAAAGGCGTAATCACGCTGACCGGCGCCCAAACGCTGCAGGGGCTGGCGGTGGCGTTAACCCCCAAGTCGAACGCCGATGGGCTGACCCGCTGGACCCGGCTGTGCAGCAGTGAAAACGCGACGCTGGTTGAGGTGTGCCGGGAAGTCTTCCGCTTCGACGACGCGGCGGAGTAACGGCGATGAACGCGCAAATCAGCGAAGAGGTTCACACCCTGTGTCGGCGCTATCAGGCGCTGGCGCTGAGCGAAGACCCGACCACACTGACGGTCGCGCTCAGCGAAGAAGCGCCGCAGGGGCTGCTGGCGGCGCTGCGTTTCGCCACCGGTAAACGCATCCATCTGGAACAATGGCCGGCGGCCAGGTTGGAGCTGGCGCTTAACCAGCGCCACGAACCGCTCTCGGCGCCGCTGGCGGCCGAAGAGGACACAACCGACATCGCCTACCCCGACGACGGCGATGCGCCGGTGGTGCAATTCATCAACCAGACGCTGCGCCTGGCCATCCAGCGCCGCGCCTCGGACATCCACTTCGAGCCCTTTCGACAGCATTTTCGCATTCGTCTGCGCATCGACGGCGTACTGCAAACCCTCGCCTCACCGCCGCCGCAGCTGACCGCGCGCCTCATCGCCCGGCTGAAGATCCTCGGCCAACTGGATATCGCCGAGCGCCGTCAGCCTCAGGACGGGCAGCTCAGCCTGACGCTGGACAGCGCGCGCTATGCCATGCGTATCGCCACTCTGCCGACGCTGCACGGCGAAAAGGTGGTGCTACGCGTTCAGCAGGGCGAGCAACAAGAACTGCCGCTGGATCAGTTGGGCATGAGCCGGGCGGATCTGGCGCGCTACGCGACGGCGCTGGCCTGCCCGCAAGGGTTGATCCTGGTGACCGGCCCGACCGGCAGCGGCAAAACGGTGACGCTGTACAGCGGTCTGCGCCAGTTGAACGATGCGCAGAGCAACCTGTGCAGCGTCGAGGATCCGGTCGAGATCCCGCTGTTCGGCGTTAATCAGACCCAGATCAACGCCAAAACCGAGCTGAGCTTCGCCCGGGTGCTGCGCGCCCTGCTTCGCCAGGATCCGGACGTCATCATGGTCGGCGAGATCCGCGATGCGGAAACCGCCGAGATCGCGGTCAAGGCCGCGCAAACCGGCCACCTGGTGCTGTCGACGCTGCATACCAACTCCACCGGCGAAACCCTGACGCGGCTGATGCACATGGGGATCCCCGGCTACCTGCTCGCCGGCTGCCTGAAGCTGGTCGTCGCGCAGCGGTTGGTGCGCAGACTGTGCCGCCACTGCCGCTATCCGCACAGCCAGCCGACGCATTTTCCCAGCGCGATCTGGCCGGAACCGCTCACTGTCTGGCGCGCCGATGGCTGCGAGCATTGCTTCGGCGGTTACTATGGGCGCATCGGCGTGTATGAACTGTTGACCATTACGCCGGAAATACAGGCGGCATTGCTGGCGAACGCCGCTCCCAGTCTGCTGGCGGATATCGCCCGCGAACAGGGGCAGCTTTCGCTGCTGCAAGCGGGCCTGGCGCTGGCCGCCGAAGGCACGACCTCGCTGGAAGAACTGTACCGCGTGATCGACGTCGTCCAGCCTGGCATAGCCGCGCCATGAAAGCGCGCCGGCTGTTTCTTTGGCAGGCTTTCGACGCACAGGGCGCCTTACGCCGCGGCGAACTGATGAGCGAGGAAAAACGGCAGGTGAGCCGGTTGCTGATCGAACAAGGCCTGCAACCGTGCCGAATCGGGCACGGCAAACGCGTTACGCCCGGCCAATGGCGTGGAGAACCGTTAATCCACTTCACCCGCCAGCTCGCCACTCTGCTGCAGGCGGGGTTGCCGCTGGTCAATGCGCTGCAGTTGCTGGCAGCAGAGCATCCTTCGGCAGCCTGGCGCTGCCTGTTGCGCCAGCTGGCCGACCAGGTGCGCGAAGGGCAACCGCTTTCCGAAACCCTCGCCGAACAACCGGGGATTTTTCCCCTGATCTATCGCCAGCTGATCGCCATCGGTGAACTGACCGGCAACCTCGATCGCTGCTGCCTGCAGCTGGCGCAACAACAGGAGGCCCAGTTGCTGCTGCGCCGCAAGGTGACCAAAGCGCTGCGTTATCCCCTCTTCATCTGCGCGGTGGCGCTGATGGTCAGCGTGTTGATGCTGGTGATGGTGCTGCCGGAATTCGCCAAGGTTTATCAATCGTTCGATGCGCCGCTGCCCTGGTTTACCCAAGGGTTGCTGGCGTTGTCTGCGCAGTTGATCGCCACCGGCCCCTATCTGGCGCTGCTGCTGGGCGCGTCGCTGTTCGGCTATGGCCGCTGGCTGCACCCGCGCCCGCCGTGGCGCAGACGTGAACAGGCACTCTTGCTGCGCCTGCCGCTGATCGCCCGGCTGGTGAGCGGCGGCGCGCTGAGCCAAACATTTCACATCCTGACCATGACCCAACGCGCCGGGCTGACGCTGGTGGAAGGGTTGAACGCGGCGGCGCTGGCGGCTGACCATCTGCTGTACAAACAGGCGCTGGAGCAGGTGCAACGGCAGATCGCCGAAGGCGAAGCCTTTCATCATGCCCTGGGTCTGCAACCGCTGTTTCCGCCGCTGTGCCGGCAGCTGGTGCGGGTGGGCGAAGAGTCCGGTTCACTGGACGCCTTGCTGGATAAATTGGCGCAGTGGTATGAACGGCAGACGCACGAGCTGGCCGATACGCTGGCGCAAACGCTGGAGCCGCTGCTGATGCTGGTGGTAGGTGGGATTGTCGGCGCTTTGGTGATCGCCATGTATCTGCCTATCTTTCAACTGGGCAGCGTGTTGGGATAAGGGTAAAAGGATAGCGGGCGCCGCGGTGCGCTGCGCCCGAATGCAAGGTGCGGCTTATTTGCTGCCGAAGACGCGGTTTTCCTGCTCCGCCACGCGGATAAAGGTGGTGCGCTTGGTCAGCTCTTTCAAACGCTCGGCGCCGACGTAGGTGCAGGCGGAACGCAGGCCGCCGAGGATATCGCGCACGGTGAACTCCACCTCGCCTCGCAGCGGCAGCTTGACAGTTTTGCCTTCGGCCGCGCGATACTCCGCCACGCCGCCGACGTGGCGCTTCATCGCTGACTCGGAGCTCATGCCGTAGAACAGCATGAATTTCTCGCCGTTCTCTTCCACCACGGTGCCTTCGCACTCGTCGTGGCCGGCCAGCATGCCGCCCAGCATCACGAAGTCCGCGCCGCCGCCGAAGGCTTTGGCGACATCGCCCGGCACCGAGCAACCGCCGTCGCTGACGATTTGGCCGCCCAGCCCGTGGGCCGCATCGGCGCATTCGATCACCGCCGACAGCTGCGGGTAGCCCACGCCGGTCTTCACGCGGGTGGTGCATACCGATCCCGGCCCGATGCCGACTTTAACGATGTCGGCGCCGGAGAGGATCAACTCTTCCACCATCTCGCCGGTCACTACGTTGCCGGCGCAGATGACGTGATTCGGGCAGGCTTCGCGCGCTTTCTGCAGGAAGGCGACGAAGTGTTCAGAGTAGCCGTTGGCCACGTCGATACAGATGAATTTCAGCGCCGGAGACAGGGCCAGGATCTGCTGCATTTTGGCGAAGTCGGCTTCGGAGGTGCCGGTGGACACCATCACGTGGCGCAGCACCGATTCCGGCATGCGCTGCACGAAGTCAGCCCATTGCTCGACGCTGTAATGTTTGTGTACGGCGGTGAGAACGTCGAAAGAAGCCAGGGCCTCAGCCATGCGGAAGGTGCCAACCGTGTCCATGTTGGCGGCGATAATCGGCACGCCGGACCAGCTGCAACCTGAATGCTTGAAGGTAAACTGACGTTCCAGTTCAACCTCGGAACGGCTTTTCAACGTGGAACGCTTAGGGCGGATCAACACGTCTTTAAAGCCTAACTTCAAATCTTCTTCAATACGCATGACTTATGATTTCCTGGTTAATGGCGACGGATCGCAAGGAGGATATTCGAACCTCTGCCCGACGGCTTTCCCGTGGCGCGGAAAGATGACGGCGAGATTAATGCCAGTTCCAGTGACGTTATAATACGCGCTAATAATCGCCGAACAAGACTGCGAATTCGCCTTTATTTACGCTACAATCCGACAAATTTACCTGCATAATCGCAGTGTGATTGCCCGCTCATTTCTGCCGTGCCGCTGCGCTTTTTCTCGCCGTCCAAACGGGGCCGAGGCGCAAGCGCCGCCTGCCGACTTGCACTTCTGCGCGATCGCTTTATGATTCGTCTATTATTTTTTATGAACATCGGATGCACCTAACACCATGGCCTACATTGTTGCGTTGACCGGGGGCATAGGCAGCGGCAAAACGACCGTTGCGAACGCCTTTGCGCGCCACGGCGCAGCCATTGTCGATGCCGACGTGATCGCCCGTCAGGTCGTTGAGCCGGGCACCCCTGCTCTGGCCGCGATCGCCGAGCGATTTGGTAATGAAATGTTGCTGCCGGACGGCGCGCTCAACCGCGCTGCTCTGCGTCAGCGCATCTTCAGCCGCCCCGATGATAAAACCTGGCTGAACCAACTGCTGCATCCGCTGATACACCGCGAGACCCAACGCCAACTGGCGCAGGCGGCCAGCCCGTACGCGCTGTGGGTCGTGCCGCTGCTGGTGGAAAACGGCCTGCAGGATCGCGCCGATCGGGTGCTGGTGATCGACGTCGACACCGAAACCCAGTTGGCTCGCACCATCGCGCGCGACGGCATCAGCCGCGAGCAAGCGCAGAGCATTCTCGCCGCCCAGGCCACGCGCCAGCAGCGCCTCGCCGTGGCGGATGACATTATTGACAACAGCGGCGCCGCTCAGGGGATAGAACCACGGGTCGCCGCACTGCATCGTCGCTACCTTGAACTGGCGGCAACAGCGCCCCAACAGGATTAAACTGCATGAGTGATGTTTCCCCAACCGTTCTCTTTGAACACCCGCTGAACGAAAAAATGCGTACCTGGCTGCGCATCGAGTTTTTACTGCAACAGCTGCACGGCCAGCGCGCCCTGAGCGAAACCGCCATCGCCCTTACCTTTTTCCGCACCGTCTCCGATTTGCTGGACGTACTGGAGCGCGGCGAGGTACGCACCGAACTGCTCAAAGAGCTGGAGCGTCAGCAGCAAAAACTGTTGGCCTGGGCCGATGTGCCGGGCGTGGATATGGCGCTGATCGAGCAGTTGCGCGGCCAGTTGAAGTCGCGTTCATCGGCGCTGATGGCGGCACCGCGCCTCGGTCAGGCACTGCGTGAAGACCGGCTGATCGGCCTGGTGCGCCAGCGTCTGAACATTCCCGGCGGCTGCTGCAGCTTCGATTTGCCGACCCTGCACATGTGGATGCATGCGCCGCAGCAGGATCGCGATGCCGACGTCGCCGCCTGGCTGCAGTCGCTGGATCCGCTGAACCAGGCGCTGATCATGGTGCTGGATCTGATCCGTCAGTCGGGGCCGTTCCGCAATCAAATCAGTCTGAACGGCTTTTTCCAGGACAACGCCGAAGGGGCGGACCTGCTGCGCCTGCGCCTTCATCTGGCGCCGCAGCTTTATCCGCAAATTTCCGGCCACAAGACGCGTTATGCCATTCGTTTCCTGCCGTTGGACAGCGAACATGGCATGGTGCCTGAACGCCTGACGTTCGAACTGGCCTGTTGTTGAACTCATGAAAGCAAGCCTTCTCAGCACCGCCAGAAGGCGTAAGGAACCGTTATGACGACCGTAGTGAAATGCCCAACCTGTGGCACCGGCGTGGTTTGGGGCGAAGTCAGCCCGTTCCGGCCGTTTTGCAGCAAGCGCTGCCAGCTGATCGATCTTGGCGAGTGGGCCGATGAAGAGAAGCGCATTCCGAGCAACAGCGATCTGTCGGAAAGTGAGGACTGGAGCGAACTCGACGACCGCTAATCGCCGATTGAAGGCCTGGCGCACGCCAGGCCGATAGTGTTATTGCGCGGCGCCAGCCTGCGCCACCAGCAGTTGGATAATGCCGGCGTTGGCTTCCGGGAACTCGTCTTCACGCAGCTCCGCCTGTTTTACCCAGCGCATCGGCTGCCCCTCACGGCCAAACGGCTCGCCCGCCCAATGCTCCACCAGATAAAAATTCAGCGTCACGATGCGATCGCTGAAGCGATGTTCCACCACCTCCAGCAGTTCGGCCCGCTCGGCTTCGATACCGGTCTCTTCACGCAGCTCGCGGTTCAGCGCCTGTTCCGGCGTCTCACCCGGTTCGATCTTGCCGCCGGGAAACTCCCAAAATCCGGCCATGTGCGCGTCAGCGGCGCGGCGCGTAATAAAGATCTCCCGTTGAGCATTGCGGAT
Organism: Serratia sp. B501; assembly: GCF_051172315.1. Classification (NCBI taxonomy): domain Bacteria; kingdom Pseudomonadati; phylum Pseudomonadota; class Gammaproteobacteria; order Enterobacterales; family Yersiniaceae; genus Serratia; species Serratia sp. B501. The sequence goes on from NZ_JBPIZB010000004.1 coordinate 102,768, forward strand.
GATGCCCACGGCGATATTCAGATGTTTCATCTCACCCTCCTGATGGGTGCCAAAAAACAGGGGCTCAGCAAGCTGAACCCCCGGGTATTATCGGTCAACCGCGGCCGGCATTACTGCAGGCGGCCGTGGCACTGCTTGTATTTCTTGCCGGAACCGCATGGGCAAGGATCGTTGCGGCCCACTTTGCGCTCGGCGGTCGCCGGCGCGTTCGGATCTTCGGTCACCAGCGCGTTCTCGTCGTGGTGGCTAAGCTGTTGCTGCTGCGCCAGGCGCTCGGCCTCTTCACGGCGCTGCTGTTCCAGCGCTTCCACCTCTTCCGGCATCCGCACCTGAACCTTGCTCAGCACGCTGATCACTTCATATTTCAGCGATTCCAGCATGGTGGCGAACATGTTGAAGGATTCGCGCTTGTACTCCTGCTTCGGATCCTTCTGCGCATAGCCGCGCAGGTGGATGCCCTGACGCAGGTAGTCCATCGCCGCCAGGTGCTCTTTCCACAGGGAATCCAGCGTCTGCAGCATCACGCCCTTCTCGAAGTTGCGCATCATTTCGCTGCCGACCACTTCTTCCTTACGCAGGTACTGCTCTTTGGCGTTCTCCAGAATGCGTTCGCGCAGCGTCTCTTCGTGCAGCTCCGGCTCTTTGTCCAGCCACTGGGCAATCGGCATCTCCAGATCGAAGTCGTTCTTCAGGCGCTCTTCCAGCCCCTGAATATCCCACTCTTCTTCCAGCGACTGCGGCGTGATGTAGTTGTCGATGGTGCTCTTGAACACGTCCTCGCGGATGCTGGCGATGGTTTCGCTCACGTCGGACACGTCCAGCAATTCGTTACGCTGGCTGTAGATGGCGCGGCGCTGATCGTTGGCGACGTCGTCGTATTCCAGCAGTTGCTTACGGATATCGAAGTTGCGGCTTTCCACTTTGCGCTGCGCGTTGGCGATCGCCTTGGTCACCCACGGGTGCTCAATCGCTTCGCCTTCTTTCATGCCCAGTTTACGCATCATGCCAGACACGCGATCCGAGGCGAAGATACGCATCAGGGCATCTTCCATCGACAGGTAGAAGCGGGATGAACCGGCGTCGCCCTGACGACCGGAACGGCCGCGCAGCTGGTTATCGATACGGCGCGATTCATGGCGCTCGGTGCCGATGATATGCAGGCCGCCCGCCGCCAGCACCGCGTCGTGGCGCTCTTTCCAGGCGGCTTTGATGGCTTCGATCTGCTCTTCGGTCGGTTCTTCCAGCAGCGCCACTTCGGCCTGCCAGCTGCCGCCCAGCACGATATCGGTACCACGGCCCGCCATGTTGGTGGCGATGGTCACCGCACCGCTCTGGCCGGCCTGGGCGACGATGTCCGCTTCCATGGCGTGGAATTTGGCGTTCAACACCTTGTGGTCGATGCCCGCTTTGGTCAGCTCTCGGGACACCACTTCGGATTTCTCGATCGAGATGGTCCCCACCAGCACCGGCTGGCCTTTGGCGGTACGCTCGCGGATGTCTTCAATGATGGCGCCGATCTTCTCTTTCTCGGTCATGTACACCAGATCCGGCATATCCTTACGGATCATCGGACGGTTGGTTGGCACCACGATCGTGTCCAGCTTGTAGATCGAGCTGAATTCGAAGGCTTCGGTATCGGCGGTACCGGTCATCCCGGCCAGCTTCTCGTACAGACGGAAGTAGTTCTGGAAGGTGATCGAAGCCAGCGTCTGGTTTTCGTTCTGGATCTCCACGCCTTCTTTGGCTTCTACCGCCTGGTGCAGACCGTCGGACCAGCGGCGGCCCTGCATGGTACGGCCGGTGTGCTCATCGACGATGATCACTTCGCCGTCTTTCACGATGTAGTCCACGTCGCGGGTGAACAGCACGTGAGCGCGCAGCGCGGCGGTAACGTGGTGCATCAGCATGATGTTGGTCGGCGAGTACAGCGATTCGCCTTCATCCATGATGCCGGCTTCCACCAGCATCTCTTCAATCAGGATCAGGCCGCGTTCGGTCAGGTGTACCTGACGCGCCTTCTCGTCCACCGAGAAGTGCCCTTCACCTTTGAAGGTGTCGGAGTCTTCTTTTTCCTGGCGGATCAGTTTAGGGATCAGCTTGTTGACCTTGATGTACATCTCCGAGCTGTCTTCTGCCGGGCCGGAGATGATCAGCGGCGTACGCGCTTCATCGATCAGGATGGAGTCCACCTCATCCACCAGCGCATAGTGAAGTTTGCGCTGCACGCGCTCTTCCGGGCTGAACGCCATGTTGTCGCGCAGGTAGTCGAAGCCGTACTCGTTGTTGGTGCCGTAGGTGATGTCGGCAGCGTAAGCTTCGCGCTTGGCCGGCGCCGGCATGCCCGGCAGGTTGATGCCGATGCTCAGACCGAGGAACTCGAACAGCGGACGGTTGTTTTCGGCGTCGCGCTGCGCCAGATAGTCGTTGACGGTCACGACGTGCACGCCGCGGCCGCTCAGGGCGTTCAGATAAGCCGGCAGCGTCGCGGTCAGGGTTTTACCTTCACCGGTGCGCATCTCGGCGATGCAGCGGTCGTTCAGTACCATGCCGCCCAGCAGCTGCACGTCGAAGTGACGCATGCCGAACACGCGCTTGCTCGCCTCACGCACCACGGCGAAGGCTTCCGGGATCAGACTTTCCAGCGATTCGCCCTTCTCCAGGCGCGCGCGGAATTCGTTGGTTTTCGCTTTCAACTCGTCATCGGACAGCTTTTCCATGTCCGGTTCCATGCGGTTGATCTGCTCAACCACTTTGCGCATGCGGCGCAGGGTACGATCGTTACGGCTGCCAAAAACTTTGGTTAATAATTTCACTAACATGATGTTTGATATCTCTGTCATGACCGCCGAGCGCGGCAGTCAACTTGCTATTATTTATGGTTTTTGTGCCCAAAGGGCGAGATCAGACGAGGGCGACGGGTCCGGCGCGAATGCCCTGCACCTGCGCCACCCACAGGCCGGTCTGGTGCCGCGCCAGCGTTGGCAGCACCTCAAGGTGGGTGTGGCGAATGATGGTCGGCGGCTTCGGCTCGTGCGTCAGCAGCGCGTTGAGAGTAGAAAGCAGCGCCAGTTGCGCTACCTGCAAAGGGGGTTCCGCTTCGGCTTCGCTCTCCTGCACCCGCGCATAAACCGCCTGCGGCGCCAGCGCGAAAGAGAGGTGACGAATGACGGTGCGCAGCGCATGTTGCTGCCAATAATCTACGCTGAAGGTAGGACGGCGATGCGCGTCCTGCAGCAGGGCCAGGCTGTTGAAGGTGCCGTTGGCCGAATTTTGCCGGTTAAGGCTGGACGATGTGCTCGGCAATGCGGCCTGATCGGGTGCGCCGGACAAATTGGAAGGCGCGCCAAGCGTGGCCGCAACCATCCCTAACAGGAGATGGGGCCAGAAATAACGTCTGCCAAATTGTCGCCAACGATTTAGAATACCGATCACGAGTTTATAATCCGCCGGAGCCCATTATGCGCGATAGCCGTCCACAATTATTAGATGTCCTGTTCGACGACGCGTCTGCCGGCAGCAAAGGACCGCTGCATAACGTCCAGCAACGCGCGGTGGCGCTGCTCAAGCTTAACCGTGCAGTGAAGGGCCTGTTGCCCGCTCCCCTGCATCCCTGGTGCCGCGTCGCGAATTTCCGACAGGGTATTTTAGTGCTCGAAACGGCAAATGCCAGTTGGATGATGCGCTTGCGCTACGAACAACCCGCTTTGCTGTCTGCACTACGAGCGCAAATTCTACCATCATTGTCGTCGATCGACATCAGGATTAATCCGGCCTTGATGGCGAAAGGCAGCAACCAGGTGCAAAACGCCGAAAAAGCGCCGGAAAAACCCGTGCCGATGCGGCATTTGAGTCTGGAGAGTGCGGAAGAGCTGAGGGGATTGGCGAGCCGTAGCCCAGAGAAACTGCGCAAGATATTGGAACGGCTGGCTGCATTGGCCGGAGAGGGTACCAACACAACCAGTCGTGATAAGTAATCAGCGACACGGACTGCAAAATACCGGACAGCCGGCACCACACCATCGTGAGCCTGTATTCTCAGGCTCTGAGGGGATGCGCCTGCCGTTATTCGCAGGCGAGGAATGCAGACCTTACGCCAATACGGTAGACGGTGCCTTGAATGCCAATGGCATTTCGGCTTCGTCCTGGAAGGTCACGTATTCCCACGCTTCCTGCTTGGCCAGCACGGCCTGCAGCAGTTTGTTGTTCAGCGCGTGGCCAGACTTGAACGCGGTGAACGCGCCAATGATGTTGTGGCCGCACATGAACAGGTCGCCGATGGCGTCCAGCATTTTGTGACGTACGAATTCGTCTTCGAAACGCAGACCGTCTTCGTTCAGCACGCGGTAGTCGTCCACCACGATGGCGCAGTCGAAGCTGCCGCCCAAGGCCAGGCCGCGGGACTGCAGGTATTCGATATCACGCATGAACCCGAAGGTGCGCGCGCGGCTGATTTGACGCACGAACGACTCAGCCGAGAAATCAAGACGATAGCGCTGAGAGCTGGCGTCGATGGCCGGGTGGTTGAAGTCGATGGTGAAGTCCAGGCGGAACCCGTTATGCGGGGACAGCTCGGCCCACTTGTCGCCATCTTCAACGCGTACGGTCTCTTTCAGACGCAGGAATTTCTTCGCCGAGTTCAGTTCTTCGATGCCGGCATCCAGCAGCAAGAACACGAACGGACTGGCGCTGCCGTCCATGATTGGGATTTCAGCGGCGTCGACTTCGATGACGATGTTGTCGATGCCCAGCCCAGCCAGCGCGGCGTTAAGATGCTCAACGGTCGAAATACGCACGTCATGCTCATTCACCAGGCAAGTACAGAGCATGGTATCACGCACGGATTTTGCATCAGCCGGAAAATCAACCGGTGGATTCAAGTCAGTGCGACGATAGATGACCCCGGTATTAGCCGGCGCTGGGCGCATTGTCAGCGTGACTTTCTTGCCGGTATGCAAACCGACGCCAGTCGCCTGAACAATACGTTTTAATGTCCTTTGTTTGATCATCGTTTTATCTCGCAATGTTATCCATCCTACCAGCCAAGCATACAGCATGGCTGGCGGGACAGTTTAGCACAAAGAGCGGAGATTCCAAATTCTCAGGATATTCTTAGTCTGCCTGTTTACGCAGGAAGGCTGGAATATCAAGATAGTCGGGCTCTTTATTCGGCTGCGCAGCTTGGTCGTTGACCACCTTCGCGGCAGGTTTCACTTCCTGCGGCAGAGGCGACATGCCGTGCTGCTGATAACGGTGATCCATCACCGGCTGGCTGGCCTGCTTATTGGTCACCAGAGTGATTTCAGGACGCTTGTCCATACCGATACCGGTTGCAACCACGGTTACGCGCAGTTCGTCGTTCATTTCCGGATCCAGCGAGGTACCGATAACCACGGTGGCGTTGTCGGAAGCGAACGCACGGATGGTGTTACCCACGGTTTCGAACTCATCCAGACGCAGGTCGAAGCCGGCGGTGATGTTGACCAGTACGCCGCGCGCGCCGGACAGGTCGATGTCTTCCAGCAGTGGGCTGGAGATCGCCATTTCGGCCGCTTCTTCGGCGCGGTCTTCACCGCAAGCCACGCCGGAACCCATCATCGCGTAGCCCATTTCGGACATCACGGTGCGCACGTCGGCGAAGTCGACGTTCATCAGGCCCGGACGGGTGATCAGCTCGGCGATACCCTGCACCGCGCCTTTCAGCACGTCGTTGGCCGCGCCGAACGCGTCCAGCAGGGAGATGCCGCGACCCAGAACTTTCAACAGCTTGTCGTTCGGGATGGTGATCAGTGAGTCCACGTGTTTGGACAGTTCAGCGATACCCTGCTCCGCGAATGCCATGCGCTTTTTGCCTTCGAAGTTGAAAGGCTTGGTCACCACGGCCACGGTCAGAATACCCAAATCTTTAGCCACTTCAGCCACCACTGGCGCCGCACCGGTACCGGTGCCGCCGCCCATGCCGGCTGCGATGAAGACCATGTCTGCGCCGTCCAGCGCTGCGCGCAGGGCTTCGCGGTCTTCTTCCGCTGAATTGCGACCCACTTCCGGGTTCGCGCCCGCACCCAGACCTTTGGTAATACCGCTACCAATCTGGATGGTTTGGCCAACCGCCGTTTTGCGGAGCGCCTGGGCGTCCGTGTTCACAGCGAAGAATTCAACACCTTCGATGCGCTCGCGCACCATGTGTTCAACGGCGTTGCCACCGCCGCCGCCGACGCCGATGACTTTAATCACCGCGTCATTGGTTAGTTCCATTGGTTCAAACATAGTTTCTCTCCGTTTTGTGCCTGTCGCTGCGAGATCATAAAAAGATTACTCAGCATGATCTCTTTGTTGAAACATTAAAACTCTTTTCTCAGCCAGCTATTGATGCGTTTAAACCAATTGCCCACCGAGGCGCGTTTTTCTACTTCTGTCTCACCGCTCAGGTGAGACTCTTTTCCATAGTGCAGCAGACCTACCGCCGTCGAGTAGTAAGGCTCCTGCGCATAATCCGTCAGACCCGTGATGTTCAAGGGTTGGCCGATGCGTACCTGGGTGTGGAACACCCGTTGCGCACAGGCTGCCAGGCCATCAATCTGGGCGGCGCCACCGGTCAGCACGATACCTGCCGCCAGATGATGCTTCACCCCTTGCTGACGCAGTTGCTCCTGCAATTGCAAAATTTCATCGTTAACCAGATTCAACAGTTCGGTGTAGCGTGGCTCAATGACTTCAGCCAGCGTCTGTCTTTGCAGACTGCGCGGAGGACGTCCCCCGACGCTAGGCACCTCTACATTCTCATCCTTGCTAACAATCGACCCAAGCGCACAACCGTGTCGAACTTTAATCGCTTCCGCGTCGGTCGGCGGCGTGCCGAAGGCGTAAGCGATATCGCTGGTGACCACGTTCCCGGCGTAAGGGATCACTTTGGTGTGGCGCAGCGCACCGCCGGTGTACACCGCCATATCCATGGTGCCGCCGCCGATATCCACCACGCAAACGCCGAGTTCGCGTTCATCTTCGGTCAGCACCGCGTAGCTCGCGGCCAGACCGGCGAAAATAAGTTGGTCAACTTTCAGGCCGCAACGTTCCACGGCCTTGACGATGTTCTTCGCCATATCGTTATGGCAGGTAATCAGATGCACCTTGGCCTGCATGCGCACGCCGGACAGCCCAACCGGGTTTTTGATGCCTTCCTGATAATCGATGGCGTATTCCTGAGGAATCACGTGCAGGATGCGGTGTTCGTCACGCACGCGCACCGATTTGGCGGTGTGCACCACGTTCTCCACGTCGTCCTGCGTCACCTCCTCTTCCGAGATCGGCACCATGCCGATTTCGTTCTGGCAGCTGATGTGTTTGCCCGACAGCGCCAGGTACACCGACGAGATCTGGCAGTCCGCCATCAGCTCGGCCTGATCGATGGCGCGCTGTACGCACTTCACCACCGACTCCAGGTCGTTTACGCCGCCCTTATCCATGCCGCGAGACGGGCAGCTGCCCACCCCGATAATGTTGACCATGCCATCGGGCAGAACTTCCCCTACCAACGCGGAGACTTTTGCAGTACCGATCTCCAGTCCAACTACCAGTTTTCTGTCCGTCGACTTGATCATTGTTGTTTTGCCTGTGCCTGATTCTGTTGCTGATTACTGTTTTGCTGACCGCCAAGCGCCTGCGGATCGACCAACACCGGAGCCCACCCTACCGAAGCGCCGGACTCGTAGCGCAGATCGACATAGCTGACACGCTTGCTCTCCGCCTGGCCCTGCTGCTGCAATACCGGGTAAAGCTCGATAAACCGCTGCAAACGCCCGTTGCGGTCATCGCGCCCCAGCTCAAGCCGGACATCGTTGTCCAGCGCCAGCTGCCAGGAATGGCGCGCGGTCATCGCCGCCATTTTCAGCGTATATTTGCTGGCCGCCAACGTGGCGCTCATCGCCCGATAGCCTTCCAGCACATCCTGCTCGCTCCCTTCCGGCCCGTAGAGCAGCGGCAACTTCTGCTTGCCCGCCCGCTCCGCCGGCACGCTGAACGCTTTGCCCTCGGCGTCCACCATGTGCAAATCGTTCCAGCGCGCCACCGGGACATACTCCACCAGATGGATCTTCAGCTCATCTGGCCATTGTTTGCGCACGCTGGCCTGCTTGATCCACGGCAGACGTTCGATCTGCTGCTGGATGACGTCCACATCCTGCGTCATAAAGGTGCCGGGCGCGCCCAGCGCCAGGATCGCCTGACGAATATCATCGTTGGTGGTGTAATGGCGTTCGCCGGTCACCACCAGCCTTGAGAGCGGCAGGCGACTGGCGTCTTTCATCCAGCCAAGCACCGCCCAACCGCTCCACACGACCGTTCCCAACACCATCAGCAGGAAAATCATTCCCGCCAACTGGGTTCCATTGCTGCGGCGCGGGCCGTTATCCACCTCGCGATCGCGCGCATTCAGGGCAGCTTGCGACATATCAGTCGGCCAACTCCAAAATTCTCGCCACTAGCTGCGAGAAGCTTAATCCAAACTGGCGCGCCGCCATCGGCACCAGGCTATGACTGGTCATGCCCGGAGAGGTGTTCACCTCAAGCAGATAGAAGCTGCCATCGCTGTCTTGCATCACATCGACGCGGCCCCAGCCGCTGCAGTCCAGACCGCGGTAGGCGCGCAGCGCCAACGCCGCCATCTCGGCTTCCTGCTCGGCGCTCAAACCGCTCGGGCAGAAGTACTGCGTGTCGTCCGAAATGTACTTGGCCTGATAGTCGTAAAACACGCCGGCCGGCTGGATACGGATCGACGGCAACACTTGATCGCCCAGCATCGCCACGGTGTATTCCGGGCCGCTCAACCACTTCTCCACCAGCACATCGTCGTCATGGCGGAAGGCTTCTTCCAACGCCGCTGCCAACGCCGCGCTTTCGGTGACCTTGCTCATGCCGACGCTGGAGCCTTCACGGCTCGGCTTGACGATCACCGGCAGACCGAGATCCGCCACGCGCGCCAGCAGCGCCGCTTTTTCGGCGCCGAGATACAGCTGGCGATTCAGCGCCACGTAAGGCGCCACCGGCAAGCCCATCGACTGCCACACCATCTTGGTGCGCCATTTGTCCATGGTCAGCGCCGAGGCCATCACGCCGCTGCCGGTATAAGGCAACTCGAGGAACTCCAGCAGCCCCTGCAGGGTGCCGTCCTCGCCGCCGCGGCCGTGCAGCGCGATAAACACTTTGGTGAACCCCTGCTCTTTCAGCTGGGTCACCGGGAAATCGCGGGTATCGACGCCGTGCGCATCGATACCGGCTTCGCGCAACCCGGCCAGCACCGCGGCGCCGGACTGCAGAGAAACGTCACGTTCAGCGGAGGTGCCGCCCAGCAGAACTGCAACTTTATCAGCCATGGTGCTCCTCCTCTTTCTTCGGCGGCTGCAGCTTCAGCTCGGCCAGTTTACGGGCGATTTTGCCCACGTTGCCGGCGCCTTGCACCAGCACCAGGTCTTCATCCTGCAGCAGCTGCGCCAGGGTTTCCGGCACGGTATCGGCATCGGAAACCAGGATCGGATCCAGCTTGCCGCGGCTGCGGATGGTGCGGCACAGCGAGCGGCTGTCCGCGCCCGGGATCGGCGCTTCGCCGGCGGCGTACACGTCGAGCATCAGCAGCACATCCACCTGCGACAGCACGTTGGCGAAATCGTCGTACAGATCGCGGGTGCGCGTGTAGCGGTGCGGCTGGAAGATCATCACCAGACGCTTGTCCGGCCAACCGGCGCGCGCCGCCTTCAGCGTGGCATCCACTTCGGTCGGATGGTGGCCGTAATCGTCCACCAGCATCGCGCTGCCCGCTTTGCCGTTGACCGGCTCCAGCGGAAACTCGCCGAGGAAATCGAAGCGGCGCCCGGTGCCCTGGAAGCCCGCCAGCGCGCGCAGGATATCTTCGTCGTCGATGCCTTCTTCGGTCGCTACCGCCACCGCCGCCGCTGCGTTCAACGCATTGTGGCGGCCCGGCGCGTTCAGCGTCACCGTCAGCAACGGTTTGTCCTGACGGCTCAGGGTAAAGTGCCCCTGCGGCCCAATCTGCCGGTAGTCTTCGATGCGCACGTCGGCATCTTCACTGAAGCCGTAGGTGGTGATATGGCGACCCACGCGCGGCAGCAGCTCACGCACCACCGGATCGTCGATGCACATCACTGCGCGACCGTAGAACGGCAGGTTGTGCAAGAAATTGATAAACGTCTGCTTCAGGTTCTCGAAGTCGCCCTGGTAGGTGTCCATATGGTCGGCTTCGATGTTGGTGACCACGGCCACCATCGGCTGCAGATGCAGGAACGACGCATCGCTCTCATCCGCTTCCGCGATCAGATAACGGCTGGACCCCAGTCGTGCGTGGGTGCCCGCCGCCTTCACCAGCCCGCCGTTAACGAAGGTCGGGTCCAGGCGGGCTTCGGCGTAAATGCTCGAGACCATCGCCGTGGTGGTGGTTTTGCCGTGCGTGCCGGCGATAGCGATGCCGTGGCGAAAACGCATCAGCTCCGCCAGCATTTCAGCGCGGCGGATCACCGGGATGCGCGCTTCACGGGCGGCGACGATCTCCGGGTTGTCGGCGGAGATGGCGGTAGACACCACCACCACGCTCGCATCCAGCACGTTTTCCGGACGGTGATTGAAATAAATCGTCGCCCCGAGCGCGCTCAACTGCTGGGTCACCGGATTCGGCGCCAGGTCGGAGCCGCTGATCTGATACCCTTCGTTTGCCAACACTTCGGCGATACCACCCATGCCGGCGCCACCGATGCCGACAAAGTGAATGTGCCGGACGCGACGCATCTCGGGCACGATAGTACGTAGTTTCGCCAGTTGTTGTGTATTCATCACTCTCTCTAATCCGGATCCGGTACCCCGGCCCTACATCACATTGCTTTTATTCAGGTTCGGCGCGCCGAACCCCTGCACTCGTTACTTGGCGAGCCGCACCAGCTCCGCCGCCACGCGCTCGGTGGCGTCCGGAATGGCGACCGCGCGCGCTTTCTCGGCCATGGCCAGCAGCGTCTTGCGATCCCAGCTCGCCAGCAGTTCGGCCACCACATCGGCGTTGAACTGCGGCTGTTCGATAATCTTCGCCGCGCCGGCTTCTTCCAGCGGGCGTGCGTTCCAGTACTGTTGACGATCCTTGTGCATGAACGGCACGAAGATCGCCGGCAGCCCCGCCGCCGCGATTTCGCTGACGGTCAACGCGCCGGAGCGGCAGACCACCACGTCGGCCCAGGCATAGGCGGCGGCCATGTCGTCGATGAACTCGGTCACCTTGTGCTGCGTCTGCCCTACCCTCTCGTAGTCGCGCAGCACCGTTTCCAGCGCGCCCTTGCCAACCTGATGCCAGAGCGTAATTCTATCGCCCAAACGCGCCGCGACTTCAGGAACTGTCTGATTCAGCACGCGGGCGCCCTGACTTCCGCCAATCACCAGCACGCGGATCGGGCCTTCGCGCCCTTGCAACCGCTCTGCCGGCAACGGCAGCGCCAACACGTCGGTGCGCACCGGGTTGCCCACCACCTCGGCGTTCGGGAACGCGCCGGGGAAGGCCTGCATCACTTTGGCGGCGATGCGCGCCAGCCAGCGGTTGGTCAAGCCGGCGATGCCGTTCTGCTCGTGCAGCACCACCGGGATGCCGCACTGCCAGGCCGCCAGGCCGCCGGGGCCGGAAACGTAACCGCCCATCCCCAGCACCACATCCGGCTGATAACTGCGCATGATGGCTTTCGCCTGCCGCACCGCCTGCCAGATCCGCAGCGGCGCCGTCAACTGGGCCTTCAGGCCCTTGCCGCGCAGGCCGGAGATGCGGATAAAATCAATCTCGATCCCGTGCTTCGGCACCAGATCGGCTTCCATTCGGTCTGCGGTTCCGAGCCAGCGCACCTGCCAGCCCTGCGCCATCAGATGATGCGCGACCGCCAGCCCCGGGAACACGTGCCCGCCGGTACCGCCTGCCATCACCATTAAACGCTTAGGTTTCCCGCTCATCCCTTACCTCTTCACAAACGCCTGAGCCTTGGTCAGGCGCGTTTCATAATCAATTCGCAGCAACAGCACGATCGCCGTCGACATAATCAGCAAGCTCGAGCCGCCGTAACTGATCAGCGGCAGCGTCAGACCTTTGGTCGGCAGCATGCCCGCGGCGGCGCCAACGTTAACCAGCGCCTGGAAGCTGAACCACACGCCGATCGCGCAGGCCAGGAAGCCCGAGAAGCGTTGGTCGATCTCCAGCGCGCGGCGCCCGATGGACATCGCGCGAAAAGCGACGAAGAATACCATTAACAGGGCTAAAACCACACCGATATAGCCCAGTTCTTCACCCAAAATGGAGAAGATGAAGTCGGTGTGCGCTTCCGGCAAATACTCCAGTTTCTGCACCGAGTTGCCGAGCCCCTGCCCCCAGAACTCGCCGCGGCCGAACGCCATCAGCGACTGGGTCAACTGGTAGCCGCTGCCGAACGGGTCGGCCCACGGGTTCCAGAACGAGGTCACGCGGCGCATACGGTACGGTTCCGCGATAATCAGCAGCACCACGGCGAACACGCCGGAGCCGATGATCGCCAGGAACTGCCACATTTTCGCGCCGGCCAGGAACAGCATCGCCAGCGTGGTGATGAACAGCACCACCACGGTGCCGAGATCCGGCTGCGCCAGCAGCAGCACCGCCAGCACCACCATGACGCCCATCGGCTTACAGAAGCCCCAGAAGTTGCTGCGCACCTCTTCCACCTTGCGCACCAGATAGCTCGCCAGGTAGCAGAACAGCGACAGCTTGGACAGCTCCGCCGGCTGAATACGCAGCGGGCCAAGCGCGATCCAGCGCGAGGCCCCGTTCACCGAGCTCCCCACCACCAGGACGATCAGCAGCATCACGATCGACATCAGCAGCATCACGTTGCTGTAGCGCTGCCAAACTTCCATCGGGATGCGCAGCGTCACCAGCGACAGGCCGAACGCCAGGCCGAGGTACAGCGCATCGCGTTTGGCGAACAGGAACGGATCGTCCGCCAGGCGTTGGCCGATCGGCATCGACGCCGAGGTCACCATCACGAAGCCGATGATCGCCAACCCGAAGGTCAGCCACAGCAGGGTGCGATCGTACAGCACCATGTTGACCGCGTCGTTGTCGCGCGCGCCGGTCACCCAGTCTTTCAGCCGTTCTGTCAGCCCGAAGTTCGGCAAGCGTAGTTTCATCCGCCAAGCTCCTGCGCCAGGCGGGCGAACTCATCGCCGCGCACTTCAAAATTACGGAACTGATCGAGACTGGCGCAGGCCGGCGACAACAGCACCATATCGCCGGGCTGTACGCGGCCGGCGATGGTGCGCATCGCCTGCTCCATGGTCTCGGTCAGCGTCGCCACTTCCGGCCGCAGCTGCGCCAGCTGGGCGCCGTCGCGGCCAAAGCAATACAGCCGCACGTTGTCGCCCTGCAGATAGCGCGCCAGCGGCGAGAAATCGGCGGACTTGCCGTCGCCGCCCAGCAGCAGATGCAGCGTGCCGTCCACCTGCAGGCCGTTCAGTGCCGCTTCGGTGCTGCCGACGTTGGTGGCTTTGGAATCGTTGATCCAACGCACGCCGTTGTGCTCCCAGGCCAGCTGGAAGCGGTGCGCCAGGCCGGTGAAGGTGGTCAACGCCTTCAGGCTGGAGGCACGCGGGATATTGACCGCATCCGCCAACGCCAGCGCCGCCAGGGCATTAGTGTAGTTGTGGCGGCCGGTCAGCTTCATCTCGCGCGTATTCAGCACCTTCTCACCGCGCACCCGCAGCCAGGTTTCCCCCTGCTGGCGGTTCAGGTGATAGTCGCCCACGTCCGCCCCGAAGCTGACGCAGCGTTCGTCGGCGCCGCGCACCGGCATGGTCAGCGCATCGTCCGCGTTCACCACGCACACCGCGGCGTTTTCATACACGCGCAGCTTGGCGCCGCGATACTGCTGCAGGCCGAACGGATAGCGATCCATATGATCTTCGGTCACGTTCAGGATGGTCGCCGCCGCCGCCCGCAGGCTATGCGTCGTTTCCAGCTGGAAGCTGGACAGCTCCAGCACGTAAAGCTGACATTCCTGGCGCAACAGGCTCAGCGCCGGCAGGCCGATATTGCCGCCCACGCCCACCGCCCAACCGGCGGCTTTCGCCATCTCGCCCACCAGGGTGGTGACGGTGCTCTTGCCGTTGGAGCCGGTAATCGCCACGATCGGCGCCTGCGCCTCGCGGCAGAACAGTTCGACGTCGCCGACGATTTCCACGCCGGCGTCAGCCGCGGCGCTCAATGCCGGGGTCGCGAGCGCGACGCCCGGGCTGGCGACGATCAGATCCGCCGCCAGCAGCCAGTCCTGGTTCAGATCGCCCAGATGGCGCTCCACGCTTTCAGGCAGTTTGTCCAACCCTGGCGGCGCGATACGGGTATCCATCACGCGCGGCGTCACGCCGCGCGCCATGAAGAAATCGACACAGGACAGGCCGGTGAGGCCCAACCCGATGATGACGACTTTTCTACCCTGATAGTCTGCCATGATTAACGCACCTTCAGCGTTGCCAGGCCAATCAGCACCAGCATCAGCGAAATGATCCAGAAGCGCACGATCACGCGCGGCTCCGGCCAGCCTTTCAATTCATAGTGGTGGTGGATCGGCGCCATGCGGAAAATGCGTTGTCCGCGCAGCTTGAACGATCCCACCTGCAGGATCACCGACAGCGTCTCTACCACGAACACGCCGCCCATGATCACCAACAAAAACTCCTGGCGCAGCAGCACCGCGATAGTGCCCAGCGCGCCGCCCAGCGCCAGTGAACCGACGTCGCCCATAAACACCTGAGCCGGGTAGGTGTTGAACCACAGGAAGCCGAGGCCGGCGCCGACGATGGCGGTGCAGACGATCACCAACTCACCGGCATGACGCAGATACGGAATATGCAGGTAGTTGGCGAAGTTCATGTTACCGGTCGCCCAGGCCACCAGCGCGAAACCGGCCGCCACGAATACCGTCGGCATAATCGCCAGGCCGTCCAGACCGTCGGTCAGGTTGACCGCGTTGCTGGTGCCGACGATGACGAAATAGGCCAGCAGGATGTACAGCAAGCCCAACTGCGGCATCACGTCCTTAAAGAACGGCACAACCAGCTCGGTGGCTGGCGTGTCTTTTCCTACGGCGTACATGGCGAATGCGACAATCAGCGCAATCACCGACTGCCAGAAATACTTCCAGCGGGCGATCAGTCCTTTGGTGTCCTTACGCACCACCTTGCGGTAGTCATCGACGAAACCGACGATGCCGTAACCCACCAGCACAAACAGCACGCACCAGACATACGGATTGGACGGGTAGGCCCACATCAGCACCGAAATGGTGATGGAGGTCAGGATCATGATGCCGCCCATGGTCGGCGTGCCGCGCTTGCTGAAGTGCGACTCGGGGCCGTCGTTACGCACCACCTGGCCGAAGGACATTTCTTGCAGACGCTTGATCACCCGCGGGCCCATCCACAGCGACAGGAACAGCGCGGTCAGCAGGCTGACAATGGCTCGGAACGTCAGATAAGAAAAGACGTTGAAGCCTGAGTAATACTTGACCAAATGCTCGGCCAGCCAAACTAACATGGTGCTTTCTCCTGTAACGCGCGTACTACCTGCTCCATTGCGGCACTACGTGAACCTTTGATTAACACGGTGATGACCGCATGTTCCGACAGTAATTCCGCCACGCGCGCGATCACTGCTGTCTTGTCCTGATAATGTTCGCCGTTGCCGGAAGCCTCGCTCAGCACGCGGCTCAACCCGCCGACGCTGATCACTTTATCGACCCCGGCCTGGCGGGCGGCTTCACCCACCTGACGATGGCACTCTTCCGCTTCTGCGCCCAGCTCGGCCATATCGCCGACCACCATCACGCGGTAGCCCGGCATCTCCGCCAGCACCTGCGCCGCCGCGGTCATCGACCCGACGTTGGCGTTGTAGCTGTCGTCCAGCAGCAGCTTGCCTTCGGCCAGCGCCACCGGAAACAAACGCCCCGGCACCGCCTGCAATTGTTTCAACCCCTGACGCACCGCTTCGAGGGTGGCGCCCACCGACATCGCCAGCGCCGTGGCCGCCAGCGCGTTGGCCACGTTGTGGCGCCCCGGCAGCGGCAGCGCGATCTCGGCGGTGCCGAACGGGCTGTGCAGCGTAAACTGCGTGCCTGCGCCGTTCACCCGCACGTCGTCCGCGAAGAAGTCCACGCCTTCGGCCGCCTGCGGCGAGAAGCGCCAGACGGTTTTGCCGCCCAGCATGCTCTGCCAGTGCGGCCAGTCGTTGTTATCGGCGTTGATGATCGCCACGCCGTCGGCCGGCAGGCCGGTAAAGATTTCACCTTTCGCCTGAGCGACGCCGGCCAGCGAGCCGAAGCCTTCCAGGTGCGCCGCCGCCAGGTTGTTCACCAAAGCGGTCTGCGGACGCGTCAATGCGGTGGTGTAAGCAATTTCGCCAATGTGGTTAGCGCCCAGCTCTATCACGGCAAAATCATGCTGCGGCTCCAGACGCAACAGCGTCAACGGCACGCCGATGTCGTTATTGAAGTTGCCGGCGGTATACAGCACTTCGCCGCATTCACGCAGAATGGCGGCGGTCATTTCTTTCACCGATGTCTTGCCCGAGGAGCCGGTCAGCGCCACCACGCGCGCCGGCACCTGCTGACGCACCCAGGCGCCAAGCTGCCCCAGCGCCAGACGGGTGTCTTTCACCACCAGCTGCGGCACGTCCACCAATAAGCGCTTACTGACCAGCAACGCCCCGGCGCCTGCGGCTACGGCATCCGCCGCAAAGTCGTGAGCGTCGAAACGCTCGCCTTTCAGCGCCACAAACAGGCAACCGGCGGTCACCTTGCGGGTGTCTGTCGTCACCTCGACAATTTGGCAATCGGCGCCGATCGGTTCAGCGCTCAATACCTCAGCCAGTGTCTGAAGAGAGACAGGGATCATGCCAGCACCCCCAGCAGTCGGGCGACCGTCGTGCGGTCGGAGTAATCCAGGCGGCGGTTGCCCACCAGCTGATAATCTTCGTGGCCTTTGCCCGCCACCAACACCACATCCTGCTCCTGCGCCTGCATGATGGCGCTGGTCACCGCTTCGGCGCGCCCGTGGATCACCAGCGCCTGCCCGGCATCCAGCAATCCGGTCAGGATATCGTTGATAATCGCGCGCGGCTCTTCGGTACGCGGGTTGTCATCGGTGATCACCACGCGATCGGCGAACTGCTCGGCGATGCCGCCCATCAGCGGACGCTTGCCCTTGTCGCGATCGCCGCCGCAGCCGAAGACGCACCACAGCTGCCCCTGGCAGTGCAGGCGCGCCGCTTCCAGCGCTTTCTCCAGCGCATCCGGCGTGTGGGCGTAATCCACCACGACCGTCGGTTTGCCCGGCGCGTTAAACACTTCCATGCGGCCGCAGACCGGCTGCAGACGGTTGCCGGTTTCCACCAGCGCCTCCAGCGGGTAGTCCAGCGACAGCAGCGTCGCCAATGCCAACAGCAGATTGCTGACGTTGAAAGCGCCCATCAGGCGGCTTTCGATCTCGCCGTCGCCCCAGCTGGAGCTGAACCGAACCGTGGCGCCGTTGTCGTGATAATCGACCGCCGTGGTTTTCAGCCAGCGGCCGTGACAGCCCGGCTGCAGGTTGTCCTGCATCGTCACCGCCACCGCATCCGGCAGCTTGCTCAGCCAGCGCTGGCCGACTTCATCGTCGGCGTTGATGATCGCCTGCCCCACATTGTGGGCGGCGAACAGCGACCATTTGGCCGCTTCGTAATTGGCCATGTCACCGTGGTAATCCAGGTGATCGCGGCTCAGGTTGGTGAAGACCGCGGCAGCGAACGGCAGCGCCGCCACCCGGTGTTGCACCAAACCGTGGGATGAGACTTCCATCGCGGCGAAGGTCGCGCCCTGTTCCGCCAAGTCGTTTAATACGTGTTGAACATCCACCGCGGAACCGGTGGTATTCTCGGTCGGGCAGACCTGGCCCAGCAGACCGTTGCCGACGGTGCCCATCACCGCGCTGGTTTCGCCCAGCAGTTGGCTCCACTGCGCCAACAACTGCGTGGTGGTGGTTTTGCCGTTGGTGCCGGTCACGCCGACCAGGCGCAGACGCTCGCCCGGCTGATGGTAAAAACGCCCGGCCAGCGCGGAAAGGCGCTGGTTCAGTTGGCTCAGGTAGATCACCGGCACGCCGTGCATCTCAACGATGGCGCCGTCTTCGGCCTGACCGTCAGCTTCGGCGATCACGGCGGCGACGCCCTGCGCGATGGCCTGCGGAATATAGCGGCGTCCATCCGTTTGATGGCCAACCACGGCGACAAACAGATCCCCGGCAGCCGCCACACGGCTGTCTAATGTCATTTCCCGCAGCGCGCGCCCGGGCGCCGTCGGCACCCACGGGGCGAGTAAGTCGCGCAAATTACGATCTGCCACCTGAACCCTCTTTCTTGTTAATCACTAATTCGCTTTTGTCACCGGTGGGCAACGCGTCAGGCTCGACGTTCATGGTGCGCAATACGCCGCCCATGATGGCGCCGAACACCGGCGCGGAGATTGCGCCACCATAGTATTTCCCACCCTGCGGGTCGTTGATGACGACCACCAGGGCAAAACGGGGGTTACTTGCCGGCGCGACGCCGGCGGTATAAGCGATGTATCGGTTGACGTATTTGCCGTCCGGGCCCACTTTTTTCGCGGTACCGGTTTTGATGGCGATACGGTATCCCTTGATGGCGGCTTTCACGCCGCCGCCGCCCGGCAAGGCCACGCTTTCCATCATGTGCACCACGGTGCGCACCAGAGGTTCAGGGAAAACGCGTTCGCCGGCGACCGGAGGGTCAACCTTGGTGATCGACAATGGGCGATACACGCCCAGACTGCCGATCGTTGCATAGACTCGCGCCAACTGTAACGGAGTTACCATCAGCCCGTAGCCGAAAGAGAAGGTGGCCCTCTCTATGTCAGACCACCGTTGTTTTTTTGGGTATATGCCACTGCTTTCTCCGACCAGCCCCAAATTGGTCGCTTTTCCCAGCCCAAAACGAGAGTAAGTATCTACTAACGCTGAGGACGGCATCGCTAACGCCAGCTTTGAAACACCGACGTTACTCGACTTCTGCAAGATCCCGGTCAATGACAGCTCCGAGTACCGCGCCACGTCTTTGATCTCGTGGCCCTGAATGCGGTACGGGATGGTGTTCAGCACGCTGTTTTCTCTCACCACGCCGTTTTGCAGCGCGGTCATCACCACCATTGGCTTCACGGTTGAACCGGGTTCAAAAATATCGGTGATAGCGCGGTTACGCATGGTTTCTTTCGGCGTACCGGCCATGTTGTTCGGGTTGTAAGACGGGCTGTTGGCCATCGCCAGCACTTCGCCGGTGTTCACGTCGATCAACACCGCAGTGCCCGATTCGGCCTTGTTGAACGCCACGGCGTTGTTCAGCTCGCGATACACCAGCGCCTGTAGGCGCTCATCGACGCTCAGCACCAGGTTATGCGCCGCCTGGCTGTCGACGGAGGAGATATCTTCAATCACTCGGCCGAAGCGGTCCTTGCGCACCGTTCTCTCGCCCGGTTGCCCGGTCAGCCAGCGATCGAAGCTCTTCTCGACGCCTTCGATGCCTTGCCCGTCGATGTTGGTCACGCCGATGATGTGCGACGTCACCTGCCCCGCCGGGTAGTAACGGCGCGACTCCTGCCGCAGGTAGATCCCCGGCAGCTTGAGTTTGTGGATGTAGTCGCCGATCGCCGGGTTAACCTGGCGCGCCAGATAAACGAAGCGCCCTTTCGGGTTGGCGTTGATGCGGTTGGAAAGCTGGTCCAGCGGGATGTTGAGCGCATCGGAAAGCGCTTTCCAACGGCTGTCCAGCGTGATGCCGCCGCGTTCGTTCAGCTCTTTCGGATCGGCCCACACCGCATTCACCGGCACGCTGACCGCCAACGGACGGCCGGCGCGATCGCTGATCATGCCGCGCGCGGTCGGCACTTCCTGCACGCGCAGCGAACGCATGTCGCCTTCTTTCACCAGACGATCGGGGTTGATGACCTGCAGGTACGCGACGCGCAGCATCAGGCCAACCATCGCCAGCAAAATGCAGCCGCACAGCAACGCAAAACGCCAGCTGACAAAGCTGGCCTGATCTTCCTGGCGTCTCAACTTACCGGGGCGCGCTGCTTTCATGCGTTTCCTTTCTACTCCGTGTCATTATTCCGGTTAAACCATTCATTGTTTAACGATGATATTTTCCTGCGATGGATCAACGTGTTGCATCTGCAGTTTTTCTGTCGCGATACGTTCAACCCGGCTGTGATCGCCGAGGGCGTTCTCTTCTAAAATCAGGTTGCGCCACTCGATATCCAGCGCATCGCGCTCCAGAACCAGCTGCTCGCGTTCGGCGGTCAGCAGGCGGGTGCGGTGCGCGGTGGTCACCACGAAAATCGCGGAGACCAGTGACGCAATCAGTAAAATCATGGGGATCTTGGCGTTGCGCAGCAGATCGCCGCCAATCACCCCGACCAGGCCGTGACGTTCGTTGCCAATCACGCGGGCATCCTCTCAGCAATGCGCAGCACCGAGCTGCGCGCACGCGGGTTGTCCGCCACTTCCGCTTCCGACGGCATCATTTTGCCCAGCGCTTTCAGCGTTCGCCCGCCCATGCCGCGCAGTTGCTCCTCGGTCAACGGAATGCCGGCCGGCACCTGAGCGCCGCGGCTGTGGTGTCGCATAAAGCGTTTGACGATGCGGTCTTCCAGCGAGTGGAAGCTGATGATCGACAAACGGCCCTGCGGGGCCAGCACTTCCAGCGCGCCGTCGAGCGCACGCTCGATCTCTTCCAGCTCGCTGTTGATATAAATGCGGATCGCCTGGAAGCTGCGCGTCGCCGGATGCTTGTGCTTTTCACGGAACGGGCTGGCATCGGCGATCAGATCCGCCAGCTCTTTGGTGCGCGTCATCGGCTCCACGCGGTTTCTTTCGACGATGGCGCGCGCGATGCGCTTGGCAAAACGCTCTTCGCCGAAGGTTTTCAGCACCCAGGCGATGTCGTCCGCTTCGGCCTTCATCAGCCACTCTGCGGCAGACAGGCCGGTGGACGGATCCATGCGCATGTCCAGCGGACCGTCGCGCATAAAGGAGAACCCGCGCTCCGCGTCGTCAAGCTGCGGCGAGGAAACGCCCAGATCGAGCAGAACGCCGTCGATCTTGCCCACCAGCTCGCGCTCCCGCACATAGTGCGACAACTCGGAAAATGGGCCGTGTACGATGGTAAAACGAGGATCTTCAATAGATTTGGCGGCTGCAATCGCCTGAGGGTCACGGTCAATTGCCAGCAAGCGCCCTTCCGGCCCCAGTTGGGACAGAATCAGACGAGAATGGCCACCGCGACCAAAAGTACCGTCGATATATATGCCGTTGCTGCGGATATTGAGGCCGTTGACGGCTTCGTCCAGCAGGACGGTGGTGTGTTTATAGTTTTCCAACATGCTTATAGCGACAAGTCCTGTAGCCGCTCAGACAACGGTTCCTGAGTCGACTGTTCAGCGTCAATATCATCCTTGACTTGTTGATACCAGGTCTGTTCATCCCACAGTTCAAACTTGTTGAACTGACCGACCAGCATCACTTCTTTCGTGAGCCCGGCGTGTTGCCGCAGCGTACTGGCTAACAGCAAACGACCGGCACTATCCATCTGACACTCACTGGCATGTCCCAACAGCAGGCGCTGAACGCGGCGCTCGGCGGGATTCATGCTCGACAGACGTGATAATTTTTGTTCAATAATTTCCCATTCGGGCAAAGGATAAAGCAGCAGGCAGGGCTGATGGAGGTCAATGGTACAGACCATTTGGCCTTGCGATTCCTCGTTGAGCAATTCCCGATATCGGGTAGGTACGGCGAGCCGCCCTTTGCTGTCGAGGTTGACCATCGTCGCTCCACGGAACATTCCTGAGCTACCCCTTAGTGACCGTTTTCACCACTTTACCCCACAAATTCCCACACAATGGAGTTTACGGAGGGTATGAAAACCTTGTCAAGCCAGAGCGCCAGCGCTTTGGCAATATTTCTCTGGTCGTTTTGGGAGCTGACTCGCGAAAGAAACTCTGATTATTCGACGATTAAAAATTAACACCATGATAAACGGAGAGAATTTTCTAAGCGGAAAGAATCTGATTAAAAACCTGACGAACTGGCGATTAATTAACTCATTACTTCCTTCTGCAAGCCATGTCTCATTTTTCAGCTCGGCAATCTCAGGGCTGTAACCGCTGCCGCCCCGCGCGCGCCAAGGCTCGGCGCCTGACGAGTCGACCGCAGAATAAGGCCATAACTCCTTGAGTTAATAACGCTCAATCGTTATTCACCGTGAAACTGCGCGCTATTTTACTTCAATTTGCACCGCCGTGATGAGAGCACGGCGAAAATAAATGGCTCGGATATTACGAGCAGAAGTAATTTCGATTTAAATCAATTTGGTAAGATTATTCCCAAAACACCTGTTTACAATTATGGTTTCATTTTCTTACACCTTTATTTCCACAATTTTTGCCGGAAAAATCCCCCTGCGGACACAAAAAATCGCAACAGCATGTTTTTAATAGGTTTATTTAAAAACACCGATTTTAATCTCTCCATCCCTTCCTGCGCCCCGGCCCTGCGGGACAAAAACCGAACAAATGTTAAAAATAAAAATATAAACCTAGTTAAAAAACACAAACCAGAGCAGTAAACTATATAAAAAGCAAAAAACCATAACTAACAACTACAAATTATAAAATTAACAGCACATTAACACAAAAGGAGAGATGCATGCTTTCGCCCGCCGCACACTGGCGCAGCGCCGCTGCCGATACGTTTGCACTGGTGGTGTACTGTTTTATCGCCGGTATGGCGATTGAAGTGTTGATCTCCGGCATGAGCTTCCAGCAATCCCTCTCTTCACGCCTGTTGTCGATCCCGGTCAACATTCTGATCGCCTGGCCTTATGGCCGCTATCGCGATCTGTTTATCCGCACGGCGCGTCGTTGCCCGCACGGCCAGTTCCTACTGCGCAATCTCGCCGATCTGCTGGCTTATGTCAGCTTCCAGTCGCCGGTTTATGCTGCAATTTTATGGAGCGTGGGCGCCGACGGCCAACAAATGCTGGCGGCGGTAACCAGCAATGCGCTGGTCTCCATGGCGATGGGCGTGGTGTATGGTTACTTCCTGGAGTACTGCCGGCGGCTGTTTCGGGTAGCGGGTTACGTCTAAAGGAGCCCGCCAACGCGGGCCCCTGTCAGCCAAACTACTTGCGGCTCAGACTGCCGCGGCGGAACAGATTGCGGCGAATGCGCGTCAGCCCCGGCTTGGGTTTACGCGGTTCGTCCAGGCTGGCCAGCACCAGTTCCAGCACGCGCTCGGCCACGTCGCGATGGCGCTGCGCAACCGCCAATACCGGGCACTCAAGGAAATCCAACAGTTCATGATCGCCGAAGGTGGCGATCGCCAGATCGGTCGGCAAGCGGCCGCGTTGCTTCAGCGTCACGTCCATCACGCCCTGCAATAAAGAGAACGACGTGGTAAACAGCGCCTGCGGCATCGGGTGCGTTTTCAACCATTCGGCAAACAGCGCGCCGGCGGCTTCGCGTTCGTAGCTGTTGGCGTACAGGTAATCGACGTGGCGGGGATCCTCTTGCCAGGCCTGGCGGAAGCCCTGCTCACGCAGGAAGCTGACCGAAAGCTCCGGCAAGGCGCCCAGGTACAGCACCGACTCCGCCGGGAAGGTGCGCAGCTCCTGCGCCAACGCAAAAGCGTCTTCCTGATCGGCGCCCACAACGCTGATGAAATGCTCGCGATCCAGCGCGCGGTCCAGCGCGATGATCGGCAGCGGATCGTTGGCCCAGCGTTGATAGAAAGGATGCTCCGGCGGCAAGGCGGTGGAGACGATGATGGCGTCCACCTGACGCTGCAGCAGGTGCTCAATGCAGCGCATTTCGTTGTCCGGCTGATCTTCGGAACAGGCGATCAGCAATTGGTAGCCACGCTGGCGCGCCTGGCGCTCCAGGTAGTTGGCGATGCGGGTATAGCTGGTATTTTCCAGATCCGGGATCACCAGGCCGATAGAACGGGTGCGCCCGGCGCGCAGCCCCGCCGCGACGGCATTCGGGTGATAGTTATGCTCCCTGACCACGGCCATCACTTTCTCGACGGTTTTATCGCTGACACGATACTGCTTCGCCTTGCCGTTGATGACATAACTGGCCGTCGTGCGCGAAACGCCCGCGAGACGCGCGATTTCATCCAGTTTCACATTAACCCCTTAATGACGCTGAAAATAGAAGTGAAGGCTGTGCTCGGATTAACCATGGCATCCCGTGCGGTTATTCAATCCAGCCTCTGCGATCTAACAGCAGAAAACACTACCTAGCAACCGCTTTTGCCGAAAGGTGCCGGCAATCGGGCAAAAAAGGCCGAAAAACAAAGGGCGCAGCCACGCCGCGCCCCCGATTATTCGCCGCCAGACCGCGCTCAGCGCATAATTTTGTCGCCGCGCGACACGCCAACCACGCCGGAACGGGCCACTTCCACGATCTCCGCCACTTCACGCACCGCGCTCAGGAAGGCGTCCAGCTTGTCGCTGGTGCCGGCCAGCTGCACCGTATACAGCGTCGCCGTCACATCGACGATCTGGCCGCGGAAAATATCGGCGCAGCGTTTCACCTCTTCACGGCCGTAGCCGCTGGCCTGCAGCTTCACCAGCATGATCTCGCGTTCAACGTGAGCGCCCTGCACCAGCTCGCTGACGCGCAACACGTCCACCAGCTTGTGCAACTGCTTCTCAATCTGCTCCAGCACTTTCTCGTCGCCGACGGTCTGGATAGTCATGCGCGACAGCGTCGGATCGTCGGTCGGCGCCACCGTCAGGCTCTCGATGTTGTAACCGCGCTGGGAGAACAACCCCACCACGCGCGACAGGGCGCCGGATTCGTTTTCCAGCAAGACAGATAAAATACGGCGCATGATCAAGTCCTCTCCGTTTTGCTAAGCCACATTTCGTCCATGCTTCCGCCGCGGATCTGCATCGGGTAGACATGTTCGGTTTCATCGACGGTCACGTCGACGAACACCAGCCGCTCTTTTTCCGCCAGCGCCTGCGCCAGCTTGCTTTCCAGCTCATCCGGCGTGCGGATGGCGATGCCGACATGGCCGTAAGCCTCGGCCAGCTTGACGAAGTCCGGCAGTGAATCCATGTAAGACTGCGAATGACGGCCGGAATAAATCATGTCCTGCCACTGCTTGACCATGCCCAGATAGCGGTTGTTGAGGTTCACCACCACCACCGGCAGGTTATATTGCAGCGCGGTGGACAGCTCCTGAATATTCATCTGAATGCTGCCGTCGCCGGTCACGCACACCACGGTTTCCTCCGGCAGCGCCAGTTTGACGCCCAATGCCGCCGGCAGGCCGAAGCCCATGGTGCCGAGGCCGCCGGAGTTGATCCAACGGCGCGGTTTGTCGAACGGATAATAGAGCGCGGCGAACATTTGGTGCTGGCCGACGTCCGAGGTGACATAGGCGTCGCCTTTGGTCAGGCGATGCAGGGTTTCAATCACCGCCTGCGGCTTGATGGTGCCGCTGTTTTTGTCGTAGCCCAGGCAGTCGCGAGCGCGCCACTGCTCGATAGACTGCCACCAATCGCGCAGCGCATCGTGATCCTGCGCTTTCTCGTCCTGCGCCAGCAGCTCCAGCATCTGCACCAACACCTGCTTGGCATCGCCGACGATCGGGATATCGGCGTCCACCGTTTTGGAGATCGAGGTCGGATCGATATCGATGTGCAGCACGGTGGCATCCGGACAGTATTTGGCCAGATTGTTGGTCGTACGATCGTCGAAACGCACGCCGACGGCGAAGATCACGTCGGCATGGTGCATGGTTTTATTGGCTTCATAGGTGCCGTGCATGCCGAGCATGCCGACGCTCTGGCGGTGGGTACCGGGGAAGGCCCCCAACCCCATCAGGCTGCTGGTCACCGGCAGGTTCAACTGCTCCGCCAACGCCAACAGTTCGGCTTCGCAGCCGGCGTTGATCGCGCCGCCGCCGACGTACATCACCGGCTTTTTGGCCGCCAGAATGGTTTGCAGCGCGCGTTTGATTTGCCCGCGGTGGCCCTGCACCGTCGGGTTGTAAGAACGCATGCTCACGTCCTGCGGATAGGCATAAGGCATCCGCACCGCCGGGCCGACGATGTCTTTCGGCAGATCGATCACCACCGGGCCGGGGCGGCCGCTGGAGGCCAGGTAAAAGGCCTTCTTCAACACCGCCGGGATGTCTTCGGTGCGTTTCACCAGGAAGCTGTGTTTCACCACCGGCCGAGAAATCCCCACCATATCGCACTCCTGGAAGGCGTCGTAGCCGATCAGCGAGCTGGGCACCTGCCCCGACAGGACGACCATCGGGATCGAGTCCATATAAGCGGTAGCGATACCGGTAATGGCGTTGGTGGCACCGGGGCCGGAGGTCACCAGCACCACGCCCACTTCGCCGGTGGCGCGCGCATAACCGTCGGCCATGTGCACCGCACCTTGCTCGTGGCGCACCAGAATATGATCGATCCCTCCGACCGTATGCAGGGCGTCGTAGATATCGAGCACCGCCCCGCCGGGGTAGCCGAATACATGTTTAACGCCCTGATCGATCAACGATCGGACGACCATCTCGGCTCCTGACAACATCTCCATGGGTTTGCCTCCAGGCTTGCTTATTCTTCTCTGGCGCCGGAACGTAGCGCCTGCTGCGGGGCAATGCCCCTAAATTTTTATGGGTTGTCGCTATCGAATTAACATAACGTCAGAATATGGGGCAGGCAAACGGCAAAATGGCTTAACGACGGCGGGGTTATTGCCAAGCGGCTGGAGATCGCGACTTTATAAAAACAATGCGCTAGCCCCAGGGGCGTCAGGCTAGGCATTGTTTCGAACAGAGGGAAAATTACAGAACTAAATCAGGCGAAGAATATGCCGTTTTTTTCGCCGAACGCACGGCCCGGCGGCGGCCTCAGCCCTGTTCCTGGTACATGGAGTCGATTTCACGCTGATAGCGCTGCAGGATCACTTTGCGGCGCAGCTTCAGCGTTGGCGTCAGCTCCCCCAACTCCATGGAAAAGGCCGCCGGCAGCAGCGTGAACTTCTTCACCTGCTCGAAGCGCGCCAGCTCCTTTTGCATCTCACGCAGACGCTTTTCGAACATCTCGAGGATTTCACCGTTGCGCAGCAGCTCCAGGCGATCCTGATACTTCAGGTTGACTGACTTCGCGTACTCTTCCAGCGACTCAAAGCACGGCACGATCAGCGCGGAAACGAACTTGCGCGCATCGGCGATGATCGCCACCTGCTCGATAAAGCGGTCCTGCGCCAGCGTGCCTTCCAGCATCTGCGGCGCGATGTATTTGCCGCCGGAGGTTTTCATCAAATCCTTAAGGCGCTCGGTGATGAACAGATTGCCCTCTTCATCGATCGCCCCGGCATCGCCGGTTTTCAGCCAGCCGTCTGCGGTAAAGGTCGCGGCGGTTTCCAACGGTTTGTTGAAATAGCCGCGCATCACGATCGGCCCGCGCACCTGGATTTCATTTTCCTCACCGATGCGCACCTCGACCTCCGGCAGCGGTTTGCCGATAGAGCCGAAGCGGAAATGCCCTTCTTCCCAGCAGGACACGGTCGCACAGGTTTCGGTCATACCATAGCCGTACTTGATGTTGACGCCCATCGCCTGGAAAAACAGGATCACATTGTCATCCAGCTTGGCGCCCGCCGCCGGCAGGAAGCGCACCCGCCCGCCGAGGATGCCGCGCAGCTTGCTCAATACCAGCTTGTCGGCCCAGCGATGAGAGAGTTCGAACAGTTTGCCCAACGGTTTGCCGGCCCGCTCCTGAAGGAACTTGCGCTCCCCACAGACGATCGCCCAGTGGAACAGCGCGCGGCGCAGCCAAGGCGCGCGCGCCACTTTTTCATGCACCGCGCTGAAAATCTTCTCGTAGAAACGCGGTACCGCGCACATCAGCGTCGGGCGAACCTGCCCCATCGCTTCCCGCACCCAGTCGGTGTTCGGCAAGAAAACGTTCTGCGCGCCGGAATGCATGACAAAGAAGCTCCAGGCACGCTCGAACACATGCGACAGCGGCAGGAAACTGAGCGACACATCCTCTTCGCCGACCGTCAGTCTCTCATCATGCAGGTAGAGCTGCGCCGCCAGGTTGCGGTAATCCAGCATCACCCCTTTCGGCTCACCGGTGGTGCCCGAGGTATAGATCAGGGTGAAGAGGTCCTGCAGGTCGCACTCTTCAATGCGCTGCCGACGTTGAGCGATAAAAGCCGCCGGATCGGCGGCATGCTCGAAGGCGCTCAGGTGTCGCGCTATCTCGCAGCCGCGCAGGTCGGCATCTTGGTCAAACACGATAATATGGCGCAGCTGTGGGCAAACGCCGCGCAGCGCGATGGCCGCATCCAACTGCGCCTGTTCGCCGACGAACAGTATGCGAATGTCGGCGTCGTTGATGACGAAGGCCGCCTGCGCCGGCGTATTGGTGGAATAGAGCGGCACGCTGACGCCGCGCAGGTGGAGAATCGCGAGATCGGCCAGCGACCAGGCCATGCCGTTATTGGCGAAAATGCCGATGCGCTCTTGCACTTCGGCCCCCAGGGCCAACAGCCCGGCGGCAATGCGATCGATGCGAACGGCGGCCTCTTCCCAGGTCAGTTGAAACTCGCCGTTGGGCGACCATTGGCGAAAAGCTGTGCGATCGGCTCGGTGGGTGATTTGATGCTGTATACGATGGATCAAATGGTATTGCAGCAGATTAGTGATCATAGTGCTCTAAGCCTGAAATGAATCATACAGTTAAGCCTGAACGACGCCTTACGGCCCTCATCTCAGCTTACACGTGTTTACTTTTTTCCGCGCAGTCTACCTACTCTCAGGCAGGGGGAAAAGCGATTTCAGCGTAGAAGTGTGAGCCAAAACTCAGGCCGGCTTTCGCGCTTTCATGGGTTGGACAGAACGGGAAGGAAAAGGTTTGCTGGCGGCAATAAAACGCGGCCCATCTGGGCCGCCGCATCGAGTTAGTTTAAAATACCAGTCGTAAAGTAAAAATCAGAATATTAATTTATATTAATTATTTTTGGTAAACGAACCAACTCACCCTGAAAATAAGTTATTTAATCGCCGCAAAACCAAGAAACATCTTAATAAAAACCCAGATAGTTCTTAGTTTTTATCATGAGAAAAAAACGCTCAGTTGAATATTATCTTTATATATCCCCATTTTTTATCGCTTTACTTTGGGTTACCCGCCTCAATCAGGACGGACTTCATCCACTGGTGCCCTTTATCCCGTTCGGAGGATTCATGCCAGGAAAGATAGCAGGTCGCTTTATTGTGATTGGCGCACAAAGGAACTGCCTTTATTTTCAACGCCTCCGTCTGTTGCCGCACCAACCAGGCGGGCGCAATCGCCACCATTTCCGTTTGCGACACCATATTCAACACGCTGTAGAGATCCGTGCACTGTTGTGTCACGGCGCGCAGCATCGGCTCCTCTAAATAGAAAGGTTTACTGAACGATCCAAAACTTTCCAGGGAAACCGCCGCGTGCTGTTCGGCCAACATGTGTTCCGGCGTCACCTCCTCCCCTATTCGCGGGTGCGCCTGCGCAACCGCCAGCACTAATTCGTCGTCGAACATCGCCAGGCTGCGAAACTCCGCCGACTCGAAACGGCTGTAGCCGATGACAAATTCGACGTCCTGATAACGTAATTGATGTTCAATATTATTGTTAATGTATGACTTTATTTGCAGGTTAAGCTGCGGCGCTATCTGTTTGACGTGATTGATTATCCCGGCGCCCAGACGCAAATCGAGCGGGCTGCACAGGGACAGGGAGAACGCTCGCGTGCTGGTCAGCGGCTCAAACTCAGATCCCGGCAACTCATTTTGCACCAGCTGCAGCGCTTGCCGCACCGGCCCGAACAGCTTTCTGGCCCGCATGGTGGGCTGGATCCCGCGCCCGCAGCGCACGAACAGCTCGTCGTTGAACATCACCTTCAGACGCGCTACCGCGTTGCTCACCGCCGGCTGCGACATCCCTAACGAGTTAGCGGCTCGCGTAATATTTTGCATTTGCATCACGGCGTCAAACACCGTCAGCAAATTAAGATCGACGCTGCGCAAATGGATGTCCGCCGGCTCTTTGACCATGGCGATTTCTGAATCATATTCAGCCATATTTCACTCCACTAAATCCTGTGTAGATAATCTAATCCTTATGCTCGACAAACAATGAAACGCCGCATTGTCTTATCTTTGCACGACAAATCCTGCCATTACCGTCATCAGCCGATAAAAAACCTCGTGTTATCGACACGATTTAAGTCGTATATGGAATACATATCAGTCACTTCTACCTTCAGCAGGAAGAATGCCACCTGGGTGGTACTAATAATTAGGTATTAACAATGATTAATACAATTAAACAACGTAACCCCACTGTATGAGACAAACTATAAAAACACATCATAAGCAATCAAACCATCTAAAAACATCAATCGCTTTGTGTAAAATCGCATTATTTTGTTATATTACGACTAAAACAATCAATTAATCATATGAATTCAATTTAAATCATTCGTATTAAAAATATTATTTTGTTTCCTCCCGTGATTAATCCTCCTTATTTTTTCATCACAAATCTTAACCCAACAAAATCCAGAAGCAATTAGCGCAGTATATATTCGATTCGTTTATGCTAAGCAGCACGCAAACTGCTCCCATTTTTTCTCTATAGCACCGCATTTTTACCGAATGATCCTCTGTTGGGACGCATAGCCGGTGCATTGTCCCCGTATTCAATCAGGTGTTGACATCGCCAGGCCAATCACGTATCAAATTAGGCAGACACCCAATTTAAGAGAAGCTGAACCATTATGATCCGTACTCACCGTCTACTAGGCCTACTACTCAACGCATCTTGTTTGCGCGGTATGCCTGTGGACGAAGTTCGGAGCTGACTCAGCCGATCACCCATAAGAAACCCGCGCTACTGCGCGGGTTTTTTTTTGCCCGCTTAGCGTGAAATCAACACGATAAGGAATGCACCGATGAGCCAACAAGTCATTATTTTCGATACCACGCTGCGTGATGGCGAACAGGCATTGCAGGCCAGCCTGAGCGTAAAAGAGAAGATTCAGATTGCGCTGGCGCTGGAAAGAATGGGCGTTGACGTGATGGAAGTCGGCTTCCCGGTCTCTTCGCCGGGCGATTTCGAATCGGTGCAAACCATCGCTCGCCAGATCAAGAACAGTCGTGTCTGCGGCCTGGCCCGCTGCGTGGACAAAGACATCGACGTGGCCGCCGAAGCGTTGCGCGTCGCTGAAGCGTTCCGTATCCACGTGTTCCTGGCCACCTCCACCCTGCACATCGAATCGAAGCTGAAGCGCTCGTTCGACGAAGTGTTGGAGATGGCGGTGCGCTCGGTCAAACGCGCCCGCAACTATACCGACGACGTGGAATTCTCCTGCGAAGACGCCGGCCGCACGCCGATCGACAACCTGTGCCGCGTGGTCGAAGCCGCCATCAACGCCGGCGCCACCACCATCAATATTCCGGACACCGTCGGCTACACCACGCCGAACCAGTTCGGCGGCATCATCACCACCTTGTATGACCGCGTGCCGAACATCGACAAAGCCATCATTTCCGTACACTGCCACGACGATTTGGGCATGGCGGTCGGCAATTCCATTGCCGCGGTCCAGGCCGGCGCCCGTCAGGTGGAAGGCACCCTGAACGGCATCGGTGAGCGCGCCGGCAACTGTTCGCTGGAAGAGGTGATCATGGCGATTAAGGTGCGCCAGGACATCATGAACGTGCACACCAACATCAATCATCAGGAAATCTTCCGCACCAGCCAGATCGTCAGCCAGCTGTGCAACATGCCGATCCCGGCCAACAAGGCGATCGTCGGCGCCAACGCCTTCGCCCACTCCTCCGGCATTCACCAGGACGGCGTGCTGAAGAACCGCGAAAACTACGAAATCATGACCCCGCAGTCGATCGGCCTGAAAGACGTGCAGTTGAACCTGACCTCCCGCTCCGGCCGCGCGGCGGTGAAACACCGCATGGAAGAGATGGGCTACCAGGAACAGGACTACAACCTGGATACCCTGTACGCCGCCTTCCTGAAGCTGGCCGACAAAAAAGGCCAGGTATTCGACTATGACCTGGAGGCGCTGGCCTTCATCAACAAACAACAGGAAGAACCGGAACACTTCAGCCTGGGTTACTTCAGCGTGCAGTCCGGCAGCAGCATCATGGCCACCGCCTCGGTGAAACTGATCTGCGGCGGCGAAGAGAAAGCCGAAGCCGCCACCGGAAACGGCCCGGTCGATGCGGTCTATCAGGCGATCAATCGCATCACCGATTACCCGATCGAACTGGTGAAGTACCAGTTGACCGCCAAAGGCCATGGGCGCGATGCGCTGGGCCAGGTGGATATCGTCGTCTCTTATAACGGCCGTCGTTTCCATGGCGTGGGTCTGGCGACCGACATCGTCGAATCCTCCGCCAAGGCGATGGTGCACGTGTTGAACAATATTTGGCGCTCACAGCAGGTAGAAAAAGAAAAACAGCGTCTGCAGCAAAACAAACATCAAAATAATCAGGAAACGGTGTGAACATGACGAAGACTCATCACATTGCCGTCTTGCCCGGAGACGGTATCGGCCCGGAAGTAATGGCTCAGGCACGCAAAGTGTTGGACGCGGTGCGTCAACGCTTTGACATTCGCATCACCACCGCCGAGTACGACGTCGGCGGCATCGCCATCGATCGCCACGGCAGTCCGTTGCCGGCGGCGACCGTCGCCGGCTGCGAGCAGGCCGACGCCATCCTGTTCGGCTCGGTGGGCGGCCCGAAATGGGAACACCTGCCGCCGGCCGAGCAGCCGGAACGCGGCGCGCTATTGCCACTGCGCAAGCACTTCAAACTGTTCAGCAACCTGCGCCCGGCCCGCCTGTATCAAGGGTTGGAGGCGTTCTGCCCGCTGCGCGCCGATATCGCCGCCCGCGGCTTCGACATTCTGTGCGTGCGCGAACTGACCGGCGGCATCTATTTCGGCCAGCCGAAGGGCCGCGAAGGCCAGGGCATGCAGGAGCGCGCCTTCGACACCGAGGTGTATCACCGCTTCGAGATTGAACGCATCGCGCGCATCGCCTTCGAATCCGCCCGCAAGCGCCGCCACAAGGTGACGTCGATCGACAAGGCCAACGTGCTGCAAAGCTCCATCTTGTGGCGTGAAGTGGTCAATCAGGTCGCCAAGGATTACCCGGACGTGTCGCTGTCGCACATGTATATCGACAACGCCACCATGCAGCTGATCAAGGATCCGTCCCAGTTCGACGTACTGCTGTGTTCCAACCTGTTCGGCGACATCCTGTCCGACGAGTGCGCGATGATCACCGGTTCGATGGGCATGCTGCCGTCCGCCAGCCTGAACGAGCAAGGCTTCGGCCTGTACGAACCGGCGGGCGGTTCCGCGCCGGATATCGCCGGCAAAGGCATCGCCAACCCGATTGCGCAGATCCTGTCCGCCACCCTGCTGCTGCGTTACAGCCTGGGCGCCGATGAAGCGGCCGACGCCGTGGAGCGCGCCATCAACCAGGCGTTGGAACAGGGCTACCGCACCGCCGATCTGGCCGGTGACGGCAAAGCCGTCAGCACCGATGAAATGGGCGACATCATCGCTCGCTTTGTAGCTCAGGGGGCATAACATGGCCAAGACCTTATACCAGAAATTGTATGACGCCCACGTGGTGCACGAAGCGCCGAACGAGACGCCGCTGCTGTATATCGACCGTCACCTGGTGCACGAAGTCACGTCGCCGCAGGCGTTCGACGGCCTGCGCGCCATGGGCCGCAAGGTGCGCCAGCCCGGCAAAACCTTCGCCACCATGGATCACAACGTGTCGACCCAGACCAAAGACATCAACGCCAGCGGCGAAATGGCGCGCATCCAGATGCAGGAGCTGATCAAGAACTGCGCGGAATTCGGCGTTTCGCTGTATGACCTGAACCACCCGTTCCAGGGCATCGTGCACGTGATCGGGCCGGAGCAAGGCATGACGCTGCCGGGCATGACCATCGTCTGCGGCGATTCACACACCGCGACCCACGGCGCCTTCGGCTCGCTGGCGTTCGGCATCGGCACCTCCGAAGTGGAGCACGTGTTGGCGACCCAGACCCTGAAGCAGGGCCGCGCCAAAACCATGAAGATTGAGGTCACCGGCGATGCCGCCGAGGGCATTACCGCCAAAGACATCGTGCTGGCGGTGATCGGCAAAACCGGCAGCGCCGGCGGCACCGGCCACGTGGTGGAGTTCTGCGGCAAGGCGATCGAGGCATTGAGCATGGAAGGCCGCATGACCCTGTGCAACATGGCGATCGAAATGGGCGCCAAAGCCGGGTTGGTCGCGCCGGACGACACCACCTTCGCCTACCTGAAGGGGCGTCAGTTCGCACCGACCGGTGAAAACTGGGAGCAGGCGGTCGCTTACTGGCGCACGCTGAAGTCCGACGCCGACGCCCAGTTCGATACCGTGGTGACGCTGCGCGCCGAAGAGATCGCGCCGCAGGTCACCTGGGGCACCAACCCTGGCCAGGTGATCGCCGTCAATCAGGCGATCCCGGCGCCGGAATCGTTTAACGATCCGGTTGAGCGCGCCTCCGCCGAGAAAGCGCTGGCCTACATGGATTTGAAGCCGGGCATCAAATTGACCGAAGTGCCGATCGACAAAGTGTTCATCGGTTCCTGCACCAACTCGCGCATCGAAGATCTGCGTGCGGCGGCGGCGATCGCCAAGGGGCGCAAGGTCGCCAACGGCGTGCAGGCCATCGTGGTGCCGGGCTCCGGCCCGGTGAAGGCCCAGGCGGAAGCCGAAGGGTTGGACAAAATCTTTATTGAAGCCGGTTTCGAATGGCGCTTGCCGGGTTGCTCGATGTGCCTGGCGATGAACAACGACCGTCTGAATCCGGGCGAGCGCTGCGCCTCCACCAGCAACCGTAACTTCGAAGGGCGCCAGGGCCGCGGTGGGCGCACCCACCTGGTCAGCCCGGCAATGGCCGCCGCGGCCGCCGTCGCCGGTCACTTCGCTGACATCCGTGATATTCACTAAGGGGCTAACGTGGCTAAATTTACTCAACATACCGGCTTAGTGGTGCCTTTGGATGCGGCCAACGTCGACACCGACGCCATTATTCCCAAACAGTTCTTACAGAAGGTGACCCGGACCGGTTTCGGCCAGCACCTGTTCAACGACTGGCGCTTCCTCGACGATGCCGGCCAGCAACCCAACCCGGAGTTCGTGCTGAACAAACCGCGCTATAAAGGCGCCAGCATCCTGTTGGCGCGGGAGAACTTCGGCTGCGGCTCCTCGCGCGAACACGCCCCTTGGGCGCTGACCGACTACGGTTTCAAAGTGGTGATCGCGCCGAGCTTCGCCGATATCTTCTACGGCAACTCGTTTAACAACCAGCTGTTGCCGGTCACGCTGAGCGAGCAGCAGGTGGATGAGCTGTTCAAACTGGTTGACGCCAACGAGGGTACGGAGTTCGTGGTGGATCTGGAGAACCAGACGGTCAACGCCGGTGGCAAAAGCTATCCGTTCGAAATAGACAGCTTCCGCCGCCACTGCATGATCAACGGGCTGGACAGCATCGGCCTGACGCTGCAGCATGAAGCGGACATCTCCCGCTACGAAGCGCAGCAACCGGCGTTTCTGAATTAATCCCCTTCACCCGCCGTCCGGCGGGTGAATTTTTTCCTCACCAGTAGCCCAGCAGCTTCCACCATGCGCCACCGATCACTATCCAGATCAGCAAGTTAACCACGCTCATCACCAACCCCGCTTTCCACCACTCCCCCAACGTCACATAGCCGGAGCCAAAGATGATCGGCGCGGTGCCGGTACCGTAATGCGTCAGCGACATCATCAGCGAAGAAGAGAACGCCAGGATCAGGCCCAGCAGCGCCGGCGGCGCGCCGAGCGCGATGCCGGCAGCGAAGAAGGCGGCGAACATCGCCGTTACGTGTGCGGTGGTGCTGGCGAAGAAATAGTGAGAATACAGATAAATGATGGTCAGCAAGATCGTGCCGCCCACCCAGCTCATGCCCATATGGTCGATGCCGTTGCCGACGGTCTGCGACAGCCAGCCGATCAGCCCCAGCTTGCCGAGGAAACTGGCCATCATCACCAGCGCCGAGAACCACACGACGGTATCCCAGGCCCCTTTATGCTTCAGCACATCCTCCCAGCTCAACACCCCGGTAGCCAGCAGCACCGCCAGGCCGATCAGCGCCGCGGTGGTAGGATTGACCGCCAGCGCCGGGCCGAAAATCATCGCCGGAATGCCGGCCCACAGCACCAACAGCAGCGCGAACACCCCGAGAGTAATTTTCTCCGGCAGCGTCACCGGCCCCAGCGCCTGCAGCTTTTCGCAGGCGAAACGCGGCGCGTCCGGGGTGCTTTTCACCTCCGGCGGGTACAGCAGATAAATGACCAGCGGCATCACGATCAGCGAACACAGCCCCGGCACCAGGGCGGCGATCGCCCACATCGACCAGGACAGTTCGAAGCTGCCGTGGGTGCCTTTGGCGATCAGGCTGACAATCAGCGGGTTAGGCGCCGTGGCGGTGATAAACATCGCCGAGGTGACCGGGTTAATGTTGTAGTTCACCAGCGACAGATAGCGGCCGATCTTGCCGGAGGTATTGAGCTCGGGTTTGGAACCAAAGCTGTCGGCGATCGATTTCATGATCGGGTGAATGATGCCGCCGCCGCGCGCGGTGTTGCTCGGCGTCACCGGCGCCAGGGTGGTTTCCGCCAACGTCAATGCGTAGGCGATGCCGAGCGTTTTTTTACCGAACAGCGAGATAAAGTAGTAACCGATGCGCGCGCCCAGCCCGGTTTTGTTCAGGCTGAGGGAGATCATGATAGAAAAGCCGATCAGCCAGATCAGCTGGTTGGAAAAACCGCTGAGCGCGTCGTCCAGCGCGGCGCCCGGCTTGCCGGGATTGGTGACGCCGGTCACCGCCACCAGGGCGATGGCAATCACCGAGACTGCGCCGATCGGCATCGCCTTGCCGATGATGGCGATGATGGTGCCGATAAACAGCGCCAGCAGCTGCCAGGCGTTGGGCGCAACGCCCTCCGGCACGGGAATGAGGAACCAGATGATCAGCGTGGCGGCAAGGGCGCACAGGGAAGGAAGCGGTTTGAGCGGTGTGAGTTTATCCATAACGTTCCCACTGTTCTAAACAACAAGGCGGCATCTCAATAGCGAGACGGGCGTGGACGCAACGATCGCGCTCCATATGCCTTCAGCTTGGGCGTCCGCTTCAGCCTTCTCAATGACTTGCATCAAGAATGCCGTCGTTTGGCCTCACACTTCACGCACTTTGGCGCTCATCCAGAGCGCCGCCAGCGCCAGCAGCGCCGCCATCCAATACACCGAGCCATGACCGAGGTTCTCCACCAGCGCGCCCTGCAACACCCCGGCCAGGATCACCCCGGTCGAGATGCTGTTGGTGAACAGCGTGGTGGCGGCGCCCGGTCGGCCCGGCATCAAATCTTGAAAATAGAGCATGCCGATACCGGCGACGATGCCGATAAACACCGCGTTGAGCAGCTGCAACGCGATCAGGGTCGGCTTGGTCGCCAGCACCGTCAGCCCGAGGTAAAACAGCGCGCCCGCAGCCACCGCCAGCAGCATCATGTTGCGCTTGCCGAAACGTTTGACGTAGTAACCGGCCAGCAGCATCGCCGGGATCTCCAGCCCGGCGGCGGTGCCCATCAGCACCCCGGCCAGCCCTTCAGGCAGGCCGAGATCGGCGGTAATATACAGCGGCATGTCGATGATATACATGGTGTTGCAGGTCCACATCAGCATCGAGGCGATGAACAGCAGACGCACGTCGCGATTGCGCCAGGCGCTGGCGGGCGCAATCGGCGCAGAAGCGCCGTCCTGCAGCCCGTTGCCGTCCGCCGCGCGCGGCACCGAAGGCAGCATGAACCCGACCAGCAGCACGCAGATAGCGAAGGTGGCGGCGGCGATCAGGAACATCACGGTAAAGCCGTAATTCAGCGCCAGCGCAAACGACAGCGGCGGGCCTATCACCCACGCCAGCGAAAGCTGGGCGCGCATCACCGAACTGAACATCACCACTTCACGCGCCTCGCTGTCGGCGTATTCCCGCGCCAGCGCGAAGATCTGCGGCATGGCGGTGTTGGCAACGGCAGACATCAACACCCCGGCGGTGATCAGCGTCAGGTAGTCGCGGTTGAAAGCGAACAGCAGGCAGTTGCCGACCGCCATCAGGCAGCACAGCAGGATCAGCCTGCGCCGATCGCCACGGGTGTCGGAACGTTTGGCCAGCAGGAAGCTGACGACGATGCCGGCCACCGCGTTGGCGGTGTAAAACAACCCGACCCACAGCGGCCGCACCTTAACTTCGGTGGTCAGAAACAGGCTGAGCGTCGGCGTCAGCAACGCGCCGGCGATGCCGGAGAGAAAAGCGATCAGCAGGAAGGCGGCAAAGATGGGGTTGATGCGCAGTGATAACCGTCTCAGGCGTTCCATATCCTCTTCCCTGATCCCAAAGCAGAAGCAAAAACCTTAGGTCACGGCGAGGAAAATGCAAGTCCATCGCCCTAACCGCAAATAAAAAAACCAGTGGGGCGACCCACTGGCTGGTGAAACAGCACCATTACTCAGAAACTTTTATGCCGCAGCGCCTTACAGGTGCTCGCGATACTGCTTGTCGCTCATCTCTTTGATATCCCATTGCGTCAGGTGCGCCAATATCGCCAGCCGCGCCTGCTCGGGCACCACGCTCAGCCAGTCGGCGTGCTGCCGACGCACCGCGCTGAAATAGCGCTGATAGAACGATTTGGATAAGAAAGCTTTCATGATTACGCCCTCCCCTTTCATTGATGAAAATTATCGGCGTAATATAGGGAAAGAAAAATTGACGAGTTGAGACAGGAGTGTTCCTCTTTTATGTCCACGTCCAGATTGCAGCAGCAGTTCATCCGTCTGTGGCAGCGCTGCCACGGTGAAACCACCGACACCACGCTGCAGGCGCTGGCGGAGGCGCTGAGCTGCTCGCGGCGCCACGTGCGCTCCCTGCTGAGCGCCATGCAGCGGGAGGGCTGGCTCACCTGGCAGGCGGAGTCGGGACGCGGCAAGCGTTCCCGGCTAACCTTCCATTACACCGGCCTGGCGCTGCAGCAACAGCGGGCCGAGGAGCTGCTGGAGCAGGATCGCATCGATCAGTTGGTGCAACTGGTGGGCGACAAAAACGTGGTGCGCCAAATGCTGCTGTCGCAGCTGGGCCGCAGCTTCCGTCAGGGGAAACATATCCTGCGGGTGCTCTACTATCGGCAGTTGTACAACCTGCTGCCCGGCTCGGCGCTGCGGCGTTCCGAGACCCATTTGGCGCGTCAGATCTTCAACGGCCTGACGCGCATAAATGAGGAAAACGGGGAACTCGAATCCGATCTGTCCCACCATTGGCAGGCGCTGACGCCGCTGCACTGGCGATTTTACCTGCGCCCGGCGATCCATTTTCATCATGGCCGCGAGCTGGAGATGGCGGACGTCATCAGCTCGCTTTCGCGTCTGACCTCACAACCGCTGTTCTCGCATATCGAAAGCGTCACCTCGCCGACGCCGTTCGTTGTCGACGTGCATCTGCGCAGCCCCGACCACTGGCTGCCCTGGCTGCTGGGCAGCGTGCACGCCATGATCCTGCCGCGCGAATGGCGCGATCTGCCGGACTTCACCCGCCATCCGATCGGCACCGGCCCCTACCGCGTGGTGCGCAACCTTCCCAGCCAGATGAAGATCCACGCCTTCGACGACTATTTCGGCTACCGGGCGCTGATCGATGAGGTCAACATCTGGGTGCTGCCGGAGTTCTCCGAAGAACTGGTGCACTCCGGCGTACAGCTGCAGGGCGATGAAACCGGCAACAGCGAGCTGGAAAGCCGGCTGGAAGAAGGCTGCTACTTCCTGCTGTTCGATCAGCGCTCTCCCTTGGCGGCCGATCCCGCCATGCGCAGCTGGCTGTGCGAATTGATCAACCCCATTTCGCTGCTGAGCCACGCCGGGCCGCTCTACCAGCGCTATTGGTCGCCGGCGTACGGCCTGCTGCCGCGCTGGCACCACAACCGCGCGCTGGCGCAGCAGCCCAAACCGGCGGGGCTGACCGAACTGACGCTGACCCACTTCAATGAGCATTCGGAGTTCCACGCCATCCGCCAGGCGATCGAGCCGCTGCTGGCGCAGCACGGCATCCGCCTGATCGTGCAAAGCGTGGATTACGCGACCTGGCACCAGGGCGACGCGCGCAGCGATCTGTGGCTCGGCAGCGCCAACTTCTATCTGCCGCTGGAGTTTTCGCTGTTCGCCACGCTGTACGAGCTGCCGCTGATGCAGCATTGCATGAGCGAGGACCTGGCGCAGGATGCGGCGCTGTGGCGCGCCAACCGTCTGCCGCTGGCGGAGTTCTGCCAGCGCCTGGTCAGCAATCACCAACTGCATCCGCTGTTCCACCACTGGCTGCAGTTGCACGGCCAGCGCAGCATGCGCGGCGTGCGAATGAACACCCTCGGCTGGTTCGACTTCAAATCCGCCTGGTTTGCCCCGCCGGAGGCATAAGCGCCTTTCGCCCAAGTCGGTTAATCTTTACAATAGCGCCGTCTCAACGGGGTGCGGAGAGTCGGGCCGCGTGATAAGCCCGATTTTCCGCTGAGAGCACACCCGTCGAACCTGATCCGGTCAATACCGGCGGAGGGATTTGAGCCCAGCGAACCGGCGACGCCGCCTCGCCCCCTCAGATGCCCTTGCCCCCTTATTTTTCAGGAGTGCAACGTGGTCAAAAAATATCTGCCCTGCTTATTGCTGCTGTGCGCCGCACCGGTGTTCGCCAAGCCGACGCTGACGGTTTACACCTACGATTCCTTCGCCGCCGACTGGGGCCCAGGCCCGGCGGTGAAAAAAGCCTTCGAAGCCGAGTGCGACTGTGAGTTGAAGTTCGTGGCGCTGGAAGACGGCGTCTCACTGCTGAACCGCCTGCGTATGGAAGGCAAGAACAGCGCCGCCGACGTGGTGCTGGGGCTGGACAACAACCTGCTGCAGGCGGCGCAGCAAACCGGCCTGTTCGCGCCGAGCGGCGTGGACACCGCCAAACTGACGGTGCCGGGCGGCTGGCAGGACGCGACCTTCGTGCCTTACGACTACGGGTACTTCGCCTTCGTCTACGACAAGGAAAAACTGAAGAACCCGCCGAAAAGCCTGCAGGAGCTGGTCAGCAGCGATCGTGACTGGAAGGTGATCTACGAAGATCCGCGCACCAGCACGCCGGGCCTCGGCCTGCTGCTGTGGATGCAAAAAGTGTATGGCGACAAGGCGCCGGCCGCCTGGCAGCAGCTGGCGAAAAAGACCGTGACCGTCACCAAAGGCTGGAGCGAAGCCTACGGCCTGTTCCTGAAAGGCGAAGGCGAT
Source organism: Serratia sp. B501 (assembly GCF_051172315.1). Taxonomy (NCBI): domain Bacteria; kingdom Pseudomonadati; phylum Pseudomonadota; class Gammaproteobacteria; order Enterobacterales; family Yersiniaceae; genus Serratia; species Serratia sp. B501. The sequence goes on from NZ_JBPIZB010000004.1 coordinate 144,354, forward strand.
CTGGTGCTCAGCTACACCACCTCCCCCGCCTATCATCTGATCGCCGAGAAAAAAGACCGCTACGCCGCCGCCACGTTCAGCGAAGGCCACTACCTGCAGGTGGAAGTGGCCGGCAAACTGAAGGCCGCCAAACAGCCTGAGCTGGCGGAGCGTTTCATGCAGTTCATGGTGACGCCGGCGTTCCAGAACACCATCCCGACCGGCAACTGGATGTACCCGGTGATCAACACACCGCTGCCCGTCGGCTTTGAACAGATGAACGTGCCGCATAGCGCGCTGCAATACAGCGCCGAAGAGGTGGCCACACAACGCGGCGGCTGGATCCGGGCATGGCAAACCGCCGTCAGCCGCTGATCCCCCGCGGGCTCTGGCCGGGGCTGCTGGCCGCCGGCATGATCCTGCTGGTCGCCGCGCTGGCGATGGGCTCGCTGTGGCGTCACGCGCCGGACAGCGACTGGCGCGGCCTGTGGCAGGACAGCTACCTGTGGCACGTGGTGCGCTTCACTTTCCTGCAGGCGCTGCTGTCGGCGCTGATTTCGGTGCTGCCCGCCATTCTGCTGGCGCGCGCGCTCTACCGGCGTCGTTTCCCCGGCCGGCAGCTGCTGCTGCGGCTGTGCGCCATGACGCTGGTGCTGCCGGTGCTGGTGGCGGTGTTCGGCCTGCTCAGCGTCTATGGGCGCCAGGGCTGGCTGGCGACGCTGTGCGGCTGGCTGGGCGTCGAGTATGATTTCTCGCCCTACGGGCTGCAGGGCATTCTGCTGGCGCACCTGTTCTTTAACCTGCCGCTGGCTACCCGCCTGTTGCTGCAGGCGCTGGAGAATATTCCGATGGAACAGCGCCAGCTGGCCGCCCAGCTGGGCATGAACGGCTGGCAGCAGTTCCGCTTCGTCGAATGGCCGGCGCTGCGCCGCCAAATCCTGCCGAGCGGCGCGCTGATCTTCATGCTGTGCTTCGCCAGCTTCGCCACCGTGCTGTCACTGGGCGGCGGGCCGCAGGCCACCACCATCGAGCTGGCGATCTACCAGGCGCTGAGTTACGACTACGATCTGGGCCGCGCCGCCCTGCTGGCTCTGATCCAACTGGGCTGTTGTCTGGGGCTGGTGCTGATCAGCCAACGCCTGAGCCAGGCATTGCCGGTAGGGCATACCCACGCCCAGCGCTGGCGCAACCCGGAAGACAGCCTGTGGCGGCGCATCAGCGATTTTCTGCTGATCGCCGCCGCGCTGTTGCTGCTGCTGCCGCCTCTGCTGGCGGTGATCGCCGACGGCGCCAATCAGGCTATCGTCAGCGTGCTGCGCCAGCCGGTGCTGTGGCAGGCGCTGTTCACGTCGCTGCGCATCGCCCTTGGTGCCGGAGCGCTGTGCGTGGCGCTCACGATGATGCTGCTGTGGAGCAGCCGCGAGCTGAAACTGCGGCAGCAGCTGCGCGGCGGCCAAGCGCTGGAGCTGAGCGGCATGGTGATCCTGGCGATGCCGGGCATCGTGCTGGCCACCGGGTTCTTCCTGCTGCTGAACGATACGATCGGGTTGCCGCAGTCGCCCTATGCGCTGGTGATCCTCACCAATGCGCTGATGGCGGTGCCCTATGCGCTGAAGGTATTGGAGAACCCGATGCGCGACCTCGCCGAACGTTACAACCCGCTGTGCCTGTCGCTGGATATCCGCGGCTGGCGACGGCTGCGGCTGATTGAACTGCGCGCCCTGCGCCGCCCGCTGGCGCAGGCGCTGGCCTTCGCCTGCGTGCTGTCGATCGGCGATTTCGGCGTGGTCGCCTTGTTTGGCAACGAGCATTTCCGTACCCTGCCTTTTTACCTGTATCAGCAGATTGGCGCCTACCGCAGCCAGGACGGGGCGGTGACCGCGCTGCTGTTGCTGCTGCTGTGCTTCCTGCTGTTTACCCTGATTGAACGCTTACCGGGCCGCCATGCTGACGCTTGAAAAACTGACCTATCTGTATGAACACCTGCCGATGCGCTTTGATCTGCGCATCCAGCCGGGCGAGCGCGTCGCGGTGCTCGGCCCCAGCGGCGCCGGTAAAAGCACCCTGCTGAGCCTGATCGCCGGTTTTCTGCCGGCGGCCAGCGGCCGGCTGCTGCTGAACGGCGAAGACCACACCGCCACGCCGCCGGCCAAACGGCCGGTGTCGATGCTGTTTCAGGAAAACAACCTGTTCGCGCACCTGACGGTGGCGCAGAACATCGGGTTGGGGTTGGATCCCGGTCTGCGCTTGACTGCGCAGCAGCGTCAACAGCGAGAACACATCGCCCGTCAGGTCGGCCTGGAAGAACACCTGGATCGCCTGCCGGCGCAGCTTTCCGGCGGTCAGCGTCAGCGCGCCGCGTTGGCGCGCTGTTTGATTCGCCGGCGGCCGATCCTGCTGCTCGACGAACCCTTCTCGGCGCTCGATCCGGCGCTGCGCAACGAGATGCTGCAACTGCTGCAGACGGTGTGCGAACAGCGCGACCTGACGCTGCTGATGGTGTCGCACAACCTCGACGACGCCGCGCGCATCGCGCCGCGCACGCTGCTGGTGGTCGACGGCCGCATCTACTACGACGGCCCGACGCAGGCCCTGCTGGACGGCAGCGCCCCCGAAGCGCGCGTGCTGGGCATTTCGGGTAAAGCGTGATCTGACGCGCGTTTTTTATGCTGCGCCAATAAACCTGTTGTGCGAATTTTGCGCCTGTGTTTTTATAAAAACCTGACTTTTTTTACTGATGATAAGGTTCCCTGTGATCGCATCCTCGCTGACTTCGACCCTACTAGTTACCGCGCTACCAGCCGCGGTGGTCGTCGTGCGTGTGGTGGTGGTCGTCGGCAATGCGCCGTAGGGTCCGAATCAACGCATCGATTCCAAAACCCCGCCGGCGCAAACCGGGCGGGGTTTCTTGTTTTAGCACCCTGCCCAGAAAAGCTCACCGGCCTTGAGAAAGGACAGGAACATGGCAACTTCGGGCACGCCTCAACCGGGCACCAGTTTCACCGGCGCACAATTGATCGTTCATCTGCTGGAGCGTCAGGGCATCACCACCGTCGCCGGCATTCCCGGCGGCGCCGCGCTGCCGCTGTATGACGCGCTGAGCCAAAGCACCCGCATTCACCACGTGCTGGCGCGCCACGAACAGGGCGCGGGCTTTATGGCGCAAGGCATGGCGCGCGCCAACGGCAAAGCGGCGGTATGCATCGCCTCCAGCGGGCCGGGCGCCACCAACCTGGTCACCGCCATCGCCGACGCCAAGCTCGACTCCATTCCGCTGGTGTGCATCACCGGGCAGGTGCCTTCCTCGATGATCGGCACCGACGCCTTCCAGGAAGTGGACACCTACGGCATTTCCATCCCGATCACCAAGCACAACCATCTGGTGCGCGATATCCGCGAGCTGCCGCAGGTGATTGGCGACGCGTTCCGCATCGCCGAGTCCGGCCGTCCCGGCCCGGTCTGGATCGATGTGCCGAAAGACGTGCAGACCGCCACCATCACCCTGGAAGAGTTGCCGCCGATCGCCGTGCCGGACGCCGCCCCGAGCTTCGATCCGGCGCTGGTTTCGCAGGCCGCCGCGATGATCAATCAGGCGAAACGCCCCATCCTCTACCTGGGCGGCGGCATCATCTGCGCCGACGCTCACCGGCAGGCGCTGGAGCTGGCCGAGCGCGCCGGTCTGCCCACCACCATGACGCTGATGGCGCTGGGCGCGATGCCGGTGGAACACCCGCTGTCGCTGGGCATGCTGGGCATGCACGCCGCGCGCAGCACCAACTTCATCCTGCAGGAGGCCGATCTGCTGATCGTGCTGGGCGCGCGCTTCGACGATCGGGCAATCGGTAAAACCGAGCAGTTCTGCCCTAACGCCGCCATCATCCACGTAGATATCGACCGCGCCGAGCTGGGCAAGGTCAAACAGGCCAACGTGGCGATCCATGCCGACGTCGGCCAGGTGCTGCAACAGCTGCTGCCGCAGATCGACACGCAGCCGCGCAGCGCATGGCTGAACACCGTCAATGACCTGAAACGCGAATTCCCGTTCAACATGCCGAACGCCGACGATCCGCTGAGCCATTACGGCCTGGTGCTGGCCGCCGCGCGCTGCGTGGACGACAGCGCCATCATCACCACCGACGTGGGTCAGCATCAGATGTGGGTAGCGCAGGCCTATCCGCTGAGCCGGCCGCGCCAGTGGCTGACGTCGGGCGGCCTGGGCACCATGGGCTTCGGTCTGCCGGCGGCGATCGGCGCGGCGTTGGCGGAGCCCGAACGTAAAGTGCTGTGCTTCTCCGGCGACGGCAGCCTGATGATGAACATTCAGGAAATGGCCACCGCAGTCGAGCACGATCTGGACGTGAAAATCATTTTGATGAACAACCAGGCGCTGGGGCTGGTGCACCAGCAGCAAACCCTGTTCTACCAACAGCGCATCTTCGCCGCCGCCTATCCGAAGCGTACCGACTTCCTGAAAATCGCCGCCGGATTCGGGCTGGATACCTGCGATCTGAACGCCGCGGAAGATCCGCAGGCAGCGCTGGCTGAGGCGATCCAACGCCCGGGGCCCTGCCTGATCCACGCGCTGATCGATATCAATGAAAAAGTGTTCCCGATGGTGCCGCCGGGCGCCGCCAACATCGACATGATTGGAGAATAAGCCATGCTGCAACCACAAGATAAACCACAGGTGATCCTGGAGCTGGCGGTGCGCAACCATCCCGGCGTGATGTCGCACGTTTGCGGGCTGTTCGCCCGCCGCGCGTTCAACGTCGAAGGCATTCTGTGTCTGCCGTTGAAAGACGGCCAACAGAGCCGCATTTGGCTATTGGTCGCCGACGATCAGCGGCTGGAACAAATGATAAGCCAGGTGGAAAAGCTGGAAGACGTGCTGCGGGTGAAGCGCCACAGCGAAGACGTGCGGGTATTTGAACAGCTGGAAGCGTTCTTCCAGTAAGGCGAACGGGGGCTAATGCCCCCGCAATCATTGCCCGGACAGCACCTGCCACAACAGATGCCGGTACACCGGCATCAGCGGCTGTTGGCTCAGCAAATAGCCGACCGCCAACGCCGCCAGCCAACTCAATCCGCACACCACGCGCAGCCGCAGCGGCGTCAGCCAACGGCTCAGCCGATCGGCGCTGCGCTTGCCCTCGCGCCACCAGCGCCAGCTCAGCCACACCGCCAGCCAGACCAGCAGCGCCGCCGCGAGCAACAGCCACTTGAACGTCGCGCTGTTGGCGTCGGCGGGGATATCGATCGCCACCCCCGCCAGAATGCCGGGGAAGAAATAGACCGGCGGCCAGGTCAGGCAACCGATGATGTTCGGCAACGCAAACTTGTACGGCGGCAAATCGAGCATGCCGGCCACCATCGGCACCAGCGGGCGCGTCGGGCCAACGAAGCGACCGATCAAAATGGTCGCCATGCTGTGCTGGTGCAAGGCATGTTCGGTTTTGTCGAGCAGCGCTTTGTTCTTCTTCAGGAACGACCAGCGGTGCAAAGGCCCCTTAAAGGCGCGACCGACGAAATAGGAGATCCAATCGCCGAGCAGGCAGCCGACGATGCCCGCCGCCCAGGCGTAGTAAAAATCCACCTTGCCGCTGCCGATCAGCGCGCCGATGCTGGCCATCATCACCGTGCCAGGCAACAACAGCCCCACCAGCGCCAACGACTCCAGAAAAGCGACCAGCAGAACGACCATCAGAGTGAAAGCCAGTGACTGGGTGATCAAATCTTGTAAATAGGCTTCCATTACACCTCTGCGGATTATTCGGGCCAAACGGGGCGGAGGATTTTCCAGCGCCGCCGCTGGCGAGTCAATCGATGAATTGTATGCGTATTTGGCAACGCCGCACGACGATGGACAATCACTGTATAAAAACCCATACTGTAATTTATCTATATTAGCGCCAAAACCGACATCACGCTGAACGTCGCACACGCCGCCCGGCGGAAAACGAAGGGGTTATGACAGCACTGCAACAGGGGTTCCTGCTCACTCGCCACTGGCGCGACACGCCCGCCGGCACCGAGGTCGATTTTTGGCTGGCGACCGACGCGGGCCCGCGCCAGCTGCGTCTGCCGCCGCAAACCTCGGTGGCGTTTATCCCCGCCGAACAAAGGCAGCGCGCGGAACTGCTGCTGCGAGAAGAGCGGCAAGTCGAACTGAAACCGCTGGCGCTGACGGATTTTCATCACCGCCCGATGCTGGGGCTGTACTGCCGCCAGCACCGTCAGCTCATCAAGCTGGAAAAACTGCTGCGGGAAGGCGGCGTTGCGGTCTACGAGGCCGATATTCGCCCGCCCGAGCGCTACCTGATGGAACGCTTCATCACCGCGCCGGTATGGTTCAACGGCCAGGGCGACGGCAATGGGCCGTTGCTCAGCGGCCAAATGAAGCCGGCGCCGGACTATCGCCCAACGCTAAAACTGGTGTCGCTGGATATCGAAACCACCGCCCACGGCGAGCTTTACTCCATCGCGCTGGAAGGCTGCGGCCAGCGGCAGGTCTACATGCTGGGGCCGGCCAACGGCGGTGATGAGCCGCTGGATTTCGATCTGGAATACTGCGCCAGCCGCCCCCAACTGCTGGAACGGCTGAACGCGTGGCTGGAACGTCACGATCCCGACGCCATCATCGGCTGGAACCTGGTGCAGTTCGATCTGCGGGTGCTGCAAAAGCACGCCGAGCGCTACCAAATCCCGCTGCGGCTGGGGCGCGGCGGCAACCTGCTGGAGTGGCGCGAGCATGGCTTCAAGCAGAATCACTTTTTCGCCGCCGCCGCCGGCCGCCTGATCATCGACGGCATCGAGGCGCTGAAATCCGCCACCTGGAATTTTCCCTCCTTCAGCCTGGAATACGTTTCGCAGGAACTGCTGGGCGAAGGCAAGGCGATCGACAATCCTTATCAGCGCATGGCGGAGATCGACCGGCGCTTCGCCGAAGACAAGCCGGCGCTGGCCCGCTACAACCTGAAAGACTGCGAGCTGGTGACGCGCATCTTCGCCAAGGCCGACCTGCTCAACTTCCTGCTGGAGCGCGCCACCGTCACCGGGCTGGCGGCCGATCGCAGCGGCGGATCGGTGGCGGCCTTCAGCCACCTCTATATGCCGCGCATGCATCGCCTGGGCTTTGTCGCCCCCAACCTCGGCGAACAGCCGGAGGAACACAGCCCCGGCGGCTTTGTGATGGATTCCCGGCCCGGCCTGTACGACTCGGTGCTGGTGCTGGACTATAAAAGTCTGTACCCGTCGATCATCCGCACCTTCTTGATCGATCCGGTCGGGTTGGTGGAAGGCATGCGCCACCCAAACGACGCCAACTCGGTGCCCGGCTTTCGCAACGCCCGCTTCTCGCGCAGCAAACACTGCCTGCCGGCGATCGTCGAGCAGATCTGGCAAGGGCGCGAGGCCGCAAAACGCCAGCACAACAAGCCCCTGTCACAGGCGCTGAAGATCATCATGAACGCGCTGTATGGCGTGCTGGGATCGAGCGGCTGCCGCTTCTTCGATCCGCGGCTGGCGTCGTCGATCACCCTGCGCGGCCACGAGATCATGCGCCAAACCCGCGAGCTGATCGAAGCCGAAGGCTATCAGGTGATTTACGGCGACACCGACTCCACCTTCGTCTGGCTGAAACAGCCGCATGACGAGCAACAGGCGGCGCAGATCGGCCGGGCGCTGGTGCAACGGGTCAACGCCTGGTGGCAGCAGCATCTGCAGCAGCAGTTCGGGCTGGAGAACGCGCTGGAGCTGGAGTTCGAAACCCACTATTCCCGCTTCCTGATGCCGACCATTCGCGGCGCCGAGCAGGGCAGCAAGAAACGCTACGCCGGCCTGATCGCGCGCGCCGACGGCCAGGAAGAGATGGTGTACAAAGGCCTGGAAACGGTGCGCACCGACTGGACGCCGCTGGCGCAGCAGTTCCAGCAGCAGCTCTATCAGCGCATCTTCAAACAACAGCCCTACCAGGACTATGTGCGCGACTACGTCGGCAAAACCCTGAACGGCGACTTCGACGATCAATTGGTGTACCGCAAACGGCTGCGCAGAAAGCTCGACGACTATCAGCGCAACGTGCCGCCGCACGCCCGCGCCGCGCGCATCGCCGACGACTACAACCGCAGTCAGGGGCGGCCGCTGCAGTATCAGAACGGCGGCTGGATCAGCTACGTGATGACCGTCGCCGGGCCGGAACCGCTGGAAACCCGCCATTCGCCCATCGATTATCAGCACTACCTCGAACGTCAGCTGCAACCGGTGGCAGACGCTATACTCCCTTTCTTGCACGACGACTTCACCACGCTGGTCACCGGGCAGATGGGGCTGTTTTGAGATTGCGCCAGGTTAAGAAAAATCATCCGGTTTTGCAGGTGACGAACGCGCCGCCTTCCATTACCATAGCGCCCTTCCCAAAACTGAACCACGCTTAGCCCTGCCGTCTCGCGACGTCTGCATGGCGTGAACGGCTATTGCCCGTCAAATTTAAAACAAACCGGGATTAACCGATGTTCAGTACAGGTGCCGCGGCCCTTCCCGCCCGGTAACAAGACTTACTTACAAAGAATCGAGCCGACAATATATGCCTTTTACTCTTGGTCAACGCTGGATCAGCGACACGGAAAGCGAATTAGGACTGGGCACCGTCGTGGCGCTGGATGCGCGCATGATTACCCTGCTTTTCCCCGCCACCGGTGAAAACCGCCTCTATGCCAGAAACGATTCGCCGATCACCCGCGTGATGTTCAACCCGGGCGATACCGTCAGCAGCCACGAGGGATGGCAGCTGCAGGTGGAAGAGGTGAAAGAGGAAAACGGTCTGTTGACCTATATCGGCACCCGCCTGGACACCCAGGAAAGCGGCGTGGCGATGCGCGAAGTGCTGCTGGACAGCAAACTGACCTTCAGCAAGCCGCAGGATCGCCTGTTCGCCGGCCAAATCGACCGCATGGACCGTTTCGCGCTGCGTTTTCGCGCCCGCAAATACCAGAGCGAGCAGTATCGCCTGCCGTTCGCCGGCCTGCGCGGCATGCGCGCCAGCCTGATCCCGCACCAGCTGCACATCGCTCATGAAGTCGGCCAGCGCCATGCGCCGCGCGTTCTGTTGGCGGACGAAGTCGGCCTCGGCAAAACCATCGAAGCCGGCATGATCATCCACCAGCAACTGCTGGCGGGCCGCGCCGAGCGCGTGCTGATCGTGGTGCCGGAAACGCTGCAGCACCAGTGGCTGGTGGAGATGATGCGCCGCTTCAACCTCTACTTCTCGCTGTTCGACGACAGCCGCTACGCCGAAGCCAAGCTCGACAGCAGCAACCCGTTCGAGACCGAACAGCTGGTGATCTGCTCGCTGGACTTCGTGCGCCGCAACAAGCAGCGCCTGGAAGAGCTGGCGGACGCCCAGTGGGATCTGCTGGTGGTCGATGAAGCGCACCACCTGGCCTGGAGTGAAGAAGCGCCGAGCCGCGAATATCAGGTGATCGAACAGCTGGCCGAGCATATCCCCGGCGTGCTGCTGCTGACCGCCACCCCGGAACAGCTGGGCCAACAGAGCCACTTTGCGCGCCTGCGCCTGCTCGATCCGAACCGTTTCCACGACTACGGCGAGTTCGTCGCCGAACAGCAGAAATACCGTCCGGTTGCCGACGCCGTCACCCTGCTGCTGAGCGGTGAACGCCTGGCCGACGACAAGCTGAACCTGCTGGGCGAGCTGATCGACGAGCAGGACATCGAACCGCTGCTCAAAGCGGCCAACAGCGAAGGCGACAACGCCGAACAGGCGCGCCAGGAGCTGGTGGCCATGCTGATGGATCGCCACGGCACCAGCCGCGTGCTGTTCCGCAACACCCGCAACGGCGTGAAGGGCTTCCCGCACCGCAACCTGCACCAGATCAAGCTGCCGTTGCCAACCCAGTATCAGACCGCGATCAAAGTGTCCGGCATCATGGGCGCCAAGAAATCCGTCGAAGCGCGCGCGCGCGATATGCTGTACCCGGAGCAGATCTACCAGGAATTCGAAGGCGAAAACGCCACCTGGTGGAACTTCGACCCGCGCGTCGAGTGGCTGTTGGACTACCTGCTGGCCAACCGCAACGAAAAAGTGCTGGTGATCTGCGCCAAGGCCGACACCGCGCTGCAGCTGGAGCAGGTGCTGCGCGAGCGTGAAGCGATCCGCGCCGCGGTGTTCCACGAAGGGCTGTCGATCATCGAGCGCGACCGCGCCGCCGCCTACTTCGCCTCCGAAGAGGAAGGCGCGCAGGTGCTGCTGTGTTCCGAGATCGGTTCCGAAGGCCGCAACTTCCAGTTCGCCAGCCAACTGGTGATGTTCGATCTGCCGTTCAATCCGGATCTGCTGGAACAGCGCATCGGCCGTCTGGACCGTATCGGCCAGATGCACGATATCCAAATCATGGTGCCTTACCTGGAGCACACCGCACAGGCGGTGCTGGGCCGCTGGTTCCACGAAGGGCTCGACGCCTTCGAACACACCTGCCCGACCGGCCGCACCATCTACGACAGCTGCTACGAGCAGTTGATCGGCTATCTGGCCGCGCCGACCGAGCAGGAGGGCCTGGACGAATTCATCCACGCCTGCCGCCAGCAGCATGACCAGTTGAAAGCGCAGCTGGAACAAGGCCGCGACCGTCTGCTGGAGATGCACTCCAACGGCGGCGACAAAGCCCAGGCGCTGGCCGCCGCCATCGCCGAGCAAGATAACGACGTCAACCTGGTGGGCTTCGCGCTCAACCTGTTCGACATCGTCGGCATCAATCAGGAAGATCGCAGCGACAACCTGATCGTGCTCACGCCGTCCGACCATATGCTGGTGCCGGACTTCCCGGGCCTGCCGCAGGACGGCTGCACCGTCACCTTCGATCGCGATCAGGCGCTGTCGCGCGAAGACGCGCAGTTCGTCAGTTGGGAACACCCGATCATCCGCAACGGCCTGGATCTTATCCTGTCCGGCGATACCGGCAGCTGTGCGGTGTCCCTGTTGAAAAACAAAGCGTTGCCGGTCGGCACCTTGCTGGTTGAGCTGGTGTACGTGGTGGAAGCCCAGGCGCCGAAGCACCTGCAGCTGACCCGCTTCCTGCCGCCGACGCCGATCCGCATGCTGATGGACCGCAAGGGCACCAACCTGGCGGCGCAGGTCGAGTTCGAAAGCTTCAACCGCCAGTTGAACGCGGTCAACCGCCACACCTCCAGCAAACTGGTCAACGCCGTGCAGCAAGACGTGCACGCCATGCTGCAGCAGGCGGAAAGCCTGGTGGAAGCGCAGGCACGCACGCTTATCGAACAGGCGAAGCAAGAGGCGGACGACAAGCTGAGCGCCGAGCTGGCGCGTCTGGAAGCGCTGAAGGCGGTCAACCCGAACATCCGCGACGACGAAGTCGAGACGCTGGAGTTCAACCGCCGTCAGGTGCTGGCCAACCTCAATGAAGCCGGCTGGCGTCTCGACGCCATTCGTCTGGTGGTGGTCACCCACCAGTAACCGGCGCGACGCGGGGAGACCACCGTCTCCCCGTTCGGCCCTTTTCGCGGAGCCAAGATGGAACCCTATAATCCCCCGCAGGACCCGCTGCACATCCTGTATCAGGATGAACACATCATGGTGGTCAACAAGCCCAGCGGCTTGCTGTCGGTGCCCGGCCGCGCGCCGGAAAACAAAGACAGCCTGATGACCCGCATTCAGGCCGATCATCCGGCCGCCGAATCGGTGCACCGGCTGGATATGGCCACCAGCGGGGTGATCGTGGTGGCGCTCAACAAGGCCGCCGAGCGTGAGCTGAAGCGTCAGTTTCGCGAACGCGAACCGAAGAAATCCTATATCGCCCGCGTTTGGGGGCATATGGCGCATGACGAAGGATTGGTGGACTTGCCGCTGATCTGCGACTGGCCGAACCGGCCGCTGCAAAAGGTGTGTTTTGAAACCGGCAAAGCGGCGCAGACGGAATATCTGGTGCTGTCGCGCGACGCCGACGGCAGCACCCGCGTGAAGCTGACGCCGATCACCGGCCGCTCGCACCAGCTGCGGGTGCACATGCTGGCGCTGGGACACCCGATCCTCGGCGACGGTTTCTACGCCCCGCCGGAAGCCAAAGCGATGGCGCCGCGGCTGCAGCTGCATGCGCAAGAGCTGCGCATCACCCACCCCGCCTTCCAGACGCCGATGCACTTTCGCGCCGAGCCGGATTTCTGAACCACATATTAAACGGGCCCGGCATGCCGGGCCCGCTTTCATCGCTTATTTAAAACCTTTCTCGCGTTTGATCAGGTCGTACGCCGCCTGGATCTCCTGCGCTTTCTGCTTGGCCATTTCCATCATCTCCGGCGGTAAGCCTTTCGCCACCAGCTTATCCGGATGATGTTCGCTCATCAGCTTGCGGTAGGCGCGTTTGATGGTGGCGGCATCGTCGCTGCTGCGCACGCCGAGCACCTTGCACGCATCGTCGAGCGTCGGGCCGCGCTGAGCCTGCTGATAACCGCCCTGCGAATACCCGCCCTGCTGACCGCCGCCGAACTGACGCCCGCCCTCCATCATGCTGAGGAACTGATCGAACTGCGCGCGCGAAATGCCCAGCTCTTCGGCGATGACATACAGCACCTGACGTTCGTTCGGGTGCAGCGAGCCGTCGGCGAACGCCGCCTGAATCTGAATTTCCAGAAACATCCGAATCAGATCGAAGCGGCCGAAACAGATGCTGCGGAACTGCTGCAGCGTCTCACGCAGCGGGAACTGGCTCTGTTTGCCCTCGCGGAACGCCTGCTGCGCCGCAGTGCGGGCTTCGCCGTGCAGCTGCAGGCGATCCATGAACAGGCTGGCGATCTGGATATCCGCCTCGGTGACGCGTCCTTTGGATTTGGTCAGGTGGCCCATAACCTGAAAAGTGGTGCGGAAAAACAGCGTTTGCCGCGTTTGCTGGTCGGTGAAAAACCCCCGGCTGCGCTTGTTGCTGCGCGCCGTATCGATCATATGACCGATAATCAGCCCCAGAACTACACCCCAGAATCCCGCGCCAGACCAGATGGCGACGATGACGCCGAGCAGTTTTCCCCAATACTGCATATACTCCTCAATTATCATGCCGAAAGCCGCCCGCTCTCCTCCGTTTCAGGAAAGGGCGCAGGCGATTTTTCCTAGAATTTGGATTATCATACCTGTCATTTATCTTTGCGCCTAACGACGACGCAAGTAAACGGCTGGATTTAGCACTAGCGCAACGCAGATGAGTAATATAGTCTCTGACCGTTTGCCGGACACGACGCCTCTGATGACGGAACACCAAAACCGCGTATGAAAAAAAGTTTCCCAACACTGCTGGCCACGATGATTTGGACGGCACTCTACAGTCAGCATGCGCTGGCTGATCTGGCCGAGCAATGCATGCTTGGCGTTCCTGTTTACGACAAGCCTTTGGTCAGCGGCGATCCGAACAGCCAGCCGGTGACCATCAATGCCGATGACTCGCGCGCCGACTACCCGAAAAGCGCCCTGTTCAGCGGCAACGTGCATATCGAGCAGGGCAACAGCACCCTGACCGCCAAAGAAGTTGAGCTGAATCAGACGCAAAACCCCGGCCAGACGGAACCGGTGCGTACCGTCACCGCCACCGGCGACGTGCACTACAGCGACAATCAGATCAAACTGAAAGGCCCGAAGGCCTGGTCTAACCTGAATACCAAAGATACCGACGTCTATGAAGGCGACTACCAGATGGTAGGCCGTCAGGGGCGCGGCGACGCCGACAAGATGAAAATGCGCGGCGCCAACCGTTACACCATCCTGGAAAACGGCACCTTTACCTCCTGTCTGCCGGGCGATGACAGCTGGAGCGTGGTCGGTTCCGAAGTGATCCACGATCGCGAAGAGCAGGTGGCGGAAATATGGAACGCCCGCTTCCGCATCGGTGGCGTGCCGGTGTTCTACAGCCCGTACCTGCAGCTGCCGGTCGGCGACAAGCGCCGTTCCGGCTTCCTGATCCCGAACGCCAAGTACGGCAGCAACAACGGCTTCGAGTTCATGTTGCCGTACTACTGGAACATCGCGCCGAACTACGACGCCACCATTACCCCGCACTATATGTCCAAGCGCGGCCTGCAGTGGCAGACCGAGTTCCGTTATCTGGTGCAGCCGGGCCTCGGCCTGATGGAGTTCGACTGGCTGCCGGACGACAAGGAATACGGCAAAGATCATGACGACAACAAACGCTGGTTGTTCTACTGGAACCACAACGGCGTTATGGATCAAGTGTGGCGCTTCAACGTCGATTACACCAAGGTCAGCGATTCCAAGTACTTCACCGATCTGGACTCCAAATACGGCTCCACCACCGACGGCTACGCCACGCAGAAATTCAGCCTCGGCTACGCCAACGAGAACTGGAACGCCACGCTGAGCTCCAAGCAGTTCCAGATTTACGACGATACCGATCGCTCACAGTCGGACTCGTATAAAGTCCAGCCGCAGCTGGATCTGAACTACTACAAGAACGACCTCGGTCCGTTCGATTTCCATATCTACGGCCAGGCGGCCAAGTTCACCAGCGTCAACCCATACAGCCCGGACGCCACCCGTTTGCATATGGAACCGACGCTGAGTCTGCCGCTCACCAACGGCTGGGCCAGCCTGAACACCGAAGCCAAGGTGATGGCGACCCATTACCAGCAGGATATTCCTGACGGTTTCGCCGCCAACTACCAGAGCCGCAAAAACGCTGCCGCGCCGGAGCTCGATGATTCGGTCAACCGCGTACTGCCGCAGTTCAAAGTCGACGGCAAGCTGGTGTTCGAGCGGCCGATGATCTGGGCCGAAGGCGCCACCCAGACGCTGGAGCCGCGCGTGCAGTACCTGTACGTGCCGTACCGCGACCAGAGCAACATCTACACCTACGACACCACGCTGCTGCAGACCGACTACTCCGGCCTGTTCCGCGATCGCACCTACAGCGGCCTGGATCGCATCGCTTCGCAGAACCGCGTGTCTACCGGTTTGACCACGCGCATTTATGATGACGCGCTGGTTGAACGTTTTAACGCTTCCGTGGGTCAAATCTACTACTTCAGCCGTTCGCGCACCGGCGATCGGGTAACCGGGTACGACAACAACGACGATACCGGCAGCGTGGCCTGGGCCGGCGATACCTATTGGAAAATCGACGATCGTTGGGGCCTGCGCGGCGGCCTGCAGTATGACACCCGCCTGAACAGCGTCTCGCTGGGCAACGGCGTGGTGGAATACCGCCAGGATGCCGAGCGCGTAGTGCAGCTGAACTACCGTTACGCCACCCCGGAATATATCCAGACGGCGTTGAACACCAAAACGGTTCCGGCCTTCCAGGACGGCATCTCGCAGGTGGGCATCACCGGCAGTTGGCCGATCGCCGATCGTTGGGCGGTGGTCGGGGCGTACTACTACGACACCCGCGCCAAACAATCCGCCGATCAGCTGGTGGGGCTGAAGTACAACACCTGCTGCTGGGCGGTGACGCTGGGCTATGAGCGCAAGATCACCGACTGGAACAACAGCAACAATACCAGCGTTTACGACAACAGAGTTTCGTTCAACGTCGAACTGCGCGGCCTGAGCAGCGATCATAGTCTCGGCTCCGCAGAAATGCTGCGCTCCGGCATTCTGCCGTATCAGCGCGCATTCTGACGCTTTGCAACACTTTGAAAACGAGAACTTTCACCCGCATTTGCGGATTACATAATGGGAAATGTATGAAGAACTGGAGAACGCTTATTCTCGGATTGGTGGTTTGCGCCAATGCCGCGTTCGCAGCACCCCAAGAAGTGGATAAAGTCGCCGCCGTCGTGGATAACGGCGTGGTACTCGAAAGCGACGTCAACGGACTGTTGCAGTCGGTGAAGCTCAACGCCCAGCAGGCCGGTCAGCAACTGCCGGACGACAAGACGCTGCGCCATCAGATCATCGAACGTCTGATCATGGACAACATCCAGCTGCAGATGGCCAAGAAAATGGGCATCACCGTCTCCGACGCCGATCTGGACAAAGCGATCGCCAACATCGCCGCGCAGAACCGCATGAGCGTCGATCAGCTGCGCAGCCGCCTGTCGTACGAAGGGCTGAACTACAACACCTACCGCGCGCAGATCCGCAAAGAGATGCTGATCTCCGAAGTGCGTAACAACGAAGTGCGCCGCCGCGTCACCATCCTGCCGCAGGAAGTGGACGCGCTGGCCAAACAGGTGGGCGCGCAGAACGGCAGCGACACCGAAATGAACATCAGCCACATCCTGATCCCGCTGCCGGAGAACCCGTCGCAGCAGCAGGTCGACAAAGCCGAAGAGCTGGCCAAACGCCTGGTGGGCGAGATCAACAGCGGCGCCGACTTCGGCAAGCTGGCGATCACTTACTCCGCCGACTCTCAGGCGCTGAAAGGCGGCAACATGGGCTGGGGCAAGCTGCAAGAGATCCCGACCCTGTTCGCTGAACGCCTGGTGAGCGCCAAGAAAGGCGACGTTGTCGGCCCAATCCGTTCCGGTGTCGGCTTCCACATCCTGAAAGTCAACGATATCCGCGGCGCCAGCCAGTCGGTGTCGGTCACCGAAGTGCACGCCCGTCACATCCTGCTGAAACCTTCGGTGGTGCTGACCGACGACCAGGCACGCGCCAAACTGCAATCCGTCGCGGAAGCGATCAAGAGCGGCCGCGCCAAATTCGCCGACGAAGCCAAACAGCTGTCGCAGGATCCGGGTTCCGCCATGCAGGGCGGCGATCTGGGCTGGGCTTCTCCGGACATCTACGATCCCGCCTTCCGCGATGCGTTGCTCAAGCTGAGCAAAGGTGAGATCAGCGCGCCGGTGCACTCTTCCTTCGGTTGGCACCTGATTCAGCTGCTGGATACCCGTCAGGTGGATAAGACCGACGCCGCGCAGAAAGATCGCGCTTACCGCATGCTGTTCAACCGTAAGTTCGCCGAAGAGGCGCAGACCTGGATGCAGGAACAGCGCGCCCAGGCTTACGTGAAGATCCTCGATGGCAGCGATGCGCAGCAATAAACGCGTCGTCATTACCCCCGGCGAACCCGCCGGGGTGGGGCCGGATTTGGTAGCCGCCCTGGCGCAACAGGATTGGCCTGTTGAGCTGGTGGTGTGCGCCGATCCGGCCCTGTTGCTTGAACGCGCCCAATGTTTGGGCCTGCCGCTGACGCTGCGCGACTACCAGCCGCAGCAGCCGGCCGAGGCGCAACGCGCCGGCACGCTGACCGTGCTGCCGGTGTCGCTCGCTCAGCCGGTCACCGCCGGTGAACTGAACGTCGGCAACAGTGCCTACGTGGTGGAAACCCTGGCGCGCGCCTGCGACGGCTGCCTGAACGGCGAGTTTGCCGCCTTGATCACCGGCCCGGTGAACAAGGGCGTGATCAACGACGCCGGCGTGCCGTTTATCGGCCATACCGAATTCTTTGCCGATCGCAGCCGCTGCGATCGCGTGGTGATGATGCTCGCGACCGAAGAGCTGCGCGTGGCGCTGGCGACCACCCACCTGCCGCTGCTGGCGGTGCCGGGCGCCATCACGCAGCAGAGCCTGTTCGAAGTCATTCGCATCCTCGACCACGATCTGAAAACCAAATTTGGCATCGCCCAGCCGCACATTTACGTCTGCGGTCTGAATCCCCACGCCGGGGAAGGCGGCCATATGGGGCACGAAGAGATAGACACCATCATCCCGGCGCTCGACGCGCTGCGCGCTGACGGTATCCATCTTGTCGGCCCGCTGCCGGCGGACACCCTGTTCCAGCCCAAATATCTGCAAGATGCCGATGCGGTGCTGGCGATGTATCACGATCAGGGGCTGCCGGTGCTAAAATACCAAGGGTTCGGCCGCGCGGTGAATATCACCCTCGGTTTGCCTTTCATACGCACCTCGGTCGACCACGGTACCGCTCTGGAACTGGCCGGCACCGGCACCGCCGATGTCGGCAGTTTCCAAACGGCCCTGAATCTCGCCATTAAAATGATAATTAATTGTAATGAATAACAGAGTCCACCAAGGGCACTTTGCCCGCAAACGCTTTGGACAAAACTTTTTAACCGATCAGTTTGTCATCGATAGCATTGTCTCCGCCATTCACCCGCAGCCGGGCGAAGCGGTGGTCGAGATCGGCCCCGGCCTCGGCGCCTTGACCGAACCGGTCGGCGCGCGCATGGACCGCATGACGGTGATCGAACTGGACCGCGATCTGGCCACCCGGCTGGAGAACCACCCGCAGTTGAAAGACAAGCTGACCATCCACCAGCAGGACGCCATGACGGTGAATTTCGCCGAACTGGCCGAGGAAGCTGGCCAACCGCTGCGCGTATTTGGTAACCTGCCGTACAATATTTCGACGCCGCTGATGTTCCACCTTTTCAGCTATACTCAGGCAATCCGCGACATGCACTTTATGTTGCAAAAAGAGGTGGTCAACCGTCTGGTGGCCGGCCCGAACAGCAAGGCCTACGGGCGCTTGACCGTGATGGCGCAGTACTACTGCAACGTCATTCCGGTGCTGGAAGTGCCGCCGACCGCGTTCGCGCCGCCGCCGAAGGTCGATTCCGCCGTGGTGCGCCTGGTCCCGCACACCGAGCTGCCGAACCCGGTGGGCGACGTGCGCATGCTGAGCCGCATCACCACGCAGGCGTTCAACCAGCGGCGGAAAACCATCCGCAATAGCCTGGGCGATCTGTTCACGCCGGAGCAGCTGACGGAGCTCGGCGTCGATCCTTCGCTCAGAGCAGAGAATATTTCTGTGGCGCAGTACTGCAAGCTGGCGAACTGGCTGTCAGCCAATCCGGCGCCGCAGCAATAAGGAGTTGTTGTCATGATTGATTCGCCCCGCGTGTGTATTCAGGTTCAGAGCATCTATGTGGAATCACAGTCGATCCCTGAAGAAGAGCGTTACGTCTTCGCCTATACCATTACCATCCGCAATCTGGGGCGGACCAACGTGCAACTGCTGGGCCGTTACTGGCTGATCACCAACAGCAACGGCCGCCAAACCGAAGTCCAGGGCGAAGGCGTGATCGGCGAACAGCCCGTCATTCCGCCCGGTGGAGAGTTTCAGTACACCAGCGGCGCCATTCTGGAAACGCCGCTGGGCACCATGGAAGGCCATTACGAAATGGTTGACCATCAGGGTCAGCCGTTCCGCACCGCTATTCCCGTGTTCCGCTTAGCCATTCCAACGCTGATCCATTAATTATGTCGACATACCTTATCGGCGACGTTCACGGCTGTTTCGATGAACTGAAGTCGCTGCTGGCTCAGGTTGCGTTCGATCCCGAGCGCGATCAACTGTGGCTGACCGGCGATCTGGTGGCGCGCGGCCCCGCCTCGCTGGATGTGCTGCGCTATGTGCGCTCGCTCGGCCCGGCGGTGCGCATGGTGCTGGGCAACCACGATCTGCACCTGCTGGCGGTTTACGCCGGCATTAGCCGCAACAAACCCAAAGATCGCATCACGCCGCTGCTGGAAGCGCCGGACGCCGACGAGCTGATCAACTGGCTGCGCCGCCAACCGGTGCTGCAGGTGGATGATGAGCAAAAACTGGTGATGGCCCACGCCGGCATCACCCCGCAGTGGGACATCGACACCGCGAAAATGTGCGCTCGCGAAGTGGAGGCGGTATTGAGCAGCGACAGCTATCCGCTGTTCCTCGACGCCATGTACGGCGACATGCCGAACAACTGGGCGCCGGAGCTGAGCGGCCTGGCGCGTCTGCGTTTCAGCACCAATGCGCTGACGCGCATGCGCTACTGCTTCCCCAACGGCCAGCTCGACATGATCTGCAAAGATGCGCCGGGCAGCGCGCCGGCGCCGCTGAAACCGTGGTTCGAGCTGCCGCGCCTGGTGGACCCGGAATACACCATCATCTTCGGCCACTGGGCCTCGCTGGAAGGCAAGGGCACGCCGGAGGGCGTGATCGGGCTGGATACCGGCTGCTGCTGGGGCGGCGATCTGACGATGCTGCGCTGGGAAGACCGCCGTTACTTCACGCAACCCGCCAATCGCGGCGAAGCGCCTGACCACGCCGGCAGATTAGCCGCATCCTGAAACGATAAAGGCGGCTCGGTGGCCGCCTTTGTTCTGTATTGCCACCTTACGCCCCAATCACTCCGCCATCTTCACGCGTGATCATCAACACCGATGAACGCGGGCGCGGGCTGTTGTTCGGGAAGTGCGAATCGCCTTCTTCTCCGGGATGCTGTACGTTGACGAACATCGTCTTGTAGTCCGGGGTGAAGGTGATGCCGGTCAGTTCGCAGGACTTCGGCCCCACCATGAAACGGCGGATCTCGCCGCTGACCGGATCGCCCACCAGCATCTGGTTGTTGCCCTGCCCGACGTAATCGCCCTTGTTGCTGTACTTGCCGTCGGTGAGGATCCACAGACGGCCGGCGCGATCGAAGCCCAGCCCGTCCGGGCTGTTGAAGGTATTTTCCGCCGTAATGTTCGGCGTGCCGCGGTTGACGCCTTCGGGGTGGGCAATCGGGTTGCCGCACAGCGCATAGATGTCCCAAGCGAAGACGTCGGCGGTGGCGTCGCCGCCCTCGTCCCAGCGAATGATTTGGCCGTAGATATTGTTCGGTCGCGGGTTGGCGGCGTTCAACGGCATCCCTTCCTCGCCGCGCTTGCTGTTGTTGGTCAGCGTGCAGTACGCGCGCCCGTCATGCGGGTTCACCGCGATCCACTCCGGGCGATCCATTTTGGTGGCGCCGACCTGCTGCGCCGCCTTGCGGGCGAAGATCAGCACTTCGGCCTCATCGCGGAAACCGTTCTCCGGCGTCAGGCCGTTCTTGCCGAACTCAAGCGCAATCCAGCGCCCTTTGCCTTTCAGCGGCGTGCCGGCTTCATCGCCGTCGAACTGCGCCACGTACAGCGTCCCCTCATCCAGTAGCGTACGATTGTTGGCCGGATTGGCGGCGTCGACCACGCCTTTGGAGACGTACTTATAGATATGTTCGCCGCGTTCGTCGTCGCCCATATACACCACCAGACGGCCGTCTTTGGCCACGGTCACCGCCGCGTTTTCATGTTTGAAGCGGCCCAGCGCGGTGTGCTTGATGGGCGTCGAGGTCGGATTCAACGGATCGATCTCGACGATCCAGCCGTGACGGTTGAATTCGTTGGGATTCTTCGCCACATCAAAACGCTCGTCATAGTCCGGCCAGTTGCGTTCCGGTTCGCTGACCTTCAGCGTGTAGCGCTTCTGTTCCGGCGTGGTTCGATAATCGGCCTGACGGGTGCCGAAATAGGTGTCGAAGTTTTCCTCGCAAGTCAGGTAGGTGCCCCACGGCGTCTTGCCGTTGGCGCAGTTGCCGAAGGTGCCCAGCACCTTACGGCCGCTCGGATCGGCGGCGGTCTGCAACAGCGGATGTCCGGCGGCCGGGCCGCTGAATTGCATCTCGCTGTTGGCGGTGATGCGGCGGTTATAGCGCGACGGGCGTTCCACCTCCCAGCGCTGGCCGCCGCCGACCCGCTTGACCGCGACAATGGAGACGCCGTGCGCCGCCTGCGATTTGCGCACCTCTTCCAGGCTGGTGGCCTTGGCGCCGCCGTGGGCGAACAGGTACTGCTCGTTAACGTATTCGTTATTGATGGCCATCACGCCGTGATTGTCATCGATAGGGAAAAAGCTCATGCCATCGTTGTTGTCGCCAAACTGTTTTTCCTGATCGGCGGCGCTGTTGTTGCCCTGCGGATCGAAGGCCGGCGCGCCGTCCACCAGCGGCTCGCCCCAGGAGATCAGCACCTCGGCACGGTAGCCTGGCGCTATCGTCACTTCATCGGCGGTAGACGCGGCGATGCCCCGGAAGCCCAGCAGCGTGTTCGGCGGCAGATCCTCGGCTAACGCCTCGGTGGAGACCGACCAGATGCCGCCGCCGAGAAAACCGGCCAGGCCGACGGCGCCGGCGCTGCCAAGCAGCAGCTTGCGGCGAGTGGGATCGATCAGGCGGTCGGCGTCTAATTGCTCAATTTGCTTGGTCATAACGTGGTTACCTTTTTAGTTATGGCGCCGCGGTCAAGATTCACCAGAGTTGCCGTTGCGCTCGGAGTTGGGCTTCATACTAATCAGGTAATGTGACGGAAAGGTTACGAATGACCGGCGCAAAAAGGCCGGGGGCGCAATTGCTTGCGCCCCCGGGGATGACTGGCTAACGCGCTGAGATCAGCGGCGCTGCAGGATTTCGAAGCAGTAGCTGTGCGAGTTCAGATCGTCGGCGTCGTGGAATTCGCTGAACGTGGTTTCCCACTCGTCCGGCTCGTAATCCGGGAAGTGAGTATCGCCGCCGACTTCGGCGTCGATGTGTGTCAGGTACAGGCGATCGGCGCGCGGCAGCAACTGGGTATAGATGCGCCCACCGCCGATCACCATTACTTCTTCCACCTCACCCGCGGCGGCCAGCGCCTCATCCAGCGAGGTCACCCAGGTCACCCCGGCGGCATTGCCCGGGCGGCTGCTCAAAACGATATTGTGGCGGCCCGGCAACGGGCGACCGATGGACTCGAAGGTCTTGCGGCCCATAATAACCGGCTTATTCAACGTGTTGCGTTTAAACCACGCAAGGTCCGCCGGCAGGTGCCACGGCATGGCGTTTTCCATGCCAATAACGCGATCCGCCGCCAAGGCAGCGATCAGGCTGATAATCATTGTTTAACCCTGTGTAGGCAGCAAAATTGGTGACACTATACGTAAAGGCCTGAGTGCCGTCGATAGGCTAATCAAGCAAGATGAATATATAAGATAGCTCTTATCAGCATATCTAATAACCAACGTTCTTTTGCCGGGGAATTTCACACGCCGGGGCGTTTGCGGTACAACCACAGGCCCGGTAACGACAGGCCGATCGACAACGCGCCGACGATGAAACTGGCCTTGAGGAAGTTGGTGATCATGGTCTCCATCAAAGCCTCGCTGTAGCCCAGATGCGAGATCTCCACCACAGTTATCATCGCGGTATAGGCGGAAATGCCGGGGAACATCGGGATCACCGCCGCCACGGTGAACACCTTCGGATGCGCCAACAGCCAGCGCGACCAATAGATACCGATGATGCCGATCAGGATCGCCGCCAGCAGCGACGCCCACTCGATGTTCATGCCCACGTGCATTATCAGCATGCGCGAGCCGCGCCCGATTGCCCCAAGCAACGCGCAATAGCGCAGCGCGCGCAGCGGCACGTTGAACACCATGGCGAAGCCCAGCGCCGGCACCGCCGCCAACAGCATCTCCTGTAACAATGCCCACAGCAGACTCATGACCACCCCCGCAGATCCCACAGCGACATCGCCATCACCACGCCGATACAGGTCGCCAGCGTCAACAGGCTGGCCATCGCCCAGCGCGCCAGCCCGGTGTTGACGTGCCCCTTGAACATGTCGGCCACCGCGTTGATCAGCGGGAAGCCCGGCACCAGCAGCAGCACGCTGGCGGCCATCGCCACGCTCGAAGTCTCTTTAAACACCGGCAGGCGCAGCAGCAGCCCGGATATCGACGTAGCGACAAACGCCGTCAGGCAAAAATTGATCAGCGGATTCATATGGCGGGCGGTGAGGATCTGGCGCACCAGCATCGCCGCGCCGCTGGCGATAAAGGTCACCAGGAAGGCATCGCCGCCGCCGCCGTTGAGCATGCTGAAACACCCGCAGGACAACCCCACCATCAGCACCACCAGCCAGCGCGGATAGCGCAGCGGCCGGATCTTTACGAAGCGCCGCGCCACGTCGTGCGTATCCGCCAGATGATGCTCGGCGAGGATCACGATATGCTGCACTTCCGTCACCACCTGCATATTGATGCCGCGATCGACATTCTTGCGGGTCGTGGTCAGGCAGGCGCCGTGGCTGAGGGTGGTCAACACCACCGCATTGGCGGAGATTGAACTTTCCACGCTGTCCATCCCCAGCGCCAACCCCAGGCGGGTGGACAACTGCTCCACCACCGTGCTCTCGGCGCCGTGCTGCAACAGCAGCAGCGCGCATTGAATGCACAAGCGGGTGATTTCACGCTGTTGCCGGTGCGGTTCCGGCCTGTCTGTGGCGGTAGTCTGCTGCATGGTGCTCCGTTGCTGGCGATAGATGAATTATTATCATAGAGCCTAACAATACCTCATTGGGTTGATGCGCATCAGAGGAAGCGGCGTTATTATCGCCAACATGCTGCCTTTTGCGCGAGACGCCTCCCATGCTTGAAACTTCACTGTTCGTCGCCGGCATTGCCGCCCTCGGCATGCTTTCCCCCGGCCCGGATTTTTTCCTGGTGATCAAAAACGCCGCCCGCTACCCGCGTCTGGCCGCCATGATGACCGCCTTCGGCGTGATCTGCGGCGTCGCCACCCACATGTCCTACTGCGTCGCCGGCCTGGCGGTGGTGATCACCACCACGCCGTGGCTGTTCAACCTGCTGAAATACGCCGGGGCGGTCTATCTGGTGTGGATCGGCATCCAAGCGCTGCTGTCGCGCGGCGGCGGCAAAATGAACGTCAGCAATCTGCCGCAGCAACAGGTCAGCCTGAAGAGCGCCTTTGCGCAAGGCTACCTGTGCAACCTGCTGAACCCGAAAGCCACCCTGTTCTTCCTGGCGGTCTTCACCCAGGTGTTGCAGATCGATTCCGGTCTGGGTGACAAGCTGTGGTACGCGGGGATTATTCTCGGCCTGTCGGTCATCTGGTGGCCGCTGCTGGTGTTTTTGATCCAGAGCGGGCCGGTGCGCCGCGGGCTGGAAAAGACGCAGAAGATCGTCGACAAATTGCTGGGCGGCATGTTGATCGCCTTAGGCATCAAGGTCGCGCTGAGCTAAGCAAAAAAGGGGCGCCATCACGGCGCCCCTCCCCTTATCCTTTGGCTTCCACCACTTCGTCTTCCGGCGCCTTGCCGTCGATACTGCCGCGCCAGCCGGTCTGCTGCACCCGCGCCAGCCGATTCTGATCCTGCTCGATGGCCGCGCTGAGCATCTCCTTGGCCCGCTGCAGGCTGGCGATACGGAATTCAGTATCCTGGTAATTATCCAGCGTATCTTCCAGCATCTTCAGGTTATAGCGGCGGAAAGTGTCCGCTTTCTCGCGCGCCTCATAGGCGTCCAGCCCCAGCAGCTCCAGCGTTTCACGGCCGACGCGCAGCGAGCTTTCGAAGGTTTCGCGCTCCGGTTTTTCCACCCCCAACTGCCGCAACTGATACCAATGATCGACGTCGCGCGCCCGCGCCACCACTTTCAGATGCGGGAAGTGCTGCCTGGCCAGCTCGGTTAATGCCAGGCTGTCCTCCACATCGTCGATGGCGTTGATCAGCACCTTGGCGTGAGCGGCGCCGGCCGCCTCCAGCAGATCGGCGCGCGTGGCGTCGCCGTAGAACACCTTGGTGTCAAATTTACGCAGCGTTTCGATATGGTCCGGATCGTGATCCAATACCACGGTGTGCACGCCGTTGGCCAACAGTAAACGACCGGCGATCTGGCCGAAACGGCCGAAGCCGGCGATGATCACGCTGGCGTTCTCGTCATCAATGACATCAGCCGGGCGATCCTCTTTCGGCGCATTTTTCTCCAGCTGCGCGGCGATCACCAACAGCAGCGGGGTGGCCGCCATCGACAGCGCCACCGCCAGCGTCAGCGACTTGGCCCATTCAACCGGCAAGACGCCGGCCAGCTGCGCGGCGCTGAAGATCACAAAGGCGAACTCACTGCCCTGCCCCAGCAGAATGGCGAACAGGCCGCGCTGGCGCTTCGGCACCCCGAGCAGCGGGCCGATCAGCCACAGCAACGCCGCCTTGATCAGCATAAAGCCCAGCAGCAACGAGGCGATCAGCAACGGATGATGGAACAGCGTGCCGAAGTCGATCGACATGCCGACGCCGATGAAAAACAGCCCCAGCAGCAACCCTTTGAACGGCTGAATATCGCTCTCCAGCGCGTGGCGGTATTCCGAGCTCGCCAGCAGCACCCCGGCGAGGAACGCCCCCATCGCCATCGACAACCCGGCCATCTCCAGCAGGATGCCAAAGCCGAACACCAGGAATAGCGCCACGGCGCTGAACACCTCGCGCATGCCCGAACGGGCGACGAAGTGCAGCAGCGGGCGGGTGACGTAGCGGCCAAGCAGCACCACCATCGTCAACGCGCCCACCACTTTGGCCGCCGACAGTACGAAAGCGCCCAGCGTCGTGGTGGCGCCGCTGCTGGCCAGCAGCGGGATCATCGCCACCAGCGGGATCGCCGCGATATCCTGGAACAGCAGCACCGCAAACGCGCTGCGGCCGATCGGCGACGGCGTCAAATTGCGTTCGCTCATCGCCTGCATGGCGATGGCGGTCGATGAGAGCGCCAGCGTCAAACCGATCAGCAGCGCCACCTTCCAGTTGAGGCCGAGGAAGTAGCAGAAGGCGCTCAGCGCCAGGCCGCAGCCCACCATCTGAATGCTGCCGCCGCCGAACACCGAGGCGCGCAGCGTCCACAGCCGCTTGGGATCCAGCTCCAGGCCGATGATAAACAGCATCAGCACCACGCCGATCTCGGCGAAGGTCAGGATAGACTCGGCATCCGACACCAGCTTCAGCCCCCAGGGGCCGATAATGCAGCCGGCGATCAGGTAACCGAGCACCGAACCCAGCCCCAGGCGCACCGCAATCGGCACGAACAGCGCGGCGGAACCGAGATAGATCAGCCCCTCGATCATCATGTGGTGGTTATCCATGGCTGGCCTCCCGGGTTTCCGCTTCGGCATGTTCCATCAGGTAGTCGACCAACCGCTGCCGGTAGGCTTCGCCGGCGGCGATCAGCGCCGGTTCGTTGCAGGTAAAGGTGTTGTGCAGGGCGAAGTACGGCTGCCAGTTCATGCCGCAATAAATCGCCGTGGCCTGCAGCGGCTGCGCCAGCGCGGCGAAGTTGGGAAAATCGCCCAGTTCGAAATGGTGCTCGTCACCGCCGCTGGTCACCGCCCACAGGCAGTCTTTGCCCACCAGCGCGTTGCCGTCGTGGCCATAGGCCCAGCCGTGCTCCAGCACTTTGTCGATCCACAGCTTCAGCAGCGGCGGGAAGCTGTACCACTGCATCGGATGCTGCAGCACCACCATGTCGGCGCGCTCCAGCGCCTGTTGCTCGGCGTTGATATCGATATTGAAATCGGGGTACAGCTCATACAGCGAGCGCACCTCCACCTCGGGAAGATCCCTCACCGCCTGCAGCAGGCGGTGATTGGCATGCGAATGCCGGGGATACGGGTGAGCATAAATTATCAGAATCATTGTTATCGTCGTTCCTTCGTTCCTTGCCAATACACCAAGCATATACCAATCACACAGAGTGACAGTTTGCCCACTGATTGATAGCGGAAATTTTTAACGCCAGCCTACAAATTCACTGAATAAAAAAGGGCGCTGCATCTGCAGCGCCCTGGCGTAGCGTTCTCGCGCGGTTACTTACCGATGCGCGCGTGCATTTCCTGCACCGATGTAACCTGCTCGGTCGGATCCGCTTTCAGCGCCATCGCGGTGGCGAAGCCGCCGTTCAGCGTGGTGTCGTAGTGCACCTTGTACTGCAGGGCGCTGCGGCGAATCAGCTTGGAGTCCTCAATCGCCTGACGGCCTGCCGTGGTGTTGACGATGTAGGTGTACTCGCCGTTCTTGATACGGTCCTGAATGTGCGGACGCCCTTCGTGCACCTTGTTGACCAGGCGCGGGTTGATGCCCGCTTCGCCCAGCACCACCGCGGTGCCGTGGGTCGCGTCCAGCTCAAAGCCCTGCTTCAGCAGGCTGGCGGCCAAATCGACCACGCGAGCCTTGTCGCCTTCGCGCACCGACAGCAGCGCTCGGCCCTGTTTCTTCATGCCCGAGTTGCTGCCCAGCATCGCCTTGGAGAAGGCTTCCGCGAAGGTGCGGCCCACGCCCATCACTTCCCCGGTAGAGCGCATTTCCGGCCCCAAAATCGGGTCGACGCCCGGGAATTTGTTGAACGGCAGCACCACTTCTTTCACCGAGTAGTACGGCGGGATGATCTCTTCGGTCACGCCCTGTTCAACCAGCGTTTTGCCCGCCATCACGCGCGCGGCCACTTTGGCCAGCGGCACGCCGGTCGCTTTGGAGACGAACGGCACGGTACGCGCGGCGCGCGGGTTAACTTCAATCAGGTAAACTTCGTTGTCCTTCACCGCGAACTGCACGTTCATCAGGCCGCGCACCTGCAGCTCGAACGCCAGTTTTTCCACCTGGCGACGCATCACGTCCTGAATTTCCTGGCTCAGGGTGTACGCCGGCAGCGAACACGCGGAGTCGCCGGAGTGCACGCCCGCCTGCTCGATGTGCTCCATGATGCCGCCAATCAGCACGCGCTCGCCGTCGCAGATAGCATCGACGTCCACTTCCACCGCATCGTCCAGGAAGCGGTCCAGCAACACCGGCGCATCGTTAGACACGCTGACCGCGGTCTGGAAGTAGCGGCGCAGGTCGGTTTCGTCATAGACGATTTCCATCGCCCGGCCGCCCAGCACGTAGGAAGGACGCACCACCAGCGGATAACCGATGCCCGCCGCCTTCTCGACCGCCTGCTCGATGGCAGTGACGGTGGCGTTGGCCGGCTGCTTCAAGCCCAGGCGGTTGACCGCCTGCTGGAAGCGTTCGCGGTCTTCGGCACGGTCGATGGCGTCCGGGCTGGTGCCGATGATCGGCACGCCTGCGGCTTCCAACTCGCGCGCCAGCTTCAGCGGGGTCTGGCCGCCGTACTGCACGATAACGCCTTTCGGTTTCTCGATGCGCACGATTTCCAGCACGTCTTCCAGGGTCACCGGCTCAAAGTACAGGCGGTCCGAGGTGTCGTAGTCGGTGGAGACGGTTTCCGGGTTGCAGTTGACCATGATGGTCTCGTAGCCGTCTTCACGCAGCGCCAGCGAAGCGTGCACGCAGCAGTAGTCGAACTCGATGCCCTGGCCGATACGGTTCGGCCCGCCGCCCAGCACCATCACTTTCGGCCGGTCGTTGGTCGGGTTGGACTCGCACTCTTCTTCATAGGTGGAGTACATGTAGGCGGTGTCGGTAGCGAATTCCGCCGCGCAGGTATCCACGCGCTTGTACACCGGGTGCAGGCCGTGGCTGTGGCGCAGCTTGCGAATTTCGCTCTCGGCGACGCCGGCCAGCTTGGCCAGACGCGCATCGGCGAAGCCCTTGCGCTTCAACGTGCGCAGGAAGTCTTTGTCCAGGCCGTTGATGCCCGCTTCTGCCACCTGCTCTTCCAGGCGCACCAGCTCTTCAATCTGCACCAGGAACCAGCGATCGACGTTGGTCAGGTTGAAGACGCCGTCGACCGACAGACCGGCGCGGAAGGCGTCGGCGATGTACCAGATGCGGTCGGAACCGGCGTCTTTCAGCTCGCGGCGGATTTTGGTCAGCGCTTCCGGATCGTCCAGGCTCACTTTCGGATCGAAGCCGGTGGCGCCCACTTCCAGACCGCGCAGCGCTTTCTGCAGCGACTCCTGCTGAGTGCGGCCGATGGCCATCACTTCGCCGACCGACTTCATCTGGGTAGTCAGGCGATCGTTGGCGCCGGCGAACTTCTCGAAGTTGAAGCGCGGGATCTTGGTCACGACGTAGTCGATGGACGGCTCGAACGACGCCGGGGTGCGGCCGCCGGTGATGTCGTTCATCAGCTCATCGAGGGTATAGCCCACCGCCAGTTTGGCGGCGATCTTGGCGATCGGGAAGCCGGTGGCTTTCGACGCCAGCGCCGAAGAGCGCGACACGCGCGGGTTCATCTCGATGACGATCAGGCGGCCGGTTTTCGGGTTAACCGAGAATTGCACGTTGGAGCCGCCGGTTTCAACGCCGATCTCACGCAGCACCGCCATCGAGGCGTTGCGCATGATTTGGTATTCCTTGTCGGTCAGGGTCTGGGCCGGCGCAACGGTGATCGAGTCGCCGGTGTGGATGCCCATGGCGTCGAAGTTTTCGATGGAGCAGACGATGATGCAGTTGTCGTTCTTATCACGCACCACTTCCATCTCGTACTCTTTCCAACCGATCAGCGATTCGTCGATCAGCAGCTCGTTGGTCGGCGACAGGTCCAGACCGCGTTCGCAGATCTCTTCGAACTCTTCGCGGTTGTAGGCGATGCCGCCGCCGGTGCCGCCCATGGTAAAGGAAGGACGGATGATGCACGGGAAGCCGACGTCAGCGGCTACCGCCAGCGCTTCTTCCATGGTGTGCGCGATGCCGGAACGCGCGGTATCCAAACCGATTTTCTTCATCGCCACGTCGAAACGGCGGCGGTCTTCAGCCTTGTCGATGGCATCGGCGGTCGCGCCGATCATGGTGACGCCGAACTCGGCCAGCACGCCCTGACGCTCCAGCTCCAGCGCGCAGTTCAGCGCCGTCTGGCCGCCCATGGTCGGCAGAACCGCATCCGGGCGCTCTTTTTCGATGATCTTGCGCACCACTTCCCAGTGGATCGGCTCAATGTAGGTCGCATCGGCCATTTCCGGGTCGGTCATGATGGTCGCCGGGTTGGAGTTGACCAGAATGACGCGGTAGCCCTCTTCGCGCAGCGCTTTACACGCCTGGGCGCCCGAGTAGTCGAACTCACACGCCTGGCCGATAACAATCGGGCCAGCGCCGAGGATCAGGATGCTTTTTATGTCTGTACGTTTTGGCATTTTTTACTGCTCCTGATTATTTGGCGTTAGAACGGTAAGTCTCAATCAGTTCGATAAAGTGATCGAACAGCGGCGCGGCGTCGTGCGGGCCTGGGCTGGCTTCCGGGTGCCCCTGGAAGCTGAACGCCGCCTTGTCGGTGCGGTGAATGCCCTGCACCGTGTGGTCGAACAGCGATTTGTGCGTCACGCGCAGATTCGCCGGCAGGTCGTTTTCATCGACGGCGAAGCCGTGGTTCTGCGCGGTGATCATCACCGTGTTGTTGTCCAGATCCTTCACCGGGTGGTTGCCGCCGTGGTGGCCTAGCTTCATCTTCATGGTTTTCGCCCCGCTGGCCAGCGCCAGCAGCTGATGACCCAGACAGATGCCGAACACCGGAATGTCGGTTTCCAGGAACTGCTTGATGGCGGCGATGGCGTAGTCGCACGGCTCCGGGTCGCCCGGGCCGTTGGACAGGAAGATGCCGTCCGGATTCATTTTCAGCACCTCGTCGGCCGGGGTCTGCGCCGGCACCACGGTCAGGCGGCAGCCGCGATCCACCAGCATGCGCAGGATGTTGCGCTTCGCGCCGTAGTCGTAAGCCACCACGTGGAACGGCAGTTCCGCGGCGGTTTTGGCTTCCGGCAGGTCGCCTTCAAGCGTCCAGCTGCCTTGCTGCCAGCTGTAGGCCTCTTGAGTGGTGACCTCTTTCGCCAAATCCATGCCCTTCAACCCCGGGAAGCCTTGCGCCTTGGCCAGAGCCAGCGCGGCATCCGGCGAATCGGCGGCGACGATGCAGCCGTTCTGGGCGCCTTTTTCGCGCAGCAGGCGAGTCAACTTACGGGTATCGATATCGGCGATCGCCACGATGTTGTGACGCTTGAGGTAGTCGGACAGGCTTTCTTCACTGCGGTAGTTGCTGGCGATCAGCGGGAGGTCACGAATGACGAGGCCTTGGGCGTGTACTGCGGAGGATTCTTCGTCGGAAGCATTGGTGCCGACATTGCCGATATGAGGATAAGTAAGAGTAACGATCTGGCGGGAATAGGAAGGATCAGTGAGGATTTCTTGATAACCGGTCATCGACGTATTGAAGACCACTTC
This sequence comes from Serratia sp. B501, assembly GCF_051172315.1. Classification (NCBI taxonomy): domain Bacteria; kingdom Pseudomonadati; phylum Pseudomonadota; class Gammaproteobacteria; order Enterobacterales; family Yersiniaceae; genus Serratia; species Serratia sp. B501. The sequence goes on from NZ_JBPIZB010000004.1 coordinate 176,047, forward strand.
CCCCACTGCCGTTCCCTCTGCCCCGATGGCCCGACCGTGGAATTGGGTTCCGTCTTCCAGAACCAATAGCGCTGACTTTATCAAAACATCCTCCGAGGAATAATCAATCACAATATTTGCATATTAATTCAGATATCGCGATCTAAATCAATGCAAAAACCGTCCGCGAGGCCAATTTTTGGCAAATTGGGCGCATTTTAATGATGAGTGTTCCGCTTGTCTACCCAAACCGCCATTTTTTGTTTTATTTTTGCAGTTCTCGATGCCCAAGCGGCTTGAGCTGCCATAAAAACACAGAAAACCGGGGCTGGAAAACGGTTGCGGGGAGGAATGACGGAAAACGGCGTCGGAATGGACCAAAAAAGACGCTAAAAAAGCCGACGGTGGAAAAAAAGCAGATAATTAGCAAGGTAAACATAAACAAATACCAGCCTTGACAATGAAACAACATCAAAACGATATTTATCATGTTAAAAAAAAGGACAATAAAATTATTGCCCTATTATCATAGCATTATGATCAACACAACCACATCACGATGGTATTCAGTATAGTTATATCCGGTCCAAACTCAGCACGTCACGCATATCAAATAGACCTTTATCCCGACTCCGAAGCCAGGAAGCCGCGCGCACCGCGCCGCTGGCGAAAGTCATGCGGCTGGAGGCCTTGTGGGTGATTTCCACCCGCTCGCCGATGTCGGCGAACATCGCGGTGTGCTCGCCGACGATGTCGCCGGCGCGAATGGTGGCGAAGCCGATGCTCTTCGGATCGCGCTCGCCGGTATGGCCTTCGCGCGCATAGACCGCGCAGCTTTTCAGATCGCGCCCCAGCGCGCCGGCGATCGCTTCGCCCATGGCCAACGCCGTGCCCGACGGCGCATCCACTTTGTGCCGGTGGTGCGCCTCAACGATTTCGATATCGGTATAGTCGCCCATGACCTGCGCGGCCTTCTCCAGCAGTTTCAGCACCAGATTGACGCCGACGCTGAAGTTGGCGGCAAACACGATGCCGATATGCTGCGCCGCATCGCGGATCGCCTGTTTGCCGGCGTCATCGAAGCCGGTGGTGCCGATCACCATCGCCTTATGGTGCGCCACGCAAAATTCCAGGTAGCCCAGGGTGCTTTCAGGACGGGTGAAGTCGATCAAAATATCGAACTCGCTCGCCACTTTATCCAGACTGTCACTCACCTTGACGCCCAGCGCGCCGATGCCCGCCAGCTCGCCGGCATCAACGCCGACCAGGCTCGATCCCGGGCGTGACAGCGCCGCCCCCAACACCACGCCTTCCGCCTGCTGCACCGCCTGGATCAATTGACGGCCCATCCGGCCGCCGGCGCCCGCAATCGCAATGCGGATTTGTGAATCTTTCATGCTTGCTCTCTTCTTGATGTAACGCGTATCCCATTAACCTATCGATTCAGGGTAACTGCCCCGCTGCAGCGCCGCCAGAGGATTCATTTCATAATTAGAAAATTATGATATTGCGCTTCTTTCATCAGCGGCGCTGTCGTGAGATTAACATTCAACCGATTTGGCGGCCTGCGACGATTGTACATAATCATGCAGTTTTCATTGCAAGAAAATGCAGAAAAAAGGCGCCGAAAACGGCGCCTGAGGAACGGAGTGCGGCGGGATCAAGCGGTAATGGCGGCCACTTCGTTGGCTATCGCCGTCAGCGCATCGTGGCGAGCATAGTCCTCCTGCACCAGCGCCGCGCGCCGGCGATAGATCGGCTGTTGCAGAATGCGCGTCGCTGCCGCCAGTATTTGTTCCGCGCTTGGCGTGCTGGTATGCAGGCTGATGCCGCAACCGGCGGCCACCACGCGCGCGGCCGCCTCCAGCTTGTCCTCACCGGTGCCGGCGACAATCAGCGGCACGCCGCTGTCCAGCGCATAGTTGATCGAGCCGTAACCGCCGTTGGTGATCAAGAGCGCCGCCTGCGGCAACCAGTGTTCGAAGGAGATAAACGCCCGCACTCGGGCGTTGTCCGGCAACGCGTCCATCAGCCCTTCGGTCGCCCGCCCGCCGGTGGTGGCCAACACCCGCACCGGCAGATGCGCCAGCGCCTGCAGCGTCGGCACGATCAGCTGATGCAGATCGACATTGGCCAGCGTGCCCTGAGACACGATCACCAACGGCCGACGATCGTCCTCCTCCCACAGCGCCTCTTCCGCGGCCGGTTGACCACCGCTGCGCAGCGGCCCGACGAACCGCACGCCGCTCGGCAGGTCATCGCGCTCATATTCCAGCGCCGTGGTGGCCAACTGCAGGAAACGCTCGCAGCCGCCGATCAACGCATCGGTAAACGGGCGATTCAGCGGCCGCCCGCCCGCATGCACCAGCGCGGCATCAAAGCTTTGCTGCACCTCATCAAGCAACACCCGCGTCGCTTCATCCACCAATTGCTCGCGGGTCAGCGCCCGCGGCAGCAGCGCCGGCGGGATGCGCGGGCCATAGAAAATGGCGTCGCGCGAAGAATACGACAGCGGCGTGACGCCGATCCCGAAGACCGGCGGCCGTTCGGCGGACTGCAGCAGCGGCAGCACGCCGTAGAAGCAGTTCTCCACCATCAGCAGATCGGTCTTTTCGGCGGCGATGGCCGCACGCAGCTGACGATCCAACAGTGGAATCGGCGCGGCGAAGAAATCTTTCAGCGCCAGCGCCATCTGCGCATTGCCCGGCGGCAGCGCGGCGCGCTCGGGGAAATGCGCCTCCAGATGGCGATAGTCGAAGTCCACCTGCGCGTCGAACGGCACGAAGCTCGCCCCAGCCGCTTCGGCGCGTTCGCGGAACAGCGCGCCGGTCATCACCCGCACCTGATGCCCTTGGGCGATCAGGTGGCGAGCGATGGCTAACATCGGGTAGACGTGCCCCGGAGTGGCGACCGCCGCCATCAGTATCCTTGCCATAATGCTCCTTTTAAGCTTCTGCGTTGGCCGGCTTCAGCGCCAGATTGGCGCACACCGGATTGCTTTGAATATGCACGCGCTGCAAATGACGCGCGGAACGGGCGGTAAAGCCCTCGCGGCCGTGCAGCAGCGAGAAGTTGTCCGCGACCACCACGTCACCCTGTTGCCACTGGTGGGCATAATAGTGACGCGGATCGTACAGGTGCTGCTGCAGAGTACGGTGGAACTGTTCCTGCTGCTGCGCCGGCACGCCGTGATATTCCAGCGCGTGCTGGTTGAGGAATTTTTTTCCCTCCGTCGGCGGTTCATTGTAGCGCATGATCAATCCTCTGCCGTTCGGGTGCTGCACCACCAGCGGCGAACAGACTTCGCCGCCGTAATGCACCACCTGCTTGATGCGGTAGGTGATAGACACCGACAGCCACTGCTCCAGCAACGCTTCGTCCGCATTGGCTAGCAAGCGCGTGGTGTCGACGAAGGTGGTACATCCGCCTTCGTCCGGCGACGGCGCCGCCACGCAGTGGAATAACTGGAACTCGGGGATGGTCGGCTTATACATGCCATCCCAATGCAGCGGGACGTAGCTGCTGTCGAAGATATGATCCTTGGCGTCCGGATGTTCCTTCACGTCCAGCACCGCACCGAACGGCCACATCATGATCTCGCCCCACTGTTCGGCATAGCGAGTCAGGACTTCCGGCTCGCTGAAACCGGAGTCGAATCCGCGCAGCACCAGCAAGTGGTGCTCCTGCGCCAGCGCTCGCAGCGCCGCCACCGGCAGCTCGCTGACCTTTTGTCCCGGATGCTGCGGCGTCAGGATCGCGCCGAACGGGGTGTTCGGTTGAATATGGCAATTAAGCGGTTGGTTGTTCATGGTGATTCTCCTTGCATCGAATGTGCTGCTCACACGGCAACGTGCCGTCAAAAAGGCGCCCGTCAGGATTTCGGGCGCAAAAGCATGCAGCGGCCTCAGGCCATCTGCGGTTGTTCGATCAGGTAATGGCTCGGCGTGCCACGGATCTCCACCAGCTCGCCGTCCAGGCTCTGCGCGTCTTTACGCTTCATCAGCACGAACTGGCCGTTCACGTTGGCCGCCACGCCATGCCACGGCGTCAGCCAGTCGTCTTTGGTCGGCATCATGTGGATGCCTATCTTCAGGCTGTCGGCCGGCTGCGGGTGAATCGACAGGCGGATCGCCGCCGGGAAATGCTGGGCCAGCAGGTTGCCCCAGGCCCAGCTGCGCTGGATAACGCCGCAGGCGCGCCGTTTGGCGTCTTTTTGCAGCGCGGCGTTGGAACCGCTGTAGCCCGGCAGGAGGCTGTCTTCATACAAGAAGCGCGTGATGGCGCGATACAGCATTAATCCCTGCTCGTCCTGCATCAGCTGGCGCTTGATCGCCTCTTCCGATTCGGCATAGCCGTCCACCAACAGCCGGCGCAGCAGATCGTAGTCATCGGTATGCTCCGCCAGGCCTTTGACATCGCCAAGGTTAAACACGCTCAGGTGGGTTGCGCCCACTTCATGCAGCAGGCTTTCAATCTCGCGTTGATAATGGTTGATCGCTTCGTCGCTGACGCGGATCAGATCGCCGAACACGTGGCCGTCGGAACAGATAACGATATGCGCGCCCGGCGGGTAATAGAGTTGAATGCGCTGGCACAGCGAGTTGAGGAAGATCAGCGACAGCCGCTCCGCCATGTCCGGCACCGCGCCTATCACCTTATTGGCGTTGGGTGACTTGGTCGGAAACGCCGGCAGCACGAATTCGATGCGCTGGTCGTTTTCAATGAATGCCCGAATGCGCGGCAATTGCACCTGAGTGACCTGCCGCTCCTCTTCAGCCAGAGAAGAATCGTCGGCGATGAGGCGACGTCGATATTGCAATAATTCACGTAGGATTTTTAATGCTATTTCTTCTTTTTTCTGTGCGCTATCCACAATGAGCTCCTGTTGCGATGTGGCGCGGGGGTATTATTGGCAAGCGCAATAAGATTTATCAAAAAGAGATAAAGCGCATGCAAAATAATAATCAGCCCGGCGTTTATATGCTTCAGGCAATATAGGAAATATGGTGCTATATTATTAGCCCGTATAATTCACAATCTAGGTTAAGTTGTGCTTAACAAACTATGAGCAATATTTTAAAACGCATGGCCATTTTCTCAAAAGTGGTCGATTGTGGCGCATTCAGCATGGCGGCAAAAGAATTGGGCATGACGACCTCGGCCGTCAGCCAGCATATTCGCCAGCTGGAGGAACATCTGGGTATTCAATTACTGTTGCGATCGACGCGCTCATTGAGCCTGACCGAAGCCGGATTGTGCTTTTATGAAGATTGTCTGCTGATGATCCACGCCGCCGAGCGCGGGCAACAGCGGATCGCCGCGCTGCGCGGCGAGCTGGTCGGTGAACTGCGCGTCGCCACCTCGACCGAATTCGCCACACATTATCTGGTGCCGGCGCTGCAGAGCTTCCTCGACGAACACCCGCGCATCACGCTGCGGTTGGAAATCCACGATGAGAGAATAGACCTCATCGCGCAACGCATCGATCTGGCGATACGCGGCGGCGCGCTGGCTGACTCCAGCTACGTCTCCACGCGGCTGGCGCGCTGCCGCGAAGTGCTGTGCGCCTCCCCGGCCTACCTGGCGAACTACGGGGTGCCGGATTCGCCGCAGGCGCTGACGCAACATCACTGGGTCACCTTTACGCCGCTCGGCAATCCGCAGTTTGTTCGCCTGATCCATCGCGACGGCGGCGAGCACCGCATGCGCATGACCGGGCGACTGTTCACCAACAGCGGCATGGCGATGAAGGAGCTGGCGCTGACCGGCAAAGGCATCATTCGCAATTTCTTCGCCAACGTCGAGCGAGAGTTGCGCAGCGGCGAGCTGATTGAAATATTGCCCGACTGGCGATTACCGGAAATTAATTGCTATGCCATTATGCCGCGACGGGAGATCCAGCCATTAAAAGTCCGGCGATTGCTGGAGCATATGAAGCTCTATTTAAAGGAGAAAGGATTAAACGACCTAGAACAGATTCGACAAGAATAAAATAAGAAACGTCTGCAAGACCACTATTGTAATTATTGTAATCACGTTGACGACACCAGGCCCTATTTAGATTGCAGCCTAATGATATTCTATTTAATGACTTCATTCAGCCTATATAATTAATAGCGCCACCGCTATTTCAAATACTCAGAATAAATTTGGCTTTAGTTAGCAGAAAATTTGAATATGCTCAGCATTTTATTTTTAATGCCGCTGGCATTCCCAAAAAAAACGGGAAGCCTAAGCTCCCCGTTGTCATTCACTCACGCACCTCAGTCAATCTGCCGGACGTCCACGCGCAGCTCTTTCGGCACTTCGAACACGATGTTCTCTTCACGCCCGCTGATTTCATGCACGTCGACGCCGCCCAGCGCTTTCAGGCGAGAGATCACCTCCTGCACCAGCACGTCCGGCGCCGAAGCGCCTGCGGTGACGCCGATGTTGCGCGCTTCGCTCAGCCAGCTTTCCTGAATATCCGCCGCCGAATCGATCAGATAAGCCGGTTTGCCCACGCGCTGCGCCAGTTCGGCCAGACGGTTAGAGTTGGAAGAGTTCTTCGACCCCACCACCAGTACCACATCCGCATCGCCGGCCAGGTTACGCACCGCTTCCTGACGGTTGGTGGTGGCGTAGCAAATGTCATCCTTGCGCGGACCGATAATGCTCGGGAAACGCTGACGCAGCGCGTCGATCACGTCCGAGGTATCATCAACCGACAGCGTGGTCTGCGTCATGAAGCACAGGTTGTTTTCGTCTTTCACCTGCAGCTTCCACACGTCTTCCGGCGATTCGACCAGGTACATGCCGCCCTGCGGGTTGCTGTACTGGCCCATGGTGCCTTCCACCTCCGGGTGCCCGGCATGGCCGATCAGAATCGCTTCGGTGCCGCGGCGGCTGGCGCGCGCCACTTCCATATGCACCTTGGTCACCAGCGGACAGGTGGCGTCGAACAGCATGGTCAGATCGCGCGCCTTGGCTTCGGCGCGCACGGCTTGAGACACGCCGTGCGCCGAGAAGATCAGGATAGAGCCGTCCGGCACTTCGGCGATCTCTTCGATAAACACGGCGCCACGCTCACGCAGGCTGTCGACCACGTAGCGGTTGTGCACCACTTCATGCCGTACGTAGATCGGCGCGCCATACAGCTCCAGCGCGCGTTCCACGATGCTGATCGCACGATCAACCCCGGCGCAGAAGCCGCGCGGGTTAGCCAGCAATATTTGCATGCGTCTCCTCCTGCTGCGGATCGATCTCCAGCACTTCGATGTCGAAGGTCACCGGATGGCCCGCCAGCGGATGGTTGAAATCGACGGTGATCGAATCTTCCGCCACCGCGCGCACCACGCCCGGCATTTCGCTGCCGTCAATCGCGGTAAACAGCATGATGGTGCCCACGTCCGGCACGCCGGTTTCCGCGAAGTCGCGGCGCGAGAAGAACTGGACCAGATCCGGGTTCTCCGCGCCGAACGCCGCTTCCGGCTGCAGGGTAAAGGCGCGCTTGTCGCCCGCGCGCAGGCCGAGCAGCTGCTCTTCCAGCGGCGCCGACAGGCTGCCGTCACCCAGGCGGAACAGCGCCGGTTTGCCGCTGCTGCGGGTGGATTCGGCGGTCGAACCGTCTTCCAGTTTCAGCGTAAAGTGAACCAGCACCGCGCTGTCACTGATAACCTGAGCCGTCATATTACTCACCTTTGCTCTTTGCGCCTTTGTTCGCCGGCGACAGGAAACCTTCCAGCACGATCATCGCCGCGCCCACGCAGATAAAGCTGTCCGCCAGATTGAAGGTCGGGTAGTGCCAGTCACCGACGTAAAAGTCGATGAAATCGACCACGAAACCGTGCCACAGGCGATCGAACAGGTTGCCCAACGCCCCGCCGATGATAAAGGCGTAGGCGATGTTGTTCAGCTTCTGCTGCGCCGCGCTGCGGTACATCATCACCAGCAGCACCGCGACGATGGCGATGGCGATGCCGGCGAAGAACCAGCGTTGCCAACCACCGTGATCGGCCAGGAAGCTGAACGCGGCGCCGTAGTTGCGCGCGTAAAACAGGTTGAACGACGGGATCAACGGCTGGGACTGGCCCAGCGTAAAGTTAGCGAGGATCCACTGTTTGCTGCCGAAATCCAGCGCCAGCACCGCCACTACAACCCACAGCCAACGCAGGCCGGTCGAACAAATTGGTTTACTCATCAGGCGCAAGTTCTCAGGCAAAGTTACGCTTCTCGCCGTCACCGGCGACGTTGCTCACACAGCGGCCGCAGATGTCTGCATGCTCCGCTACCAGGCCGATATCGGTGGTGTAATGCCAGCAGCGCGGGCACTTCTCACCTGGCGCCGTGCTGAAGGCGATCTTCAGCCCTTTCAGCAGCTCGGAGGCCTGCGCGTCGGCCGGCGCCTCCGCCAATGGCGCAACGCTTGCCGCAGAGGTCAGCAGCACAAAGCGCAGCTCATCCTGCAGGCTGTTCAGACGCGCCGCCAACTCGCTGTCGGCATACAGCGTCACCGCCGCTTCCAGCGAACCGCCGAGGCGTTTGTCCGCACGCGCCTGCTCCAGCACCTTGTTCACTTCGCCGCGCACTTTCAGCAGCTCAGCCCAGAAAGCGTCGTTCATCGGCTCGCCTTCCGCCAGCCCGAACAGGCCGTCGTACCACTCTTCGGTGAACACGTACTGCGCGCGTTTGCCCGGCATGAAGCCCCAGATCTCGTCTGCGGTGAACGACATGATCGGCGCCATCCAGCGCACCAGCGCTTCGACGATGTGATACAGCGCGGTCTGGCAGCTGCGGCGGGCGACGCTGTCGCTCTTGGCGGTGTACTGACGATCCTTGATGATATCCAGGTAGAAGGAGCCCATCTCGACCGAACAGAACTGCATCAGGCGCTGCACCACTTCGTGGAAATCGTAGTTGGCGTAAGCCTGCTCGATATCCTGCTGCGCCGCCAGCGCGCGGCCGACCGCCCAGCGATCCAGCACCACCATGTCTTCCGGCGCCACGCAATCGGTGCTTGGCTCGAACCCGTTCAGGTTGGCCAGCAGGAAGCGCGCGGTGTTGCGGATGCGGCGGTAAGAGTCGGCGGAACGCTTGAGGATCTCGTCGGACACCGCGATCTCGCCGGTGTAATCGGTCGATGCCACCCACAGACGCAGAATGTCGCCGCCCAGCTTGTTCATCACGTCCTGCGGGCTGACGGTGTTGCCGATCGACTTGGACATCTTGCGGCCCTGGCCGTCGACGGTGAAGCCGTGGGTCAGCACTTCCTTGTATGGCGCCTTGCCCTTCATCGCGGTGGAAATCATCAGCGATGACATGAACCAGCCGCGGTGTTGGTCGGAGCCTTCCAGATACATGTCGGCGCCGTGGCCGTTGAATTCAGGACGCACGTCGACAACGGAGGCGTGGGTAGAACCGGAATCGAACCACACGTCCAGCGTATCCGGCACTTTCACGTAGTCGGCGGCTTCCGCGCCGAGGATGTCGGCCGCGTCCAGATCCCACCAGGCCTGAATGCCGTCTTGCTCGACGCGCTTGGCCACTTCTTCCATCAGCTCAACGGTGCGCGGGTGCAGCTGCTCGGTCTCTTTGTGCACGAACAGCGACATCGGCACGCCCCAGGTGCGCTGACGCGAGATGCACCAGTCCGGGCGGTTGGCCACCATCATTTCGATGCGCGCTTGGCCCCAATCCGGGATCCACTGCACGCCCTTGATCTCTTCCAGCGACTGCTGACGCAGGCCTTTCTGATCCATGCTGATGAACCATTGCGGCGTGGCGCGGAAGATGATTGGCGTCTTGTGGCGCCAGCAGCACGGATAGCTGTGCAGGAACTTCTCGACGTGCAGCAGCGCGCCTTTCTCGCGCAGCAGATCGACGATCAGATCGTTGGCCTTGAAGACGAACTTGCCGTCCAGCAGCGGGTAGGTGCCGGTCAGGTAGCAGCCGTTCGGCCCTACCGGGTTGGCCACTTCCAGGCCGTATTTCTGGCCGATCACGAAGTCGTCCGGGCCGTGACCCGGCGCTGTGTGCACCGCACCGGTACCGGCGTCCAAGGTCACATGCTCGCCGAGGATTGCCGGCACGTCGAAGTCCATGAACGGGTGTTTGAAGCGCAGCAGCTCCAGATCGGCGCCTTTGCAGCTGCCCAGCACCGTCCACTCGGTGATGCCGGCGCGTTTCATCACGCTTTCCACCAGTTCGGCCGCCAGGATCAGGCACTGGCCGTCAACCTGCACCAGTTGATAGGTGAAGTCCGGGTGCAGCGAGATCGCGCGGTTGGCCGGCAAGGTCCACGGCGTGGTGGTCCAGATAACCAGCGAGATGGCGCCGTTGAAGTGGCTCACGCCGAACTTGGCCGCCACGGCAGCCGCGTCGGCCGCATGGAAGGACACGTCGATAGACGGCGAAGTCTTGTCGTAATACTCCACTTCCGCTTCCGCCAGCGACGAGCCGCAGTCGGTGCACCAGTGAACCGGCTTGGCGCCTTTCAGCAGGTGGCCGTTGCTGATGATCTTGCCCAGCGCGCGGATGATGTTGGCTTCGGTTTTGAAGTCCATGGTCAGGTATGGACGATCCCAGTCGCCCAGCACGCCCAGGCGGATGAAGTCCTTCTTCTGGCCTTCAACCTGCTCGGCCGCGTATTCGCGGCACTTCTGGCGGAATTCGGCCGCCGTCAGCTTCTCGCCCGGTTTGCCGTACAGCTGCTCAACCTTCAGTTCGATAGGCAGGCCGTGGCAATCCCAACCCGGCACATAAGGCGAGTCGAAGCCGGCCATCCCTTTCGACTTGATGATAATGTCTTTGAGAATCTTGTTAACCGAGTGACCGATGTGAATGCTGCCGTTCGCATACGGAGGGCCGTCATGCAAAATGAAGGTTTTTTTGCCCTTTTTGGCAGTACGAATAATCCCGTACAGATCCTGTTCATACCAACGTTGCAGCATGCCAGGTTCGCGCTTGGCGAGATCGCCGCGCATCGGGAACCCTGTTTCCGGCAAGTTCAGGGTATTCTTGTAGTCACTCATTAGATTCTCGGTTCCGTTTTCGGCTATAGAGATTAAACCGGTGTCTGTAGCCCGAAGAACTTCCGGGCCGTCACCACATCATTGGCGATTTGCTGCTTCAGGGCATCGAGCGAAGCAAACCGTTGTTCGTTGCGCAATTTTGCGCGGAGCACCACCTCAATATGGCGCCCGTAAAGATCCATTGTGACATCCAGCAGATGCACTTCCAGCTGCTGGCGCACGCCGGCGACGGTCGGGCGCGTGCCGATGTTGGCCACGCCCGGCAGCGGCTGCGGCCCCAGGCCGTACACCTCCACCGCATACACCCCTTTCACCGGCGCCACCAGGCGCTTGAGCGGCAGGTTGGCGGTCGGGAAGCCGATGGTGCGGCCCAGCTCATCGCCGTGCACCACGCGCCCGGAGATGCTGTACGGGTGGCCCAACAGGGTCTCCGCCAGCGGCAGATCGTCCTCGCTCAGCGCAGTGCGGATCGCCGTACTGCTGATGCGCCGCTCGCCTTCGCGGAAGGTCGGGGTGCTGACCACGTCGAAGCCGTACTCTTTTCCGGCCTGCTGCAATAGCGGAAAATCGCCCTGACGCCCGGCGCCAAAGCGAAAATCATCCCCCACCATCAGGAATTTGACGCCGAGCTTCTCCACCAGCAGCTCGGCGACGAACGCCTGCGCGGTGTTGGCGGCAAAACGCGGATCGAACTTGACGCACAGCAGGTAATCAACGCCCGCCTGCGCCAGATAGTTAGCCTTGTCGCGCAGGCGCGTCAAACGGGCCGGCGCCTTGTCTGCGGCGAACATCTCCAGCGGCTGCGGCTCAAAGATCATGACCATCACCGGCAGCCCGAGGCGTTGCCCTTGTTGCTTCAACTGCTCCAGCAGCGCCTGATGACCGCGGTGTACGCCGTCAAAGTTGCCGATGGTGAGCACGCAACCATGGTGGCGCGCCCGGATATTGTGAATGCCGCGAATTAGCTCCATAGCTGGCTCAAAACAGTGGAAATCGGCGGATTATACCTTGTACAGCCGGTAAGGTTAACCCGCGATTGGTGCCTTTATGTAATAGACATACCATACCGGAGATAATCTGCGCGTGAAACGGCTTCACCGCAGTTTATCCCGCGCCGCCGGGCCGATTCTCGACCGCGGCCAACGGCTTGCGCCCGCCGCGGCAAATCATTGGCGAATTTTCTCGCGAAACACTGTATTCCCAAGAGCGAAGCTGGTAAAATCCTGCGCCATCACAACGTAGCGAGTGCCGCCTGTACAAACGGCGCTTATTTGCACAAATCCATTGACAAACGAAGGCTAAAAGGGCATATTCCTCGGCCTTTGAATTGTCCTCAATAGAATATATTTGGGAGTTGGACCTTGGCTAATATCAAATCAGCTAAGAAACGCGCCGTACAGTCTGAGAAACGCCGCAAGCATAACGCAAGCCGTCGCTCAATGGTGCGTACCTTCATCAAGAAGGTAGACGCAGCTATCGCAGCTGGCGACAAAGAAGCAGCACAAAATGCATTCCTGGTAATGCAGCCACTGGTGGACCGTCAGGCAGCTAAAGGCCTGATCCACAAAAACAAAGCAGCGCGTCATAAGTCAAACCTGACTGCACGCATCAACGCAATGCAATAAGCATTTCGTTATCTGCTTGATAAAAAAACCGGCTCAGGCCGGTTTTTTTACGCCCTGCGTTCAGTAAACCGCTAGCAGGAAAACAGCGCCGAGAAGTCTTTGTTGCACACCCGTTGCACCGCCGGATGCTGGATCATGCGCTCGGCGAAGATAATGTAATACTCCTCCTGCACGCTGTCGATGCGCCCAATCTCCACCACGTTGTCATCGTTGTAGGTATCCTGCGCATACAGCGTCGGCGCCACGAAAATCGCGTTGTGGTACATGCCGAAGGCCTTCATCAGCGCCGCATCGTCGAACTCGCCCAGGATCTCCACCTGAATGCCCTGCGTATTGAACCAGTTAAGCAGCTTGCGCCCCAGCATCGAGCGGCGGCCGGGGATCAGCAACTTACGCTGCTCCAGGCAGGCCGGGAACGGCAACTCCGGCGCCGGCTGGCGGCAGAAGAAGCTGATGCCGCACTCGCCCAGCTTCAGCGAGAACAGCCCTTCCTGCTGGCTGGAGTCCACCGGGCAATCCGACAGGATCATATCCAGCTTGTGCTGGCTGAGCTGCTCCAGCAGCATCTCGTGTGTCGATTCAAAACAACGCAGGTGGATCTGCTCGTTGTCCACCACCACCGCCGTTTCCAATACCTGGCTGACCAGCCGCTTCGACAGCGCATCCGCCACGCCGACGTCGAACAACAGGTTGGACTCTTTGCGGTAGTTGACGATATCCAGCATTTCCTGGCTGAGCATGAACATCTTGTCGGCATAGCGGAACACCAGCTGCCCCAGCTCCGAAGGCACCAACCCGCGCCCCTGGCGCTTGAACAGCTTGCCGTCCAACCGCTCTTCCAGCGCTTTGATCTGGCCTGTGATGGTCTGCGGCGTCAGGAACAACGCTTCAGCGGCACCGACCACGGAACCGGCCTTGCAGACCTGCCAGAAATAGTAAAGGTGATTAAAGTTGATATGCGACATCCTCACGAGCGGCTCTCCTTAACAACGTTTCGCAGCGGCAAACGGTGTGCCGTGACGAGCGACAAACTTCCTTTCCCTGCTTCAGACAACGTATAGCCCCATTAGTCCCAACGAAGAACGGCCGAAGCTGCACATATTTTATACCGCACAGCTCCGACCAGCCATTTTATTGTGCGCCCCTGCCGGGCACTGACAGGATTAACGCACGCGCGGCAACGCCAGACGCAGTAATCCGTACCCCGCCACCGCCGCGGCGGTGGAGCCCAACAGGATCCCCAGACGGGAATAGGTGCTGAGCGCCGCATCGGCCTCGCCGAACGCCAGCGAGGCGATGAAAATCGACATGGTAAAACCAATACCACAGAGCACCGAAACGGCAAACACCTGTTTGAAGCCGATGCCTTCAGGCAAGCGGGCGATGCCCATTTTCACCGCCAGCAGGCTGAAGAGGAAAATCCCCAGCGGCTTGCCGATAAACAGACCGGCCGCAATCCCGACCGGCAGCAGCGACGTCAATCCCTCCAGCGATACGCCCTGCAGAGAGACCCCGGCGTTGGCGAAAGCGAACAGCGGCAGGATCATAAACGCGACCCACGGGTGCAGCTCATGCTCCAACGTCTCCGACGGCGATGGCCCCTTCTTCACGTTCAGCGGGATCATAAAGCCGACGATCACCCCGGCCAGCGTCGCGTGCACCCCGGACTTGAGGATCGCCACCCACAACACCAGGCCGACCATCATGTACAGCGAGGTTTTGCCCACGCCGCGCCAGTTCATCACCGCCAGCAGCACCGTCGCCGCGGCCGCCACGCCCAGCGCTATCATCGACACTTCGTGGGTGTAGAACAGCGCGATGATGATGATCACGCCCAAGTCGTCGATGATCGCCAGCGCCAACAGGAACACTTTCAGGCTGGTCGGCACGCGATTGCCCAGCAAGGCCATGACGCCCAGCGCAAAGGCGATATCGGTCGCGGCCGGGATCGCCCAGCCCTGGCGGGTAACTTCATCCGCGCCGTTGAACAACAGGTAAATCAGCGCCGGCGCCAGCATGCCGCCCAGCGCAGCGATCGCCGGAAACACCGCCTTGTCACGCCCGGACAGCGAGCCTTGCATCAGCTCGCGCTTGACCTCGAGCCCCACCACCAGGAAGAAGATGGCCATCAGCCCGTCGTTGATCCACAGCAGCAGCGGCTTGGCGATCTCCAGCGAAGCTACCTTCACCATCACCGGCAGGTTAAGGAATGCCTGGTAGATCCCCTGCGCCGGGCTGTTGGCCATGATCAGGGCGACGATCGCCGCCGCGATCAGGATGATGCCGCCCGCGGCTTCCTGACGTAAAAATTGACGAATGATGTTGGTCACAATACGTCTCTCCAAATCTGAGCAAGGCGTAGCGCCCTGCGAAGTACAGTCATGAAGTGAGTATAGAGGGCGTTTTAGTTCGAAAAAATAAGTTTATAAATGCTAAACAGCTCGAAAAAACCGACAGAAAGCACGAATAAGTCACATTTATATAGGGGATTAGAGGTTTGGCGCGCAAATAAAAACCCCGGGACAGAAGCCCGGGGTTCGCGCATAAGCTAACAGAAACAGAAGGTTAGCGAGTCAGATCGTCAAAGAACTTTTTCACCCCGTCGAAGAAGCTCTTCGAACGTGGGCTGTTCTTGTCGCCGGACGGGCCGCCCAGGCTCTCTTCCAGCTCACGCAACAGCTGCTTCTGCTTGTCGTTCAGATTGACCGGGGTTTCCACCACCACGCGGCACAGCAGGTCGCCCTGGCTGCCGCCGCGCACCGATTTCACGCCCTTGCCGCGCATGCGGAACAGCTTGCCGGTTTGGGTCTCCGAAGGCACCTTCAGTTTCACCCGGCCATCCAGCGTCGGCACTTCAATCTCGCCGCCCAGCGCCGCCATGGCAAAGTTGATCGGCACTTCGCAGTACAGGTTGTTGCCTTCACGCTCGAAGATCGGGTGCGCCTTCACCTGCACCTGAACGTACAGATCGCCCGCCGGTGCGCCGTGCTCGCCGGCTTCGCCTTCACCCGCCAGGCGGATGCGATCGCCGGTATCCACGCCGGCCGGAATTTTCACCGACAGCGTTTTGGATTTTTCTACCCGGCCGTGGCCATGGCATTTGTTGCACGGATCTTTGATGATCTGACCGCGGCCATGGCAGTGCGGACACGCCTGCTGCACGGTGAAGAAGCCCTGACGCATCTGCACCTGGCCCTGACCATGACAGGTTGGGCAGGTGACCGGCGAACTGCCCGGCTTGGCGCCGCTGCCGTGGCAGACGTCGCACTCTTCCAGCGTCGGGATGCGGATCTCTTTGGTGACGCCACGTACCGCTTCCTCGAGGGTCAGCTCCATGTTATAGCGCAGATCGGAACCGCGGCTGGCGCGCTGACGGCGGCCTCCGCCGAAGATGTCGCCAAACACGTCGCCAAAGATATCGCTGAAGTCGGCGCCGCCGCCAAAGCCGCCGCCGCCCATGCCGCCCTGTTCAAAGGCCGCGTGCCCGTACTGATCGTAAGCCGCGCGTTTCTGGTCGTCGGTCAGGACTTCGTAAGCTTCTTTAACTTCTTTAAACTTGGTTTCGGCGTCTTGTTCCTGGTTGCGGTCAGGATGGTATTTCATCGCCAGGCGTTTGTACGCCTTTTTGATCTCACGTTCATCCGCCGTCTTGCTGACGCCGAGAATCTCGTAATAGTCTTTCTTCGCCATTCTTTCGCTTACCCTTAACATGCGTGCACGGGCGCAGAGTTGCCTCGACGCCCGTGCTGGTTTCCGGGAGCGGCATCTCGGCCGCCCCGTGCCCGCTTAAGGGCGATTATTTTTTGTCTTTAACTTCTTCGAACTCGGCGTCAACCACGTCGTCTTCTTTCTGCGCCGCGTTGTCCGCGCCGGCGTCAGCACCCTGCTGAGCCTGCTGCGCCTGAGCCATTTCCAGCAGCTTGCCGGAAACCTGCACCAACGCCTGGGTCTTCGCTTCGATCTCGGCTTTGTCTTCGCCTTTCACTGCCGCTTCCAGATCTTTCAGCGCCGCTTCGATCGCCGTTTTGTCTTCCGCCGGCAGTTTGTCGCCCGCTTCTTCCAGCTGTTTGCGCGTGCCGTGGATCAGGTGATCCGCCTGGTTGCGAGTCTGTACCAGCTCTTCGAACTTGCGGTCAGCTTCAGCGTTCAACTCGGCGTCGCGCACCATTTTCTGGATTTCGTCCTCGTTCAGGCCAGAAGACGCCTTGATGGTGATCTTCTGCTCACGACCGGTGTTCTTGTCTTTGGCAGACACGTGCAGGATGCCGTCGGCATCGATGTCGAAGGTGACTTCGATCTGCGCCATGCCGCGCGGTGCCGCCTGGATACCGTCCAGGTTGAACTGGCCCAGAGATTTGTTATCGCTGGCGCGCTTACGCTCACCCTGCAGCACGTGGATGGTGACCGCAGACTGGTTGTCTTCCGCAGTAGAGAACACCTGGCTGTGCTTGGTCGGGATCGTGGTGTTTTTGGTGATCAGCGGCGTCATCACGCTGCCCATGGTTTCGATACCCAGCGACAGCGGGGTAACGTCCAGCAGCAGAACGTCTTTCACATCACCGGCCAACACGCCGCCCTGTACCGCAGCGCCCACGGCAACCGCTTCGTCTGGGTTCACGTCTTTACGCGGCTCTTTACCGAAGAAGTCTGCGACTTTCTTCTGCACCATTGGCATACGGGTCTGGCCGCCCACCAGGATCACGTCCTGGATGTCGGAAACCGACAGGCCTGCGTCTTTCAGCGCCACTTTCAGCGGCTCGATGGAGCGCGCCACCAAATCTTCAACCAGCGACTCGAGTTTGGCGCGAGTCACTTTGATGTTCATGTGTTTTGGACCGGTCGCATCTGCCGTGATGTACGGCAGGTTAACGTCGGTCTGCTGAGCGGAAGACAGTTCAATCTTCGCTTTCTCGGCGGCTTCTTTCAGACGCTGCATCGCCAGCGGATCGTTGCGCAGATCGATGCCCTGATCTTTCTTGAACTCTTCCACCAGGTAGTTGATCAGACGGCTGTCGAAGTCTTCGCCGCCCAGGTGGGTGTCACCGTTGGTCGCCAGCACTTCGAAGGTTTTTTCGCCGTCAACGTCGTCGATTTCGATGATGGAGATATCGAAAGTACCGCCGCCCAGGTCATAAACCGCGATGGTGCGGTTGCCGACTTCTTTGTCCAGGCCGTAGGCCAGAGCCGCTGCGGTCGGTTCGTTGATGATGCGCTTGACTTCCAGACCCGCGATGCGGCCGGCGTCTTTAGTCGCCTGACGCTGGGCGTCGTTGAAGTAAGCCGGTACGGTGATAACCGCTTCAGTTACCGGTTCGCCCAGGTAATCTTCCGCCGTTTTCTTCATTTTCTTCAGCACTTCCGCAGAGATCTGCGGCGGAGCCATTTTCTGGCCTTTCACTTCCAGCCAGGCGTCGCCGTTGTCGGCTTCGATGATTTTGTAAGGCATGATCGCTTTGTCGCGCTGCGCTTCTTCATCCTGGAAGCGGCGGCCGATCAGGCGCTTGATGGCGAACAGGGTGTTTTCAGGGTTGGTCACTGCCTGACGCTTAGCCGGCTGGCCAACCAGAGTTTCACCGTCCTGGGTATATGCGATAATAGAAGGAGTGGTGCGGTCGCCCTCGGCGTTTTCCAGCACGCGTGCCTTGGCACCATCCATAATTGCTACGCAAGAGTTGGTAGTACCCAGGTCGATACCAATAATTTTGCCCATCTAAACGTCTCCACTAAAAAATTCATAAGTCAGTCAGGTTGCTAACCTATATGCGGGCGATTTTTTGCTTTTCAACTGCCCGATATCTCAGTGCGACCCGCGGTTAGCAGCTGCGGTTGCAAATAAGATGGGGCCATCCAGCTCGGCATCAAGGGGCAAGGCAAAAAAAATTTCTTTTTTTATCGTCATTCAGATCATTGTTTCCGGCTGCGGGGATCATTATGATGCGCGCGCTCTGATGGAAAACTTCGATTTTTTGGCCATTCAGACCATTTATGATTTTACTTCGCTGTTTCCGTTAATTTTCTGTTATCGCAGAGGACTTATGCACACCAACAAGTTGGCGAATCCCGGCCCTCTCGGCCTGATGGGCTTCGGGATGACCACCGTCTTGCTGAACCTGCACAACGCGGGCTTTTTCCCACTGAACTCCGCCATCATCAGCATGGGGATTTTCTTCGGTGGCCTGGCCCAGATCCTGGCCGGCCTGCTGGAGTACAAGAAGGGCAACACCTTCGGCATGACCGCATTCACCGCCTACGGCAGCTTCTGGCTGAGCCTGGTCGGCCTGCTGCTGCTGCCGCGTTTGGGCCTGGCGGAAGCCACCGAGGCGCACGTGCTGGGCATCTATCTGGCGCTGTGGGGCGTCTTCACCCTGTTCATGTTCTTCGGCACCCTGGGCGCCAACCGCGTGCTGCAGTTCGTGTTCGCCAGCCTGACGCTGCTGTTCGCCCTGCTGGCCGTCGGCAACATCACCGGCAACCACGCGCTGCTGACCTTCGCCGGTTATGAGGGCATCATCTGCGGCGCCAGCGCCATCTACCTGGCGATGGCCGAAGTGCTCAACGAGCAATACGGCCGTACCGTGCTGCCGATTGGCGAACCGGCCTCGGCCCGCGTCGCGGCATCGCCGGTCACGGCGTAATCGCCCGCCCCTGACGAAAAAGCCCTGCAATGCAGGGCTTTTTTTTAGCTGTAAGAACCGGCTCGCCGCTCGCCGGCTTCGCTGTTCAGGTCGCGATGCAGGTAGACACCGAGCAGCAGCCCGATAAGCGACAGCGCCAGCACATAGTAAGCGGGCGCTAACGGGGTTAATTTCATGATCAGCGTCACAAAAATAGGGGTTAAACCGCCAAAAATAGCGTACGAGACGTTATATGAGAACGAGATGCCGGTAAACCGCACTTCCGCCGGAAAAGCCCGCACCATCACGTACGGCACGGCCCCCACCACGCCTACGCTGAAACCCACCAGCGCATAGCAGGCGAACAGCATTTCCGGGCGCACGCCCACCGTCTGATAGAACAGCCAGCTGCAGCCGGCCAACAGCAAACTGCCGACCACCAGCGTTTTGCTGGCGCCGAAGCGATCGGCCGACAAACCGGCGACGATGCAGCCGGCGATCAGCATGATGGTGGCGATGCTGTTAGCCTGCAGCGTCAGGGCCGGCGCAATGCCGAACTGTTTTTGCAGATAGGTCGGGGTCATCAGGATCACCACCACGATACCGGCGGAGAGCAGCCAGGTCAGCAGCATCGACACCGCCACTTCCCGTTTGTGGTTGAGCACCACCGATTTCAGCGGCAGCTCCTCGGCCAGCGCTTTGCGCGCCTGCATCTCGATGAAGATCGGCGTTTCCTGCAGCCAGCGGCGCAGGTACATCGCCACCAGGCCGAACATGCCGCCAAGCAGGAATGGAATGCGCCAGCCGCCGCCGGCAATGCTCTGCGGGCTAAGCGTGGTGTTGATCACCGTCGCCACCACCGATCCCAGCAGGATGCCCACCGTCAGCCCGGCGGTCAGCGTGCCGCAGGCGAAACCGATGCGCCGGCGCGGCACGTGTTCGGCGACGAAGACCCAGGCGCCCGGCACCTCACCGCCGATCGCCGCCCCCTGCAGCACGCGCATCAGCAGCAGCAACAGCGGCGCGGCGATGCCGATGCTGGCGTAGGTCGGCAGCAGGCCCATCGCCAGCGTCGGCAACGCCATCAGCAGAATGCTCAGGGTAAACATCTTTTTGCGGCCGACCAGATCGCCGAAGTGCGCCATCACGATGCCGCCCAGCGGGCGGGCCAGATAGCCGGCGGCGAAAATGCCGAAGGTTTGCACCAGCCGCAGCCATTCCGGCATGTCCGCCGGGAAGAACAGATCGCCGACCACGGCGGCGAAGAATACGAAGATGATGAAGTCGTAAAACTCCAACGCGCCGCCCAACGCGGCCAACGTCAGCGTTTTGTAGTCTTGCCGGTTCAGCCGGCGATTAGTGTCGTGAGGCATAGGGCACCGTCGGTAAAGGCTGTAAAAATAAAAGCCGCAGGCTTTCTGTAAAAGAATCCTTACTATAGCGGCAAATTATTTTCACACCAAACGGGCTGAAGCCGATCTCGCAGATTGCTGAAATTTAGAGGTTTATCTCGCGACGCGCGCTCTTTGGCCGAAATGCTGCTACCACTGCGGCATGCGTTTCGACATAAGGCCCGTCGAGCAACTGAATGCAATAAGGCACGCTGGCGAAGATGCCGTGCACCACCGCATTGCCCTGCTCGTCCTTCACCCCTTCCAGCGTTTCCTTGATCGACTTTGGCTGGCCGGGCAGATTGATGATCAGCGCCTGCTTGCGGATCGCCCCCACCTGGCGAGAAAGAATTGCCGTTGGCACATAGTGTAGGCTGATCTGACGCATTTGCTCGCCGAAACCGGGCATCACGCGATCGGCGATCGCCAGCGTGGCGTCGGGGGTGACGTCGCGACGCGCCGGCCCGGTGCCGCCGGTGGTCAGCACCAGATGGCAGCCCATTTCGTCCACCAGCTCACACAGCGTTTGCTCAATTTGCGTCTGCTCATCGGGGATCAGCCGGGTTTCCAGCTTGAACGGCGTCGCCAACGCGCCGGCCAGCCACTCCTCCAGCGCCGGAATGCCTTTATCCTGGTAAACGCCGCCGGAAGCGCGGTCAGAAACGGAAACCAAACCAATACGTAAAATATCCATGCGTAACCTCTACAGCCTGATGGGGTCCGAACGGGTTCGTCTCCCGTTCTGTTGTCATTGCCGAGAGTATAAGGGCTTCCCCCGCCGGCGGGAGCGTCGGGCATAAAAAAAGGTGGCCTGAGCCACCTTTTTACTACGCGATCTGCGGGAATTACAGCAGGTCGGCGATCATTTTTTCCAGTTTGCCCTGGTCTACGGCGAACTTGCGGATGCCGTCGGTCAGTTTCTCGACCGCCATCGGATCCTGGTTGTGCTGCCAGTAGAACTCAGGTTCGGTCAGTGCGGCAGGACGCGCCTTCACTTCACCGGTATAAGACAGTTTGCGCTCCAGCGCGCCTTCGCTCTCCGCCAGCTCTTTCAGCAGCGCAGGCGCGATGGTCAGGCGGTCGCAGCCGGCCAGCTCGATGATTTCGCCGACGTTGCGGAAGCTGGCGCCCATCACCACGGTGTTGTAACCGTGTTGTTTGTAGTACTGGTAAATTTCGGTCACGGAGATCACGCCCGGATCTTCGTGCGGCGCGAACTCTTTCTTGTCGCCGTTGGCTTTGTACCAATCGAGGATACGGCCGACGAACGGCGAGATCAGGTAAACGCCGGCTTCGGCGCAGGCGCGAGCCTGAGCGAAGGAGAACAGCAGCGTCAGGTTACAGTTGATGCCTTCTTTCTCCAGCTGCTCCGCCGCGCGGATGCCCTGCCAGGTCGAGGCCAGTTTGATCAGAATGCGATCGTTGCTGATGCCGGCTTCGTTGTACAGCTTGATCAGGCGTTTGGCCTTGGCCACGCTGGCGACGGTGTCGTAAGACAGACGCGCGTCAACCTCGGTGGAGATGCGGCCCGGAACCAGTTTGAGGATCTCCAGACCGATGTTGACCGCCAGCTTGTCGGCGGCGTCGGCGATCTGCTGCTCGCGATCGCTGCTCTGGCCGCGCGCCCAGGCGATGGCTTCGTCAATCAGTTTGCGGTATTCAGGAATTTGGGCTGCATTGAGGATCAGCGAAGGGTTGGTTGTGGCGTCCTGCGGTTGATACAGCTTCATTGCCGCGATATCACCCGTATCTGCAACCACTGTAGTCAGCTGGCGCAGGGAAGTTAATTTGTCGGTCATGTTGGCATTATCTCATCGTTTGTGCATGAACTTTTGGCATTGTTCAACCATGCCCTGCCCTGATAATAACATGCGCCAAGCCCGGCGCAAGGCTGGAAAACCGCGGCGCGCAAGCATCTGTTTTATCCTTGGGCGAGCAACCGTTTACGCCGATATCTTTCGCCATTACCGAGCGGATGGAAAGGCAATAACGTGCTATCGCCCGAATAAATTATGTTAAATTCGAAAAAATTGATGCAATTCGTCCGCTAATCTGCGAAAAATCTTAATCGCCTGACGCCGGACCGATTCCAGCTAAGCTCTTGTAAAAAATAGGCCAATATTTCTCACCTGCGGTGGATGCTGCCAGGTGCGCATGACATTTCGATAAGGAGGAGGGATCCCTTGACGGACCTGATGAATTTTATAAACAACATTTTGTGGGGGTCGGTGCTGATTTATCTGCTGCTCGGCACCGGCATTTACTTCACGCTGCGCACCCGTTTTATCCAGCTCCGCCACTTCAGCCACATGTTCTCGGTGTTGAAAAACAGCAATAAAAGCGACAGCGCCGGCATCTCCTCTTTCCAGGCGCTGTGCACCACGCTGGCGGCGCGCGTCGGCACCGGCAACCTGACCGGCGTCGCCATCGCCCTGACCGCCGGCGGCCCCGGCGCCATCTTCTGGATGTGGGTGGTGGCGTTTATCGGCATGGCCACGTCATTTGTGGAGAGCTCGCTGGCTCAGCTCTACAAAACCAAAGACGACAACGGCAACTACCGCGGCGGCCCGGCCTATTACATGGAAAAAGGACTCGGCATGCGCTGGATGGGCGTGCTGTTCTCCATTTTCCTGATCATCGCTTTCGGCCTGGTGTTCAACGCCGTACAGGCCAACTCCATCGCGCAGGCCTCCGCCGTCGCCTTCCATTTACAGCCGCTGCACGTCGGTATTGGCCTGGTGCTGCTGAGCGGCGTGGTGATCTTCGGCGGCATCCGCTCCATCGCCAAAGTGGCCGAGCTGGTGGTGCCGCTGATGGCCGGCGCCTACCTGCTACTGGCTCTCTGGGTGATTGGCCATAACATCGAGCACATGCCGGCGATCCTGACGCTGATCTTCAAAAGCGCCTTCGGCCTGCAGGAAGCCGCGGCCGGCGCCGTCGGTTACGGTATCTCCCAGGCGATGACCCAGGGCGTGCAGCGCGGCCTGTTCTCCAATGAAGCCGGCATGGGATCGGCGCCCAACGCGGCGGCGTCCGCCTCGCCTTATCCGCCGCATCCCGCTTCACAGGGCTACGTGCAGATGCTCGGGGTATTTATCGACACCATCGTCATCTGCAGCGCCACCGCGGCGATCATCCTCTCTTCCGGCATTCTCGATCAGCCGACCGACAGCATCAGCGGCATCGATCTGACCCAGCGCGCGCTGTCGACCGCCGTCGGCAGTTGGGGGACTCCGTTCGTCGCCATCGCCATCTTCTTCTTCGCCTTTACGTCGATCATCGCCAACTACGCCTATGCCGAGAGCAACCTGGTGTTCCTCGAGCACAACCACCCAGGCGGCCTGTTGATTTTCCGCTGCGTGGCGCTGGGCATGGTGATGTTCGGCGCGCTGGCGGAGCTGCCGCTGGTGTGGAAAATGGCGGATACCTCCATGGCGCTGATGGCGATCACCAACCTGACGGCTATCTTGCTGCTGTCGCGGGTCGCGCTGAAGCTGGCCGACGACTACCATCGCCAGCGCCGCCTGGGCAAGCTGCCGACCTTCGACGCCAACCGTTACCCGGAGCTGAAATCGCAGCTGGAGCCGGGCGTGTGGGACGACAAGCAGCCGCCGCGCTGAGTATTCCGGGGCGCGTGCGATGCGCGCCCCGCCTATTGGACCGATAGCCCCTTTTTCCCGCGCTTTTTGCTACAGTATGCGCACTTGGATAAACAGGATCTGGCCATGCTCGTTATTATTTCACCTGCAAAAACGCTCGATTACGACAGCCCGCTGGCGACAAAACGCTTCACGCAGCCCGAACTGCTGAACAAGTCTAAGCAGCTTATCAACATTTGCCGCGAGCTGACGCCGGCGCAAATCGCCAGCCTGATGAGCATCAGCGACAAGCTGGCCGGGCTGAACGCCGCGCGCTTTAGCGAATGGCAACCGACATTTACCCCGGACAACGCCCGTCAGGCGCTGCTGGCGTTCAAGGGCGACGTATATACCGGCCTGCAGGCGCAGGACTTCAACGAAGCCGATTTCGACTTCGCCCAGCAGCATCTGCGCATGCTGTCCGGCCTGTATGGCGTACTGCGCCCGCTCGATCTGATGATGCCGTACCGGCTGGAGATGGGCATCAAGCTGGAAAACCCGAAGGGCAAAGATCTGTACAGCTTCTGGGGCGATCAGATCACCAAAAAGCTCAACGAAGCGCTGGAGCAACAGGGCGACGACGTGGTGGTCAACCTGGCGTCAGACGAGTATTTCAAAGCGGTGAAGCCGGCCAAGCTGCACGGCTCGCTGATCAAACCGGTGTTCCTCGACGAGAAGAACGGCAAGTTCAAGGTCATCAGCTTCTACGCCAAGAAAGCGCGCGGGTTGATGAGCCGCTTTATCATCAAAAACCGCCTGACGCGCAGCGAGCAGCTGGCGGACTTCAACCTGGAAGGCTACGCCTTCGACGAAGCCGCCTCGCAAGGCAATGAACTGGTGTTCAAACGCCCGGAGCAGGCATAAAAAAAGCCGTCGCAAGACGGCTTTTCGCATTTTAGCCTGCCGAACTTCAGGCAGGCAGCCCCATCAGGAACTTGCGCAGTTCGCCGAAGTTGGCCGGCAGCGTGTGCGACAGCAGCGGCAGCTCAGCCCGCAGCGCCAGCGCTTTCGGCAACGGCAGTTCCTGGCCGAGTATCGCTTCCACACTCTCTTTAAACTTGGCCGGATGCGCGGTGCCGAGGAACAGACCGAACTCCCCTTCCTGCAATTGGTCACGCAGCGCGCGGTAGGCGATGGCCGCGTGCGGTTCGGAGATATAGCCCAGCTCGGCCAGCTCACGCATCGTGTCTTTGGTGGTCTCGTCGCTGACCGCCGCGTGACCCAGCTCTTTCAACTGCCAGACCTTGCGACGGAACAGCTCTTCCACGCGCGGCCAGTTGTTCGGCTGGCTGACGTCCATGGCGTTGGACAGCGTCGCGACCGTAGCGTGCGGCTGCCACTGGCCGCTGGTCAGGAAGCGCGGCACGGTGTCGTTGGCGTTGGTGGCGGCGATGAAGCGCTTCACCGGCAGGCCCAGCGATTTGGCCAGCAGCCCGGCGGTCAGATCGCCGAAGTTGCCGCTCGGCACCGAAATCACCAG
Source organism: Serratia sp. B501 (assembly GCF_051172315.1). Classification (NCBI taxonomy): domain Bacteria; kingdom Pseudomonadati; phylum Pseudomonadota; class Gammaproteobacteria; order Enterobacterales; family Yersiniaceae; genus Serratia; species Serratia sp. B501. The sequence continues at coordinate 201,783 of NZ_JBPIZB010000004.1, forward strand.
CTGATTGCGCGCTTCCTGCGGCAGCTGCGCCACCGCTTCGAAGTAGTAGCAAATCTGCGCCAGCAAACGGCTGATGTTGATCGAGTTGGCCGAGTTCAGGTGCAGCGCGTCTTTCAATTCCTGATCGTCGAACGCCTGCTTCACCAGCGCCTGACAAGCATCGAAGTCGCCGTCGATCGCCACGGTGTGAATGTTGCCACCCAGGGTGCAGAACAGCTTTTCCTGCAGCGGGCTGATTTTGCCCTGCGGATACAGGATCACCACCCGCACGTTTTTCAGGCCGTAGAAGGCGTGCGCCACGGCGGCGCCGGTGTCGCCGGAAGTGGCGGTCAGAATGGTCACCGGCTGCTCGCCGGCCACTTCTGCCAGCATCTGCGCCATAAAGCGGCCGCCGAAGTCTTTGAACGCCAGCGTCGGGCCGTGGAACAGCTCCAGGCAGGAGACGTCATCGGTCACTTTCGCCACCGGCGCCGGGAACTCAAAGGCGGCCTGCACGCGTTTCTTCAGCGCCGCTTCCGGCACCTCTTCGCCGATAAAGGCCGACAGAATGCGGCTGCTGCGGGTGACAAAATCCTGCGCCAGCAGGTGGTCGATTTCGGTCAGTTCGAACTCCGGCAGCTCCAGCGGGAAGAACAGCCCCTGTTGCTTGCCCAGGCCTTGTTTGATCGCCTGCGCGAAGCTGACCTGCTCGTTGTGATCCTTAAGGTTGTACAGTTTCATGCGTTATCCCAGTAGTCGAGCGCCTGCGGTATCCAGACGGCAAATATGAACAAAACCTTCGTCGTTTTGCAGATAGTGTTGTTGCAGCCAGGCGGCCATGCGTTGCGCGGTGGCACCGTCGTTGCAGACGGCGAACAGCGTCGGGCCAGAGCCGGAGATGCCGCAGGCCAACGCGCCGATCTCCTGCGCCGCCTTGCGCGCTTCGGCGAAGCCCGGCAGCAGCCGGGTGCGGTACGGTTCGGCGATCACGTCCTGCATCAATTTGGCGGCCAGCTGCGGCTGCCGGGTATGGCAGGCGTGAATAAAGCCGGCCAGGTAGCGGCCATGGCTGATGCAATCCTGACGACGGTATTGCGCGGGTAAAATGGCGCGCGCTTCGGCGGTGGACACTTTGATGCCCGGATAGGCCATAACCCACAGCCAATCGTCAAAGCACGGCACCTCCTGGCTGATAATGCCTTCTTCTTCCAGCATCAGCTGCAGGCCGCCCAGATAGCAAGGCGCCACGTTGTCGTAATGCACGCTGCCGGAAATGCGCCCTTCCAGCTCGCCCATCAGGCCGAGCAGCGTCGTCTTATCCAACGGACGATCGCAGAATTCGTTCATCGCCATCAGCCCGGCGACCACCGAACAGGCGCTGGAACCCAGCCCCGATCCGATCGGCATGTTCTTTTCCAAACGCATCGCCACCGGCACTTCGCGGCCGATCTCCTGGCAGAAGCGCTCCCAGCATTGATAAACGATGTTCTCTTTCGGCTCGGCCGGCAGCTTGCTGACGAAGCGCCCGGCATTCTGCAAACTGAACGTCTCGGCGGCTTCGACGCTGACGCAGTCGCCCAGCAGCGTGCCGTCGATCGGCGAAACCGCCGCGCCCAGCACGTCGAAACCGACGCTGACGTTGCCGATCGAGGCCGGTGCATACACCTTAACCATATTAAACTCCCAACTTCCATGACAGTGTGCGCAGCAGATCGGCGAATACGCCCGCTGCGGTCACATCGTTACCGGCGCCGTAGCCGCGCAGCACCAGCGGCAACGGCTGATAGTAGCGGCTGTAGAAGGCCAGCGCGTTCTCGCCGTTCTTCACTTTATACAACGGATCGTTGCCATCCACCGCCTCAATGCGCACCTTGCAGCGCCCTTCGTCGATCAGGCCGACATAGCGCAGCACCTTGCCTTGCTCGGCGGCGTTGGCCACGTTGCGCGCGAACTCTTTATCCAGCTCCGGCAACCGCGCCAGGAAGGTGTCCACGTCACCCGACGCGTCGAAGGACGGCGGCAGCACCGGCTCGACCTCGATATCGCTCAGTTCCAGTTTATAACCGGCCTCGCGCGCCAGGATCAGCAGCTTGCGCGCCACGTCCATCCCGGACAGATCGTCGCGCGGATCCGGCTCGGTGTAACCGTTGGCCCGGGCCTGCAGGGTCGCGGCCGACAGCGACAGCCCTTCGTCCAGCTTGCCGAAGATAAAGGACAGCGAGCCGGACAGGATGCCGGAGAAACGTACCAGTTCATCACCGGCGTTCAGCAGGTTTTGCAGGTTCTCAATCACCGGCAGACCGGCGCCGACGTTGGTGTCGTACAGGAACTTGCGGTGCGAACCGGCGGCGGCCGCGCGCAGCTGCTGATAATAGTTCATCGACGAGGTGTTGGCCTTTTTGTTCGGCGTCACCACATGGAAGCCGTCCGCCAGGAAGTCCACGTACTGATCGGCCACCGCCTGGCTGGAGGTACAGTCGACGATCACCGGGTTCAGCAGGTGATATTCCTTCACCAGCCGGATCAGACGACCGAGATTGAACGGCTCCTGCGCGCCGGCCAGCGCGTCGCGCCAGCTGTCCAGCGCGATGCCGTGCACATTGGTCAGCATCACGCGCGAGTTGGCGATGCCGCACACCCGCAGATCGATATGTTTTTGCTTCAGCCACGGCTGCTGGCGATAGATCTGCTCGATCAGCGCCCCGCCGACGCCGCCGACGCCGATGACGAACACTTCGATCACCTGATCGGTGTTGAACAGCATCTGGTGGCTGACGCGCACGCCGGTGGTGGCGGAATCATTGCTGACCACCACCGAAATGGAACGTTCGGAAGACCCTTGGGCGATGGCGACGATATTGATGTTGGCGCGCGCCAGCGCGGAGAAGAAGCGTGCGGAAATGCCGCGCAGGGTGCGCATGCCGTCGCCGACCACCGAGATGATCGCCAGGCGTTCCATCACGTCCAGCGGATCCAGCACGCCGTCTTTCAGCTCCAGATAGAACTCCTCTTCCAGCGCGCGACGAGCACGCTGCAGTTCACCCTGCGGCACGCAGAAGCTGATGCTGTATTCGGAAGAGGACTGGGTGATCAGCACCACCGAAATGCCGGCGCGCGACATCACGGCGAAGACCCGTGCGGCCATGCCGACCATGCCTTTCATGCCCGGGCCGGAGACGTTGATCATCGCCATGTTGTTCAGGTTGGTGATGCCCTTCACCGGCATATCGGCATCGGTGCTGTCTTTGCCGATCAGCGTGCCGGGGGCCTGCGGGTTGGAGGTGTTTTTAATCAGGCAAGGGATTTGGAACTGAGCAATCGGAGTGATGGTGCGGGGGTGTAACACTTTGGCGCCGAAATAGGAAAGCTCCATCGCTTCCTGGTACGACATCGATTTCAGCAGCCTGGCGTCCGGCACGGTGCGCGGATCGCAGGTATAAACGCCGTCGACGTCGGTCCAGATCTCGCAACAGTCGGCGCGCAGGCAGGCGGCCAGCACCGCGGCGGAATAGTCGGAGCCGTTGCGGCCCAGCACCACCAGCTCGCCCTTGTCATTACCGGCGGTGAAACCGGCCATCAGCACGATGTGATCGGCCGGGATCGCCGCGGCGGCGATGCGCAGCGTAGACTCGGCGATGTCCACGGTGGACTCCAGGTAGTGGCCCTGCGCCAGCAGTTTCTCCACCGGGTTGATCACCGTGACCGGATAACCCTTGGCGCGGAACACCCCTTCCATGATGGCGATGGAGAGCTTTTCGCCACGGCAGATGATCGCCGCGTTCACGCTGTCCGGGCACTGCCCCAGTAGCGAGACGCCATGCAGCACCTGTTTGAGCTGCGCGAATTCCTGATCGACCACGCCTTTCAAACGATCGTATTCAAAGCCCGGCAGCGCCTGCGCCAGCCCGCTCAGCAGGTCGGCAAAGATCCGCTCGGCGTCGCTCATATTCGGCAGAATGTCCTGGCCCGCCACCGTTTTGTCGATCATCGCCACCAGATGGTTGGTGATCTTTGCGGGGGCGGACAAGACCGTGGCTACCTGTCCCTGACGCGCGTTACTCTCCATGATGTCGGCGACGCGCAGAAAACGTTCCGCATTCGCTACCGAGGTTCCGCCAAATTTCAGCACTCGCATTTGTGATCTCTCCGAATTTAAGCCGAAAAAAAAGCCCGCACTGATTAGGTGCGGGCTTTTTTCTGTGTTTCCTGTGCGCGTCAGCCCGCCCCGTTACCTGTGGTATCGGTGGTGGTAATAATTGTGGTAGTCAGGCTGATATTGCGCATGTTGTCTGTCTGTCTCATGAAATACTCTGTCCCCTCTATTGGTTAAAGCAATCGCTATCCCAAGTCAAACGATTTCTTTTTTTTGCTTATTTTCCGTTCAGCGACGGTAATGCGCGATGCAACAGGTGAAAAGCAAAATGACAGAACAAAAAAACAACCTAAAGCCGGTTTAATAGTGGATCACACTGAGTAACCGCCTGCTGGAGCCGCTATCACTTGGCGAGTTTTTTTTCGATGTCGTGCAGCAGCGTATGCAGCATTGCCGTATCTCGCTGTTGCAACGCACCGAGGCGCTGGTGCAGCCAGTCGCGCAATTTTTGGTCATCGCCGACCTCCAGAGTATCCAACAAGGCATCGGCGCGGCGGCGCAACGCCCTGAGTTGCCCTTCAGGCGCCGCAGCCTCCTGCGGCGCGGCGTTGACGCCCATCAGGCTCGCCAACTGGTAGCAGTACACCATCACCGCCTGGCCCAGGTTGAGCGACGGATAGTCCGCCTGCATCGGCACGCCGGTCAGCAAATCCGCCAGCGCCAGCTCTTCGTTGGTCAGGCCGGAATCTTCGCGGCCGAACACCAGCGCGGCCTGGCCGACCCACTGCTTACGCTCACTCAGCTGTTCCAGCAGCTCAGGCGGCGTGCAGTAGTAGTGAAAACGCGCGCGACTGCGGGCGGTGGTGGCGACGGTGAAATCCACATCCGCCAGCGCCTGTTCCAGCGTGGCGAACGTTTGCACGCCGTCGAGGATCTCGCCGGCCCCATGCGCCACCCAGCGCGCCGCCGGCTGCAGATGCGCCTCGCTGTCGACGATGCGCAACGAAGCGAAACCCATGGTTTTCATCGCGCGCGCCGCCGCGCCGACGTTTTCCGGCCGCGCCGGAGCCACTAGAACAATATGAAGCTGCATCACTCTTCCACCGAAGGCGGGCCTGCGTTTTTGACGATAGCACAGCGCCCGCATGTATTTACAATTGCGTAACAATAAACGCGTTAATAGCAACAAACAAGATTAAACGGCTCGTTGAGCTAATAAACCTGTCGTAATAGTCATTATTCATGCTTATGTTTTACTGCATTTATTTATCAATGAGTTAAAACAACGCGATGATCAATAAGCGAATAATTGTATCCTATCGGGCCGGATAATGCTGAATCGTTCACAGAATTTGAGGTTCTGTGACTTAAACTGGCATTTCTGTAAGTGTTTTTCACAAATCTGTTAACGTGCTACAATTGAATTTGATATATGTCAACAAAGCGTAGTTTTGTTGGGTGATGAATTCGGCACGCGCTGTTATATTGCTGTTAATGGGGTTAGGATATGCGCCGTTTTGGCACCCAAGGGGTTGTAGGGAACGGCATCCCCACCAGGCTAGCGATCTTGTTGACATGAGATGGAAAGTGCATCAAGAACGAGTTTACGTACTTTAGTCATTTGCTGAGAGGGAACGTGGCGCTATCTCTGCCCTCCTCTAAGAAAACAGAGACTTCTGTACTTCCTATTTTCTATTTTGTTGGCAATTTTAGGTAGCAAATATGCAGACCCCGCACATTCTGATTGTCGAAGACGAGTTAGTCACTCGTAACACCCTGAAGAGCATTTTCGAGGCGGAAGGCTACATTGTTCATGAAGCCAATGATGGTGCAGAGATGCACAATATCCTGTCTGAAAATGATATCAATCTGGTCATCATGGACATCAATCTGCCAGGCAAAAACGGCCTGCTGTTGGCGCGCGAACTGCGTGAACAGGCCAGCGTCGCCTTGATGTTCCTGACCGGCCGCGATAACGAGGTGGATAAAATCCTCGGCCTGGAAATCGGCGCCGACGATTACATCACCAAACCGTTCAACCCGCGTGAGCTGACCATCCGCGCGCGCAACCTGCTGTCGCGCACCATGAATCTGGGCAGCCTAGGCGAAGAGCGCCGCCTGGTCGAGAGCTACAAGTTCAACGGGTGGGAGCTGGACATCAATAGCCGCTCTTTGATCAGCCCGGCCGGCGAACAGTACAAGCTGCCGCGCAGCGAATTCCGCGCCATGCTGCACTTCTGCGAAAACCCGGGCAAGATCCAGTCCCGCGGCGAACTGCTGAAGAAGATGACCGGCCGCGAGCTGAAGCCGCATGACCGCACCGTGGACGTCACCATCCGTCGCATTCGCAAGCACTTCGAATCGACGCCGGACACGCCGGAAATCATCGCCACCATCCACGGCGAAGGCTACCGCTTCTGCGGCGATCTGGAAGAGTAATTCCAGCCTGCCGTCATGAAAACGGGGTTCAGCATGCTGAACCCCGTTTTTTTATTTTGCCTCAGCCCACGGCATGATCGGCACCGCGCTCAGCGCATTCTTCGGCGAGCCGTCGATCACCTTGTCGGAGTAGCTCAGGTAGATCAGCGAATTGCGTTTGGCGTCGTAGAAGCGCACCACCTGCAACTTCTTGAACACCAGCGACGTGCGTTTCTGGAACACCACATCGCCTTCCGCCTTGCCGTTTTTGATCTTGTCACTCAGCTCGATAGGCCCGACCTGCTGGCAGGAAATGGCCGCGTCGGCGGTATCTTCCGCCAGGCCCAGCCCGCCTTTGATGCCGCCGGTTTTGGCGCGGCTGATATAACAAGTTACATTTTTAACATCCGGATCGTCGAACGCTTCGACCACGATTTTGTGGTCCGGCCCCAACAATTTAAACACCGTATCAACGGAACCCACTTGCTCCGCCTGTGCGCTTCCCACGGTTGCGCAAACCAAACCGAATAAAAATATCCAGCTTTTTTTCATTTACTTAACTCCGATATAACCTTGCCGCGAAAATGGGCTCGGCGATCACCATTATTTATGTCTAAGCTCACGGAATTGGGTTTTTACGGGTCCGCACCGTCCGTTTTAGCACAGAGCGTGACAAAAATCTTTGAGAGTCGCGGAGGAAAAAAATTGCTATGATGCGGCGTCGTTATTTCTTTGCGCCCACTACGGTGTACCCCAATCCAACTCTGGCGCGGCATGCGCAGCAGAGGCAAAGAGTGCAACCCATAATGGCTCATGGATCGGTCTGATAGCGCAGCACCAGCGTGACGAATCAACAGTTCGGGTTCCTACCCCCAAGCTTTACGAGGAAGTTCTATGGATCAAGCCGGTATCATTCGTGATCTGCTTAGCTGGCTGGAAAGCCATTTGGACCAACCCTTGTCGCTGGATAACGTGGCGGCCAAGGCTGGCTACTCCAAATGGCACCTGCAACGGATGTTCAAAGATATTACCGGTAATGCCATCGGTGCTTACATCCGGGCAAGAAGGCTGTCCAAGGCCGCCGTCGCGCTGCGCCTGACCAGCCGGCCGATTTTGGATATCGCTCTGCAATATCGCTTCGACTCGCAGCAGACCTTCACGCGCGCCTTCAAGAAACAGTTTGCGCAAACGCCGGCGCTGTACCGCCGCGCCGAAGACTGGAACGCATTCGGCATCTGCCCGCCGATCCGTCTGGGGGCCTTCACTCTACCGCAGCCCGAGTTCCTCTCGTTGCCGGATAAGCATCTGGTCGGCCTGACCCAAAGCTATTCCTGCACGCTGGAACAGATCACCACCGTGCGCACCGAGCTGCGCTCGCAGTTCTGGCGCCAGTTCCTCGGCGAAGTCGAAACCTTGCCGCCGGTGCTGTACGGGTTGCACCACTCGCGTCCGAGCCAGGAGAAGGACGACGAACAGGAAGTGCTGTACACCACGGCGCTGGAGCCGGATCAGGTGCCTGATAAAGTGCAGGAAGTTCAACCGCTGGTGCTGCCGGGCGGCGAATTTGCAATGTTCAGCTATGAAGGGCCCATCGGAGGCCTGCAGGACTTTATCCTGACGGTCTACGGCACTTGCCTGCCGGAGCTCAAACTGACGCGCCGCAAAGGGCACGACATCGAGCGCTTCTACCCGAAAGGCGAGCGCCGTCCGCATCAGGCGCCTACCGAGATCAAGTGCGATTACCTGATCCCGATTCGGCGTTAACGCTGCAGTTCGTCCAACGCGGGCATGTCCAGATGCGTGACATCGCCCGCCGTTTCGACGATCCAGCCGGAAGCCAGCCACGGGCTCTGCTGGTGATCGACGCGCGACAGTGAGCAGTTGCGCAAGCGCAGGCGGCGTTCCGCATAGGCTGGCAGCCCGAGCACCGTACTGATCAAACACCCCAACGCGATGCCATGGCTGACGAGCAGCGGCTTGCTGCCCTCCGGCAGCATCAGGCAGCTCTCCAGCGCGGCGCGCATGCGCTCGCCCAGCTCCTCCATGGATTCGCCTTGAGGGATACGGCCGTCAGGAGTACCATCGACCATCTGTTTGCGCCACTGTTCTTCCTGCGGCGTCAAACTGTCGATCAGGCGTTCTTCCAGAACCCCCATGTGCAGCTCACGCAAACGCGGATCGCCAATCACTTCGCAGCCACAGGCTTCGGCGATGATCTGCGCGGTGCGGCGCGTGCGCCCCAGGTCACTGGTAATGATATGCGTAATGCCTTCTTTGCTGACGCGCCTGGCGACCAGACGGGCCTGGTGTTCCCCCATGGCGGTTAACGGGCTGTCGGACTGACCCTGGATGCGGCGAGCCGCGTTCCATTCCGTTTCGCCGTGGCGAACGAGGTATACCTGTAACATTTTTGTTTTCCGTTATACTGCGTGAAATTTGCGTTTATCCCCGGCCCGGCGGCGCTTTTGCCGCTGCCCGGCGTATCGGCCAGAAGGATATCAAACCCGTTATGTACCATGTTGTCGCTGCAACTACCAACCCGGCAAAGATCAAGGCTATTCAATTGGCCTTCGATGACGTCTTCGGCGCAGGCCAATACCGCATTGAACCCGTCGACGTCGCCAGCGGCGTTTCGCTGCAGCCGATAGGCAATCACGAAACGCGCACCGGTGCGCGTCAACGCGTGATGGAAGCGCGCCAGGTCAGGCCCGAGGCCGATTTTTGGGTCGGCGTGGAAGCCGGGATTGAAGAGAATATGACCTTCGCCTGGATGACCATCGAGAACCCGTCCATCCGCGGCGAATCCCGCTCGGCGAGCCTGATGCTGCCGGAAGTCATCTTACAAGGTATTCGCGAAGGCCGCGAATTGGGCAGCGAAATGGCGACGATCACCGGCAACGCCGAGGTGAAGCGCCAGGGCGGCGCCATCGGCGTCTTCACCGACGGCCGGCTGAGCCGCACCAGCGTTTATCATCAGGCGCTGCTGCTGGCGCTGGTGCCGTTCCACAACGCCATCTATCAGCAATAACGCAGAGTCTGCTAGGGCGCGTCGTGCAGCAGCTGCTGCTCGAGCCACTGTTTCAGCGCGGGTGAAGCCGCTTTCAGGCTGTTAGAACCGCGGGTGATGGTGGCGATCCCCGCGCCCAGTTCATTTTTCAGCTCGCGCTGGCTCATCTCGCCGCGCATCAATTCCTGAATGATCCGCACCCGGGTGCCCAGCGCGGTGCGCTCGTCCGGCGTCAGCATCAATTGCAACAGCGGTTGATGCAGTTCTTGCGCAAACGAATTCTGCAGCAGCGCGACGAAGCGCAGCCAATCCTCATTGCCTTGTTCTGAAAGAGCGGGGTCGTTTAACGATAATTGCGTCATGGCAGCCACCATACTATTTAACTAGTACAGCAGCATACCATAGGGCCGTCAAAATCAATAACGTCTCTGCCACTCGGCGTCGGTCAGCACCTTGGCCGGCCGGTGCGTCAGATAGCGGTAAAACGCATCGTAAGCCAGCACGTTCTTGACATAGCCGCGGGTTTCCGAGAACGGAATGCTTTCGATGAACGCTACCGGATCGATCCGCCCCGCGCTGTTGCCCAGCCAGGTGTTCACTCGCGACGGGCCGGCGTTATAAGCGGCGCTCGACAGAATGCGGTTGCGGCCGAACTGCTGATAGACCGACTCCAGATAGCTGGTGCCGATGGTGATGTTGGTCTGCGGATCGAACAATTGGCTCGGCCCGACATAGCCGGGAATGTTGTACATCTGCACCGTATGCTGCGCGGTGCGCGGCATGACCTGCATCAGGCCGGAGGCGCCGACCGGCGACTGCGCCTTCGGATTCCAGGCGCTCTCCTGACGCGCGATCGCCATCGCATAGCTGCTGGTGATCCCCTTGTCATCGGTGGCGCGGCGGAACTCCTGCGGCCAGGCGACCGGGAAACGCTCTTCCAGATGATCCCACAGCTTGCCGACGATGGTCGCCTGCACGCTCAGATCGGCCCATTTTTGCTCAAAGGCGTAACGCGCCAGCGCCTCTTGTTCAGGCCGGCTGCGGCTGGCGACATAGGAACCCCACTCGCTGCGGGCCAGGTTGTCCATATTCCAGTACATGAGCTCGCGCACCCGGGCCACTTCCGGCCCGTCGGTCAGCGACGCGCGCGGCTTGGCCGCCACCGCCACCATCACCGGATAGGTTGCGTTCAGCTTCTGCGCCGCCACCATCGGATAGAAGCCGCGTTCGGTCATCAGGTTGCGCAACATCTCCTCGCCTTCGGCGCGTTTGCCTTCGTCCATCAGCTGACTGGCGCGCCAGTAGCGCCACTCATCCTTGTTGCGCGACTCTTCCGGCAAGCGAGCCAGCCAGGTCGCGACGCCCTGCCGATCGCCGTTGCCCAGCGCCATGCGCACCCGGCGCTCCAGCAGCGAAGGCGAACGGCTGCGCAGAATCACCTGATCGCGCCACTGCGCCTGTTCATAGGTAGCGTCGCTGCCCATCAGGCGCCAGGCCACCGCCTCTTCCAGCCCCAGCCGCTCCTCGTCGCTCATTTTCTGCAGCCGCGCGAGCGTCGGGATCATCGCCCGCGCGTTTTCCACATCCTGCCGCGCCAGGCGTTCAAAAGCGATGCCGGTGGCCGCGCGGGTAAAGTCGGTCGGCCCCACGCTGCGGGCGAAGGCTTCCACGGTGGTCGGATCGTTTTGCAAGCGCACCAGAGCGTTGCCCATGGTTTGGTAATCGGCCGGCAACTGGCTGTAGAGGTTGCTGACCAGCGAGCTGTTGCCCTCTTTCAGCGCCAGCTTCATGCGCGCCAGAATATCGAGCGGCGTTTGCTTGCCTGCGCCGCGCCAGACGCTGAACAGCCGATCGCAGGCGCTCGGCAGCGTTTTGCCGTTCAGCCACAGCTCGTCGGCGCCGCTCCAGGCCGCCTGCTGGTCGCCGGTAGCCCATTTGGCGTAGTAATAGTTGCAGCGCGCCGCCACCGGTTTGGGCGGCTGCGGGCTGAAGGCCAGCAGGGTGCGCCAATCTTCGCGCCGCGCCAGTTCATTGACGAAGCGCGGCGCCAGCGATTTCGCCGGCGGCAGCGTCGGGTTGCGTTTGATAAAGTCGTTCACTTCGGAGAACCCCGCCTGACTCAGATCCTGAGTCAGCTCGCGGTATTCCAGATAAGGATAAAGCGGGTAATCGCGCAGCGTCGGCATCAGCTGCGCCACCACGTCCATCTGATTGCCGTCCCACGCCTGCTTGATCTGCTGGTAGCGCTGACGTTGCGCATCCAGAGAATCCGCCAGCGCCGCGTCGGAAAACGCCGTCAGGCACAGCCCCATCGCCAACAGCCGTCGCTTGTCCACCTTGACCATCCTCGCTCTTTCCTCACTGATTGTGCCGCGGGAGCCGCCCAGCTCCCTGGTAACCGCCGCGCCACGGCGCCGCAGAACAAAATAAAACCGGGCGCACGGCCCGGACGCAGATATCTACCATAGACAGCGCAATCGCTCATCCATTCAATACTGTAGAAGAAGAAGTGTATCGCCATGATCGGAGCCAGGTAAAAAACGTTTACTTTGGCTGACAAATCAGGGCGGCGGGATATTATCGCCGGCCGGATTTTTATTAGCCGCAACGGCGTTTATTGGAAAAGTAAAATACTTTCTAATTATTAGTTATCACATTATTGCATTTAAGAGATAACGTCGACGTTGCGCAAATCGCCTGACAGCTGGCCAAACGCGCCAACTTTGCAGAAAAGCGGTGGCAAACCCGAGAGGGCATTTTTATACTATCAAAAATAAGTAGGATAATTCCGAGAAAACAGCACATAAAGCGCCCAACGAAGACATCTTATAATACAATCCGCGCCAATTATGGGTAGATAGTGTTCATTAGGCAGTGCGACTGACAGCTTTCAGCAAAACGATTGTCCCTTCAAGCGGGCCGGATTTTTACTTGTCGGGCCACGGCCTGCGGGCGGTGGATCAGGCCGGAATGGCGGGTGAAGATGGCGAGTAATACCGCGATAACGATGCGTTGCGCAAAAAGCCCGGTGCCGGGCTTCCTTGCCGCACGCCTGAATATCGGCCGCCTGTTGCTGATCGTTTTGCTGGCGCTGCTGACGTTGCCCGGGCCTGCGCGCGCCGCCGATGATCCCTATCAACAGCGCACGCACGCCGTGACGACCGTGGTGGTAGGCATCATCAGCTACGCCCGCTGGTCACGTGAACCCAATCCGATCCGGTTGTGCGTGACCGCACCCACCCAGTATGCCGAGGGGCTGTTCGATCCGATCCTGCTCAGCGCGCCGCGTCCGATTAAAACCGAACGCGTGCCGTTCGACAGCCCGACGCTGAGTACCGGCTGCGATGTCATCTATTTAGGGAACATCAACGCCGCGCAGAGACAAAATTTCATGCAGCGCATTTCCGGCAACTCCATTCTCAGCATCAGCGAGAACGATAGCGAATGCTCCGCCGGCAGCGCATTTTGCCTGCAGATCAACGGCGACCAGGCCGGCTTCAAGGTCAACCTGGACGCCCTGGCGCGCAGCGGCGTGCGCGTTCACCCCAACGTGCTGCAGCTGGCGCGCAAACAGGCGCCGCCGCTATGAGGCTGTTGCGTAGAAACCGTTCCGGCAATGCGCGCCCGACGTTGGGCCGGGTGCTGCAGCGGGTGCATCTTGGGCTGGCATTGATCGCCGTCGGCACCGCCGGCATCTTTCTGACGCTGGTGGCGCTGTTCGCGCTGCGCGCCTATGCCAACCACAACCTGCACCTGATCGCGCGCTCCATCAGCTATACGGTTGAAGCGGCAGTGGTGTTTGGCGATCGCCCCTACATTCGCGAGGCGATGGTGCTGATCGCCGCCAAAGAAGAGGTGTCGGAGGCCAAAATTCTGAACAACGCCGGTGACGTGCTGGTCAGTTGGCATCGTCCCAAAGATGGCCCGCTGCACGGCATGGAGCAGGTTATCGCCCACTGGGCGCTGCCCGAGCCGGTCATCCTGCCTATCTCCCACGAGGGCAAACAGGTCGGCCAGGTCTGGCTGAGCGGCAACGGCGGCAGCCTGTTGCGTTTCCTGTTGCGCGGGCTGGTCGGCATGATCGCCTGCATGGTGCTCAGTACCCTGTGCGCCCTGGTGTTGTCGCGCCGCATGCTGGTCGGCATCGTCAGTTCGTTGGACGACATCGCCAACGTGGCGCATGCGGTGCGGCGAGATCGCACCTTCGGCCTGCGGGTGCCCTCGGCGCCGATCGCCGAGCTGCATGAGCTCAGTAATGATTTCAATGGCTTGCTCGATGAACTGGAGGCCTGGCAGGCCCATCTGAAGCAGGAAAACGACTCGCTGGCTCACCGGGCGACGCACGACAGCCTGACCGGCTTGCCGAACCGCGCCTTCTTCGAAGGCCGGCTGAGCCGCGCCCTGGGCGATATTGCGCCGCCGGCGAAATTGGCGGTGCTGTTTATCGACGGCGATCGCTTCAAGGAAGTGAACGACAGTTACGGTCACGCCGCGGGCGATGCGGTGCTGACCACCATTGCCGGACGCATTCGCGCGCAGCTGCGCGAATCCGATCTGGTCGCACGCCTGGGAGGAGATGAATTCGCCGTGCTGCTGGCGCCGGTGCACAGCACGGAAGATGTCTTGCAGATCGCCGACAACATCATCGATTGCATGACGCAACCGGTTATTTTACCGAACGACGAGACGATCATTACCTCTCTGAGTATCGGCATTGCGCTGTACCCTGATCACGCGTCGACGCCTCAGGGTCTTTTGCACGAAGCTGACGATGCGATGTATCAAGCAAAGCATCGTTATAACGGAGGCTGGCGGCTGGCTATACATAAATAAGAGCCCCGGCTATAACACTTGAACTAGGGATTTTGACTATGATACAGCAACTGTTTAAAGGTCGTTTTTCACTGCTGACGATGGCGTTCGTCGCCCTGCTGGCGCTCGCCGGTTGCCAGAGCAAGCCGCAAGGCCTGACGCCCGAGCAGGTTGCGCTGCTGCAATCGCAGGGCTTCAAACTGACCGACAACGGTTGGGAATTCGGCCTGTCGGATAAAGTGTTGTTCGGCAACAACATCGGCAAGCTGAACCCGGAAAGCACCGAGACGGTGCAGAAGATGGGCCGCGCGCTGCTGAGCGTCGGCATCACCAAGTTCCGTCTGGACGGCCATACCGACAACTACGGCGAAGACAGCTATAACGATCAGCTCTCCCTGCGCCGCGCCGATGCGGTCGCCGATCTGCTGGCCAGCGTCGGTATTCCGCGCGCCAACATCGAAACCCGCGGCATGGGCAAGCGCGATCCCGTCGCCGACAACCGCACCTCCAGCGGCCGCGCGGAAAACCGCCGCGTCGCGATCGTCGTCACGCCATAAGCCACCAATATGCGCCTTTATCGGCGCATAAACGGTTATACTTAGCGATCGCTGAGCGATGTCTGGGATCCGAGATCGAAACGGGCTACACTCATGCCGCCAGACATCCTATAAATACTGATATAGAGAGGCTTAGAGCAACGTGGCTCAATACGTCTATACCATGCACCGCGTCGGCAAAGTGGTACCGCCGAAGCGTCATATTTTGAAAAACATCTCCCTGAGCTTCTTCCCTGGGGCAAAAATCGGCGTACTGGGCCTGAACGGCGCCGGTAAGTCCACCCTGCTGCGCATCATGGCCGGCATCGATACCGATATCGAAGGGGAAGCGCGCCCGCAGCCGGGCATCAAGATCGGTTACCTGCCGCAGGAGCCGCAGCTTAACCTCGAACACACCGTGCGTGAGTCGGTGGAAGAAGCGCTGGCGGAAGTGGTCGGCGCGCTGAAACGCCTGGACGAAGTGTATGCGCTGTACGCGGAAGAAGGCGCAGACTTCGACAAGCTGGCCGCCGAACAGGGCCGTCTGGAAGAGATCATTCAGGCGCACGACGGTCACAACCTCAACGCGCAGCTGGAACGCGCCGCCGATGCGCTGCGCCTGCCGGACTGGGACGCCAAAATCGCCCATCTGTCCGGGGGGGAACGCCGCCGCGTCGCGCTGTGCCGCCTGCTGCTCGAAAAGCCGGACATGCTGCTGCTGGACGAACCGACCAACCACCTGGACGCCGAGTCCGTGGCCTGGCTGGAACGCTTCCTGCACGACTTCGAAGGCACCGTCGTGGCGATCACCCACGACCGTTACTTCCTGGATAACGTGGCCGGCTGGATCCTCGAACTGGACCGCGGCGAAGGCATTCCGTGGGAAGGCAACTACTCGTCCTGGCTGGAGCAGAAAGACGCGCGTCTGGCGCAGGAAGCTTCCGCCGAAGCCGCTCGTCGCAAGTCGATCGAGAAAGAGCTGGAGTGGGTGCGTCAGGGTGCCAAAGGCCGTCAGTCCAAAGGCAAGGCCCGTCTGGCCCGCTTTGAAGAGCTGAACAACACCGAATACCAAAAACGTAACGAAACCAACGAACTGTTCATTCCACCTGGCGCGCGCCTGGGCGATAAAGTGGTCGAAGTCAGCAACCTGCGCAAGTCTTACGGCGACCGCCTGCTGATCGACGACCTGTCGTTCTCGGTGCCGAAAGGGGCGATCGTCGGCATCATCGGCCCGAACGGCGCGGGTAAATCCACGCTGTTCCGCATGATGTCCGGTCAGGAGCAGCCTGATTCCGGCAGCATCGTGCTGGGCGATACCGTCAAGCTGGCGTCCGTCGATCAGTTCCGCGACAGCATGGACGGTTCGAAAACCGTGTGGGAAGAAGTCTCCGGCGGGCAGGACATCATGCGCATCGGCAACACCGAGATGCCGAGCCGCGCCTATGTCGGCCGCTTCAACTTCAAGGGCGTCGATCAGGGCAAACGCGTGGGCGAGCTGTCCGGCGGTGAGCGTGGCCGTCTGCACCTGGCCAAGCTGCTGCAGGTTGGCGGCAACGTGCTGCTGCTCGATGAACCGACCAACGACCTGGATATCGAAACCCTGCGCGCGCTGGAAAACGCCCTGCTGGAATTCCCTGGCTGCGCCATGGTGATCTCGCACGACCGTTGGTTCCTCGACCGTATCGCCACCCACATCCTGGACTACCAGGACGAGGGCAAGGTGGAATTCTTCGAAGGCAACTTCACCGAGTACGAAGAGTACAAGAAGCGTACGCTGGGCGCCGATGCGCTCGAGCCGCACCGCATCAAGTACAAAAAGATCGCCAAGTAATCCCCAAGGCGCCGCATGCGGCGCCTTTTTTTATGCCCGCGTCCGGCGATAATCGCGCGGTGAGCACGCCATCACGCGCTTGAAAGCATGGCTGAACGCGCTGTCGGAATCGTACCCCAGACGTTGCGCGATGATGGATACCGGTTCAACACCGGTACGCAGCGCCCGCGCAGCCAGCAACATGCGCCAACGCGACACATACTCAAGCGGCGCCATTCCCGCCTTCTGCTTGAAGCGCAGCGCCAACGTCGAACGGGAAACGCTCGCCGCATCGGCCAATGACGCCACCGTCCAGCGACGGGCAGGATCGGCGTGTACTGCCTGCATCGCGGCGCCGATGCGCGGATCGAACAAGGCGGGCAGCCAGCCGGAGGCCGCGCCCTCCTCCCCCGTCAGGTAAATCCGCAGCGCCTGGGTCAACATGATTTGCCCCAGGTGATGCGTCATCAGCGCGCTACCCGGCGAAGGCTTTAACAGCTCGTCCGCCAGCCGCTGCAACGCCCATTGCAACACGGCGGCCTCTTCGGTGCCGCCTCGGATCACCATCAACGCCGGTAAACTCCCCAACAACCGCTCCACTTCCTCACCGAAGGTAAAACTCCCGCCGATAAACAGGCAATCTTCCGCCTCGCCGCAGCTCGCCACACCATTTTTCGCCTGCAGATAAAGTACGTCAGCATCGAGCGCCGGCAGCGACAGATCGCTGCCGACAGTGACCGGCAGGCTGCGGGTCAGCAGCAAGCAGTCGCCGGCCGCCAGCCGCAGCGGTTCAGCCAACCCTTCCGCCGCCAGCCAACAGCCGCCGCGCACCACCGCGTTGAATTTCCCGCTCTGCGGCGCAGGAAAATGAACGGCCCAGTCGCCGCCGGCCTTCAGGCCGCCGAAAAACGCATTCTGGCTGTTCAATGGCGCAAGCACTTCTGATAACGGATCCATACCCTCTCCCCCTGAGCCCCTTTCATGAGCATAGCCCGCGCCATGCTCCAGCCAAAGGTTTTAGGACGATGGCGACAGAAATTAGGCGTCGGCGTCATCTACCAGGCCTACTCCCGCGTCAGCTCGCGCGCGTAGTCGTCAAACGCCGGGTGCTGCAATACCACATCGATGAAACAGGCCAGCGCCGGGGAATTCAGCTTGCGGCTCGGGTAGACCAGATACAGTTCATTCCCTTCTGCGCGCCAGGCCGGCAACACCTCCACCAACAGCTTCTGCGCCACCACCTCGCGGCTGAGAAACGCCGGCAGCAGCGTGATCCCCGCGCCGGCGATAGCGCATTCGCGCGCATACAGCAGATTGTCGGTGGTGTGTGCCAGCGGCAGCTGCCAGCGGTAATAATCGTCGCCGCAGCGCAGGTTCCAGGCCGTCCAGGCGCGGTGGGCAATGCAGCGATGCTGCTGCAGCTGCTGCGGGTGTTCGATCGGCGGGTGCTGCGCCAGATAGGACGGCGCAGCCAGCAGATAGCGCGGCGCATACCCGAGGCGGCGGCCGATCAGCGAAGAATCCTGCGGCTTGCCGGTGCGCAGCGCGGCGTCGAAGCCTTCCTGCACCAGATCCACCATGGCGTCGGATACCGACACCTCCAGCGATACGTCCGGGTACTGGCGCTGAAAATCCGCCGCCAGCCGCGCCACCAGGGTTGCCCCCAACCCGGCCGGCGTCGAGATGCGCAGGCGGCCGCTCGGGTTGTCGCGCAGCCGCTGCAGCGCCAGATCGGCCCGCTCGGCGGCGGACATCATCGCCTGGCAGTGTTCCAGATAGCGCTCGCCGGCGAAGGTCAGGTTCAGCTGGCGCGTGGTGCGGTTGAGCAAACGCAGCCCCAGCGTCTGTTCGAGCTGGCTGATGCGCTGGCTGACGCTGGACTTCGGCAACCCGACACGCTGCGCGGCGGCGGTGAAACTGCCGCACTCCGCCACCAGCGCGAACAGCGCCATGTCCTGCAGCTGTTTGAACTCCATTGTTCACCTCTGACGAACACTCAGTTAGATATTGTCCATCTTATCACCCCACTGCTGCGGGTCTACACTGGGGGCATCATTTGAAAGGAGCACAATCATGTCGATAAAAGCCATTGCCGTAGACCCGCAGAACCCCGCCGGTTTCATCGAAATCTCACCGGAGATGCCGGTGCCCGGCCAGTACGATCTGCTGGTGGAAGTGAAAGCGGCCTCGGTCAACCCGGTGGATACCAAAGTGCACGCCGGTCTGCAGAAAAGCGGCCTGCAGCAGCCGCGCGTCCTCGGCTGGGACGCCAGTGGCGTCGTGCTGGACGTGGGCAGCGGCGTCAGCGGCTTCAAGCCCGGCGATGAAGTGTGGTACGCCGGCGACATCACCCGGCCCGGCAGCAACAGCAGCCACCAACTGATCGACTCTCGCATCGCCGCGCACAAACCGCGCAGCCTGAACTGGGCGGAGTCCGCCGCCATGCCGCTCACCGCCCTCACCGCCTGGGAGGCGCTGTTCGAGCACCTGAACATTCAGGATGCGCCGGAGCACAAGACGCTGCTGATCATCGGCGGCGCCGGCGGGGTCGGCTCGCTGGCCATTCCGCTGGCCGCGCTGCGCAGCAAGGTGAAAGTGATCGCCACCGCGTCCAGGCCGGAATCCGCCGCCTGGTGCCGCGAGCGGGGCGCCGACCTGGTGGTGGACTACCGCGATTTGAAGGGCAACCTGGCGCAACACGGCATCGAGCAGGTGGATTACATCCTCTGTCTGAACGATACCGACGGCCACTGGCCGGCGATGGCCGAACTGATCGCGCCGCTCGGCCATATCTGCACCATCGTCGAGAACGCGCAGCCGTTGGATCAAAACGCGCTGAAGCTGAAAAGCGCCGCGCTGCACTGGGAATTCATGTTCACCCGCAGCATGTTCACCACCCCGGACATCGCGCAGCAAGGCCGGATACTGCAGCAGGTGGCGCAACTGCTGGACGACGGCAAGCTGAGCACCACGCTGAGCGAAACCCTGCACGGGCTGTCGGTAGACACGCTGACCGCCGCGCACCAACAGCTGCTCGACGGCCATATGCAAGGCAAGCTGGTTATCGCTTACTGAGTTCGCATCGCGGCGGCGTTCTGCGCCGCCGTTACTGCGGGCGAACGAAGCCGACGCACAGCACCTGCTCGTCGCTCTGCGGATCGGCGCGGAAGGTCAGCGTCTGCTGCCAGTCGAGGCGCATCTTCGGCCAGTGGGCCAGTTCGCCGCCGAAGTCGCTGTGCGCGCAGTCTTCACCCAACCGACCGAACAAGGCGACGCCATGCTGCGCAATCTGCGGATAGCTGATGTTGACGTTGTAGATGTTCGGCCGCGTATGATTGGACCAGCGCGTAATGGTCTGCGGCCGGGAACCGGCATACACCGTCATCCACTGCGACAGGTATTCGCCGCCGACATAACGCAGACTGACGCCATACCGCTCCTGCCACAGCTGCTCCACTCCGGCGCTGAACGCCTTGATGCCCACCATCTTCTGACCGGCATTGCACACGTTGCCCAGCATCACCGCGGCATACCCCAGATAGACCGCCAGCGCCGCGCACATCAGCCCGAGGGTCGCCGCCCGCAGCGAACGCACCGGCGGCTGACGCACGCAGCCGACCAGCAGCGCGGGCGCCAGCATGAAGAACGGCTGCAGCCACTCGGTCAAGCGGCCGCCGACGTTGAAGGAGAACCAAAAGGTAATGATGCCGAGCGGCAGCAGGTAGATCCACAACAGCACCCGCATCGGCAAGGCTTTCGGCCAGGCCAGCACCGCCCCGCTGCGGCGCAGGATCCACCACAGCACCAGCGACGGATAGAACACCAGCAGCAGCGACTGCAGCATGTCGAGATTGAGCTGCATCTTGATCTGCGAATCCACCCACTTAAAGGCGGCGAAGTCGTGGTTCCACAGCCAGAATACGTTCGGCAACACCAGCGCCAGCCAGATCGCCACCGCCAGATAGAACTGCGGTTGGCGATAGCAGCGACGGATCTGCGGCACGAACAGCGTCGACAGCGCCGCGAAATAGACGAAGGCGAAGGTCGAATACTTCGCCATCATCGCCAGACCGGCGGCCAACGCGAAGGCCGGCCACCAGTTGGCCGAACGGGAAATCGCCATGTGGAAGAACAGCGCCATCCACGGCCACAGCATCACCAACAGGTAGTTGTCGTTGTAGGGAATGATGTCGAAATTGATGATGCCGGACAGGTTGAGCGTCAGCAGCGCCATCCAGGCCAGCGAAGTGCTGCCGCTCAGGCGTCGCGCCAGCAGCCAGACGCCCAACATGCCGATGGCGATGGCGATGAAGTGCCCGCCGTACCAGTAAACGTTCAGCGGCAGCCACGACAGCCAGATCGCCGGCTGCATCGCCGCACCGACCAACCAAGGATTTTTCGGTGAGCCCCACTCGCCGTTGAGGCCCCAATTGAGCGCCTCGACGGCGTCGTAAGGCAGGGTAGGATCGAGATGAACGGTCAGCAGCGTCCAGGCTGCGGCATAGCAGATCAACCAGAGAGCGAGTAAGCGATAAGACATGTCTTCTTCTGAGCGTTATTGTAAAGAAAACCTTAACGTAGTCGCTACCGAATGAACCATGTTTAAACAGGCCTTTAAATGTGCGTCCGTGCGGCCGTTTCTGCCGCGCGATCGCACATTACGCTAATTTTTCTCAGCCTGCGGCGTGGCGCTGGGCGGGCGCATTCGCCAGCCGACCGGCGTCCGCCGCCAGCAGCTGTTGCACCAGCTCGACACAGCGCAGGAAGCGCTCTTCGTAATCGCTGGACTCAACGTGCACGTACTCGATGTTGTTGGCGCGCAGCATCTCCTCCAGCAGGCGCTGGAACGCCAGGCGATCGGCGGTGCTGCCGAGACTGCGCAGGCCGTCCGCCACCCACGGCGTGTTGTTTTCCAGCAGGATCACCAGATCGAAGCGGTATTCGTCGATCAGCGCCTGCACGAAGGGATGCTCACGCCCTTCGTACTTTTTGCAAAACGCCTGAGTGGTGACGAAATCGGTATCGATAAACGCCACCTTGTTGGCGTACTTGACCGCGAAATCCACGTATTGCGCCTGCCCGAGGGCAATTTTGTCGTAGTCGGAGTACTGCAGCGCCATCTCGTCGCCGCCCAGGTGCGAGAACACGTAATCGCGGCCATATTCCCAGGCGCTGGTGGTGTTGAAGATGTTGGCCAGCTTGTTGACCAGCGTCGATTTGCCGCTCGACTCGCCGCCGAGGATCGCCACGGTGCGCACGAAGAACGGTTTCACCTCGGTCGGGATGTAATCCCAATAACGGAACGGATCCTGACGGATCTGATTGCCGCTGATGTTCATGAACGAGCGTTCGGGGTCGACCAAAATGGTTTCGATGCCCAGATGCTCGCGGTAGCGCGGCGCATCCTGCGCTTCGCTGGAATAGATGAAGCTCGGCACGATGCCCTTCTGTTCCATAAAGGCCTTCATGCCGTCGCTCCACACGTTCCAGCCGTGCGGGTACGGTTCGATGCCCTGCTCGTCGAACGAGTGGATATGGATGTTTTTCTGGTACTTGAAGGTCTGCAGCAGCCAGCGCAGGCGATCGCTGACCGTCGGCTGTTGCGACATCGAACTGTTCTCGAACAGCTCACGGTCGCGCGGCTCGTCGTGGCACAAGATAACGTGCAGCTCATCCACCTGGCTGCAGGCGCGCTGGATCAGATAGATGTGGCCGGTGTGCAGCGGGTAAAATTTACCAAACACCACGCCGACTTTGACCTCTTTGCGCGGGAACTCCAGCCCGAGAAAACGGTGCAGCGCCTCGAGCTTTTGCGCGCTCGGGCTTTTGATCTTGTCGTTCAACAGCTGGCTGAGATAGCCTTTGGTCATGCCGCTGGCATCCGCCACCTGCTGCAACGTGCAGCCCTTTTGCTTGATGGACGTCTTCAGGTAATCAAATTGCGGCATGGACACCTCCGTTTAGTATGCTAAACAAAATAGCATATCTTTCTCGCCGTCGGCGACATTAATAAAACCCTTCCAGCACGTCCAGCGCGTCCGCCAGCTTCTTGACCCCGAACACCTGCATATTGGCCGGCGGCTTTTTCGGCATATTGCCGTGCGGCACGATGGCGCGTTTGAAACCGTGCTTGGCCGCTTCGGCGATCCGCTCCTGGCCGCTCGGCACCGGACGGATCTCACCCGCCAACCCCACTTCGCCGAACACCACCAAATCGTTCGGCAGCGGCCGATCGCGCAGGCTTGAGACCAGCGACATCAGCAGCGCCAGATCGGCGCTGGTCTCGCTGACCTTCACCCCGCCGACCACGTTGACGAACACGTCCTGATCCGACATCTGCAGCCCGCCGTGCCGGTGCAGCACCGCCAGCAGGATCGCTAACCGGTTCTGCTCCAGCCCCACCGCCACGCGGCGCGGGTTGGACATCATCGAATGATCCACCAGCGCCTGGATCTCCACCAGCAACGGCCGGGTGCCTTCCCACACCACCATCACCGAACTGCCGGAGGTAACTTCGTCGCCGCGGCTGAGGAAGATAGCCGAAGGGTTGCTCACTTCGCGCAGCCCCTGTTCGGTCATGGCGAATACCCCCAGCTCGTTGACCGCGCCGAAGCGGTTCTTGTGGCTGCGCAGGGTGCGGAAGCGGGAATCGGCGTCGCCGTCCAGCAGCACCGAACAGTCGATGCAGTGTTCCAGCACTTTCGGCCCGGCCAGCGAGCCGTCTTTGGTGACGTGGCCGACCATCACGATCGCCACGCCGCGCGTCTTGGCGAAGCGCGTCAGATAGGCGGCGGTTTCCCGCACCTGCGCCACGCTGCCCGGCGAAGACTGAATGTCCGCCATGTGCATCACCTGAATCGAGTCGATCACCATCAGCTTCGGCTGTTCCTGCTCGGCGATCAGGCAGATCTGCTCGATGCTGGTTTCCGACAGCATGTTCAGGCTGCCGGTCGGCAGCCCCAGACGGTGGGCGCGCATCGCTACCTGCTGCAGCGATTCCTCGCCGGTGACGTACAGGGTTTTCATCTGTTCGGACAGTTTGCACAGCACCTGCAGCAACAGGGTGCTCTTGCCGGCGCCAGGGTTGCCGCCGATCAGAATGGCGCTGCCGGGCACCACGCCGCCGCCCAGCACGCGATCGAACTCGAGAAAGCCGGTGGTGAAGCGCGGCAGCGCCTCAAGGCTGATTTCCGACAGCTTCTGCACTTTGCTGACGCCGGCGTCGCCGGCATAGCCGCTGAGGCGATCGTTGCGCGCCGCAGCGGGCGACGCGGCCAAACGCACTTCCGTGATGGTGTTCCAGGCATGGCAGGCGCTGCACTGCCCCTGCCAACGCGGATAGTCCGCCCCGCACTCATTGCACACAAATGCCCGTTTTGCCGCTTTTGCCACGTCTTACCTCAATATTTCGTTATCGCACTTCGTGTTTCAGGCTGCCGGTGAGAATACACAGCACGCCCATCAAATCCGCATGCCGGATCGCCACCTGCGCTTTTTCATATACTTTCGGCTTGGCGTGGTAGGCGATGCCCAGCCCCGCTGCCTGCATCATTTTCAAATCGTTGGCGCCGTCGCCGATGGCCACGGTCTGCGCCAACGGGATCTCCAGCTTCTCCGCCAGCCGCAGCAGCGTATCGGCTTTGAACTGCGCGTCCACCACCGGCCCCAGCACTTCGCCGGTCAGTTTGCCGTCGCGGATCTCCAGCTCGTTGGCCGCCGCCGCCACCAGCCGCAGCCGGTTGCGCAGGTATTCGGCGTAGTAGGTGAAACCGCCGGAGGCGATCGCCACATGCCAGCCCATCGCCTGCAGCTTGCCCACCAGGCTGGTCAGCCCCGGCATCAGCGGCAGCTCGTCGCGCACCTGCTTAAGGATGTTGGCGTCGGCCCCTTTCAACGTGCCGACGCGCTGGCGCAGGCTGGCGGTAAAGTCCAGCTCGCCGCGCATCGCGCGTTCGGTCACTTCCGCCACCTGCTCGCCGACGCCCGCCAGCTTGGCGATCTCATCGATGCACTCGATCTCGATCGCCGTTGAATCCATGTCCATCACCAGCAGCCCCGGCGTGCGCAGGTGCGGGATTTTGCCGAGCGGCGCCACATCCAGCCCGCTCTCCGCCGCCAGCAGCTTGGCGCGCGGCGTCAAGGTGCCCGCCAGCCGCACCACCTGATAGTCGTCCACGCCCCAGGCGGTGACGATCACCATCGCCGCGCCCAGCTTGCGTTGGAATTGGGTAATGCGCGCCTTGTCCAGCTCCCTGCCATATAACAGCCACCCGGTATTGCCCGCCCGGTAGTCCAGCGGCATCACTTCGTCGCCGCTGAGCGAAAGGGGAAGACCCGGCCATTGAGAGATCTCCGCCGGAAGATCGCAATAGGTCAGACTGTTTGACATCATTGACTCCTGAATGGACAAAAACGCTGCATGATAAAACGACGCATCAAGCTATCCTATCGCCAGCGGTTCTGGCAACATAAAGTGTCCCCGATGCCCAAGGAACCTGCATGGCTCGCGCTAAACTGAAATTTCGCCTGCACCGCACCGCTATTATCCTGATTTGCCTGGCTTTGCTGGTGCTGCTGATGCAGGGCGCCTCTTATTTTAGCCTGAGTCACCAAATGGCGCGATCCGAGCAGGTTGAAGAGCTGGCGCAGACGCTGACCAAACAGGTCGCCTACAGCCTGGCGCCGCTGCTGGACGACGACGGCAACAATCCGCGCATCGACGCCATCCTCAAGCAGCTCACCGATCACAGCCGCATTCTCGACGTCAGCGTGTATCAGCTGGACGGCACGCTGGTCTCCCACGCCGGGGAACAGATAAGTATACGCGATCGCCTGTCGCTCGACGGCAAACGCGCCGGCAGCTACTTCAACCACCAGTTGGTCGAATCCATTCAGGGCAAAGACGGCCCGATCGGCTTTATCCGCATCACCCTCGACACCCACGTGCTGGCGACCGAATCCAAGCAGGTGGACAACACCACCAACCTGCTGCGCCTGATGATCCTGCTGGCGCTGGCGATCGGCATCATTCTGGCGCGTACCCTGTTGCAACACCGCCGCAGCCGCTGGCAGCAGTCGCCCTACCTGTTGACCGCCAACACGCCACTGGAAGAAGGCAATACGGTGGAAGACGATGAAGACGATGCGCCGGAGAAAAAACAGGAAGCGCCTAAGCAGGGGTAATTCAGGCCAGGCGTTGAATGCGTTCGTGCAACTTCTGCAGCTGCGCCAGCATTTGCTCGGCAATCGCGCGGAAGGCTTCGCTGATGTCGTCATGTTGCGCCGTTCGCCGCCAGAACTCGAGAGCCAATAGCTCCGCTTGCCGCCAGACAGCGCCGCTCACCTCGTTGCTCAAACGGATCTCCACCGCGTCATGGCGCAGATTGCCGCTGCTTGCTGGGGCAAAAGCCATCGGCAGCATATCGTACAAAGGCGCCAACGTGACCGGCCGCTGCGTTGGCCGCAAGAACGACAGATTTCCCTGGTGCATATCGCTATTGGCGATCAATCGGCCAAAGGCCCAATACAGGGCAATCCGTTGGCAGGCAGAGTGATCGATCACGCCTTGCTGCAATAGCCGATTAGCCGCCACGACCCAGTTGGCATGGCCGCTGCCGCTGAACTCGGCATCCAGCGCCTCCAGCGACACCATCGCCACCCGCCCTTCTTCGCCGATGCGATCAAAGCGCTCTACCTCTAAAAAGCATTGCCGATCGGCACCGAACAGAATTTGCGCCGTTGCGGCAGGCAATCCCGCAGCGGCGATCGTCTGCAACGCCAGCGACTCGGCGATCAGCAAATCGCTCCAGCGCTGTGCAACGACATGCGTCGGCGCCAGACTGAACTTCACCAAAACATGCGCACGATGCCCAGGCGCCAGCTCAGCATAGGCGGCAAATTTGGGTTGTTCGCCGCCGGCGGAGGAACCCACCAACTCCCCGGCCAGCGCCTGGACAGACAATGCGGCGTAATGCTCGATTTTATCTTCCGCCGAAACAGCGACGGCAGTATCCCGCATCAACCAACGCTGATAGCTGTCGGCGCCAGGCAGCAAATCGCCAGTCATGTCTTCGCCATAACGGCAGAGCGCCAACAGGCGTTGGCCTTCATCCCATCGCCGCACATCCTCCGGCAAATTCAACTCGCGTGCCGCCGCTTTGCCCCAGGCTCGCCCGAGAAAGCCAATCGGCCGCAGGTCATTCAGATACCATGGCAGGCCGTCATAGAGCTGCCACTCACCGCTGCGCTCATCGCACACCGCACAGTTATCCGCAGGATACAGCGGGCACAGCGTGGCAAACAGGTGCGCCTTGCCCCGTTCATCAACCCGATACAGCGGAAACTGCCTCTCCCCTCCGATCCCGCGTCGCAACGCATAGCGCGTCGCTCTGCCTTTACCGAGGATCAATACGGCACCCGCCAGTTCGCGGAGACGGCGCGATAACGTTGGCTGACTGATGCCCAACGCTTCTGTCAGTTGACGAGCCGTGGCCGGCCCATGACGCAAAACTTGTTCAACGGTGAGCATCGGATGAATAGATTGGTGAATAGATTGATAGAGGAAGTAATAGCGTTAAACGGCAGAAAGGTAAAGCGTTAGCCAAAAACGGCCATGAGGAGTGAATGGATTGACGGGCGGGCGCCATGACGACGCCCGCCGCGGTATTACGCTTTGTCGCCCAGCAGCACGGATTCCAGCGCGATAACGATCATTTCGTTAAAGGTGGTCTGGCGTTCCGCCGCCGTGGTCGCTTCGTGACGCAGGATGTGGTCGGACACGGTGCAGATGGTCAGCGCCTTACAGCCGAACTCTTCGTACAGCTCCGCCGCCACGCCGTAGATGCCGGCCGCTTCCATTTCCACGCCCAGGATGCCGTACTTCTTCATCACCTGGAACATATCCGGATCCGGGGTGTAGAACAGATCGGCGGAGAAGATGTTGCCCACGCGCGCCGGGATGCCCTGCGCCGCCGCCGCGTCGACCGCGTTGCGCACCATGTCGAAGTCGGCGATCGCCGCGTAGTCGTTGTCCTTGAAGCGCAGACGGTTCACCTTGGAGTCGGTGCACGCGCCCATGCCGATCACCACGTCGCGCAGTTTGATATCGTCACGCACCGCGCCGCAGGAACCCACGCGAATGATCTTCTTCACGCCGAATTCGGCGATCAGCTCGCGCGCGTAGATGGAGCAGGACGGAATGCCCATGCCGTGGCCCATTACGGAGATGCGGCGGCCTTTGTAGGTGCCGGTGAAGCCCAACATGCCGCGCACGTTGTTCACTTCCACCGCGCCTTCCAGGAAGGTTTCGGCGATGTATTTTGCGCGCAGCGGGTCGCCCGGCATCAGTACTACGTCAGCGAAGTCACCCATCTCAGCATTAATGTGCGGCGTAGCCATAATTTTCTTCCTTTAGAAATCTTATTTAATAAAAACGTCAAACATCCAAGCCTTGAATTTCGAGTTGCAGCCAGGCAGCTGGCGGGTGAATCCCCAGGAGCTGACTTGAGTAAGCGACTGGGGTTCACGCGTGAAGCTAACAACGCTGCGGCTTGAAAGACAGGGCTTAGAACAGGGTCTTACCGTAATCCATCGGCGACAGGCCAAAGTAATTGGCGACGGTCTGGCCGATGTCGGCGAAGGTCTCGCGGTGGCCCAGCGAACCCGGTTTCACTTTCGGGCCGTAGACCAGCACCGGGATGTGTTCGCGGGTGTGGTCGGTGCCGCTCCAGGTCGGATCGCAGCCGTGGTCGGCGGTGAAGATGATGATGTCTTCGTCTTTCACCAGCTTCAGCAGTTCCGGCAGGCGGCGGTCAAACAGCTCCAGCGCGGCGGCGTAGCCCGCTACGTCGCGACGGTGACCGTAGGAGGAGTCGAAGTCCACGAAGTTGGTGAACACGATGGTGTTGTCGCCGGCCTTTTCCATTTCGATCAGGGTCGCGTCGAACAGCGCGTCGATGCCGGTCGCCTTCACCTTCTTGGTGATGCCGACGTTGGCGTAGATGTCGGCGATTTTACCGATCGACACCACTTCGCCGCCCTTCTCGTCCACCAGCTTTTTCAGCACGGTCGGCGCCGGCGGCTCTACCGCCAGATCGTGGCGATTGCCGGTGCGCTGGAAGTGGCCCGGCTTGTCGCCGACAAACGGACGCGCGATCACGCGGCCGATGTTGTAACCGCCTTCGGTCAGCTCTTCACGCGCGATTTCGCACAGCTCATACAGGCGCTCCAGGCCGAAGGTCTCTTCGTGACAGGCGATCTGGAATACCGAGTCGGCGGAGGTGTAGAAAATCGGCTTGCCGGTTTTCATATGCTCTTCACCCAACTGATCGAGGATCACGGTGCCGGATGAGTGGCAGTTGCCCAGGTAGCCCGGCAGATTGGCGCGCTCCACCAGCTTATCCAGCAGCGCCTGCGGGAAGCTGTTGTGCTCGTCCTTGAAGTAGCCCCAGTCGAACAGCACCGGCACGCCGGCGATTTCCCAGTGGCCCGACGGCGTGTCTTTACCGGAAGAGAGCTCGCTGGCGTAGCCGTAGGCGCCGATGATGTCGGCGTTGCGATCCAGCCCCTGCGGGAAGTTGCCGGTGGACTCTTCCGCCGCTTTGCCGAGACCCAGACGGCTCAGGTTAGGCAGTGTCAGCGGGCCCTGACGGCCCACGTTGGCCTCACCGCGCGCGCAAACCTCGGCGATGTGGCCCAGGGTGTCGGAACCCTGATCGCCAAAACGTTCGGCGTCTTCGCTGGCGCCGATGCCGAAGGAGTCCAATACCATAATAAATGTGCGTTTCATCTGTGCTCTCCTGCGTGTTCTCACGCTATTGCGACCGCAAAACTGCAATCGCCCTTATTCTCTAAATTTATACCCAATGGATTTCAAGTTGTAGCTAGGCGGCTAGCGCGTGTATCCCCAGGAGCTTACTCAAGTAAGTGACTGGGGTGCACGCGTGCAGCCAACAACGCTACGGCTTGAAAGACGAGGGTCATCACGCTTGAGTGATGCGCTTATACACCACCGGCGTCGCTTCCGGCGCCTTGTCGCTCAGCGTCATTGCGCTGCGCACCGCATCGGCCGCCTGCTGCCAGCTCTCTTCATCGTTGGCGTGGATCATCGCCAGCGGCTGCTGGGAATCCGCCGTATCGCCCAGGCGCGCCATCTCGGTCAGGCCGACGCTGTAATCGATGGCGTCGCTCGCCCGACGGCGGCCGCCGCCCAACGACACCACCGCCATGCCCAGCGCACGGGTATCCATGGCGCTGATGATGCCCGGCTTTTCAGCATACACCGGCTTGCTCAGCGTTGCCGCCGGCAGATAGCTATCGTAGCGTTCGACGAAGTCTATTGGCCCCTGCTGCGCCGCCACCATGCGGCCAAACACCTCCGCCGCCTTGCCGTTATCCAGCACCGCCTGCAGCTTGGCGCGCGCGTCGGCCTCGTCTTTCGCCAGGCCGCCGGACAACAGCATCTCTACGCTCAGCGCCAGCGTCACTTCCAACAGGCGCGGGTTGCGGTATTCGCCGGTCAGGAAGCGCACCGCTTCGCGCACTTCCACCGCGTTGCCGGCGCTGGAAGCCAGCACCTGATTCATGTCGGTCAGCAGCGCGGTGGTCTTGCAGCCCGCGCCGTTGGCCACGCCGACGATCGCCTGCGCCAAATCTTGCGACAGGGCATAGGTCGGCATAAAGGCGCCGGAGCCGACCTTCACGTCCATCACCAGCGCATCCAACCCTTCCGCCAGCTTCTTGGCCAGAATGGAGGCGGTGATCAGCGGGATAGAATCCACGGTGGCGGTGATATCGCGGGTGGCGTAAAAACGCTTGTCCGCCGGCGCCAGCGAGCTGGTCTGGCCGATGATCGCCACGCCGACGTCCTGAATGATTTTGCGGAAGGCGTTATCGTCCGGGAAAATATTGAAGCCCGGAATGGCTTCCAGTTTGTCCAGCGTGCCGCCGGTATGCCCCAGGCCGCGGCCGGAGATCATCGGCACATAGCCGCCGCAGGCCGCCACCATCGGGCCGAGCATCAGCGAAGTCACGTCGCCCACGCCGCCGGTCGAGTGCTTGTCGACGATCGGGCCGTTCAGCGCCAAACTCTTCCAGTCCAGCACGGTGCCGGAATCGCGCATCGCCATGGTGAGCGCCACGCGCTCCGGCATGCTCATGTCATGGAAATAAATGGTCATCGCCAGCGCGGCGATCTGCCCTTCCGACACCACATTGTCGCGAATGCCGTTGATGAAAAAGCGGATTTCCGCTTCGCTTAACGGCTGGCCGTCGCGTTTTTTACGAATAACTTCTTGAGCCAGGAACAAGGCATCCCCCTGTGTCGCCGAGAGTCGGTGCAGACGGGCGCGCCTGGCGCCCGCCAACGATATCGATCAGTAGCCGCCGCCGGCGGTCTGGGTTTGGTGGCCCAGCGCGGCCAGCAAGCTGGCCAGCAGGCTAGAAGCGCCAAAGCGGAAATGCCGCGCGTCGGCCCACCCTTCGCCCAGAATACGATCGGCAAGTTGCAGATAATGCAGCGCGTCTTCCGCGGTGCGCACGCCGCCGGCCGGCTTGAAGCCCACCGTCTTCGCCACGCCCATATCGCGGATCACTGACATCATCAGCTCGGCGCTCTCCAGGGTGGCGTTGACCGGCACCTTGCCGGTGGAGGTCTTGATAAAGTCGGCGCCGGCCTCGATGGCGATCTCGGACGCCTTGCGGATCAGATCGGCCTGCTTCAGCTCACCGGTTTCGATGATCACTTTCAGCAGCACGTTGGCCGCCTGGCAAGCCTGTTTGCACTGTTTCACCAGCTCGAAACCGACCTGTTCGTTGCCGGCGATCAGCGCGCGGTAAGGGAACACCACGTCCACTTCATCCGCCCCATAGGCGATGGCCGCGCGGGTTTCCGCCAGCGCGATGTCGATATCGTCGTTGCCATGCGGGAAGTTGGTCACGGTGGCGATACGGATGTCCGGCGTGCCTTGCTCGCGCAGCGCCTTACGCGCCACCGGGATAAAACGCGGGTAGATGCAGATGGCCGCCGTGTGGCCGGCCGGGCTGTTGGCCTGACGACAGAGGGCGATCACTTTCTCGTCGGTGTCATCATCGTTCAGCGTGGTTAAATCCATCAAGTTCAGCGCACGTTGCGCTGCTGCGGTTAATTCGGTCATAAAACTCTCCAACTGAGTACCTGGGTGTTGGCGAGCGGACTTGGTTCCATGAAGATAGCGCAGGGGAACGGCGTTCCCGCGGCGGCAACTGAGATCCTTCTCACCGCACATGGCCACCCGCCTTGCGGCCGGCCAGTAATAGCTATTTGAACACGAATGCCGGGGGCGATTCGCGTTCATCGTCACACTATATGAAATAGCACTGTAACAGACCGGAATTATATGTGAAGAACATCACAAAATAACGCGATATCGTTCACAAATTCGCTAAAGAAGCGGCTGAAGATCGCGGGTGCGGCGAACACCCGCGTTGCTTAGAGTATAGGCGGAGTCCCGCGATCGGTCGCGCCGACGCGGGCTCAGCGAGGGCTTACAGCGCCAGGAAGAAGCCGGCGATGGTGGCACTCATCAGGTTGGACAGCGTGCCCGCCGCCACGGCCTTCAGACCGAAACGCGCGATGTCATGGCGACGGTTGGGTGCCATGCTGCCCAAACCGCCCAGCAGGATCGCCACCGAGGAGAGGTTGGCGAAACCGCACAGCGCAAAGGAGATGATCGCCTTGGTGTGCGTTGACAGCACCTGCAGGCCTTCCGCCGCCACCACATCGTCCGGGCGCAGATAGGCGCCGAAGTTCATATAGGCGACAAACTCATTGACGATGATCTTCTGGCCGATAAACGAACCGGCGGTCATCGCTTCACTCCACGGCACGCCAATCAGGAAGGCGATCGGCGAGAACACCCAGCCGAGGATCAGCTCGAGCGACAGCTGCGGGTAGTCGAACCAGCCGCCGATGCCGCCGAGAATGCCGTTGAGCAAGGCGATCAGCGCGATAAACGCCAGCAGCATCGCGCCGACGTTCAGCGCCAGCTGCATGCCGGAAGCCGCGCCGGAAGCCGCCGCGTCGATCACGTTGGCAGGACGATCCTCTTCGGCGATCAGCTTCATCGCATCGTCTTTATCGTGGGTCTGCTCGGTTTCCGGCACCATCAGCTTGGCGAACAGCAGCCCGCCCGGCGCGGCCATGAAGGACGCGGCGATCAGGTATTCCAGCGGCACGCCCATCTGCGCGTATCCCGCCAGCACCGAACCGGCCACCGAAGCCAGGCCGCCGCACATCACGGCGAACAGTTCTGACTGGCTCATGGTGGCGATATACGGACGCACCACCAGCGGCGCTTCGGTCTGGCCGACGAAAATGTTGGCGGTCGCCGACAGCGATTCGGTGCGCGAGGTGCCCAGCAGCTTGTGCAGGCCGCCGCCCAGCACGCGGATCACCAACTGCATGATGCCGAGGTAGTACAGCACCGCAATCAGCGAGGAGAAGAACACGATCACCGGCAGGACGCGCAGCGCGAACACGAAGCCGCCGCCGCCGAACACTTCGAACATCTTGTCGGACACCAGCCCGCCGAAGATGAACGAAATGCCCTGATTGCCGTAAGCGATAACGTTTGCCACGCCGTTAGACATACTGCCGAGGATGCTGCGGCCCAGCGGCACGTACAGCACCAGCGCGCCGATACCGACCTGAATGATGAACGCCCACACCACGGTGCGCAGTTTGATGGCCCGACGGTTGCTGGAGAGCAGCACCGCAATGGCGATCAGCACCGCCATCCCGACCAGACTCATGATGAGTTGCATGCAAAGTTTCCCTGTTGCAAAAAATAAAATACATCCCTGCTCATGAAGAGAGGTCTGCTATTGGAGTGTTTCGGGGGGGATTATACTGAGCGAGGTCACCCTCGCACCGATTTATGTCACAAATGTATACAACGAGACGCAAATGAAAATCTTATAACGTGACGCAAGTCACGTTATGCAGACCTCAATTCGGCATGGCGAACAGCGCTTGGGTATTGCGTTGCAGGTGGGCGGCGATCTCGTCGGCCGGTTCCGGCCGCAGTTCGCACAGCGCGTGAAACACCTCGGCGGCGCGCTCGGGGCGGTTCGGCTGCCCCTGATAGCCGGCCAGCGGCATGTCCGGCGCATCGGTCTCCAGCAGCAGCGCCTCAAGCGGCAGCTGCGCCATCACGGCGCGCGTTTTCTGCGCCCGCTCATAGGTGATGGTGCCGCCCACGCCGATGTAATAGCCGAGGCGGATAAACGCCTGCGCCTGCGACAGGCTACCGGCAAAGCCGTGCACCACGCCGCGGCGCGGCAGCTGCATGCGCCGCAGCGCGGCGGCCAGCTGGTCGTGGGTGCGGCGCGAATGCAGGATCACCGGCAGGTCATGCTGTTTCGCCAGCTTCAGTTGGGCCAGCAGCACGCTTTGCTGCCGCTCGAACTGTGGGTTATCCATATACAGATCGAGCCCGATCTCCCCCACCGCCACCAGCTTGTGCGGCCGTTCGGCCAGCAGCGCCGCCAACTGTTCCAACTGCGGCTCATGATGCTGCGCGATATACAGCGGGTGCAGCCCCAGTGCGGCGAACAGCGGCGCATGCTCCTGCGCCAGCCGCAACACCCGCGCGAAGCGATCGGCGGTGACCGTCGGGACGATGATGCGCTTTACGCCGGCGCTTGCCGCCCGCGCCAGGCTCTCGGCCTCATGCCCGGTAAAGGGCGGGAAATCGAAATGGCAGTGGGTGTCAGTAAAGGCGTAACTCACAGCGCGCCCCCTTCACCCGGCGGCAGATCGCCCGGCAGGATGATTTTCGGCGCCGCCACCGTGGCCTCCGGCTGCGCCGCCCGCTCGGTGGGCATGGCGATGTCGGTCACGATCGGCGAAGGCATTCTGACGTTCTCCGGCTGGATCAGGCGGCGCGACAGCGCTTTTCGCACCTTCATGCCGTCGGGCTCCTGCTGCGCCATCCACTGGCCGACGGTGGCCAGGAAGTAGCGGCCGCAGCGGCGCCCCAGGTGATAATCCTGATTGAGCGCCCCCAATCGGCTGCCCAGCGCATTGCTGGCCAGCGGCTTCGGCGGGAAGATCTCGAAGATGCGCAGCTTGCCCGGCGGCTTTTCGATAAAGCGCTGGATGCGGTGATAGCTTTGCTCGTGATGCTGCAGGATGCGCACCATCTGCTGCAGGCTGCTGTCGCTCAGCCAATGCTCCATGCGCTTCATCCACTGCGGGGTGTAGTACATTTGCGAAGGCACGGTGCGGATCACCACGATGGTGTCGGCGCCGCGGCGATAGGCCTCTTCCACCGGGATCGCATCGCTGATGCCGCCGTCCTGATAGCTGACGCCGTCCAATTCCACGCCCTGACGGTAGAAGCCGGGAATGGCGCTGGACGCCTTGATGGCCGGCAGCCAGCGTTCGCGCTGCGCCGGCAGATAGGTCGGCTCGAAATCGTCGCTGCGGCAGGCGCACAGCAGGAATTCGCGCCCGTCGGTAAAATGCTGTTCCGCCACGTCCATCGCCAGCGGCATCTGCGCCGCCGCCGTATCAACCAGCCAATCGAGATCGATCAGATGCCCGCCGCGCACAAAGCGCAGCGGATTGAAGAACTGTGCCGAAGTGGTGTAACGGGTGATCACCCGGCGCGCGTAGCCCATCTGCCCGCAGATATAGGCAGACAGATTCTGAGCGCCGGCCGATGTGCCGATCAGCAGATCGAAAGGGTTAAAGCCCGCGCGCTGAAACTCGTCCAGCACGCCGGCGGTGAAAATGCCGCGCTGGCCGCCGCCTTCGCAGACCAACGCCATTTTTCCTGGTCGAAAAGGTTTAGACGCCAGCGGTTCTATATTGCCGAGCGTGATGGGTATTCTGTATCCCAACTTGGCATCCTCAGTGAGACGTTTTCTCCGAGGATACCGCGTCTCGCTCTCTTCCGTAATCCTCTTGCAGCACGCCGACGAGGAAATCATTGCTGCCGGCCAACCAGGCACCATCGCTACCGGACCATTCGGCCCAAGCCTGCCATACCTGACCTTTCAGCTGTTTCCAGCGCCCGACGATGATGTCGCTGTTCATGGCCGACCCTCCCCGACGTGAGAAAAGGAATTAAGCTTTGTTACAGTTTGCAGGAAAATGCCGGCCGGCTAAGGGCGCCGACGGCCGGTGAACAGACTGACCAGGAACAGGATGATGCCGACAACGAACACGACTTTGGCGGCCCAGGCGGCGGTGCCCGCCAGCGAACCGAACCCCAGTGCCGCAGCGATAAGCGCGATGACTAAAAAGATAATGCCCCAACGAAACATAAGCTTCTCCTTACCATTGTGAAAAAATTCGCTGCCGTCTACCGCCCCGACAACGGGACATCGACGGCAAATCAGTTTCTTTTTTTGGTGGTACACGTCGGGCCGCCTTGACGGCCCGACAGATACGGCTTGTTGTTACTTGTTACGGGCGCCTGGCGGGATTACTGCTTGACCACCAGGTCGTTTTTCACGCTTTTCACGCCGTCGATAGCCTTGGCGATGCTTTCGGCACGCTCAGACTGCGCCTGCGTTTTCACTTCACCGGAAAGCTGCACCACGCCATCGGTGGTTTCCACTTTCACATTGCGCGACGGCACGATGTCATCGGCCAGCAGCTTGGCTTTCAGCTCGCTGGTGGTGGCGGTGTCGCCGGCATACGATTTGATCGACTGGTTGGCTTCATCTTTCACGTGCAGCTTGTCGCTGACGGTTTTGACGCCTTCCACCTTGCCGGCAACCGCAACCGCATGCTCTGCCTGCGCCTGGCTGCCGACAAACCCGCTCAGGATCACGGTGCCTTTTTCGGTTTTCACCGAAATGTCAGTGCTTTTGATGCTCTTATCGTCCACCAATGCACTTTTAACTTTAGCCGTTATCGCGCTGTCATCCATGTAACCGTCAACTTTTTTCATGGAGCTATCGATTTTGGCACCGGCACTGTCCGCGGCGTTAGACGCCTTGTTGAGCAGACTGTCTTCGGCCAGCGCAGTGCCGCTCACCAAAGCAGAACCCAAAACAACAGCCATCAGCGAGTGTGCAAATTTGGTCTTTTTCATCGATCTCTTCCTTTTGTTGGGGGCCCTAGCGCCAGAGCGCCGGAACCCTTCAGCCGCCTTCACGCGGCCTCTCGGTAAATACTTCATCATCGCTATACGATTAAGCGTTCACGACAGGAATATTGCAACCGCCGTGCCAACTCCATAAACACCTTAAAAATCAAACAAAAAAAGCGTTGAGTCGGATTTTTAATCAAAAAACTGTCGCCTATTGACGACAGACCAAGTGACACGAAACGATAAAACAGTCATCTCATTGATATTTAAGGAAACAGACTGTCTCCTATCGGCAACACATCAGAATAACTCACCAAACAATCAGCGTATTACAGTGATTTACTCTCAAGCAATGTGCGGACATCTCGTTAAAGATAGACCATGCGGCGGAAAACGCAGGCCAATCGCGTCTCGCCTGGGCGACATCGATTCGCAGGATAAAATATGAGGAAGATTTATTAATTAGCGGAGTGAGAATACGGGGAATTGGCAGGGCGCACCGGGCGCCCTGCCGATGTATCAGTGTTCGCGGGTCTTGCGGAAGGTCACGTCAGGATAGCGTTCCTGCGTCAGGTTGAGGTTCACCATGGTCGGCGCGATATAGGACAGGTTGTCCCCACCGTCCAACGCCAGGTTGATCTCGTTCTTGCGCTTGAACTCTTCGAACTTCTTCACGTCGTCGCATTCGACCCAGCGCGCCGTCGACACGTTGACCGACTCATACAGCGCTTCCACGTTGTACTCGCTCTTCAAACGCGCCACGACCACGTCGAACTGCAGCACGCCGACCGCGCCGACGATCAAATCGTTGTTGGCGATCGGGCGGAACACCTGCACCGCGCCCTCTTCCGACAGCTGTACCAGCCCCTTCAGCAGCTGTTTCTGCTTCAGCGGATCGCGCAGGCGAATGCGGCGGAACAGTTCCGGCGCGAAGTTCGGGATGCCGGTGAACTTCATGTCTTCACCCTGAGTGAAGGTATCGCCGATCTGGATGGTGCCATGGTTGTGCAGACCGATGATGTCGCCCGGATAGGCTTCTTCCACGTGCGAACGGTCGCCGGCCATAAAGGTCAGCGCGTCGGAGATCACCACGTCTTTGCCGGTGCGCACCTGGCGCAGCTTCATGCCCTTCTCATAACGGCCGGACACCACGCGCATAAAGGCCACACGGTCGCGGTGCTTCGGATCCATGTTGGCCTGGATCTTGAACACGAAGCCGGTGAATTTCTCTTCCGCCGCCGTCACTTCGCGGGTGTCGGTTTTGCGCGGCATCGGCGCCGGCGCCCAGGCCACCAGACCGTCCAGCATATGATCCACGCCGAAGTTGCCGAGTGCTGTACCGAAGAACACCGGCGTCAGCTCGCCGCTCAGGAAAGCTTCCTGATCGAACTCGTGAGAAGCGCCCTGCACCAGTTCCAGCTCATCGCGCAGCTGCGCCGCCAGATCTTCTCCCACCGCCGCATCCAGCTCTGGGTTGTTCAGGCCCTTGACGATGCGCACTTCCTGAATGGTGTGGCCTTTACCGGTCTGGTACAGGTAGGTTTCATCCTTGTACAGGTGGTAAACGCCCTTGAACAGCTTGCCGCAGCCGATCGGCCAGGTGATGGGCGAGCAGGCGATCTTCAGTTCGCGCTCAACTTCGTCCATCACTTCCATCGGATCGCGGATGTCGCGGTCCAGCTTGTTCATGAAGGTCAGGATCGGCGTGTCGCGCAGACGGGTGACTTCCATCAGCTTGCGGGTGCGATCCTCAACGCCCTTGGCGGCGTCGATCACCATCAGACAGCAGTCCACGGCGGTCAGGGTGCGATACGTATCTTCGGAGAAGTCCTCGTGCCCCGGGGTATCCAGCAGGTTGACCAGGCTGTCGCGATACGGGAACTGCATCACCGAGGTGGTGATCGAGATCCCACGCTGCTTTTCCATTTCCATCCAGTCGGATTTGGCGTGCTGGCTGGAGCCGCGGCCTTTTACCGTACCGGCGGTCTGGATCGCCTGTCCGAACAGCAGCACTTTTTCGGTAATGGTGGTTTTACCGGCATCGGGGTGCGAGATGATGGCGAAAGTTCTTCTTTTGGAGACTTCGCGGGCAAATTCACTAGGAGACATGGTTTTCAGGTTCTACGGTTAGTCCGCCCTGCGACATCATCAGAACGCGCCGATCGCGGCGCCGGGCAAAGCGGTGAATAAAAGATAACAGCCGGGCATTTTCGCCGATTTGCCAACCGGTGACAATCAATGCTTTTTCCGGCCGGGCTGATTACCCCAACGGCAGCGCCATCACGATCGCGTCTTCGCGGCCGTGGGCGCTCGGGTAATAATTGCGGCGCACGGTGACTTCGTTGAAACCGAGATCTTCATACAGCGCGATCGCCGCCTGGTTGGAGGCGCGGACTTCCAGCCACAGCGTAACCACGCCGCGGCTCTCCAGCTGTTCGATCAACGCGTTGAGCAGCAGGCGGCCAAAGCCCCGGCGCTGGTGCTGCGGATGAATGGCGATGTTGAACAGCGTGGCTTCGTCCAGCACGATCTGCGTGATGGCGAACCCCGCCATCTCCCCATCGGCGCTCAGCTTCAGGTTAAGGTAGCGATCGCCCTGATTGCTGGCAAAGGTGGTTTCCGTCCAGGGGAAAGCGTGGCTGGCTTGCTCAATGTTGAAGGCCGTGGCCAGGTCGGCCGCCGTCAGGGTAGAAATCGTGTTCATGATGACAAATCTGCTGCCAGAGGGCGCGTTTGGCCCCCGCGTCTTGGGAAAGCTCGGCCAGCGCCGGGCTGTGTAGCTGCGCGCCGGCGACCGCGAGCGGTTCCGTCACGCCCAGCCGCCAACTGTTGCATGCGGTCTCTTCAGGCAGCATCGCCACCTGTTCCGGCGTCAGGCTGTAGGTTTGCGCCGGCGTCAGCCCCAGGCTGCGCAGCACGTCGCAAAACAGCGGATCGTCGGGCGCCGGCAGCGTCTGCGCCACCACCAGCAGGCGCGTCTCGGGCGGCAGACTGACCGCCACTTCGCCCTGCAACACGCCCGGGCGGCGCAATGTCCACTGCGTAATACCCAGTTGTTGTAACAGCCAGTCGCGTTTTGATGCCATGCCGATTCCTACCCGTTGTGGTGCGCCATGCCTGCCATGCGCCGCGCTATGCTAACAAACCCGCGCAGCCCGCGCCAACAAACCCGTCGAACATATCGCCACAAAGCTCTATAATCCCCGGTCTCATTTCCAGGAGCCAATATCTGATGTCTGCATTAACCCCCGCCAGTGAAGTCATGCTGCGCCACAGTGATGAATTTATCGAACGCCGCGTGCTGTTTGCCGGCGACCTGCAGGACAGCCTGCCGGCCCAATTCGAGGCCGCGGACGTGCGCGTCCACACTCAGCAATACCATCACTGGCAGTTACTGAACCGGACGATGGGCGATAACGTGCAGTTCGGTTTGACCGTCGATCCCGCTTTCGTCGCCGACTGCGACACGCTGGTTTACTACTGGCCGAAGAGCAAGCAGGAAGCGCAATTCCAGCTGTGCAACATCCTGGCGCTGCTGCCGGTGGGCGCGGACGTGTTCGTGGTCGGTGAAAACCGCAGCGGCGTGCGCAGCGCCGAGCCAACGCTGGAAGGCCACGTCACGCTGGTGAAAATCGACAGCGCGCGCCGCTGCGGCCTGTATCACGGCCGCCTGGACGCGCAGACCGAGTTCGACCTGAACGACTGGTGGGACAGCTATCAGCTGCACGATCTGGAAGTGAAAACGCTGCCGGGCGTATTCAGCCGCGACGGTCTGGACGTCGGCAGCTCGCTGCTGCTGTCGACGCTGGAAAAACACATGAAAGGCAAGGTGCTGGACATCGGCTGCGGCGCCGGCGTCATGGCCTCGGTAATGTCCAAGCTGTCGCCGAAAGTCAAATTGACCCTCAGCGACGTCAACGCCGCCGCGGTGGAATCCAGCCGCGCGACGCTGGCCGCCAACGGCATCGAAGGGGAAGTGATCGTCAGCAACGTTTACTCCGACATCACCGGCCGTTTCGACATGATCATCTCCAACCCGCCGTTCCACGACGGGCTGCAGACCAGCCTGACCGCCGCCGAAACCCTGATCCGCGGCGCGGTGAAGCACCTGCCGATCGGCGGCCAACTGCGCATTGTCGCCAACGCCTTCCTGCCATACCCGGACATTCTGGACGCCACCTTCGGCAGCCACGAAGTGCTGGCGCAGAACGGCCGCTTCAAGGTGTACCAGGCGACCGTCGGCCGTCCGCCGCGCGCGCCGAAGAAGAAATAATTCGCCGTTGGCGGAAAACGACAGAGCGCGGCCTGCAGGCCGCGCTTTTTTTTAACCGTTGATG
This sequence comes from Serratia sp. B501, assembly GCF_051172315.1. Taxonomy (NCBI): domain Bacteria; kingdom Pseudomonadati; phylum Pseudomonadota; class Gammaproteobacteria; order Enterobacterales; family Yersiniaceae; genus Serratia; species Serratia sp. B501. Next base: position 242,856 of record NZ_JBPIZB010000004.1, read on the forward strand.
TAGGTCATCGACTCCACGCCGTAGCGTTCGCCGGCCGCCGCGCTCAGCGGGAACACCGCTTCAATCGCCGCCAGCTCAGCCGCGCTCAGCGTTATCTCCGCCGCCGCGACGTTCTCTTCCAGGTAACGACGGCGTTTGGTGCCGGGGATCGGCACGATGTGTTCCCCCTGCGCCAACACCCAGGCCAGCGCCAGCTGCGAAGGTTTAACGCCCTTCTGCGCCGCCAGCTCGCTCACCTTCTCCACCAGCGCCAGATTGCGGCTGAAGTTTTCCCCCTGGAAGCGCGGGTTGCTGCGGCGGAAGTCGTCCTCGGCCAGATCCTCCGGCCGCTGGATAGCGCCGGTGAGGAAACCGCGCCCTAACGGGCTGTAGGGCACAAAGCCGATGCCCAGGCGCTCGCAGGCCGCCAGCACGCCCTGCTCGGCGTCGCGCGTCCACAGCGAATATTCGGTCTGCAGCGCGGTGATCGGATGCACCTTGTGCGCCCGCTCCAGCGTGGCGACCGACGCCTCGCTCAGGCCGATGTGGCGGATCTTGCCTTCGCGGATCAGATCCGCCATCGTGCCCACGACGTCCTCGATCGGCACCTGCGGATCGACCCGGTGCTGATAATAAAGATCGATCTCCTCCACGCCCAAGCGCCGCAGGCTGCCCTCGACGGAGCGCCGGATATACTCGGGTCGGCTGCTGACGCCGCGCGCCGAAGGATCCGCCGGATCGCGCAGGATGCCGAACTTGGTGGCCAGGAACACCTGTTGCCGCTTGCCTTTGATCGCTTCCCCCACCAGCTCTTCGTTGGTGTGCGGGCCATACATGTCGGCGGTGTCGAGCAGCGTGACGCCCAGCTCCAGCGCCCGGTGCAGCGTGGCGATGGCTTCCTGCCGATCGGCGCCGGTGGAGTAGAAGTCGCTCATGCCCATGCATCCCAACCCCAGGGCGGAGACGACGGGACCGTGGGAACCGAGTTTACGTTGTTGCATTGTGCTGCCCTCATGCGGTGAATGGATAACGCAGCAAAGTCTGGTTGTTTACGCGACAAAGATAAATAATGCAGATTGCACATCACTGTTCAAAAATCACCAACAATACGGAGTGGTAATGGATCAGGTTCAAGCCATGCGCATTTTTACCCGCATCGTCGAACTGGGCAGCTTCAGCCGGGCGGCCGAACGCCTGCAGCTGCCGCGCGCCACGGTCAGCAACGCGCTGAAACGGCTGGAACAGCGGCTGGGCGTGCGCCTGCTGATCCGCACCACCCGCCAGGTTCAGGTGACCAGCGAAGGCAGTCTCTACTATCAACGCTGCGTGCAGTTGCTGGGCGCGCTGGAGGAGGCGGACACGCTGTTCAGCCACCATAAGCTGCAGCCGTCCGGCAAAGTGCGCATCGATATGCCCCATTCGCTGGCGCGCGAGGTCGTCATTCCGGCGCTGGACGACTTCTACCGGCGCTATCCCGACATTACGCTGGCGCTGGGCGCCAACGACACCCACGTCGATCTGCTGCGCGAAGGCGTGGACTGCGTGCTGCGCGCCTGGGAAACCGAAGACGACAGCCTGGTGGCGCGGCGGATCGCCCAGCTGCCGCAGGTCACCTGCGCTTCCCCCGCTTACCTGCAGGCCCACGGTACGCCGCTCGACATCGATAGCCTGGCGCCGCACCGCGCGGTGGGGTATTTTTCGCTGGCCAGCAACCGCGATTACCCGCTGGAGTTTTGCCGCGGCGGCAAGCTGGAACTGCGCGAACTGCCCGCCCGGCTGAGCGTCAGCGGCGCCGACGCCTATATCGCCGGCGCGCGTGCCGGCATGGGATTGATACAGGCGGCGCGCTATTCGCTTGCCCCTTGGCTGGAACAGGGCGAACTGGTGGAAGTGCTGGCGGAAACGCCGCCTCCGCCGATGCCGATTTACATCATGTATCCGCCCGGCCGTTTCCTAGCGCCGCGGGTCAGAGTGTTGATTGATTGGCTGATTTGGCTGTTTGACCAGCAGAAAAGCGGCGATATGGCTGTTTTTCCAGCAAACGCCCGCAAAGCGGGGAAATAACTGTTGACGTGTCCGCCAAAATCTCTAGAATTCGCCTCCGTGGTAACGTTACTCCGGTAATGTTTCTGGTACGCGAAGGTGGCGGAATTGGTAGACGCGCTAGCTTCAGGTGTTAGTGTCCTTACGGACGTGAGGGTTCAAGTCCCTCTCTTCGCACCAAATAACCACATGATTTATATTGCACTCAGCATCGATGCGAAGGTGGCGGAATTGGTAGACGCGCTAGCTTCAGGTGTTAGTGTTCTTACGGACGTGAGGGTTCAAGTCCCTCTCTTCGCACCACGCTGGCGACGTAATATAAATCAAAGCAACAACATCGACTGTGCGAAGGTGGCGGAATTGGTAGACGCGCTAGCTTCAGGTGTTAGTGTCCTTACGGACGTGAGGGTTCAAGTCCCTCTCTTCGCACCAATTGATGATTTCCCCGGCAGTATCCTCGAAAAAATCCCAACGCATTGATAAATCACACGCTTAAGCGTGGTTTTGCCGTTTCCGGCGTTTCACCCGAAGCTGAAGTTTAGGCTGACAGCCGCCAGGCCGCCCGCCAGCGCCATACAGGAAGGCAGCAGCAGATAGTGGCGCAGCCGGCTGTTGAACAGCATCACCAGCGTGGCCAACATCGCTATCACGATCAGGGTGCGCAACTGCACCATATCCAGGTCTATCAAGGCCAGCAGCGGCATCAGCGCACAAGGCAGCAAAACGCCCCAGGCGCTGGCCAGGCGATCCCCGAGGCACCAACTGACGCCCCACAGCCCGCACGCGGCAATCATGGCGGTGAGCATGACAACCCCCTTCAAGTGATAATGATAACCAATATCATATAACACTTTTTTGGCCGCCGCATCATTTTCACTGCGCTGACCAAACCCAGATGACACCAGCATGAAAAAATGATAATTTGACATAAGAAAATTCCTAGTCCTGTTTGCATGATAATAATCACAATCCTCAACCATGCAATTCAAGTGGATATTCGCGCCAAAGGAATGCTTCTCAACCTTAATTATTCGACAGAACGACTTTGCAAAGAGTGACCTCCGTATGAACGCCCGTTCTTATCAGGAATTACTGAACAGCAAGCAGCGCCTGGCATTATTTCTTTTTCTGATAATGAATGCCGCCTCTTCCGTATTTACATTATTGTTCCCTTTTAGGGATACGCCCGCATTTACCCTACCTTTATTATGTATACCGCTATTTTGTCTGGTAGCCGCGCTATTGTCCCTGCAAACGCCACGCAAATACTTGTGCAAACTCAACCTGTTCGCCGGCGTGCTCGGCCTGCTCTGGGCCGCACATATTTACGTTAAAAGTCAATATTGCCTACCGAATAACCAAGATTTTTTATTAATTAGTTTGTTTAGCATCTTTTTTATCAGCGCTATTTCCCTGACGGACAACTTTACCGCCTTTTGTTTACACGCCGTGCCTTCCGCAATGGTGATCCTGGCTTTAGACGGCATGCATAATACCCTGCGGATATTATTCACCACGCTATTACCTATTATCGCTTTCTCCATCCACCACCTGATGTTGAAACGCAGTGAAATCTTTACTCACGCGCTGGTGGCCAACCTGTATAACGAGCGGGATAAATTCAATAATTTGAGCATGATCGATCCTCTGACCGGCCTTTATAACCGGCGCGGGCTGGAGAATAAGATCACGATGCTGCTGGAACCGCAAACCGGCCATCATTACGTGCTGTTGCTGGATATCGACCACTTCAAGGTCTATAACGACAGCTACGGCCACGCCATGGGCGATCGGGCGTTGGTGCAGGTGGCGGTCGCCATCCGCGATGCGGTGCGTTCGCGCGACATCGTGGTGCGTTACGGCGGGGAAGAATTTTTGGTGCTGCTGACCAACGTGCACGAAGGCTACGCGGCGCAGCTGGCCGAACGGGTGCGCCAGCGGGTGGCGGAGCTGAACATCCCGCACGGCGCCAGTCCGCAGCACAGCGGCACGCTGACGCTCAGCGCCGGCATCTCCGCGCTGGAAAAACTGGACATCGAATCGGCGATAGGCGCGGCCGACGCCGCGCTCTATCTGGCGAAGCACAGCGGCCGCAACAATATTCAGTTGGCGCAAAACGTCGAGCCCGCCTTGCTGCAACCGCAGGAATTGACACGCTAAACGGTTTCCCAAATCGCCTTGCCCTGCCAGCGCCGTTCGATCGCCGCCAGAAACAGTTTCACTTTGGGGGAGAGATGGCGTCGGCTGGGATAGACGGCGCAGATCGGCGGCCCCGGGCGACAATAGCGTTCCAGCACCGGCACCAGCGTGCCGGCCGCCATCTGTTCACCGACCAGAAACGCCCCTACCTGACACAGACCGGCCCCGGCGACGGCCGCATCCCGCAATGCCTCGACGTTGTTGAAACGCATCCGGCCGCGCACCGGCTGTTCGTGCAGTTGGCCGTTAACCCGATAGCGCCAGGGCGCCGGCAATCCCTGGTGGCTGAAGACCAGCGTCTCGTGATCGCCCAGCGCCTCCGGTGTCGCAGGCGTGCCGTAGCGCGCCAGATAGTCCGGCGCCGCGCAGGTGATCAGGCGATGCGGCGCGAGCACCCGCCGCACCAGCCGACTGTCGTCGCTGCCGCCGACGCGGATCGCCACGTCGATGCCGTCGCGCACCAAATCGCTGTAATCGTCGGAGAAGCTGACGTCGGCGTCCACCTCCGGCCACTGCGCCAAAAATTCCCGCAGAATCGGCAAAATATGCAACCGCCCCAACGAGACCGGCACATCCAGCCGCAGCCGCCCGCGCGGGGTTTGCCGCCGCGTATTGAGCGCCGTTTCCGCCTCTTCGGCCTGCGACAGGATGCGCTGCGCATATTCGTAAAACACCGCGCCGTCTTCGGTCAGGCTGACGCTGCGCGTGGTGCGTTGCAGCAGCCGGGTCGCCAATCGCGCCTCCAATCGGTTCACGCATTTGCCCGCCGCCGATCGGGAGATGCCCAGTCTCTCGGCCGCCAGCGTGAAGCTGCAGGCGTCGGCGACGCGAATGAATACCAGCAGGTCGGTCAGGTTATCCAAAGGCATAGACGGTAAATTAGCCACGATTTGTCCCCAATGTTGCGCATTCAGGCCAGTTTATCAGCCATTTTGGCGCGGATACACTGAGGTTCGTCATCTGTTGGGAGAGTCATTATGAGTACCTTACACGCCGACGGCGGCGCAAAAGCGTGGCTGGCGACCTTCGCGGTCGGCCTGTCCACCTTTACCGTCGTCACCGCAGAAATGCTGCCCGTCGGGCTGCTGACCCCGATCGTCAGCACCCTGAACGCATCGATCGGCCGCGCCGGGCTGCTGATTTCCCTGCCGGCCCTGTTCGCCGCGCTGTTCGCCCCGCTGGTGGTGCTGGGCGCCCGGCGCACGGACCGCCGCAACCTGCTGGCGGGCTTTCTGCTGCTGCTGATCGCCGCTAACCTGCTGGCCGCCGCCGCCACCTCCCTGGCGCTGCTGTTCGCTGCGCGCATCCTGCTGGGTTTTTGCATCGGCGGTATCTGGGCCATCGCCGGCGGGCTGGCGGAACGCCTGGTGCCGCCGGCCTCCGTCGGATTGGCGCTGTCCATCATCTTCGGCGGCGTAGCGGCGGCCTCGGTGTTCGGCGTGCCGCTCGGGGTATTCCTCGGCGAAGCGCTGGGCTGGCGCATGGCGTTTCTGGCGGTCGCCGTTCTGGCGGCGCTGACCCTGCTCCTGCTGGTGTGCGTGCTGCCGCCGCTGCCGGTCACGCAGGCGATCGGCTGGCGGTCGTTCACCGCGCAACGCGCGAATCGCCGGCTGCTGACCGGGCTGCTGCTGACGTTTCTGCTGGTCGCCGGCCACTTTATGGCTTACACCTTTGTCCGTCCGCTGCTGCAGACGGTCTCCGGCATCGAGAGCCGCTGGGTGGGGCCGCTGCTGTTCGCCTACGGCATCGCCGGCCTCGTCGGGAATTTTATCGCCGGCCAGGCCGCCGCCAAACGACTGCGCCGCACCCTGGCGCTGATCGCCCTCGGGCTGGCGCTCGCCGTCCTGCTGCTGCCGCTGCTGGGCCACACGCCGCTGAGCGGCGGCGCCTTCCTGCTGCTGTGGGGCATCGCCTACGGCGGCGTTTCCGTTGCGCTGATGGCGTGGATGCTCAAGGCGGCGCCCGATGCGGCCGAGGTCGCCTCTTCACTGTATATCGCGCTGTTCAACCTGGCGATTTCCTGCGGTTCGCTGGTGGGCGGGCTGGTGGTGGATGCCAGCGGCCTGACGATAAACGGCGCGCTGTCCGGCCTGGTGCTGCTGCTGGCGTTGGCCATCCTGATGGGGACCCGGCGGCAGATGCCGAAAACGGCGGCGAAAGCCGATTCGCCGCCGGGGTGAATCAGGCGCGGCGCTGCCGCAGGCCGTAAACCAACACCACCGCGAAACACAACAGCGGCAGCAGATAAGAGAGCGCGGTGCTGTAACGGTCGGCCAGCGCCCCCATAAAGTAAGGCATGATGGCGCCGCCGACGATCGCCATGATCATGAACGAGCTGGCGCGCTTGGTGTGCTTGCCCAGATTTTTCACCCCCAGGGCGAAAATGGTCGGGAACATGATCGACATAAAGAAGAACACCGCGATCAGCGCCACCACCGATACGCCGTCTACGCTCAGCATTACCACGCCGCACAGCGCGATGTTGATCAGCGCATAGACCGCCAGCAGCGTCGCCGGTTTGACCCGTCCCATCAGCCAGGTGCTGAAGAAACGTCCGACCATAAAGCAGATCATGGCGATCGACAGCAGGTAAGAGGCGCTCTGGTTAGACACCTCGCGCCAGTGCTCGGTGGCGTAGTTGATGAAGAATGCCCCCACGCCCACCTGCGCCGCCACGTAGAAAAACTGCGTGATGACCCCGCCGACGAAATGCGGATGCTGCCACAACCCCTGCGCTATCACGCCGTGCACCGGTTTTTCCTCTTCGCGGATCGCCGGCAGCCGGGTGCGGCTGAACAACAGCGCGATCAGCAACACCAGCATGGCGATCGCCACATAGGTCATCTTCACCACGCTCTGATCGCCGCCGCCGACGGACTGGCCGGCGGAGAAGAACAGCGTGCCGCCGATCAGCGGGCCGATAAACTGCCCGAGGCCGTTGAACGACTGCGCCAGGTTGAGCCGCCGTTCGGCGCCCTGCGCGTCGCCCAGCACCGTGGCGTACGGGTTGGCCGCCGTTTCCAGGCAGCCCAGGCCGCTGGCGATAACGAACAGCGCGAACAGGAAGACGCCGAAGCTGTTGGCCGACGCCGCCGGCACGAACAGCAGCGCGCCCAGTGCGTACAGGCACAGCCCGACCAGAATGCCCGCCTTATAGCCCTTGCGATCCATGAAATAACCGGCGGGCAGCGCCACCAGGAAATAGGCGCCGAAGTAGGCCGCCTGCAGCAGCCCCGACTGTGCCTTGGTGACGTGCAACGTTTCCTGAAAATGTTTGTTTAAAACGTCCAGCAGGCCATAGGACAGCCCCCACATGAAGAACAGGCTGGTGACCAGGATAAAGGCCCAGCGCAGATTGGCGGTCACGGGGACGCCCGGCTGCGCAGAGGCCGCACTTTTTTCAGCAAGCATGGTGATACCCTCGTATCGTCTGGCGATGATGATGTTGGCGTTATTGCTGTTGCAGAGAGAAAATCCGCGCCATTTCCACCCATTTTTCGCCCTGCGGCGTCCAGGGGGTGGCGGCCTGGTAGTGCCACATCAGCGCTTCCCATCGCTGTACTTCGGGGTTGTTCAGGCTGGCGGCGTCAAAACGCGCGGCGTCGAAATCGGCGCTGACCTCCACGATCATGAACAGCCGGGTGCCCAACCGGTAAATCTCCATGTCCAGAATGCCGTGCTCGCGCAAATGCGCGGCGATGCCCGGCCAAATGCGCTGATGATGCTGCTGGTACTCCGCAATCAGCGCCGGTGAGTCAATCAGATCGAGCGCCTGGCAGAAACGGCGCCGCCCTGCCGCCGCGCCGCTCACGTCAGCGCCCGATCGAGATGCAGGTAGCCGCCGTCCACCGACAGCCACTGCCCGGTGGTGTGCGATGACCGCGACGACAGCAGAAACGCCACGGTATCGGCGATCTCCTGCGGCGTGGTCATGCGCTGCCCGAGCGGAATGCGCGCGGTGATCTTCTCCATCTGCCGCTGCGGCTCGGCGAAGGTGTTGAGCCAGCGCTGGTACTGCGGGGTGATCACCTCCGCCGGCACCACCGCGTTCACCCGCACCCCGTCATGGCGCAGCGACACCGCCCATTCGCGCGTCAGCGCCAGCACCGCGCCCTTGGCGGCGGTGTAGCCGCTTGTGCCCCCCTGCCCGCTGAGCGCGGTCTTGGAGGCGATGTTGACGATGGCGCCCCGGCTCTCCCGCAGCGCCGCCTGGCACAGGTGCGCCATCAGGTAGTAGTGCACCAGGTTCTTTTCCAGCGAGCCGACGAACGCTTCGCGCCCCGCCTCCAGCCCAACGCCGTCGTTGACCCCGGCGTTGTTCACCAGCCCGTCAAGACGGCCGAAGGTCGCCAGCGTCTGGCTGACCGCCCGGCGGCAGGCCGCCTCGTCGCACAATTCGGTGAGGATCACCCCGGTGCGCGGCTGCAGCCGCTGCAAATCGGCCAGCAGCGCCGCCTCCGGCGCGGCGTTGGTGACCAGCACCGGGATCGCCCCTTCCTCGGCCAGCACATGAGCAATCGCCGCGCCGATGCCGGCACCGCCGCCGGTGACCAGCACCACCTTATCTTGCAGATACAGATCCATAACCAGACTCCGTTAACCCGTAAATTCGCCGGGCGGTATCGCCCCAAATCGCCGCCTGCTCGGCGGCCCCCAGCGTCGAGAGGGCCCGTTCACACAGTTGCACCACCTGGCGGTAGTCGCCGGCCAGCAGGCACACCGGCCAATCGGAGCCGAACATCAGCCGCTGCGGGCCGAACGCCTCCAGCGCGGCATCGAAGAACGGCAGCAGTTCCTCCGCCCGCCACCGGCCACCCGGCGCCTCGGTGATCAGCCCCGAGAGCTTGCAGGCCACGTGCGGCAGCGCCGCCAACGGCCGGATTTGCTGCGCCCAGTGCCGCGCGCCGCGCGCGATGTCCGGCTTGCCGAAGTGATCCAGCACCAGCCAGTGTTGGTCGTGGCGGCCGGCAAACGCCGCCGCGGCTGCCAGATCCCGGTGCATCACCAGGATCTCGTACACATACCCGGCGCGCTGCAGCGTTTGCATGCCGCGATCCACCTCCGGCCGCGCCAGCCAGGCCGCCGGATCCGCTTCGTCCTGCACCTGATGGCGCACCCCGCGCAGCGCGCTGTAAGGCCGCCAGGCCTCCAGACGCTGCGCCAGCTGCGGCGCGGTGATATCCAACCAGCCCACCACGCCGCATACGCCCTCGCTCTGCTCAGCCAGCGCCAGCAGGGCCAGCGTCTCGTCCTCGCTGGGGCGCGCCTGCACCGCCAGCGCGCCGTCGAAGCCGTGTTCCTGCAACAGCGGCCGCAGCCGAGGCGGATCGAAATCCTGTCGCAGCACGCGCATCCGCTCGTCGATCCACGGGTAGTGCTGCGGGTGGTAGCGCCAGTAGTGCTGGTGAGCGTCGATGCGCGGCATGCGATCCTCCCGCCTCACCCGCGGAACCGATACTGCTCGATCGACGACGGATGCATCTCGATCGAGTAACCGGGACGGCTCGGCGGCATGTAGGCCGCGCCGGTGATCACGCAGGGATCGACAAAGTGTTCATGCAAATGATCGACGTACTCGATCACCCGCCCTTCGTGGGTGCCGGCGATGCACAGGTAGTCGATCATCGACAGGTGCTGCACGTATTCGCACAGCCCGACGCCGCCGGCGTGCGGGCAGACCGGCAGCTGGTATTTGGCCGCCATCAGCATCACCGCCAGCACTTCGTTGACGCCGCCGAGACGGCAGGCGTCGATCTGCACCACATCCACCGCGCCGCGCATGATGAACTGCTTGAACATGATGCGGTTCTGGCACATCTCACCGGTGGCCACCTTGACCGGCGCCACCCCTTCGCGGATGCGGCGATGCCCTTCCACGTCGTCCGGGCTGGTCGGTTCTTCGATAAACCAGGGGTTGGCGAACGCCAGATGTTTCACCCACGGAATGGCTTCGCCCACCTCCCACACCTGGTTGGCGTCGATCATCAGCCGGCGATCCGGGCCGATCACCTCACGGGCGATGCGCACCCGGCGAATGTCGTCTTCCAGATCGCGCCCGACCTTCAGCTTCAGGTAGGAGAAACCGGCGTCGACCGCTTCCTGGCACAGGCGGCGCAGCTTGTCATCCGGGTAACCCAGCCAGCCGGCGGAGGTGGTGTAACAGGGGTACCCTTCCTGCAGCAGCCGCTCCAGGCGCCGTTCTTTGCCCTCGGCCCGCTGTTTCAGCAGCGCCAGCGCTTCCTGCGGCGTGATGCAGTCGGTGATGTAACGGAAGTCGATGCAGCGTACCAGCTCCTCCGGCGTCATCTCTGCCACCAGCCGCCATACCGGCTTGCCGACCGATTTGGCCCACAGATCCCACACCGCGTTGACCACCGCGCCGGTCGCCAGGTGAATGGCGCCCTTGTCCGGCCCAATCCAGCGCAGCTGGCTGTCGCTGGTGAAGCGCCGCCAGAAGGCGCCCATGTCGGCGGCGATCGTCTCCAGTTGCTCACCGACGATCTGATGTTCCAGCGCGCGGATCGCTGCGCAACAGATCTCGTTGCCGCGCCCGATGGTGAACGTCAGCCCGTGGCCGCTGAGATCCGCGCGATCGGTCTCCAGGATCACGTAGGCGGCGGAATAGTCGGGATCCGGATTCATGGCGTCGGATCCGTCCAGCCCCAACGAGGTGGGGAAGCGAATGTCTTCAACCCGCAGTGCGGTAATGGTGGTCATGGCGGCGCTCCCGGTTAAGCCTGTACGGTTTGCTGGCGCTGTTCTCCCAGCCCTTCGATGCCCAGACGCATCGTCTGGCCCGCCCGCAGATAGACGGGCTGCGGTTTCTGCCCCATGCCGACGCCCGGCGGCGTACCGGTGGAGATCACGTCGCCCGGCTGCAGGCTCATAAAGCGGCTGAGGTAGCTGACGATTTGCGGAATGCGGAAGATCATGGTGCTGGTGTTGCCGTCCTGATAGCGCTTGCCGTCCACCTCCAGCCACAGGTTCAGGCTGTGCGGATCGGCGATTTCGTCGGCGGTCACCAGCCAGGGGCCGATCGGCCCGAAGGTGTCGCAGCCTTTGCCCTTGTCCCAGGTGCCGCCGCGCTCAATTTGATACTCGCGTTCGGAGACGTCGTTGATCACGCAGTAACCGGCGACGTGGCGCATCGCGTCTGCTTCGCTGATGTAGCGCCCGCCCTGGCCGATCACCACGCCCAGCTCCACTTCCCAGTCGGTTTTCTGCGAGCCGCGCGGGATCTCCACCCGGTCGTAGGGGCCGACCACCGCGCTGGTCCATTTGTTGAACACCACCGGTTCTTCAGGAATGGCCGCGCCGGTTTCCGCCGCGTGATCGGCGTAATTCAGGCCGATGCAGATGAACTTGCCGATGCCGCCGACGCAGGCGCCGAGGCGCGGCTGCCCCTCGACCAGCGGCAACGCGGCGCTGTCCAGCGCGCGCAGTTTGGCGAGCGACGCCGGCGATAACGCGGCGCCGCCCACGTCGGCGATATGCTGCGACAGATCGCGCAGGCGGCCCTGCGCATCCAACATGCCGGGGCGCTCTTGCCCGGGTTCCCCGTAACGTAAAAGTTTCATGCGTTCCTCTCTCAAAAATGGCGGCTCAGTTGCTCCAGCCGCCGTCGATGATCTGCACCGTGCCGGTGGTGTACGAACTGGCGTCGGAGGCCAGATACAGCGCCAACTGGGCAATTTCCTCGGTGGTGCCGATGCGCCCGATCGGCTGGCGGGCGACGAACGCCTGATACACCTCTTGCTCGCTACGCCCCTGTTCGCGCGCCTGCTCGGCGATGCGCTGACGCAGCGACGGCGATTCCACCGTGCCGGGGCAGATGGCGTTGCAGCGGATGCCCTGGGTGACGTAATCCGCCGCCAGCGAGCGCGTCAGGCCAATCACCGCCGCCTTGCTGGCGCCGTAGGCGAAGCGGTTCGGCACCCCTTTCACGCTCGAGGCCACCGAGGACATGTTGATGATCGAGCCTTTGCCGCGCGCCAACATGCCCGGCAGGAAAGCGCGGATCATGCGGAACATCGCGGTCACGTTGAGATCGAGCGCGAACGCCCACTGATCCTCGCTGCAATCGAGGATCGATCCGCTGTGCACCACGCCGGCGCAGTTGAACAACACGTCGATCGGGCCGATCGCTTCCGCCGCCGCCGCAATGGCGGCCGGATCGGTGACGTTCAGCGCCAGCGCGCGGATCCCGGCGCAGCCCTGCAGGCGCTCGAGGTTGATGTCGCTGGCGATCACGTCAGCGCCGGCGGCGGCGAACAGCCTGGCGGTGGTGAATCCGATCCCTTGCCCGGCGGCGGTGATCAGTACGCGTTTCCCGGTTAAATCCATCTTGACTCCTCGGCCTAAAGGTCTAATGGTCAGGCCACTAAAGGCGGTTAAAGGTCAGGCCTCTAACATGACAAAAGACGCTTTACGCGTTATCGTTGGGGGAAGAAGTTAATAAAAACAGCCTTGAAACCGCATTTCAATTAACCATTTTTTTACACTTGAATAACGATTACTCAAGCGCCTTGTCGCATAATTGTGCGCCAAATCACTGAACGCCGAATCGTCAAAGGTCAAAAATGCCGATTACCCGACTGGAAAACCCAAGGATTTACAGACAGATAGCTGACCAGCTCAAACGTCTTATCGAGAACAACGAATTTCCGCCGGGCAGCCGCCTGCCCTCGGAGCGCGATCTTGCCCAGCAGTTGCAGGTCAGCCGCGCGTCGGTGCGCGAGGCGCTGATCGCGTTGGAAGTGATCGGCCTGGTGGACGTCAAGGTGGGCAACGGGGTGATCGTGCGTTCGCAAACGCCGCCGCCGGCGTCGCAAGAACCGGTCATGGCCCAGGCCGGCCGCAACCAGTGGGCGGAAATCGACGACGAACTGAATATCGAGCTGGATTTCAACGCCGAGCTGCCGCCGTTTTCACTGCTGCAAACCCGCCTGTTGATCGAACCGGAGACCGCCGCGCTGGCCGCGCGCCACGCCACCGACGAAGAGATGGCGGGCATCCGCGCCGCCTATGACCAGAACTGCCGCGATAACCGGGCCGGCTCCGCCACCCACCCCGGCGATCGGCTGTTCCACATCCGCATCGCCCAGGCCAGCGGCAACCCGGCCTATGCGTTCATCATCGGGCACCTGCTCGGCCACCGTTACGGCAGCATGTTCCGCGTGCTGCAGCGCCACTATACGCCGGACGACATGCCGCACCGTTCCGAGCTGGAACACCGGGCGATCCTGGCGGCAATTGAAGCGCGCGACGTGCGCGGCGCCCGCAAGGCGATGAAGGCGCACCTGGACGAAGTGATCGCCATTTTCGCCCGCGCGCAATAGGCCGCGGCGGTTAAAAATTTTTATCGCCACCGCTCTTTTTTCTACATGCAGCAGGGGCCTGGGGGCATTACACTGGGCGACGAATAACGCCCTTTCCCGCTGCATTGTTAAATGGATAACGACCGTTGAAGAACTCTGTCTCCGCTTTATTGCTGGCGCTGGGCCTGTGCGCCGCGCCGCTGGCCGTGCAGGCCGCGCCCCCGCAGCTGGCTTCGCAAATCGTCGACCAGTATGCCGAACATATTTTCTACAACAGCGGCGCCACCGGCATGGCGCTGGTGGTGATCGACGGCAATCAAGTGGTTAACCGCAGCTTTGGCGACACCAAGCCCGGCAACAACCTGCGCCCGCGCCCGGATTCGCTGATCCGCATCGCCTCGATCACCAAGCTGATGACCAGCGAAGTGATGGTGAAGATGGCGGCGGAAGGCCAGGTCAAGCTGACCGACCCGCTGCGCAAATACGCCCCCAAGGGCGCCTATGTGCCGGCTTACAACGCCGGCCAGCCGATCACCTTATTGAACCTGGCGACCCACACCAGCGCGCTGCCGCGCGAGCAGCCGGGCAAGAAGCCGCCGAAAACGCCGGTGTTCACCTGGCCGACCAAGGCCCAGCGCTGGCAGTGGCTGGCGCATGCCAACATCACGACGCCACCGGGCGTGCACGCCGCGTATTCCAACCTGGCCTATGATCTGCTGGCCGACGCGCTGTCGCGCGCCGCGGGCAAGCCATACAACGCGCTGCTGAAAGAGAAAATCACCGCACCGCTCGGCATGGTCGACACCACGCTGACGCCGAGCCCTGAACAATGCTCGCGCCTGATGGTGGCGGCGGCCGGCCCAAGCGCCTGTCGCGACACCACCGCCGCGGCCGGCAGCGGCGGCGTCTACTCCACCCCGCGCGACATGCAGCGCTGGATGCAGCAGTTCCTCTCCTCCAGTGCCAGCGGCCCGCGCAAAGCCACCGCCGCCAGCGAGCAAACCATGTACTTCCAGCGCCACGATCTGGTGTCGCTGAAGGGCATGGACGTGCCGGGGCAAGCGGATGCATTGGGATTGGGCTGGGTGTATATGGCGCCGAAGGACGGGCTGCCGGGCATCATTCAGAAGACCGGCGGCGGCGGCGGATTCATCACCTACATGGCGATGATCCCGGCGAAAAACGTCGGGGTGTTCGTGGTGGTGACCCGTTCGGAGCTGAGCAAGTTCACCAACATGAGCGATCCGGTCAACCGCCTGGTGAGCGATCTGGCGGCCAACAAGAGTTGAGATGAGGGGCGCAGCTGGCTGCGCCCCCAAGCGTCAGGCCGGCACCGCCATCTGATGAATCACCGGATGGAAGTTGCGCTTGAAGTAGATCAGGCCGTTGCCCGCTTCGCTCAGCGCGATCTGCTTGATCTGCACCAGGTACATCTGGTGGGTGCCGATGCTCTGGATCTGCTCGATCTCCCCTTCCAGGCTGGCCAGGGTATTGCGCAGCACCGGCTGCCCCAGCGCGCCGAGCTGCCACTCTTCCAGCCGGAAACGATCTTCCATGCTGACGCCGGTCATGCCGGCGAAGTGGCGCGCCATCAGCTCCTGCTCGTGGTTAAGCACGTTGACGCACAGCCTGCTGTTTTCCTGAAACACCGGGTTCATCGCGCTGTTGCGGTTGATGCACACCAGCAGCGTCGGCGGCGTATCGGTCACCGAACACACCGCCGTGGCGGTGATGCCGCAGCGCCCCGCCGGGCCGTCGGTGGTGACGATATTCACCGCCGCCGACAGGCTGGCCATGGCGTCGCGAAAGCGCAGCCGCTGTTCATTTTCCTGAGACATACAACCTCCTCCTGAATTACTTCAGCAGATTATCCAACTGATTAATATCGTCATTGTTCCGCAGGTGCGGCACCTTCCAGCCGTGCTGATCGTAATCGGCCAGGCACTTGTCGACCATCTGCATCATGCGATCCATGTTGCCGGATCCCTGCGCATGGCGCAGGCACTGCAGGCGGATCTCATCCTGGCTGCCGGCGTAGTTGATCTCATACAGCTCGTGGCGCCCGCCGAACTCGCTGCCGATCGCATCCCACATCAGTTTGAGGATCTTGATGCGCTCGACGTGATCCATGCCGTCCGATCCGCGCACGTAGCGCGCCAGGTACTTGTCGATCTCCGGGTTGTTCATGTCGCGCACGCTGGACGGCAGGTAGATCAGGCCGCTGGTGACGTTCTTTTCGATGATGTGTTTCACCTTGGTGTAGGCCATCGGCGCCATCACGCGGTAGGTTTGCAGCGCGGCGGAATCCGGCAGGTAGGCGCCGTTTTCCCATTGCGTGGCTTCGGCGCACATCGCGTCGCTCAGCGACCAGAACAGGTTGCGCCAGGCCACCACTTCGCCCAGATCGGCCTGCACGCCGCGGAACTCCAGCACGCCGGTGCACGAGAGGCTCTTTTGCAGCAGCGCGGTGATGAAATCCATCTTCACCGCCAGACGCACGCAGGCCTGCAGCGGGAACAGCCGGGCGAAACCGCCCTGGGTGCTCCAGCGGCGGCAGCGGTCGAAATCGCGGTAGATCAGCACGTTTTCCCACGGGATCAGCACATGATCCATGATCAGGATCGCGTCGTTCTCGTCGAAGCGGCTGGTCAGCGGGTAGTCGAACGGCGAACCGGTCGCGCCGGCCACCAGCTCGTAGGAGGCGCGCGAAATCAGCTTCACCCCTTCGGCGTCCATCGGCGCCACGAACATCAGCGCAAAGTCCGGATTATCGCCCATCACCTGCGCCGAACCGAAGCCGATGAAGTTGTAGTGGGTCAACGCCGAGTTGGTAGCCACCACTTTGGCGCCGCTGACGATGATGCCGGCGTCGGTTTCTTTCTCCACCTGAATGTAGACGTCCTTCACCTCGTTGACCGGCTTATGACGATCGATCGGCGGGTTGACGATAGCGTGGTTGAAATAGAGCCCGGTTTCCTGAATGCGTTTGTACCAGTGGCGCGCGTTGTCGGCGAACTGGCCGTAGAACTCCGGATAAGCGCCCAGCGCGCAGCCGAAGGCCGCCTTATAATCCGGCGTGCGCCCCATCCAGCCGTAACTTTGGCGCGACCAGTCGGCGATGGCGTCACGCTGCTGGCGCATCTCCTCCGGGCTGCGGGCATAGCGGAAGAACTTGTGGGTGTAACCGCCGTTGCCGGTGTCGGTATTCCAGCACAGGCGATCCTGGCTGGCCGGATCGTGCAGCGCGTCGTACAGCTGGCCGACCGAGGCCGCCGCATTGCGGAACGCCGGATGGGTGGTGACGTCTTTTACGCGTTCGCCGTAAATGTATATTTCACGGCTGTCCTGCAAACTTTTCAGGTACTCGGCGCCGGTGAACGGACGCTTGCTGTCGGCACGAAAGTCTTCTGGTTTCATCGGGTCTTCCTCGTAATCGGCATTTTTCAGGCCGTGGAGTCGGCCATTTGTTAAAATAATGTTTTCTTTTGGTTGCTTAATTGAAGCTGCCAAAGCCGGTTTCGAGAAGAGACTTTTGCGGCAATCGCCGGTACTTTTCAGGTCAGTTTGCCGCTTTCGCGGCAAACTGTGATCGCGGTTACGAAAGGGCGTGTTGCGCCGCGCGGTAGGTTGAAGGGGAACAGCCTTCCAGCCGATTGAAAAAACGGGCGAAATAGGCCGGATCCTTGAAGCCGAGGCTGTAGGCGGTTTCATGCACCGTGCAGGCGCTGAACAGCAGCATGCGCTTGGCCTCGCGCAGCAATCGATCGAAGATCAGCCGCTTGGGCGGCCGGTTGGCGAAGCGCCGACACAGGTCGTTGAGCCGCGATTCGGTCACGCCCAACGCCTGCGCATACTCCGGCACCGGCAGATGCTCGCGGAAACGCTCGTCCACCATCTTGTTGAAGCGTTGAAACAGCTGCAGTTCGCCGCGCACGCCGCTGTTGGCGCTGTCTTCCAGCGCGGTGTTGCGCAGCAGCAGCGTGAACACCGCCTGCGCCAACAGCGCCAGCGTCTGTTCGCGCCCGGCCAGGTTCTGCGCGAACTCGCGGCGGATCAGCGCCCAATAGTGGCTGAGCGCCGTCAGCTCCTGCGGCGCATCGGCCAGCGACAGGCAGATGCCCGGCATGTCCAGCGCCAGATTGCTGCCGGGATACAGGCGCTCCAGCAGCGGCCAAATCAGCTCCTGACGCACCGTCAGCACGTGGCCGTCGCTGTCCGGTTCGGTAAAGAACGCATGCGGCACCGACGGTGGCGTGAGGATGAACAGCGGCGCCTGCACCGAATAGTGCTGATCGTCGAGCTGCAGCTCTATCTTGCCGGTCTCCAGAAAATGCACCTGGAAGAAGCAGTCGTGCCAGTGCACCTGCATGTCGCGGCCGAAGAACGCCGCCAGCCCGGCGAAGGTTTCGTAGTGCACCTCGTCGGCGGCGTAGCGCGCGTCATACTCTTTGCAAATATCGATGTTGGCGATAAAACCGGTACTTTTCCGCACCTCATTACCTCCTGCAATCCTGCCTATCTGCGTATCAAGGCGTCGCTCTCGGGCGCGAATCCTTCATCGGAATGCGCCACACCAGCACGGCGCCGACGATCAACAGCGCTGAAACGAAATACAGCCCGGAGTTGAAGCTGCCGGTCATGTCCTTGAACCAGCCTATCAACAGCGGGCTGAGCGCCGATCCGATATTGCCGGTGGCGTTGATCACGGCGATCCCCACCGCCCGCGCTTCCAGGCTGATCGACTGATCCGGCGTGGTCCAGAAGATCGCCATGGCGGTAAAGGAACCGACCGACGCCATCACGATCCCCAGCAGTTGGATCAGGCTGTGATCGGTGGCGGAAGCCAATAGCCAGCCGGCGGCGGCGAACAGGTACGGCAGCGCGGTGTGATGCTTACGCTCCTGCAGCCTGTCGGATCGTTTGCTCCACCACACCATGCCGGCGATGGTGCAGATCTGCGGGATCGCCGCCAGAATGCCGATCGTCACGTTGCTGCTGCCCTGGTTGAAGCTCTGCAGGATCTGCGGCGTCCAGATGTTGATCGCGCTCAGAGTGTTGGTCAGACAGAAATAGGCCAGCGTGTACATCAGCACGATCGGCGTGAAGATCTCGCGCCACAGGCTGCGCTGCTGCAGCGCGCGGTGGCTGCTCGGCCCGTTGGGTTGCACCAGCTGTAGCTTGTCGGCCTCCATCATCGCCTTCAGGCTGGCTTTTTCCTCGTCGGTCAGCCACTTGGCCTTGGCCGGGGTGTCGTCGAGGTAGAACCACACCACCACGCCCAACAATACCGACGGGATCCCTTCCAACAGGAACAGCCACTGCCAGCCCTTCAGGTTCATCACCCCGTCCAGCGCCAGAATATAGCCGGAGACCAGCGAACCGATCGCCATGGTCACCGGCATGGCGATCATGAACAAGGCGTTGGCCCGGGCGCGGTAAAACGCCGGGAACCAGTAGGTGAGGTACACCAGAATGCCCGGCAGGAAGCCGGCCTCGGTGATGCCGACGATCATGCGCAGCACATACAGGCTGGTCGGCCCGGTGGCGAACATCGTGCAGGTGGAGGCGATGCCCCACAGCACCATGATGGTGGCGATCCAGCGTCGCGCGCCGACCCGGCTCAGCATCATGTTGCTCGGAATGCCGAAGATCACGTAGGTGGCGTAGAACAGCGTCGCCGCCAGCCCGAACATGGTCGAGCTGAGGCCGAGATCCTTGCCCATCGTCAGCCCGGCGAAACCGATGTTGATGCGGTCGAGGAAAGAGAAAACAAACAACACGAACAGGAAAATAATCAGGCGCCGAAACAACTTTTTAATCACCGATTGCTCGGCGGCGGTTAACGCTTTATGTTGCTGCGCCGGGTTGGCCGGCGGCAGCGAATCGACGTGGTTCATGGTTCAGTAGACTCCCGATGAAGGCGCTTGCGCCCCGCCCTGTTTGAACTCGTTCGCCAGGGCTTCCGCCGCCCGCGCCAGCAGGGTGGTATCCACCCCTACCGCGACGAACAGCGCGCCGGCTTCCAGATAGCGCTGCGCCAGCGCCTTGTTGGCCATCAAAATGCCCGGCGCCTTGCCGG
This sequence comes from Serratia sp. B501, assembly GCF_051172315.1. NCBI lineage: Bacteria > Pseudomonadati > Pseudomonadota > Gammaproteobacteria > Enterobacterales > Yersiniaceae > Serratia > Serratia sp. B501. Next base: position 262,473 of record NZ_JBPIZB010000004.1, read on the forward strand.
CGGCGCGGATGCGCGCAATGGCGTCATCGATGGTGCGCTGCACCTCCGGATGCTGCGGATTGCCGGCGAAGCCCATGTCGGCGCTGAGATCCGCCGGGCCGATAAACACGCCGTCCACCCCTTCCACCTGCAGGATCGCCTCCAGGTTTTTCACCGCCTCGCGGGTTTCAATCTGCACCAGCACGCACATCTGCTCGTCGGCCTGCTGCAGGTAATCGGGCACCCGGTTCCAGCGCGAGGCGCGCGCCAGGGCACTGCCGACGCCGCGCACGCCATGCGGCGGATAGCGCGTGGCGCGCACCGCGTCGCGCGCCTGTTCGGCGTTCTGAATCATTGGGATCAATAAGGTTTGCGCGCCGACATCCAGCAACTGCTTGATGATCACCGCGTCGTTCCACGGCGGCCGCACCACCGGCTGGCTCGGGTAAGGGGCGACCGCCTGCAGCTGCCCCAGCACCGTCTGCACGTTGTTGGGCGCATGTTCGCCGTCGATCAGCAGCCAGTCGAAACCGGCGCCGGCCAACAGTTCGGCACTGTAGCTGCTGCACAGCCCGAGCCACAGCCCGATCTGCGGGCGTTTTTCCTGCAGCGCTCGCTTGAAGTGGTTGGTTAACATCGCATTCTCCCTGACAAGCGGGCGCGGCACGCGGCCCCCGCCCGGTTATTGCGGCTCGGTTCGCCGAGCCTGCTTATTAGACGAAGCGGCAGCTGATGCAGCCCATCGGGCCGTAATCGACGTGGAAAGTATCGCCGCGCCGCGCCGGCACCGGCCGGGTGAAAGAACCGCCGAGGATCACCTGCCCCGCTTCCAGCTCCACCTCATACGGCGCCAGCTTGTTGGCCAGCCAGGCCACGCCGTTGGCCGGATGATTGAGCACCGCCGCCGCCACGCCGGACTCTTCAATCACGCCGTTGCGGTACAGCAGCGCAGAGATCCAACGCAGATCCAGCGCATCCGGCTTGATCGGCCGCCCACCCATCACCACCCCGGCGTTGGCGGCGTTGTCGGAGATGGTGTCGAACACCTTGCGCGGCCGCTGCGTCTCGGGATCGACGTTGTGGCTGCGCGCGTCGATGATCTCCAGCGCCGGAATGACGTAGTCGGTGGCGTTGTAGACGTCGAACAGCGTGCAGTTCGGCCCGCGCAGCGGCTTGGCCAGCACGAACGCCAGCTCCACCTCCACCCGCGGCACGATGAAACGATCGATCGGAATATCGCTGCCGTCGTTGAAGAACATGTCGTCCAGCAGCGCGCCGTAGTCCGGTTCGGTGATCTGCGAGCTGACCTGCATGGCGCGCGACGTCAGGCCGATCTTGTGGCCTTTGAGCGCGCGCCCCTCGGCGATCTTCAGCGCCACCCACTGCCGCTGAATGGCGTAGGCGTCTTCGATGGTGATCTCGGGATGATCGAGCGACAGCGCGCGGATCTGCTCACGACTCTTTTCCGCCTGATGCAGGCGCTGCACGGCGCGGTTAACCTGCTCTTTATCCAGCATTTACGACCCCTTATTCACGCTTTATTGAACAGCGCGTGGACATTGTTCTGTTTGTAATTCAGCACCGGATCCAGCTCTTCCATGGTGAAAGAGAGCGCCAGGTAACGCTGCGCCATCAGCGCGGCGAAGTGTTCCTTGATCAGCGCAAACAGCATCTCGCCCACCTGCTGACGGCTTTCCAGACTGCGGCCGTGGCCGATCTTCAGCGTCATGTGCACGAAGGCGTAATCCTGCTTGCCGTCGGCCATCTGCCAGGTATCGAGCCAGATGGCCCGGCTGCGCACGCCGGCCAGCGGGAAGATGCCGGTCGCCGCCAGCGCCTCGTTGACCTTGGCGAACAGGGTGGGCAAATCCGCCTCGCGGCGGATGTTGTCGGTACATTCAGCGTAAAAATGGGGCATTCACACACCTCAGGCTTCAGCGGGCAAAGGGAACACGGCGTTGACCTGCCCGGTGCCGGAACTGGCGAACAGCGGGGTGATGAACTCCACCTTGCCGTCGTACTTGCCCCAGCCGAGCAGGCCCAGCAGCATCACGGTGTCGTGCATGTTGCCTTCGCCGTAGCAATAATCGGCATACTCCGGCAGCATTTCGCAGAACTCGCGAAAGCGCCCCTCTTCCCAGAGCTTGACCACCCGTTCGTCCATTTGCTGGTCGAACTGACGGGTGTAGCTGTTCATGCCCTCTTCGGCGCGCTGATCGTCGATAAAGCGGTGCGACAGCGAGCCGCTGGCCAGTACCGCCACGGTGCCGTCGTATTTTTCTATGGCGCTTTTGAGCGCCTCGCCCAGCCGGCGGCTGTCGGCGAAGTCATGCACGGTGCAAAACGCCGAGATCGACACCACCTTGAAATGCTTGTCGGCGTTCATGTAACGCATCGGCACCAGCGTGCCGTATTCCAGCTTCAGGCTCGGGATGTCGTGCGCCTTGGCGCGTACGCCCCGCTTGCAGGCCTCATCGGCGATCAGCTGGCCCAGCGCCGGGTTGCCGTCGTAGTCGTAAGTCATGTCGCGGATGAAATGCGGCAGCTCGTTGCTGGTGTACACGCCGGAGAAATGCGCGCTGCAGTTGATGTGATAGGCGCTGTTCACCAGCCAGTGGGTGTCGAACACCACGATGGTGTCGACGCCCATCTCGCGGCAACGCGCGCCGATCTCTTTATGGCCGTCGATGGCCGCCTGCCGGCAGCCAAAGTTTTTCCCAGGGATTTCCGACAGATACATCGATGGCACATGTGTAATCTTGGCGGCTAACGCTAACTTACCCATAAGTCCTCACATGAAACAAAAATGATTCCGTGAACGATGCCGGGGCCTGATTAAACGCCCCAGCGTGGGATCGGGTGATCACCCATGGAAATGCACACGTTCTTCATTTCGGCGAACACTTCGAAGCTGTATTCCCCGCCTTCGCGGCCGGTGCCGGAGGCTTTCACGCCGCCGAACGGTTGGCGCAGATCGCGTACGTTTTGGGTGTTGACGAAAACCATGCCCGCTTCGATGCCGCGGGCCAGGCGCAGAACCTTGCTCACATCCTGCGTCCAGATGTACGACGCCAGGCCGTACTCCACGTCGTTGGCCATGCGCAGGCCGTCTTCTTCTGATTTGAACGGCAGCAGGCAGGCCACCGGCCCGAAGATCTCCTCCTGCGCCACGCGCATCCGGTTGTCGACATCCGCCAGCACCGTCGGGCGCAGGAAGTTGCCGTGGCTCAAGCCAGCCGGTTTATCCGGGCCGCCGGCCAACAGGGTCGCCCCTTCCTCCACCCCGAGGCGGATATAGCCGGAGACTTTTTCCCAGTGCTGCGGGCTGATCAACGCGCCCACCTGGGTGTTGGGATCTTGCGGATCGCCGACGCGCAGACGGTTGGCGCGCTCGGCGAAACGTTTGACGAATTCCGGGTAGATGCTCTCCTGAATGAAGATGCGCGAACCGGCGGTGCAGCGTTCGCCGTTGATCGAGAAGATGGTGAACAGCGCGGCGTCGAGCGCCCGCTCGATGTCGGCGTCTTCAAAGATCAGCACCGGCGACTTGCCGCCGAGCTCCATGGAGAATTTCTTCAGCCCGGCGCTTTCGATGATGCGCCGGCCGGTGGCGGTGCCGCCGGTGAAGGAGACCGCGCGCACGTCTTTATGGCGCACCAATGCGTCGCCGGCGGTGGCGCCGTAGCCCTGCACCACGTTCAGCACCCCGGCCGGAATGCCGGCTTCCAGCGCCAGCTCGCCCAGGCGATCAGCGGTCAGCGGCGACAGTTCGGACATTTTCAGCACCGCCGTGTTGCCCAGCGCCAGGCAAGGCGCGGTTTTCCAGGTGGCGGTCATGAACGGCACGTTCCACGGCGACACCAGCGCGCATACCCCCACCGGCTGCACCAGCGTGTAGTTGAGCATCTTGTCGTCCACCGGGTAGGTCTTGCCGTTCATCTGCTGGCACACCTCGGCGAAAAATTCGAAGTTGTGCGAGGCGCGCGGGATCAGCACGTTTTTGGTCTGATGGATAGGCAGACCGGTATCGGCGGTTTCCATTTCTGCGATCTGCGGCACGTTCTGGTCGATCAGTTCACCCAAACGGCGCATCAGGCGCGCGCGCTCTTTCATCGGCGTATTCGCCCACTTGGGGAACGCCTCTTTCGCTGCGGCCACCGCCTGGTCTATCTCCAGCTGGCCGCCGGAGGCCACTTCCGCCAGCACCTCGCCGTTCGCCGGGTTGGTGGTGGTGAAATACTCTTTGCTGGCGACGTTCTTGCCGTTGATCCAGTGGTTGATGGTTTTCATCGCAGGCTCTCCTCGTAATCTTTTTCACTGATAATGTGGTTAACCAAACGGCCGATGCCTTCGATCTCCACCACCACTTCGTCGCCCGGCTGCACGTCGGCCAGCCCTTTCGGCGTGCCGGTGGCGATCATGTCGCCCGGCTGCAGCGTCATGAATTCGCTCAGGTAGGCGATCAGGAACGGAATGTCGAAAATCATGTCGGCGGTGCTGCCGCGCTGGCGCAGCTCACCGTTGACGTAGGTGCTGAGCGCCAGGCGGTGCGGATCGGCGACGTCGTCGCGATCGACGATATACGGCCCGATCGGCGTCAGGGTGTCGCGGCTCTTCACCCGCAGATTCGGCCGGTAGTAGTTCTCCAGGTAGTCGCGGATGGCGTAGTCGTTGCACAGGGTGTAACCCGCCACATACTCCATGGCGCGCTCGCGGCTGACGTTGCGCGCGGTCTTGCCGATCACCGCCACCAGCTCGGCTTCGTAATGCATGTACTCCACGCCGGCCGGACGCACCGACACCTGACGGTGGCCGGTCAGGGTGTTCGGCGCCTTGAGGAACACCAGCGGCTCTTCCGGTGCTTTAAATTCCAGCTCGCTGGCGTGGTCGGCATAGTTCAGCCCCAGGGCGAACACCGTGCCCTGCGCCGGCGGCAGCCATTCCACTTCACGCTCCTGCAGCACCTCGCCGTTCGGCAGCGTGACGCGCAGCTGGTCGTCTACCTGAACGTTGACGATCTGGCCATGATGGCGAATACGGGCATGTTTCATGATGCGGCTCCTGCCTGAGTGACGCGGTTGGTCAACGTGGGCAGGCCGGCGGCGCGCACCGTCACCTCATCCCCCGGTTTGATCGCCACCCGCTGGTGCGGGGTGCCTATCAGCACCGCATCGCCCGGCTGCAGGGTGATGAAATCGCTGATGGCGGCGATCAGCTCAGGTACCGAGCGCACCAGATCGGCGGTGGACCAGCGATCCTGCTCCACGCCGTTGATCTCGGTGACGATCTCCAGCCGATCGGCGTTCTCCAACTGCCCCATCTCCCCCAGCGGGCAGAAGCCGTCGCGGCATTTGGCCTTGATCGCCGGGCGATAGAAGCTGCTCTCCGGCAGGCTGACGTCGTTGGCCAGCGCGTAACCGGCCAGATAACGGCTCACCTGCGCCGCCGGCACCTTGCGCGCGGTGTCGCCGATGATCACCGCCAGCGTGCCGCCGCTCTGCACGGTTTCACCGGCCGGAAACGGGATCGCCCCGCCGTTGGCGAGGTGGGTATTGCGCGGTTTGATAAACCACACCGGGGTTTTGGGCGGGGTTTGATACGGCGGCTGGTGAAACGCCTGATCCCAGGCGTCCAGTTGGCTGCGGTGGTTCAGCGCAACGGAAAATACGGTGCCTTTCATGCGAACTCCTCCAATGGCAAAAACATGACAACCGGCATTCATTAATATATTAATGATTACTTTTATACGCTGTGCAGCTTTTACGCAACGCGCTTGGAGTGATTTGTGATCGTGATAACAAAATATTCACAAATTACGAACATTAGCGTGATTATTCAATGCATTAACCATTTTTCACGCCATTTTTAGCTGCGCCTCGCATTTTTGCTTTATCCCTACGGGTAACTTTGGCTACTATTAAGTTATTAACAAAATCGGGCTTTGCGGGGCAGGCGCCCCCATAACGAGCGCCGTAACAACGAACACCTTGATAGCTAAGGCCAAACTTATGCATGAATCGTTAACCATCGCCCTGCTGCAGGCGCGTGAAACCGCCATGGGGTTCTTCCGCCCGATCCTGAAAAGCCACAATCTCACCGAGCAGCAGTGGCGCATCATCCGCGTGCTGGCCAACAGCCGTTCGATCGAATTCCACGAACTGGCGGCGGAAACCTGCATCCTGCGTCCCAGCCTGACCGGCATTCTGTCGCGCATGGAGCGCGATAAGCTGATCTTCCGCCTTAAACCGGTCAACGATCAGCGCAAGCTGTACGTGTCGCTGACCCAGCAGGGTCAGGAGCTGTATGAAGTGGCGCGCCATCAGGTGGAACAAGGCTACGCCGAGATTGAAGCCGCCTTTTCACGGCAAAAAATGGACCAGCTGATGACGTTGCTGGACGAGCTGATCACCCTGGGCGACAGCCTGCCCGCCAACGTCACCGCGCATCCCGCCAAGAAGTGATTTAACCAACCGGAATTCTCACATTAATTGGCGTTGCAGCCAGGCGGCCAAGGCGTAAATCCCCAGTCGCTTACTCAAGTAAGCGACTGGGGTGCGTGGCTACGTCAAGTAAGCAGAGCATTCGTTTCCGGCAACAGCGCGCCGCCGTCCACCACCAGCGTCTGGCCGGTGATGTAGGCCGCCGCCGGCGAGGCGAGAAACACCATCGCCGCGGCGATGTCTTCCGGTTCCCCCAGCCGCCCGAGCGGCACCGCGGCGGCGATCGCCTGATTCACCTGCGCGTCGCCCAGGTTGGCCATCGCCGGCGTGCGGATCATCCCCGGCTCCACGCCGTTGACGCGAATGTTCTCCGCCGCCAACTCCAGCGCCGCCGCGCGAATAAAGCCGTTTACCCCGGCCTTGGAAGCGGCGTAATGCGCCAGCCCCGGATACGCCACCCGCGGGCCGGTCACCGACGAGGTCACCAGCAGGCTGCCGCCGCCGGCGCGGCGCATCCACGGCAGCGCCGCCTGCGCCAGAAAGAACGGCGCCATCAGATTGACGCTCAGCGTGCGTTGCAACAGGGCCGCGTCGATGGCGGCGAACGGCGTCAGCGGAAAATAGGCGGCGTTGTGGATCACCACGTCCAGCCGTTGGTGCCGCTCGCCCACCGCCGCCACCAACTCGGCAATCTGCCCCGGCTCGGCCAGATCGCAGGCCAGCGCCTGTACGTTCCACCCTTCGCCCCGCAGCGTTTGCGCCGCCGCCTGCGCCTGCGGCAGCTGCACGTCCGCGATCGTCACCTCGGCGCCCAGCCGGGCAAAGGCGCTGACGATCGCCAGCCCAATGCCCTGCGCGCCGCCGGTCACCAGCACCGCCTGCCCGGCGAAGGCGCCGGCCGCATAGGTTGCGCTCATCGGCCTATCCTCGCGGGTGGCGCGTGGTGTTCAGCACCTGCGCGTGGGCACCGACCGCAAAGTTGCTCAGCGCGCTGAAATCGCTGCCCTGATAACCGAGGATCTTGCCGTCGGTGCGCATGCCCTGCAGATCGATCATCACCACGCCCAGCGTCGGAATGATCTTCTCGCGCCAGACGAACAGATAAAGCTGCTCCGCCACCTTCACGTAGTGGCAGCGATCGACGTCCGCCAGCCCCTTCTCCACTCCGTCCAGACACTGCCAGGCGTAGAAGTTGTCGTTCAGGTAGATGTGCTCGTACCGTTCGGTCGGGCTGTAGGTGTACATGTTGCGCATGCCGATCAGCTCATCGGTAAAGCCCGGCGGCGCCGCGTCGGCGTCATCCAGCGTGCCGAAGCGGAATTCGGCCTCGACCGCGGTCAGCGGCAGCCCCTGCTCCACCCGGCTGAAGGCGTCGAGCCGCGCCTGCGCTTCGTCCGGCAACTGGCCGTATACCGCAGTGAAGTTGCCCTGATTGCGGTCGCATACCAGCGTAATGCTGGCGTTGGCGCGGGCGGGATCGAGAAAATCGATGAACAACACGCCGGGGCGAATGCTGGTGGCGCGATAGGCGATACCGCGCCGCGCTCCCCACTCCAGAGTCTGCGCATCGGTAAACCGACAGCGCTGCGTCGCGCCGTCGCTGAAACGCAGCGTCAGCGTGGTGCCCGCCAGACCGTGCTGGCGTTCCAGCGTATTGCTGTGCGGCGCAAAGCCTTCCGCCAGCGCGCCAACCTGAATGAATACCGCTTCTGAACTCATGGAATGCTCCTTACAGGGAAGTGAAAGCCAGGGTCGGCACATCGACAATGGTGGAACCGCCGTCGGCCACCAGCGTCGCGCCGGTAATGATTGAGGCTTCGCTGGAACAGAGGAAACGGCAGACGCGGGCGATCTCCTCGGCGCTGGCCGGCCGGCGCAGCGGCACGTCGCGGCAGACCATCTGGTAAGCCTGTTCCAGCGAAATCTGATGGGCGTCCATCAACAGCTGCATCTCTTCGTCCGCCATCGGCGTGGTCACCCAGCCCGGGCACACCGCGTTGGCGCGCACGCCCAGCGGGCCATAGTCGCGGGCGATGGAGCGCATCAGGCCGATCAGCGCGTGCTTGGCGGTGACGTAGCCGCAGACCTCCGGCCCGGCGGCCAGCGAAGCGATCGAGGCCACGAACAGCAGGTTGCCGCCGCTTTTAATCAGCTCCGGCAGGCAGGCGCGCGCGCTGGCGAAAGCGCTGTTGAGGTTGCTGTCCATCGCCCCTTGCCACTGCGCGTCGGTCATCTCGGTAATGCGCTTGAAGCCCATGCCGCCGGCGCTGCCGATCAGGCAGTCGATGCGCCCGGCGTCGCGCAGAATGGCCGGCAGCAGCGTGTGGGCCCAGCTCTCGCCGCTGGCGGCGTCGCCCACCAGCGCCTGCGCGCCGATCTCTTGCGCCAGCGCCGCCAGCGGTTCCGGGCGGCGGCCGATGATGAACACCCGATCGCCCTGCGCCGCCAGCAAACGGGCGCAGGCGGCGCCGACGCCGGTGCCGCCGCCGGTAATCACAACCACTCTATTCATGATTCAGCTTCTCCATCAGTTGGCCGATCATCAGCAGGCTGCTCAACAGCAACCGCCGCTGTTCGGCATCCAGCCGCAGATAGCGGCGGCCGGCCGGCACGCGGCTGACCACCTCCGAGGCGGCGAAATGCTCGATATCCGCCTGCCAGCGCCCGTCGTTCACCGTCAGCCGCACGCGGCGAAAATCCAGCTGCGCCAGCGTCTCACCGATCTGCGGGTAGCGCAGCAGACCGTCCAACAGCCGCTGCGCGGCCGCATGGCGCTGGCGCAGCAGATAGCGCACTCCGCGCCGCCGCAGCCAGCCGCCGGTCACCACGTCCAGCGTCAGCGGAGGCTGCGCTGTGCACGTGCCCTGCAACCGAAAGCGGTGGCTGACGATATGCGCCAGAAACAGCCCCTGCACCTGTTCGCTGACCTCGATCTGCGGCCCCTGCGGCAGCGTCAGCCGCAGCAGACCCGGCGCCAGGCGTTCGCACGTATAGGGCTCCAGGTTGCGCGCCAGACGATCCAGCGCGGCGCCCGGCCGATAGCCCGACGGCGCTCGCCGCCAGGCGCGATTAAGTGAGGGAAGTAAGCCGATCAAACTGCGCCTCCTCGTTTTCGCCCTTGGCGAACGCGTTCTCCAGCACCTGCTCGACCGGCACCGGCTTAAACGGATTCACTTTCTGCACGCACAGCGTCCAGAACAGCGCATAGGCGGCGGTCAGGCCGATCATCCAGCCGAAGGGAATGTAGACGTCGCGCGGATTCATCCCCGGCGGTGTGATGTAAACGATGGCCAGCACGATGCCGACGCTGGAGACGATCTGCGGCAGCGGGAACCACGGCGATTTATAGGCGCGCGGCAGATCGGGGCGGCGCAGGCGCAGCAGCACCACCGAGCAAGTCACCAGCAGGTAGGCCACGCCCCAGGCGCACACCGCCGCCAGCACCAGCGGAATGATCTTGTCGAGGTTGCCCTGAATGGCGAAGGCATGTACGCAGGGGATCAAGACCGCCACCAGAATGCCGACCACCGGCGTCTTAAAGCGCGGGTGCAGATAGGCGAACATGCGCGGCAGCGCGCCGTCCAGCGCCATGCCGTACAGAATGCGCGGCACCGCCGCCATCAGCGTGTTGATGGTTGCCGCGCCCGCCAGCAGCAGGCCGACGCCCAACCAGTACTTGCCGAACTGGCCCATCACCTGGCCGGCGAACGCCGGGATGGCCATCGGCGTTTCCAGCAGGCGCGTGCCGCTGGCGGCGTCGATCACCACGTTTTCCACCTGGTGGCTGAGCGCCGCGCCGTACAGCGCCATGCACACCGCCACGCCGCACAGCCCGAGCGCCATCGCGCGCGGGATCACCCGATCGCAGCGTTTGATCTCCGGCGCCATCGGCGTCACCAGCTCGCAGCCGACGAACATGAACATCGCCATGCCGATCAGGCTGAACACCGCGAACGGATCGTTCAGGTTCAACGTGCTGCCGAACCAGCCTTCGAGCGGCACCGCATGCGGCGACAGCAGCCCGACGATGCCAAAAATCACCAGCGTGCTCCACATGGCGAAGGTCAGCACGATCTCCGCCTTGCCGAAGGCCTCGATACCGAACGCGTTGAGCATGCCGAACACGACAACCAGCCCGACGCCGACCATCCAGGAGGCGTTGTGGCTTTCCATCAGGGTGTTGAGGTGTTCGAAGTTCACCAGCGCCATAATGCCGGAGAGAATGGTCTCGGCGGTGCCGGCGAAGATATGCACGATCAGGTAGGCCGACAGCGCGCCGGTGATGGCGAAAAAGCGCCCCATGCCGCAGGAAATGTAGTCGTAAACGGAACCGGAGGTCGGCAGCAGCGCCGCCGCTTCGGAGAAGGTGGTGAGCTGCGCCTGCATCATGACGAAAGCGATCAGCATCGCCAGCGCGAAGGTGTCGCCGCCGATGCCAAAGCCGCTGGTAACGGTCAGGATCACCGGGCTGGCCATGATCACCCCGACCGAACTGGCCAGGGTGGTGGGAAAGCCGACCTTGCCTCGAGCCAGGTGGGCGTGCAACCGCGACGACAGGTTCATGGTTATTTCCTCTTATAGTTTTGGCCTGATGCATGCAGGTGCTTGCAGGTTTTTCACCGCCAGCGGCGGTCATCTCACTATAGAGAGGAAAGGAAAATGCTGACTATCGTCCTTAAGGACGAGACGGTTTCAACCTGCGGCCGCGCTCACGGCGGCGCGCTCGCTCAGCATGAAGCGGATCGGCTCAGCCCAAGCAAGGTCATCATTTTTTCGTCTTATACGTTTGGCGCCGACTGGCGCTATCTTCAATGCGCAACGGCGGAAAAGCCTGGCTATCGTTCTTAAGAACGAGGGGCAGCGGAAGCGACGTCGGCTGTAGCACGCGCGCAGCGGCGAGGGCCTCCCCCGGGCAGGCGTTGAAAAGCGCTGTAAATTCAGCGGGAAAAACGTCGAATTATTTCATTAACCTATTAATGAAAATCGCGATAAATCCGAACAAAAAAGCCCTGATTAACGCAGTGTCATCTTGTTATTTCTGTGTTTTATTGCAATCGGCCTCACGTTGTTAATATGTTTTTATTGTGTTGCTAAATTGCTACAACTATGCTTGTATCGTTCATATATTGACCGCCAACATTCTCCAGATTGAACGATAAAGGGAGGAACACGAATCATGCACAGCACAGCATCCGATGCCTTTATCAACAGTTGTTTGGCGACCATCACGCACCTGATCCCGGTGTCCGCCGGGGTGTTTTATCTGGTCGATCGCGACCTGCGGCCGGATCACTACATCCTGCACGGTATGCCCGATAAAACGCATCAGCAATACCTGAACCACTTCCAGCAAATAGACCCGCTGCAGCCGGCCAACTTCCATCGGCAAGACATCACCATGGTCGGCATGAGTCCGGCGGCGATCGCCGACAATCGCCGCTATTACCACGACTTTATGCTGCCGAACGACATGCGCGACATGACGGAGATTTTCATTCGCCAACGCAAACGCATCGTCGCCGGGGTGTCGTTGATCCGCGATACGCCGTTTACCGAATTGGAGCGCGGCCGCCTGCGCGCGGTGCTGCCGCTGATCGAGCTGGCGACGCGCGATCTGCTGCCCGACAGCGAGGCGCAGCTGCTGACCGCCAAGGAACAAGAGATCGTCAACCTGGTGCGCGAAGGCGCCAGCAATAAGCGCATCGCCCTGAAGCTGGGCATTTCGCTGTCCACGGTGAAAACCCATATGCGCAACATTTTCGCCAAAACCGACGTGGTGAACCGTACCGAACTGGTCGCCGGCGGCTTTCTCGCCCACGGTTAACGCCCGATAACGGCCGCCGCTGCCGGCAGCCGGAAAATAACGCCAAAACGTATTCGCCATTTATGGCGCGGTTCCCCCCTGCCCGCAATCGGGCCGGGCGGGATATTTCATCGTCACTCAACGCTTGGGGAATAAGGTTTATGTCCAGTGATTCGGTTTCCGCGCCCGCCGCCGGCGCGGCGCTCCCCTGCCCGCCGCGGCTGCTGACCGCCATTATCGTCTTCGCCGCCATCGCGCCGTGCATTCTGATGACCGCCCCCGCCGTGGCCGCCCAGCTCGCCGCGCAGTGGCAGCTCGGCCCGGCGCAGATCGGCCGCCTGTTCTCCACCGAACTCGGCGCCATGAGCCTGGCCACGCTGCCGGCGTGGTGGTGGATCGGGCGCATCAACTGGCGGCGGGTCGCTGCGCTGTCGGCGCTGGTGTTTATCGCCGGCAACCTGGCTTCGGCGCTGGTGCAGGATTTCACCCTGCTGCTGCCGCTGCGCTTTATCGCCTCGTTGGCGGGCGGCACCCTGATGATCCTGTGCATCACCTGCGCCGCCGGCACCGCCAATCCCAGCCGCGTCTATGCCTTCTGGGTGCTCGGCCAGCTGGTACTGGGCGCGGTGGGGCTGCTGGCGCTGCCGCCGCTGTTCGCGCACTTCGGCCTGATGGCGGTCTACCTGATTTTGGCCGCCATCATGTTGTGCTGCCTGCCGCTCATCCCGGCGTTTCCCAACGGTTTCACCGCCGCGCGCAGCGCCCGCAGCGGAGCCGCCGCCTCGCCGACGCGCAAGCTGTGCGCCGTGCTGGCGGTGCTGACCTTTTACATCAGCCTGAGCGCGGTTTGGACCTTTATCGGCGGCATCGCCGCCGGCGCCGGGCTGTCGCCGGCCCACAGCGGCCAGGTGCTGGCCGTCGCCACCTTGCTCGGCATCGTCGGCGCCGGCGCCGCAGCGTTGATCGGCGCGCGCTTCGGCAGCGGGCGCCCGATCGCGCTCGGTTACGCCCTGCTGCTGGCCAGCGTGGCGCTGCTGGCGGGTCAACCCTTGCTGCTGCGCTTCGCCCTGGCGGCCCTGCTGTTCAAATTCACCTGGACCTTCGTGCTGCCGTTCATTCTGACGCGGGTCGCCGGGTTGGATAACGACGGCAAGCTGATGAACGGCATCAACCTGGTGATCGGCGGCGGCATGGCCATCGGCCCGACGCTGGCCGGCTATCTGATCGAATCTTCCGGCGGTTTCAACGCCTTGCTGTTCGGCGCGCTGGGCTGCGCGCTGCTGTCGCTGCTGTTGATTTCGCTGGCTGCACCGCGCGTACCGCGCCGTATAACAGGAGGAGAAAGGTGAAAAGAACAACCGGTTTCTTGTTTGATGAACGCTGTTTCTGGCACAGCACCGGCCTGCACGCCACCACCCTGCCGGTCGGCGGCTGGGTGCAACCGCCCTCGGGCGCCGGCCATGCCGAATCGCCGGAAACCAAACGGCGCATGAAGAACCTGATGGACGTGTCCGGCCTGTCGCGCCAGCTCACCCTGCTGAGCGCCGAACCAGCGACGGAAGAAGACCTGCTGCGCATCCACCCCGCCCACTATCTGCAGCGCTTCAAACAGGTGAGCGACAGCGGCGGCGGCCTGCTGGGGGAAGAGGCGCCGCTGGGGCCGGGCAGCTATGAAATCGCCAAACTCTCGGCCGGGCTGGCCTGTGCGGCGGTGGAGGCGGTGCTGCAGGGCGAGCTGGATAATGCCTATGCGCTGTCGCGCCCGCCGGGCCACCACTGCCTGCCGGATCAATCGATGGGCTTCTGCTTCCTGGCCAATATCCCGATCGCCATCGAGCGCGCCAAAGCCCGTTACGGCCTCGAAAAAGTGGCGGTGCTCGACTGGGACGTGCACCACGGCAACGGCACCCAGCACATCTATTGGCGGCGCGGCGACGTGCTGACGCTGTCGCTGCATCAGGACGGCTGCTTCCCGGCGGGCTATTCCGGCGAACGGGATCGCGGTGAAGGCGACGGGGCGGGCTGCAACGTTAACGTGCCGATGCTGGCCGGCGCCGGCGACGACGGCTACCTGCACGCCATGCGGCGCATCATCATCCCGGCGCTGGAAAAATTCGAGCCGGAGATGATCATCGTCGCCTGCGGTTACGACGCCAACGCGCTCGATCCGCTGGCGCGCATGCAGCTGCACAGCGACAGCTTCCGCGCCATGACCGCGCTGGTGCAGGAGGCCGCCGACCGGCTGTGCGGCGGCAAACTGGTGATGGTGCATGAAGGCGGCTACGCCGAATCCTACGTGCCGTTCTGCGGGCTGGCGGTGATGGAACAGCTGAGCGGCGTGCGCACGGAAGTCCAGGATCCGCTGCTGGCGTTCATCCAGCAACAGCAGCCGCGCGACGCGTTCAACCGCTTCCAGCGTGAAGCGCTCGACGAGTTGGCACGCCAGTTCGGCCTGTAACCCCCCTCTCTGCGGGCGCCGCACCCGGCGCCCCTGACAACCTCGCCGCCAGCCGCTACGCTGAAGGGCAACCCTACCACCATGAGAACAATAACATGTCCGAACAAACCGTCAGCTTTATCAAAGGCCGTCACGGCGACATCGCCGTGCACGACTGGGGAAACGACAAGCCGCGCTATCTGGCGTTGCTGGTGCACGGCTACGGCGAGCACCTCGGCCGCTATCAATACGTGGCGCGCACGCTGCAGGCGCAGGGCGCGCGGGTGTTCGGCCCCGACCATCTCGGCCACGGCCTGTCGCAGGGCGAACGCGTGCTGATCGAAGATTATGACGCCGTGGTCGACGACGTGCAGCGCGTGGTCAACCATTTCCGGCAGCAATATCCCACCTTGCCGCTGGTGGTGATCGGCCACTCGATGGGCGGCATGATTGCCACCCGCTACGTGCAGCGCCATGGTGAGGAAGTGCGCGCGCTGGTGCTGTCCGGCCCGCTGCTCGGCGACAGAACGGCGATTTCCGATCTGGCCGAACTGCCGACGATCCCCGACGCGCCGCTGGATACCGCCACCCTGGCGCGCGATCCGGCGGTCGGCGCGGCCTATCAGGAGGATCCGCTGGTGTGGCACGGGCCGTTCAAGCGCCCCACCCTGCGCGCCATGCAGCGGATGCTCGCCGCCATCAACGCCGGGCCGGGCTTCGGCGCGCTGCCCACGCTGTGGATCCACGGCGACGACGATCGGCTGGTGCTGATGAGCGAAACGCAAACCGCGCTCGACCGTCTGCGGGGCGACGACTTCGAACAGCTGATCAATGCGGGCGGGCGGCACGAGAGCTTTAACGAAACCAATAAGGATCAGATCCTCAAGCGGGTGACCGATTTTATTGCGCGGGCGTTAGGCTAAGGCGTTCCCCCTCAGCAGGCTGAGGGGGCATGACGGCGTCAGCCTTCGACGATGGCGAGGTAGTGTTTGACGAAGCGGTCCGAGGTGATGTCCCAGCGCACCGGGGTGCCCTTCTCGACGAACCAGGAGTCGCCGGCCTGATACTGCACCGACTCGCCGGTGCGTTCGTTGGTCAGGGTGGCGCTGCCTTCCCACACCGTGGCGTGCTCGGCGAACGGGTACTCCATCACGAAGCTGCCGCGGGTGCAGCTGAACACGCCGCAGTTCAGGTTGTCGGTCGGTTCGCCGAAGATGCTGGCCACGCCGACGTTCGGCGTGCCGGCGATCACCGTGGCGCCCAGGTTGCTGACGCTGCCGATCTCCAGCAGTTCCGGCAGCGGTTGTTTAAGCAGTAACGGTTTCATGTGATTCTCCTCTGAGGGTTAACGGCGGCCTTTCCAGTAGCCGGATGTCTGGTGCCAAACCTTGCCGGCGGTGGTCATCACCCGCCGCAGCTTGTCCTTGCCGAAAATGTTGACGTGCGGGATCGAGCTCATCAGATCGTAGCGATCGGATCCTTCGCTCATGCCCTCCGCCAGCACCTTGCACACGATGTGGCTCGGCGTCACGCCGAAGCCGGAGTAGCCCTGCACGTAAAACACGTTGTCGCGATCCGGCAGCGTGCCGATCTGCGGGAACAGGTTGGCGCTGCAGCACAGCGGGCCGCCCCAGGCCAGATCGATCTTCACGTCTTTCAGGTACGGGAACACCTTCAGCATCAGGTTGCGGTTCCAGGCCTTGAGATCCGACGGGAAGTATTCGATCAGGCGGGTGGCGCTGCCGAACAGCAGCCGGTTCTCGTTGGTCACCCGGTAATAGTCGATCACCGGGCGGATGTCGCTGTAGGCGCCGCGGATCGGGCTGATCTGACGGATCAGATCGTCAGACAGCGGCTCGGTGGCCAGCTGGAAGGCGTAGGTATTGATAGTCTTGCGGTAGATCTGCGGCTCCATGCCGTTGAGAAAGCCGTTGCAGGCCCACAGCATCTTGTTGGCGCGCACCGAGCCCATGGCGGTGCGCACCGTGATGCGCGGGCCATACTCCACGTCGAGCACGCTGCTGTTCTCGAAGATTTTCACCCCGTAGCCGCTCAGCGCCTTGGCCTCGCCCAGCAACAGATTGAGCGAATGCACGTGGCCGCCGCCCATGTGTTTCAGCGCGCAGGTGTAGGCGTCGGAGCCCACCACCTGCTTCACTTCCGCGCCGGTGTAGAGTTCGATCTCTTCCTGCGGCGCCACCGCCCTGAACTCCTTCAGCCAGCCGCGCAGGGTCTTCTCCTGGCGTGCGTTGCTGCCGAGGTAGCCGTAACCGAAGCAGAAGTCGGCGTCGATGTCATATTTCTTGATGCGCTCGCGGATAATGCCGGCGCCGAGGTTGCTGATCTTGAAGATGGTTTCCAGCCCGGACGGGCCGACGTGGCGTTTGATCTTCTCCAGATCGTGGCCGATGCCGGCCATCACCTGGCCGCCGTTGCGCCCGGTGCCGCCGTAGCCCAGATAGCGGCCCTCGAGAATGGCGATGTTGGTGATGCCCTTCTCCGCCAGCTCCAGCGCGGTGTTGATGCCGGAGAAGCCGCCGCCGATGATCACCACGTCAACGTCCAGATCCTCTTCCAACGTCGGGAAGCGCAGATCGTATTTTTTGGTCGCCGCGTAGTAGGTTAAGGACTCGATTTCGTTGTTCACTGCCGCACTCCCGATTGCCTATGCCATGACATCGGATTATCGGGAGGCAGCAGCCGTGCCGCTATGTCCCCTTAGGGTCATTCGCTACAAAAAATTAACATTCACGCGCTGCGTCGCTGCGGGGCGGCCAGCAGCAGGCTGAACAGTTCGGCCTGCGAACCGATGTTCAGCTTGCCGTAGATGTTCTTGCGGTGGTTTTTTACCGTGCCGAGGCTGATGAACAGCCGGTCGGCGATCTGCTGCGAACCGCAGCCGGCGAGGATCAGATCGACAATCTCGCGCTCGCGCGGCGTCAGCAGATAGCGCGCCTGGGCGCCGTCATCGTTCACCGTCGCGGCCTCGGCCGCCGCCGCCACCACTTCGCCGTGCAGCCGCGCCACGCTTTTCACCAGCGTCAACGCGCTGCGCAGATCCGCCCGCTGCGGGTAACGCACCGCCACCGTGCGGCGCGCCGAACCGAAAAAGACGCCCAGCCCGCGCTCCGGCGTCAGCTGCAGCAGCACGCCGGCCTCGTCGTGCCAGCCGGTCTTGCGATAAAAATTACGGTAATAGTCGCTGTGATAAAACCCGCAGGGCGCCAGCTGGCGCAGCGTGAGCACCTCGCCTTCGCCGCCGTCGTTCAGCGCGCGGTAAAACGGATCCTGCAGGTAGGCGCCCTGCTGGTAGAGCTGATTGACCGCGTCGCTGTTTTCGCGCTCGGTTTTAATCAGGCAGCGCGGCGGCCGGCCGCGTTCGAAGGCATAGACGATGGCGTTGTCGAAGGCAAAAAACCCTTCTAGCCAGTTCAACAGGCTGGGATAAAAGCGTGGGCTGGCCACCGCATCGATCACCGCAGACAAGCGTTCAACCTGAATTTCCATACCCGCCTCGCCATTATTAACACATTAACAATCTACCGATTTCGGATGGGGTTGGCCGCACGACGGCCGGTACTGTTAAAAAAAGCATCCGCAGCGCCGAAATGCAAGAGCGCGATCGTTTACATGTTAAACAACTCACAGGTTGCCGCGGCGGGGAAAGCGGTGGCCGCTCCGCGCCCGCTGGCTTATGCTGTGGCATCGCGACCTGCAACGCCGTCAAGGAGACCTCATGTCCGTCAGCCACATCATCGCCAACCGCCAGACCTGGTTCGGCCACGGCAGCATCCAGCAGCTGCCGCCGCTGCTGCTTGCCGACCCGCAGCCGACGCTGCTGTTCAGCTGCCGCTCTTTTCTCAACGGCCCGGTGTACGCCGGCCTGCGCGAAGCGCTGGCGCCGCTGCTCATCGGCACCGAAATCGTCAGCCACGAGGCGTCGCCGCAGGAAATCGACGCCTGGGTGGCGCGCTGGCGCGGCCAGGCGCGGCGCGTGGTGGCCATCGGCGGCGGCAGCGTGCTGGACGCCGCCAAAGCGTTCTCCGCGCTGGTTGAGCACCCGCTGCCAACGCTGCGCTATATGGAAAAGGTGGGCGACAGCAAAATCAGCGGCGCCACCCTGCCGCTGATCGCCATTCCCACCACCGCCGGCACCGGCAGCGAGGTGACCCAGAACGCGGTGATCACCGATACCCAGGTCAGCAAGGTGAAAGCCTCGCTGCGCCATAACAACTTCGTGCCGCACACCGCCATTCTCGATCCGCAGCTGCTGGCGGGCGCCCCAGAAAAGGTGCTGGCCTACTGCGCTATCGACGCCTTCACCCACCTGTTCGAGGCCTATCTGTCGAAAACCGCCGGCGCCATGACGCGCGATATGTCGCTGAACGGCATCCGCCACTTCCTCGCCGCCTGGCCGGCGCTCAACCGCAGCGACGCGGCGCGCGAAGCCATTATGCAGGCTTCCTACCTCGGCGGGCTGACGCTGAGCGCCGCCGGGCTGGGGGTCATTCACGGCATCGCCGGCGAGATCGGCGCGCTGCGCGACTACCACCACGGGCAGGTCTGCGGTCGCCTGCTGCTGCCGTTCCTCGCCCTGTTGGAAAGCAGCGAACAGCCGCAGCAGCGCGCGCTGATGGCCGAGCTGGCCGCCAGACTGTACCCGCACTGGCAGGGCAGCCCGGAGAGCTACCTGACCGATTTCATCACCCGCCACGCCATCGCGCCGTTCTGGCAGGACGATTTGCCGATTTCCGGCCAGGAGCTGGCGGTGGCGCTGGAGAAATCCAACAGCAAGAATTCCTGGATCGACTATGCGCCGGCGCAGCGGCAACGGATGATCGAAGAGGCGTTTCGCATCGAATGATTATATAATCAGATCAACGCACTAGCAGGAGTTAAGGAAATGGGCATCATCGGCTGGATCTTCGCCGGCATCGCGGTCGGCATCCTGGTCGGCGCGCTGATCAGAATCTTCGGCAAGAAGAAAGAGCAGTAAGCGTCACGCTGTTCCGTGGGCCGCCAGCAGGCACTCATGGAACAGCTTCACCACCCGTTGCGGCACCGGCGAGCGGCGCAGGACGCTGGAGTACTCGCAGTGATAGCGGAACAGCGCCGGTTTAATCGCCCGCATCAGGTTCTGCGCCACAAAAAACGCCGCGTAGTGATCCGGCAAAAAGCCGACGTACTTGCCGGACAGGATCAGCGTGGCGATCGACTCTTGCGCGAACCCCGTCGCCTTGCGATGCAAATGTTGCTGCAGGCTCAGTTCCATATTCGGCGAATGGTAGCCCAATCCGGCGAAAGCATAATTGTGCAGCAGATCCCAATTTAATGTTTCATGGCGGGCGGAAAATAATTCATGCTGCGCGCCGCAATATAAGAACATCCTCTCACTGAATAACGAATGATAAGATAAACTTTCCGCGCTGCGGTGCATGGGAATAACGCCAACCTGAAATTGCCCGTCAATAACGCCACGTTCAATGGTATTAATCGGCTCCACGTACATTTGCAAAGAAACCTCCGGCGCGCGCTCGCTGAATAACGCGATCGCCCGGCCGATCTGCGCCTGCGGATTGCTGACCGTATGGTCGAATATCGCCACGTGCAGCTGCCCGCCCATGCGCTGGTGCACCTCATCCACCCCGCGCCGGAACGCCTCGGTGGCCGCCAGCAGGTTGACGGTTTCCTGGTAGATAATCAGCCCCTCGTCGGTGACCGCAAAGCCCTCGCGCCCGCGCTGGCACAGCGTCAGGCCCAGCCGCTGCTCCAGATCCTTGATGTGCTTGCTGATGGTCGACAGGCTGATATTCAGCTCCAGTTCGGCGGCGCTCATGCCGCCGCAATCGACCACGGCCTTGAATACCCGCAGCAGACGCAGATCCATATCCGACAATTGTCCCAGCAACGCGCGCTTTTTTACTTGCATAAAACCTTAAGTAAGTTTCGACATATGATTATTCACAGTAGAGAACAAGCGGTACATAGTCAATTTCGCACAACAATTCGTTAACAACTCATTTTATTTAATTAATCGCACTTATTTTCCTGCCCGGAGGAAAACATGGCCGCTGAAAATTATTCGCTTAATCGTCTCGATGCCGAAGGGTTAGAAGCCCATTGGATGCCTTTTACCGGCAACCGCAATTTTAAAGCGCAGCCGCGCATCATTACTCAGGCCGCAGGGGCGTATTACACCAGCCACGACGGCAGAAAGATTTTCGACGGCCTGTCCGGATTGTGGTGCTGCGGATTGGGGCACGGCCGGCAGGAAATCACCGACGCCGCCCAGCGTCAGTTGGCGACGCTGGATTACTCGCCGGCGTTTCAGTTCGGCCACCCGCTGTCGTTCGAGCTGGCCAACAAAATCAAGGCGCTGACGCCGGCGGGGCTGGATTACGTGTTCTTCACCGGCTCCGGCTCGGAAGCGGCGGACACCTCGCTGAAAATGGCGCGCGCTTACTGGCGCGCCAAAGGCCAGGCGGGCAAAACCTGCTTTATCGGCCGGGAAAAGGGCTATCACGGCGTTAACTTCGGCGGCATCTCGGTCGGCGGCATCGCCGGCAACCGCAAGACGTTCGGCACCGGCGCCGAGGCGGACCATCTGCCGCACACCCTGCTGGCCGGCAACGCCTTTTCGCGCGGCATGCCGCAACAGGGGGCGGAGCTGGCGGAAGAGCTCAACCGCATCATCGCGCTGCGCGACGCCTCGACGATCGCCGCGGTGATCGTCGAACCGTTCTCCGGCTCCGCCGGGGTGATCGTGCCGCCGGTCGGCTATCTTCAGCGCCTGCGCGAGATCTGTACCCAGCATGACATTCTGCTGATCTTCGACGAAGTGATCACCGCCTTCGGCCGCTGCGGCGCGATGACCGGCGCCGAGGCGTTCGGCGTCACGCCGGACATCATGAACATCGCCAAACAGGTGACCAACGGCGCGCAGCCGATGGGCGCCGTGGTGGTGCGGCCGGAGATCTACCAAACCTTCATGAACGGCGGCGAGCCGGACTACCAGCTCGAATTCCCGCACGGTTACACCTACTCCGCCCATCCGGTCAGCTGCGCGGTGGCGCTGGCGACGCTGGACATCCTGCAGCGCGAACAGATGGTGGAGCGCGTACAGGCGCTGGCGCCCTATTTCGAGCGCGCGGTGCACAGCCTGCAGGGGGCCAAACACGTCGCCGACATTCGCAATATCGGCCTGGCAGCCGGCATCACGCTGGCGGCGCGGCCCGGCGAACCGGCGCGGCGGCCCTTCGAAGCGGCGATGCGCTGCTGGGAAAGCGGGTTTTACGTGCGCTACGGCGGCGACACCCTGCAACTGGCGCCGCCGTTCATCAGCAGCGAAGCGCAGATCGATGCGCTGATCAACGCCGTCGGCGATGCCCTCAACGCCACCGAATAAGGAGCGAACCATGACCATTACCCATTGGATCAACGGCGAACCCGCCGCCGCCGGCGAACGCAGCCAGCCGGTTTACGACCCGGCCACCGGCCAATCGGCGCAGGAGGTGCTGCTGGCCGACCGTGCCACGGTGGAGCGCGCCATCGCCGCCGCCGAGCAGGCTTACCCCGCCTGGCGCGACACACCGCCGCTGAAGCGCGCGCGCATCATGATGAAGCTCAAGGATCTGCTGGAGCAGCACGCCGACGCCATCTGCCAATTGATCACCGCCGAGCACGGCAAAGTGCTCAGCGACGCCCTGGGCGAACTGCAGCGCGGCATCGAGAATATCGAATACGCCGGCTATGTGCCGGAACTGCTGAAAGGCGAACACAGCAAAGAGGCGGGCCCGGGCATCGACAGCTGGAGCGAGTTTCAACCGCTCGGGGTGGTAGCGGGCATCACCCCGTTCAACTTCCCGGCGATGGTGCCGCTGTGGATGTGGCCGATGGCGGTCGCCTGCGGCAATACCTTCGTACTGAAACCTTCCGAGCGCGTCCCTTCAGCCACGCTGTATATCGCGCGGTTGGCGGCGGAGGCCGGGCTGCCGCCGGGGGTGCTCAACGTGGTCAACGGCGATCGCGAAGCGGTGGAGACGCTGCTGCATGACGGACGCGTGAAGGCGATAAGCTTCGTCGGTTCGACGCCGGTCGCAGAACACATCTATCACACCGGTTGCGGCCAGAACAAACGGGTGCAGGCGCTGGGCGGCGCCAAAAACCACGCGGTGGTGCTGCCGGACGCCGATATCCCCGGCGCGGTCGGCGCGCTGATGGGCGCGGCGTTCGGCTCCTGCGGCCAGCGCTGCATGGCCATCCCGCTGGTGGTCGCGGTGGGCGACGGCACCGCCGACGCGCTGATCGCCGGGCTGCGGCAACAGATGGCCGCCATGCGCGTCGGCCCCGGCAGCGACAACCGCAACGACATGGGGCCGCTGGTGACTCAACAGCATTATCAGAAGGTGAAAGGCTATATCGATCAGGGCGTGGCCGAAGGCGCCGAGCTGCTGGTGGACGGCCGCGAACTGCGCGTGACGGACGCCGACGGCCGCCCCAGCCAGGGGTATTTCCTCGGCCCGACGCTGTTCGACCGCGTGACGCCCGGCATGCGCATCTATCAGGAGGAGATCTTCGGCCCGGTGCTCGGCGTGGTGCGCGCGGCGTCGCTGCAGGAGGCGATGGCCTTGATCGACGCCCACGAATACGGCAACGGCACCTGCCTGTTCACCCGCGACGGCGAAGCGGCGCGCCACTTCTCCAGCCGCATTCAGATCGGCATGGTGGGGATCAACGTGGCGCTGCCGGTGCCGGTGGCCTACCACTCGTTCGGCGGCTGGAAGCGCTCGCTGTTCGGCGATCTGCACGCCTACGGCCCGGACGCCGTCAGGTTCTACACCAAACGCAAGACCATTACCCAGCGCTGGCCGGCCTCCGGCGACGCCCGCCGCGCCAGTTTCAGCTTCCCGTCGGGGCAGGGGTAACACATAAGAACAATAAACTTCCGGGGAGCAACGCTCCCCGGCATTTAGCGCGCTCCATTTGATTTCTGCGTACAGCCTGTGCAGCAAAACAATAACTCACTCACACGTTAATGGAGTCGTTAACCATGCAAGAGTCCGCCCCTGAACACACTTTCAAAGGCAATCTCAGCGTCCTCGACGTAGTGATGATTACCGCTTCCGGCGTGACGCCGGCCAGTTCGATCTTCGTCATCGCGCCGCTTGCGATCGCCAGCGCCGGCAGCGGCGCCTTTCTGTCGTTTCTGATCGCCGCCTGCGTCGCCGCCACCATCGCGCTGTGTTATGCCGAGCTCGGCGCCGCGCACCCCAGCGCCGGCGGCGAATACAGCATCATCAAACGCCTGTTCGGCACCCTGTGCGGGTTGCAGACCTATCTGTTTATTCTCAGCGCCGCGCTGTTCGTGCCGGCGGTGCTGGCCACCGGCGCCGTGCCCTATCTGAATACCGCGTTGGGCACCTCATTCGACGCCTCCACCGCCGGCATGATCACCGTGCTGATCGGCGGCGCCTGCGCCATTTTCAACATCAAGGCCAACGCCCTGCTGACCGGCGCCTTTCTGGTGGTGGAAGTGGCGGTGCTGGCGCTGATCGCCTGGCTCGGTTTCAGCCATCCGCATCAAAGCGCGGAGATCCTCATCGCGCCGGTGATGCTGGACGCGCAGGGCAGCCTGGCGCCGGTTTCGCTGCCGCTGATCGTCGCCATGGTCGGGGTCGCGCTGTTCTCCTACAACGGCTACGGCGCGGCGGTGTACATGGCGGAAGATATGCGCGAGCAGGGCAAACCGATGGCGGTCGCGATCATGCTGACGCTGGTCATCGTGGTGCTGGTGGAACTGGTGCCGTTCACCGCCCTGCTGATCGGCTCGCCGTCGCTGGCGGAGATGGCCAAACAGGCCGATCCGGTCGGTTATGTGGTCACCCAGCTCGGCGGCCCGACGCTGGCGCGGGTGGTGAGCGGCGCGATCTATCTGTCGGTATTCAACGCCATCATCGCCATCGTGGCGCAGTTCAGCCGCATGATGTTCGCCAGCGGGCGCGACGGCTTCTGGCTGCCGACGTTCAACCGCGCGCTGAAAATCATCCACCCGCGCTTCGGCACCCCCTGGATCGCCACCCTGCTGTTCGGCGTCCCCTCGGCGCTGCTGGCGTTTTGCTCCGATCTCGAGTCGCTGACCTCGTTCACCGTGATCCTGCTGCTGCTGGTGTACATCATCATGGCGGTGGCGGCGCTGATCAGCCGCCGTCGCCGCCACTTCCATCACCCGTACCTGATGCCGCTGTGGCCGCTGCCGGTAGCGGTGGCGTTGCTGTGCTGCCTGTACGTGCTGTGGACGATTTTGATCGCCAGCAGCCTGAAAGACTTTATTATCATTGCCGGCATCATCGGCTTCGGGCTGGCGCTGAACCACTTGCGCGGCCGCCAGACGGCGCCCCTCGCCACCCCCTCAATAGAAGGAGAATAACCATGACGCAGCGCGCTCAGGATCTGGGCATCACCATCGGCCAGGGCACGCCCGGCCCGCTGAACGCCATCACCGACGTGCCCGGCGTGCGCGTCGGCCATGCCAGCCTTCATGCCGATTTGGCGGACGGGCGCAGCGTGCGCACCGGCGTGACGGTGATCGAACCGCGCCCCGGCTCCGCTCGCCACGCGCCCTGCTTCGCCGGCGTGCACGTGCTGAACGGCAACGGCGACGCCACCGGCCTGGAATGGGTGCGCGAAGCGGGCCTGTTGACCAGCCCGATCGCCTTCACCAACACCCACAGCGTGGGGGTAGTGCGCGATGCGCTGATCGCGCTGGAGCGTGAAACGCTGCCCGCGAGCGACAACGCGGTGTACTGGAATATGCCGGTGGTGATGGAAACCTTCGATGGCCTGCTCAACGACATCAACGGCTTTCACGTCAAGGCCGAGCACGTGCGCCAGGCGCAGCAGGCGGCCCGAGGCGGCTTGCCGCAGGAAGGCGCGGTCGGCGGCGGCAGCGGCATGATCTGCCATGAGTTCAAGGGCGGCAGCGGCACCGCATCGCGCCGCTTGCCCGCCGATCAAGGCGGCTGGACGGTGGGCGCCATCGTGCAGGCCAACCACGGCAAGCGCGAGTCGCTGCTGGTCGGCGGTTACCCGGTGGGCCGCCACCTGGGGCATCTCCCCTCGCCGTTCACGCCGCAGTTGCCGCATCCCGGCATGGGCTCCATCGTGGTGGCGCTGGCGACCGACGCGCCGCTGCTGCCGCACCAGTGCGCGCGGCTGGCGCAGCGCGCCAGCATCGGCATCGCCCGCACCGGCGGCGGCACCGAGGACTCGAGCGGCGATATCTTTATCGCCTTCGCCACCGGCAACGACGGCCTGCCGCCCGCCGACTACGCCAATAAAGGCGCTTTCACCACGCCGCTGCGCATGGTGAACAACGACTACATTTCGGCGCTGTTCGCCGCGGCGGCGGAAGCGGTGGAGGAAGCGATCGTGAATGCGCTGCTGGCGGCCAATACCGTCAGCGGCAACGGCCATCGGGCGGAAGGGTTGAGCGCCGAACAGCTGGTGACGGCGCTGGAGAAGGCCGGCTGGCGGCGGTAAACAACGCGGGGCGCGGGTTAATGCGCCCTGATTATCAGGATTCGCCGCCCGGTTTGGGCGTCGGGTAATCGTAATCCAGCTTCAACGGCTCGGCGTAGACGCTGTCCCACAGCTGTTGGTACAGCCTGTCCAACCGCCCGCTCATCGCCGTGCTGTGCAGCACCAGCTCCAGATTGCGCGAGTTGTCCAGATAGCCGCCGGTCCAGTTGCTGGTGCCCACCCAGGCAATCTCATCGTCGATGGTCATCAGCTTGCTGTGGATCACCCGGGAAAACGGGATGAAGCCGCTGCTGGCCGGCGGAATGGTCACCACCTTGATCTGCACGTTCGGCACCAGCGCCAGGCTCTTCAGCCAGGCGATATCCGGCTTTTTGGTGTTCCAGTTGGCTACCATCAACTCGATCTGCACGCCGCGCGCCGCCGCGCTGCGTAGCGCGTTGTCGATGACCGCATAGAAGGGGCGACTGCGCTCCGGGCCAAACGACAGCGGCGCGTAGTCCATCACCTGCACCCGCACCCGCCGTTTGGCGTCGGCCAGCAAACGCGGCAGCTCGGCCTGCGAATCGAGCACGCCCGCCGGGTTGTAGGCGCGCGGGCTGGCCACCAGATAATTGCCCTGCGGCTGCGCCGTCGGCGGCGAATCGGGCAGCGTCGGCACCGGCTTATCCTGCGCCAGCAGCGCCTGCGCCCGCCAGTCCTGTTCGAAGATCGCCTGGATCTGCCCCACCACCCTGGCGTCGCTGATGCGCAGCCCGGTTTCGTGAATGTGTTCCAGCGCGCGCCAGTCGAAGTTCTGGCTGCCGACGAACGCCTGCTCGCCGTCCACCAGCAGATACTTGGCATGCAGAATGCCGCCGCTCAGCTTCTGGTATGGGATGATGCGCAGCTCCAGATTGGGGATCGCCTTCAGCCGTTCCAGCGTCTCGGCGGTGGAGAGGCGAATGCCCTTCTCTTCCAGCAAAAAGCGGATTTTCACCCCGCGCTCACCGGCCGCCTTCAGGTGCTGCAGCACGCCGTCCAGCAGCGAACCGTCCTGATTCGCCACGTAGAACTGCCCCAGATCGATGCGGGTTTTCGCCGCGTCGAACATCTCGCGCCATACCTCGGCGGTGTTGCGCAGGTCGTCGGCCTGCAGCGCGGTTTCCACCGGCGCGGTGTACACCAGCTCATAACCGGGAATAGCAAAACGCGCCGCAGCGCTCTGGCTCAACATCAACAAACAACCGCTCCACAATGCCGCATAAAGGCGGCCGAGCGGCCGCCGTACTGGATGGCCATTAGGCATAGCGCGGCGCTCCGCTGTCAACCCATTGTTCGCCGCTGCCGCTCTCCGGACGGCTGGCCGGTTGACCGGCGCGGATCAGCAGCACCTTCAGCAGCTCGTTGATGCGCTCCATGCGGCTCTGCAGGAAATTGTTGGCCACCAGGCACAGCAGCGCGATGGCGATGCCCAGCCCGGTGGCGTACAGCGCGGTGCCCATGCCGGCCGACACCAGGCTCGGCTCGGACACCCCCGAGGCGGCCAGCGCCTTGAAGGTTTCGATGATCCCCATCACCGTGCCCAGCAGCCCCAGCAACGGCGCGGCGGTGACCACGGTTTCCAGCAGCCACAGGCCGCGCGCCATCGGCGGCTTGCTCAGCAGGTACTGGGCATCGATCAGATCGCCGATCGCCTCACGGTCGCCGGCGCGGTGTTTCTGCGCCAGCACCGGCGCGATCACCGCCATCGGCAGGCTGTTACGCTGGGTCAGCGCGTCCGGCAGATCGGCCGCGCGGCGCACCTCCGGCGTCAGCGCCTGCTCCAGCCTGCGCGCCTGGCGTTGGGTGTAGGCGAAGTACAGCGTGCGTTCGATGATGATCACCAGCGCGATCGCCAGCGCGGCGTACATCACGTAGAAAATAATGTCGTGCAACAGATTGGCGTCCATACAGGGTTCCTCTTCCCCGCCGCCGGGCAGACGGCGGGGCATTCAGTTAAAAGGTGGCTTCCAGCGAGACGCTGAAGGTGCGTTCTTCGCCGACGTTGTAATACGGGGTGCTGGCCTTCACGCCGCCGTAGGGCGCCGCGTTGAAGGTGGTGGTGCGCACCGAGGTCAGGTATTCCTTGTCAAACAGGTTGCTGATGCCAAAACGCAGCGCGGCGCTTTTGACGATTTTCTTGTCCACCGGCAGATGCACCCCCGCCGCCAGATCGAACACCGTGCGCCCGCCGATCTTCTCGTCGTTGGTCAGATCGCCATAGAACGCGCTGACGTACTTGCCGCTGACGCTGCCGTAGTACAGGCCGTCGTCATAAC
This sequence comes from Serratia sp. B501, assembly GCF_051172315.1. Taxonomy (NCBI): domain Bacteria; kingdom Pseudomonadati; phylum Pseudomonadota; class Gammaproteobacteria; order Enterobacterales; family Yersiniaceae; genus Serratia; species Serratia sp. B501. The sequence goes on from NZ_JBPIZB010000004.1 coordinate 290,967, forward strand.
CCAGCGTCATGTTCAGCAGGTTTTTCGGCACGTTCGGCACCTCTTTGCCGGAGGTCGGCAGCGGCAACCCGCCGTTGCTGACGATGTCGCTCTTCTGCTTCGATTGGGTATAGGTATAGGAGGTGTAGTAATTGAAGTTATGCGGCAGTTGGCCGCTCCACTCCAGCTCCAGCCCTTTGTTCTCCACGTTGCCGATGTTCATCATCTCGTAGTCGCCGGCCGCGTTGGTGGTGGAGATCTGGCGATCGCTGTAGCGCATGTAGAACAGCGTGGCGCTCAGCAGCATGTCTTCCTGTTGGAAGCGCCAGCCCAGCTCGTGGTTCCAGCTCAGCTCCGGCTTGGTGCTGAGCGAATCGCCGACGTTGTACAGCACGTAGTTCGGCGGCGTGCGCATGTTGCGCGTCAGGTTGTAGAACACCTGGTTTTCCTGGTTCACCTTATAGCTGGCGCTGAAGTTCGGCAGGAATTCATGATAGGTGGCTTTGCGTTTCTCCGGCGCGTTGTACAGGCTGCCGCGATTGTCCCCTTTACGTTCCACGTACTGATAGGCCAGGCCGCCGACGAAGGTCCAGTCCGGCGTGGCGAACCAGGTATCCTGCAGCCACACCTTCTGCGCCGGGGTGATGGTGTACTGGTTGCGCCCCTGAACGGTGTTGCCGTTGGCGTCCTTCACCTGATCGGAACCGCCCGGCGGCCCCCAAATCTGCGACGGGTTGCCGTCGCCCTTGATGCTGATGAACGGCTGGGTCTGCAGCTGGCGCGCGCGCTCATACCAGTAACCGATATCCAGACTGTGCTGATCGTTGATGTCCCACTTCAGCTTGGTGGTGATGCCCGGCCGCCAGGTCTGCGTCCACGACGGGCGGTAGTAGGTGTTGGATTTCAGGTTGCTGAGATCGTACTGCCCTGCCCTGTCCGACGTGCTGGACAATACCGACGCGGTTTGACCGTTGAAGCTGCCGCCGTTGCCCCAGTAGTAATACGGTTGCAGGGTCAGCGACAGGTTGTCGCGCAACTGCAGCTTCTGGGTGAACGACAGCGTGAAGTTCTCGAACGGGTTGCGCTCGAGCTTGTAATACTTGTTCAACTGTCCGCGGCTGTTGTACTCCGGCGTGGTGGCATAGTCGGTGTCGCGGCCGTCGTTTTGGAACTGCGCCTTGCTCAGGGTGTTGTAGTTGGTGTTGTTCTGGCGGTTGTACTTCATCACCAGATTGCTGCTGTTGCCGTTGCCGTCTTCGTACAGCGAGTTCATCTCGAACTTGTCGGAGTACAGCCGCCCCTCGCCGCGCCACTTCTTCGCCTCGGTGTGCGAATAGGAGAGCCAGTTGCTGAAGCCGTTGTACTCGCCGGTGTCCAGGCGGGCGAAGGTTTTGCTCAGGCTGTTGCTGCCCAGCGTTTGCTTGACGAAACCGCCGAAGTCTTTCGCCGGGCGGCGCGTTACCAGGCCGATGTTGCCGCCGCTGGAGCCGATATGCGGGCCGTCCGCTTCGGAAGAGCCCTGGGTGACGAACACCTCTTCCAGGTTCTCCGCATCGCCCAGCAGGTTCGGGTATACCGCGTAGTTGCCGGAGTCGTTGATCGGGATGCCGTCCATCGACAGGCCGATCTGATCCGAGTTCATGCCGCGCATGGTGTAGTCCACGCCGCTCAGGCCGCTGGCATCATTGCTGTTGACGTTGAGGCCCGGCGTGAACTTCAGCTTGTCGATGGCGTTGGCCGCCGACGGCATTTTATCCATCGCCTCTTTGGTGACGGTGGAGCGCGCTTTGGCGCTGTCGTCCTGCACCATCATGCCGCCGCCGAGCGACTGCCCCTTGACGCTGATGGTGCCGACGTCGGTGCCGTCGGCCGCCAGCGCGGCGCCCGGCAGCATCGCCGACATCACCGCCAGATAGATCCCAGAACGATTGAACGATTTCATGGTGTGCATCCCTTAAAAATCAAACGATTAACCCTTGCGCTAAGGCGCCTGATAATTGAACGTCGCGGTAAATCTTTTGGTTGTTTGCCCGGCGAACGCGTCGCTCGGGAAAGGCTTTACTGAACTGATGCTTTGCAGGCTGCTCATCGCCGCGCGATTCAGCAGCATGCTGGCGGCTTTGTTGGCGATGCCGGAAGAGACCACCCGCCCGCTGCGATCGACCTCCAGCCACACCTCAACGTTGCCCTGCGGGCGCTCGAGGGAGGCCTGACGGCCGGTCGGGTAGCGCTTGCGCTGTTCCAGTTCGCGGCGCAAGGCCAGCAGATAGCCGTTTTCAATCGCCTGCGCATTCACCTTCGGCGCCGCCGGGGCGGCAGGCGCGGGCTGCGCCGCCGGTTTGCTGACCAGCGCGCGCGGGGCGGCGGGCACCGGCGTCGGTTTAGGCTTTTCCACCGGTTTGGCTTTCTCTTTCACCGGCTTGGGTTTGGGCTTCGGTTGCGGTTTCGGCACCGGCTTGGCTTCCACGATCGGTTCCGGCGCCGGCACCACCGGTTCGGGGATCGGCTCCGGCTCGGGCTGGGGGTCCGGCGGCGTTTGCGGTTGAGGTTCAGGCGCCGGTTCAGGCTCCACCAGCGCCAGTTCGATGGCGGTTTCGTCGTAGCGCGGCTGGATCTTCAGCGCCGCCTGCTGGCTGGCGAACAACAGGCAGCCGGCGACAATCAGCGCCGGCAACCAGCTGAAAAGATGACGTGAGCGATAGAGCAGATACATGTCACAGCTTCCGTGTCGCGATGGAGACGGAGAAGAAACCGCCCTGGCGCAGGTTATCCATGACCGCCACCAGCCGCTCGACCGCCACGCCTTTGTCGCTGTTGACGATGATGGTGGTGGTCTGGTTGGCCTGCTGCTGTTGCTTGAGCGTCGTGACCAACGCGTCGAGCGCGATCGGCTGGCCATCCAGCTGCAGCTGTTCGTCGGCCCCCAGCGTGATAATCGCTTTCTTCTGCGGTTTCAGCTGTTGCGCGCTGCCGGCGGACGGCAGCTGCGTTTTCAACCCGAGCGCCGGAATGACGTTCAGGCTGATCAAGACGAAAAACACCAATAAAAACATCATCACGTCGATCATCGGGATCAGTTCGATGTGCGCTTTGTTCTTTTTCGGTTCGTTCCAGTTACGCATGACACTCCCTCACAAAAGCGAAGCAGCCAATATAGGAGGGGTTTGTTTACCTTTTGTTACGCTTGTGTGATCTTATTTTCACAGTGCGGATTTTTTGCGAGGATTTTTTCAATGGCTAACGACGGCAAGGGCTATATAACCCATTAATTAGCGATAGTTTTTATCGGAATAATTGCAATGTGGGCCTAACGCCGTGCGGATGACGAGACAATAAATGTGAAAATAGTGACAAGCTGCGCCAACCGGCGGCGGTTTTGCCTCTCACCTTCCAGCGATATCTGCTATTTTTCCCAAGAACATTCCCAATCCCCCTCTTTAAAACACTCGCCAAAAATGAATGCGCCTATATTTAACCAAATAATACCCTTCATTGAATAGAATATTGCCAATCAAATATCAGCTGTTATATTTTTAAAGTGAAATAGCGCTACGGCGTTATTTTAGAATTTAATTAAACCCACTAAGTCACCCTTTTATTTATAAGGATTGTATATGAAAGTACTTAGTCAATATGAAGAACAGTACGTTAGCGGTGGCGATCTGAACGCGGCCTGGGATGGGCTGTTGGACGGCGCCATGACCGGCGCGCTGATTGCAGGCAAATCCGCAGGCGCAGGCGGCTTTATTGCCGGTGCGGTCGGCCAATTGGTTGGCACCCTCATCGGCGGCGTTGCAGGCGGTGTGGGGCTGGGTCTTTATGGCCTGACGCATACGCAGCAGGAAGTGGCCGACTACGCGAAACATTTCCGCGAGACGATCGGCTCCACCTCGACCTCGGTCGGCGGCAGCCTGTAATAGAAATAAAATGGCCGCCGGCGCGGCGGCTATTTTATTTTTGACGCGCGGGGAATAAAAAAACCGTTAATCCCGGAGACGCGCCGGCGCAAATATCCTGACAGCACTTCGGTTCATAAAAAAGACGCCCGCAGGCGTCTTCTTGGTATTGTCACTGAAGCCCGAGGCGATCAGTTCACTTTCACCGGCATACCGGAACGAGCCTTGATCGCCGCGTCCACTTCGCTCTGGTTGACGCCGGCGTCCATCAGCACTTTGCCGACCGGCGCGGAAATGGTCAGCGGCACCGGATCCTTGGATTGCAGCTGCTCTTCGTTGGCCGACAGCGGGTTGTGCACTTCCACGTAGCGCGAGCCGTCCGGTTCGACGGTGGCCTTCATCGGTTCGTTGATGAACTGCACGCGGGTGCCTACCGGCACGTTCTGGAACAGGTACTTGATGTCGTCGGCGCGCAGACGCACGCAGCCGTGGCTCACGCGCAGGCCGATGCCGAAGTTGGCGTTGGTGCCGTGAATGGCATACAGGCGGCCAACATACAGCGCATACAGCCCCATCGGGTTATCCGGGCCGGCCGGGAACACCGCAGGCAGGATCTCGCCGTCAGCCGCGTATTCGGCGCGCATTTTGGCGGTCGGCGTCCAGGTTGGGCCGTCTTTCTTGCGCTGCACGGTGGTGGTCCAGTTCAGCGGGGTGTCTTTACCCAGCTGGCCGATACCGATCGGCAGCACCACCACGGTGTTGGAACCTTTCGGGTAGTAGTACAGACGCATTTCTGCGCTGTTGATGATGATGCCTTCACGCGGCGCGTCCGGCAGGATCAGCTGTTGCGGGATGGTCAGGGTGCTGCCGGCCTTCGGCAGGAACGGATCCACGCCCGGGTTGGCCTCCAGCATGTTGCTCAGCCCCATCTGATACTGGGCGGCGAAGCTCTCCAGCGGCAGTTTGCTGTCTTCCGGTACGGTGATTTGGATATTTTCGCCCACCAAACGGCTGTCTTTTGGCGGCAGCGGGTAGACGACGGCGAAGGCAGCCTGGCTGAATGCAACCAGTGCCGTAAACAGGGTTAATAACGCGCGAATGCTCATTTTCATCTTCGTGTTGGTCAAGGCCACTGGCGATTATGGGTATTGGTTTCTACGGCCACGTTTCCCCGTTGAATTTCAGCCGGCAGCCAACGGCGCTGCGGCCTGAAAAACCAAGGGGGATTTGACCGGATGCGCATTATATGTGCACATCAATCAAAGTGTGAACCATTACCGATGTAATATCGCAATTTTTTGTAACCTGACGCGCCACGAAGGCGATTTTCTGCGAGAACCGCCGCCTAACTGGCGGCGGCCAGCGCCTCCGCCCGCCGAATGGGGATCAGATATTCACAGCGGATCGCCGCGCCGCCAAGCGGGCAACTGCCCTCCTGCGCCGGGTAGAACCGCTCAATATCCTGCCCTGGCCGGCGGATGGCGTTCATCTGCGGCATGGCGGTGTCATACAGCCGGACAATAAAGTTTTGTAACCCTTCCGCCTGCCCCTGATAGGTGAAACGGGCGTACTCCCCCTGTTCGATGGTCACCCGTTCCCCCACCGCCCCTTCGTCCGGCAAAGCGGCGGTATACGCCATGCGCGGGCAGCCCCGACGCTGCCGGTCGATCTCCAGGCTGGTAAGGCCATACATCACCTCGGGCAGCGTCTGCGGCCGCAGCAGTTGCCGCCAGGCATGGCGACGCAGCTCGCATTTGGAAGCCGCCAACTGCCCCAGCGTAAAGCTGCGGCGTTGCGTGTTGCCCACCAGCTGCATGGCGGGCAGCGTCACGATGTCGGCCTGCGGCAGCGGCGCTTCGGTCAGCCGCAGCGGCGGCTGCAGACCGTAGCTCGACCAATCCTGGCTGCGACGATAGCTGGCCGGCGGCAGACCGAACTGCTTGCGGAAGCAGCGGGTGAAGGTCTGCTGCGAATCGAACTGGTACGTATCGGCGATACAGGCCACGCTGGTGCCGGTCAGGCGCAGTTCGCGCGCGGCGGCGGTCAACCTTCTGCGGCGGGCGTACGTGCCGAGGATATGGCCGGTGTGCTGCTTGAACATCCGCTGCAAATGCCACTTGGAATAGCCGGATTTGGCGGCGATGTCGTCCAGCGTCAGCGGCTGATCCAGGCTCTGCTCGATCCAGGCCAGCAGCTGCTCAATCACCTGTTGCTGGTGCATGGTGTTCCCCTTATTTGCTCAGTAATGTCAGCGCCAACATCCGGCCTGCGGCTTCATCGGCGGCCACCAATATCGGATAGCCCCAGAACCTGGCGCCGTATTCGGCGAATGCTTCCGCCGCCGCGCGTTTGGCGTCGTCCGGTTCAAGCATGATCATGCCTTTCGCCCACCGCTTCAGCGCCGCGCGGTTATCGCGCTTCCACAGCGCTACCTGAGTGCGGGCGTCGCGATCGTGCTCTTCACCTTCATCGCCGACGCTACGATCGGTCATCAGGACGAAAGGCTCGGCGCGCGCCAGCAGCGCGCTGAATTCAGCCAGCTCGGCCTGGGTATCGCGCCCGTTTCGGCGCATCCACACCAGCGGAAAATCGGCGGTATCGAGTGACATAATCAGTTTCCTCGCGAAAGGGTTTAGGACTGGCGCTTACTTTATCGGCATCGGCGCTAGACCACATTGCGCAATCAGGACACAATACTTTTCAATTCCGCCAAATTGAGAATTATTCTCATGAAAGTCCAGATCCCACGCCGCAATATCGATATCGATCAGGTGCCGCGCCCGCTGTTCGCCGTGCAGAGTTCCACCATCGAGCAGGACTGGGAAGTCGAGCCGCACCGTCATCAAAAGGCGCAGCTGATCTATACCGTGCGCGGCATGATCCGCTGCGAAGTGGAAAACGGCCTGTGGCTGGTGCCGCCGCAGTGCGCGCTGTGGATGCCGGGCAACGTGTTGCACAACGCCCAGGGCGCCGGCTCGACCGAGGCTTACTGCCTGTTCGTCGATCAACACGTCGTCGCCGGCTTGCCGCAGAGTTGCTGCACGCTGTCGGTCTCGCCGCTGCTGCGCGAACTGCTGCTGCAGGCCACCACCTTCGAACCGCTCTACGACGAACAGGGCGCCGAAGGGCGCCTGACGGCGGTGTTGCTGGATCAGCTGGTGGCCGCGCCGATCGAGAATCTGCATCTGCCGGTATCCGACGACGCGCGCATACGGCAGTTGACCGAAGGCATGCTGAGCTGCCCGGCGGACAAATCCACCCTCGGGCAGTGGGCGCAGCGCATCGGCATGAGCGAGCGCTCCCTCAGCCGCACGTTGCAACAACAAATGGGCATGAGCTTCGGCCACTGGCGTCGCCAGCTGCACGTGATGCTGGCGCTGCAGCGCTTGACACAGGGTGAGAGCGTACAGACGGTGGCGCTGGATCTGGGCTACGAAAGCGCCAGCGGCTTTGTCACCATGTTCAGAAAGGCGGTGGGCAAACCGCCGGCGCGCTACCTGGCGGAACGCAACGCCGCCGGGCAATCTCCGGGCGGCGCGATCAGCATGTGAACGGCCGGCGCCCGCGCCGGCCTGGCAAGAGGCGGATCAGAAGTCGTAGAACACCGTTATCCAGGTGGAATCCGGCTCGTTGTCGCTGCTGTTGGCCAGCGTGCGCTCCACATACACCGACAGACCGTAGCCGATGGTGGTGCCCGCGCCGAGGTAGACGTGGTTGGCGTGATACGCCTCGTCTCCCTTCAGCCGCAGCGAGTCCGCCGCGACGTAAGGCTGAACGGATTTGAGGAACGGCTTGTCGATATTGAAGGTGTAACCGACGAAGCCTTCCAGCCCGTAGCCGTCACCGGCGAAGAAGTGCGACAGCGTGCGCTGGCGGGTGCTCGGCACATAGTCTTTGTAATAGCTGGCGGTGCCGACGATGTACCAGTTGTTTGGCTGCCAGGTCAACGCGGTGCCGGACAGCTGCTGGTGATAATCCTTTTCGTTGTACAGATTATCTTTGATCTTCGCGTCGGTATAACTGTAGGCGGCGCTGAAGGTGAAATCCTTCGTCACCTTATAATCGAAGCCCAGCCCGCCACCGCCCTTGCGGCGGTAAATCAGGTTATCCGCGGTGTGCAGATCGTCTTCCGGCAATAAATAGTTGGCGTACAGCGTTACCGGCCCGAAATCATTGGTGTATTTGATGCTGTTTTTCGGTTTATTGCCGCCGTCATAATCGCCGGAAATACCGATGCCGGTGCCGCCCGCGTGGCCGTCGTTATCCCAGACGTCGCTTTTGATGCCGACCACGGAATAATAGATGCCGTACTGGTGGCCATAGGTCAGGGTGCCGTAACGATCGTCCTTGAAACCGGCGTACAGCTGGCGCTGATAGTCGCGTTTGCCGTCCTCATTGTAGTGCCCGTCCCAGCTGAGCGCGTGCGCCAGATCGACGCCCCACTCGTAATAGCCGATGATCGAGGTGTCCTGCGTCAGCGCATAGTCGCCGCTGAAGCGAAAACGCGTGCCGCCGTCGTGACCGTTTTTGTCATAGCCCGGCTCCGGGCCGTTATTGAAGATCCACTCGGGGCGAATGCTGCCGCCCACCTTTAAACTGAGCGGCGCCAGCAACACATTGCTCTGCGGGTTTTTATCCAGAATGGTGATCTCGGCCTGTGCGCCGGCGGATAACGCCGACAGCAAGACGCCGCCAATGAATATTGGCGTTGTATTCTTTCTCATTATTACCCCTGCCCGAAAAAATTATTGTTATAAACACGGTGGTCTTAAGCCACGCGGAAATAATTACCCGATGTCAACAGCGCACGCAAGATATAAAAATTCACGTCATAATCTGCCATTATTTCAGGTTGGGCTTATTTTCAGCAGAAACGTGTTCACCTGTAACACGGAGAAAAATAATGTAATAACCGCAGCACGAAATAAACCAATCCGCATCTTTTACCCAAAATAACCCGGCGTGATTATCTGGGAATAAAGATAGCAAATAACAAATAAATATTATTGCCGCAGGTAAACCGTCACGCGAGGGAATTAATTAATGGCGGGAAATAACGACGGAGCGCGTTGCGCGCTCCGGGGAAGATCTCACTACTGCGCCAGCCAGCCGCCGTCCATGTTCCAGGCGGCGCCGCGCACCTGCGCCGCCGCATCGCTGCACAGGAACAGCGCCAGCTCACCGAGCTGCTCTGGCGTGACGAACGCTTGCGAAGGCTGCTTCTCCGCCAACAGCTCATCGCGCGCCCGCTGCGGATCGGTACCGGCGGCAATGCGCTTGTCGATCTGCTGTTGCACCAGCGGCGTCAGCACCCAGCCGGGGCAGATGGCGTTGCAGGTCACGGGCGTGCGGGCGGTTTCCAGCGCCAGCGTCTTGGTCAGCCCCACCACGCCGTGCTTGGCCGCCACATAAGCCGACTTGTCTTTCGACGCCACCAGCCCGTGCACCGACGCCACGTTGATGATGCGCCCCCAGTTGCGCTCGCGCATGCCCGGCAGCGCCAATCGGCAGGTGTGGAACACCGCCGACAGGTTGATGGCGAGGATGGCGTTCCATTTCTCCACCGGGAACTGATCCAGCGGCGCCACGTGCTGAATGCCGGCGTTGTTCACCAGAATGTCCACGCCGCCGAACTCACGCTCGGCATAGTGCATCATGTCCGCTATCTGGCCCGCATCGCCGAGATCGGCGTCGTGATACCCCGGCGCGCTGCCCAGCCGGGCAACCTGCGCTTTCGCCGCTTCCACATCGCCAAAGCCGTTGAGGATCACGCGCACGCCGGCGGCGGCCAGCACGGACGCTATCCCGAGGCCGATGCCGCTGGTCGAGCCGGTCACCAGCGCGGTTTTGCCTTGTACACTCATGGTATCGCTCCTTTAAACAATGCCGGTCAGGTAGAACACGCCAATCACAAACAGCACCGCGGCGCTTTTGATCAGGGTGATGGCGAAAATACCGCCATAGGCCTGCCGGTGGCTAAGGCCGGTGATCGCCAACAGGGTGATCACCGCGCCGTTGTGCGGCAAGGTGTCCATGCCGCCGCTGGCCATCGAGGCCACCCGGTGCAGCACTTCCAGCGGAATGTGTGCCGCATGGGCGGCGGCCACGAAGTTATCGGCCATCGCCGCCAGCGCGATGCTCATGCCGCCGGAGGCCGAACCGGTGATGCCGGCCAGCAGGGTGACGCTGATCGCTTCGTTCAGCAGCGGATTGGGGATCGTCGACAGCGCCTGCGACAGCACCAAAAAGCCCGGCAGCGCGGCGATCACCGCGCCGAAGCCGTATTCGGAGGCGGTGTTCATCGCCGCCAGAATTGCGCCGCCGACCGCCGTCTTGCTGCCTTCCGCCAGCCGGCCGCGAATATTGCGAAAGCCGAACGCCACCACCAGCAGAATCCCCGACACCAGCGCCGCTTCCACCGCCCAGATGGCGGTGATCTTCGCCACATCGGTGGTGATGGGCTTGGCCAGCCCCGGCAGCGTCAGCTCGTGGCTGGCGCCGTACCACTGCGGGATCCAATGGGTGAAGCCAAGGTTGAATACCCCGACCAAAATCAGCGGCAGGATGGCGATCAGCGGGTTCGGCAGGTTGATGTCGTCCGGGGTTTCCGGCTCGTTCAGCAGATCGGTGCCGTAACCCTCCCCCTTCAGCTGCGCCTTGCGCCGCTGGCGTTCAAGATACAGCAAACCGACCGCGATGATGAACAGCGAGCCGATCAGCCCCAGCCAGGGCGCGGCCCAGGCGTTGGTGCCGAAGAAGCTGGTCGGGATGATGTTTTGGATCTGCGGCGTGCCGGGCAAGGCGTCCATGGTGAAGGAAAAGGCGCCAAGCGCCACGGTGGCCGGGATCAGCCGCTTGGGGATGCCGCTCTGGCGGAACAGCTCGGCGGCGAACGGATAAACCGCGAACGCCACCACGAACAGCGACACCCCGCCGTAGGTCAGCAGCGCGCACACCAGCACGATCACCGGAATGGCGTGGCGTCGGCCGAGAATGCGGATCGCCGCCGCGACGATCGAACGGGAGAAGCCGGACAGCTCGATCAGCTTGCCGAATACCGCCCCCAGCAGGAACACCGGGAAGTAGAGCTTCACGAAGCCGACCATCTTCTCCATAAACAGCCCGGTGAAGGTCGGCGCCACCGCGCCGGGGTCGGTCAACAGCACCGCGCCCAGCGCGGCTATCGGGGCGAACAAAATCACGCTGTAGCCGCGGTAGGCGGCCAGCATCAGTAATCCCAGTGCTGCCAGGGCAATCAAAACGCTCATCAGGCACCTCGCTATCGTTGTTATTGTCAGGTACGGCGTGCGAAATTACGGTTTCAGCGCAAAGCGCAGCTGATGCGCCCGTCGCCGTTGAATGCGTTCCCTGCGTGCGTCATCCCAAAGATAAAATCCCCGGCCGCTGCGCTGGCCGGTATCGCCGCGCTGCAGCCGCTGTTCCACCAGCGCCATCATCTCGTCGCCGGTCGCCAGCTCCGGGAACAGGTGGCGGGCGATGTCCGCCACCGTCCCCAGCCCGGTCATGTCGGCGGCCTCCAGCGGGCCGACCATGGCGTAGCGCCGCCCCAGCGAGGCGCGCATCACCTGATCCACCACCTCGGCGCTGGCGATGCCGCTGTGGACGATGTGCAGCGCCTCACGCAGCACCGCAAACTGCAGCCGGTTGCCGACAAACCCCGGCGCGGCGCGTTCCAGCAGCACCGCCTCCAGCGCCATCTCGCCCAGCAGCGCCTGCACCGCCGCCAGATGGCGCGGCTCGGTGGCGCTGCCGGGCACGATCTCCACCAGCGGGATCAGGTGCGGCGGGTGCCAAAAGTGGGCGATCAGCAGCCGCTGCGGATGGGTCATGCGCGCCGCCAGCTCGTCCGGCGGCAAGCCGCTGGTGTTGCTGGCAATCACCGCGTCGTCGGCGATCAGCCCTTCCAACTGCTCATACAGCGCGTGCTTCAGCTCGAGCCGTTCCGGGATCGCCTCGATAAGCAGCCGGGCGCGCGCTACCGCGTTCAGATCGCCGGTCACGCGCAGCCGCACCAGCGCCGCTTCGCGTTCGCCGCGATCAAACTGCCCGACGTCGCTCAGCTCGGCCAGAATACCGCTCGCCACTGCCGGCGCTTCCGCCCGGCGCTGCGGATCCGGTTCATACAGCAGCACCTCATGGCCGTGGCGAATAAAGTGGGTGGCGATGCCCACCCCCATCAGCCCGGCGCCCAGTACCGCATAGTCAGATGACTGCATCGTGCCTTCCTCGGTTGTTTACGGGCGCTCTACCGCCAGCGCCACGCCCTGCCCGCCGCCGATGCACAGCATCGCCAGCCCCTTGTTCACCTCGCGGCGCTGCATTTCGTACAGCAGCGACACCAAAATGCGGCAGCCGGAAGCGCCGATCGGATGCCCCAGCGCGATCGCTCCGCCGTTGACGTTCACCCGCTCCGCCTCCCAGCCCAGTTCTTTGCCCACCGCCAGCGCCTGCGCGGCGAAGGCTTCGTTGGCTTCGATCAGATCGACCTCCTCCAGCCGCCAACCGGCTTTTTCCAGGCAGCGGCGCGCGGCCGGCGCCGGGCCGATGCCCATGATCGCCGGATCGACGCCCGACGAGGCGTAACCGGCGATGCGCGCCAGCACCGGCAAACGCAGCGCGGCGGCTTTTTCCGCGCTCATCAGCAGCACCACGGCGGCGCCGTCGTTGAGCGACGAGGCGTTGCCGGCGGTCACCGTGCCCTCTTTGCGAAACGCCGGGCGCAGCCGCGCCAGCGCCTCCAGGCTGGTGTCGCGCGGCTGTTCGTCGCGCTCTACCCGCAGCGCTTCGCCCTTCGGCTGCGGCACCGTCACCGGCGTGATCTCCTGCGCGAAACGCCCGGCCTGCTGCGCCGCCTGCGCCTTCTGCTGCGAGCGCAGCGCGAACCTGTCTTGTTCTTCTCTGCTGATGGCGTAATTCTCCGCCAGGTTCTCGGCGGTGATGCCCATGTGGTAGTCGTTGAACGCGTCCCACAGGCCATCGTGGATCACGCTGTCCACCATCTGCGCGTGACCGAGGCGCAGACCGGCGCGCGCGCCGGCCATCAGGTAAGGCGACCGGCTCATGCTCTCCTGGCCGCCGGCGATCACCACGTCGGCGTCACCGCTGCGGATCGCCTGCACCGCCAGATGCACCGCCTTCAAACCGGAGCCGCACACCTTGTTGATGGTCAGCGCCGGCGTCGTAAACGGCAGCCCGGCGTTGAGCGCGGTCTGGCGCGCCGGATTCTGCCCGCAGCCGGCGGTCAGCACCTGGCCGAGGATCACTTCATCGATCTGCTGCGGTGCCACGCCGCTTTGCGCCAGCAGCCCCTGCACCGCCGCCGTGCCCAGTTCCACCGCCGTCAGTGGCGCCAGCGCGCCGTGAAAACTGCCGACCGGCGTGCGCGTCGCCGCCACGATCACCACTTCACGTTGTTGCACATTCACCTCCCGTTTCAGAAACGCATTTCCGGCACTTGCTCCGGCACGATCAGCCGGCCGGCGGTTTTGGCGACAATCTCCGCCACGCTGACGCCCGGCGCGCGTTCGCGCAGCACGAAGGCGCCGTCTTCAATTTCCAGGTAGGCCAGATCGGTCAATACCTTGCGGATGCAGTTGGCGCCGGTCAGCGGCAGCGTGCAGCGCGGCAGCAACTTGGACTCGCCGCCCTTCGCAGCGTGGGTCATCACCACGATGATGTTCTCCGCCCCCGCCACCAGATCCATCGCGCCGCCCATGCCCTTGACCATCTTGCCGGGGATCATCCACGAGGCGATGTTGCCCTCGACGTCCACTTCAAACGCCCCCAGCACGGTCAGATCGACATGGCCGCCGCGGATCATGGCGAACGACTGCGCCGAATCGAAGATCGACGCGCCGAGGCGCGCGGTAACCGTCTGCTTGCCGGCGTTGATCATGTCGGCGTCCAGCTGTTGCTCGGTCGGGAACTCGCCCATCCCCAGCAGACCGTTTTCCGACTGCAGCATCACGTCCATGCCCGCCGGCACGTAGTTGGCCACCAGCGTCGGGATGCCGATGCCCAGGTTGACGTAGTAACCGTCCCTCAGCTCTTGCGCCACGCGCTGCGCCATTTGTTCACGGGTAAGCATGCGAATTCTCCTTATGCCCGCAGGGTGCGTTGTTCGATACGCTTTTCGAAGGTGCCCTGGATCAGCCGATCGACATAGATGCCGGGGGTGTGGATCGCCGCCGGATCCAGCTCGCCCGGCGCGACGATCTCTTCCACTTCCACCACCGTGATGCGCCCGGCGGTCGCCATCAGCGGATTGAAGTTCTGCGCGGTGTGGCGGTAGATGACGTTGCCGAAGTGATCGGCCTTCCAGCCTTTCACGATGGCGAAATCGCCGGTGATGGCGGTTTCCATGATGTAGGGGCGGCCGTTGAACTCGCGCACCTCTTTGCCTTCGGCGATCGGCGTGCCGTAACCGGTGGCGGTGAAGAATGCCGGGATGCCGGCGCCGCCGGCGCGGATCTTCTCCGCCAGCGTGCCCTGCGGCGTGAGATCCACCTCCAGCTCGCCGCTGAGCGCCTGCTGCTCGAACAGCGCGTTTTCACCGACGTAAGATCCCACCACCTTGCGGATCTGATGGGTTTCCAGCAGCCGCCCGAGGCCGAACCCATCGACGCCGCAGTTGTTGGAAACCACCGTCAACCCGCGCACGCCGCGCCGGCGGATCTCTTCGATCAGATTCTCCGGGATGCCGCACAGGCCAAAGCCGCCCGCCAGCACCGTCATGTTGTCCGTCAGGCCTGCCAGCGCTTCCTGGTAGCTGCCGACGCGTTTGTCGAGCCCTGCCATATCGTTGCCCCTGCATGTTGCGGCGCAGGGCGAAATGCCCTGGCTTGCGTGAGGGCATCTTCAGGTCACAAAAATGATTTGTTAATTTTGTTTTTATGCCGCATTCATTTAGAATTTTTATTAATCACTCGTTAACCGACAATTAACAAAGAGTTAACGCCAACCAAAATGAAAATGAGCATCAAACAGTTACGCGCATTTTTAGCGGTAGCTCACACTCTGAATTTCGCCCAGGCCAGCGAGCGGCTGAATATTTCTCAGCCGGCGCTCAGCCTGGCGATCCGTGGGCTGGAAGACGCGCTGGGCGGGCCGCTGCTGCTGCGCACCACCCGCCGGGTGACGCTGACGCCGGAAGGAGAAACCTTCTTCCCGATGGCGCGCCAGCTGCTGGCGGATTGGGATAACGCGGAAGAGGCGATGCGTCAGCGCTTCACCCTGCAGATGGGCAAGGTGGCGCTCGCCGCCATGCCGTCGTTCGCCGGCAACCCGCTGCCGCCGATCCTTAAGGCGTTTCGCGATCGCTATGCCGGCATCAACGTGGCGGTGCACGACGTCATCAACGAACAGGTGTTTGAAATGATCCGCGAAGGCCGGGTGGAGATGGGCATCGCCTTCGAGCCGGAGCCGAGCGACACCCTGCACTTCACCCCGCTGTGCCGCGATCGCTTTCTGGCGGTGGTGCCGAAGGATTCGGCGCTGGCGCGCAAGGCGCAGGTGAGCTGGAAGGAACTGCTGACGCTGGATTTCATCACCCTGCAGCGGCCATCGGCGGTGCGGCTGCTGCTGGAGCAGGAACTGGCCCGCAGCGGGCGAACGCTGGAGGTGGCGTTTGAGAGCCACCAGTTGGTGACGGTCGGGCGCATGGTGGCCAACGGCCTCGGCGCCAGCGCGGTGCCGGCGCTGTGCGAGCAACAGATGGATGAGCTGGGGGCGGTCTGCGTGCCGCTGATCGGCCCGATTATCGAACGGCGCGTGGGCCTGATCCGCCTGGCGCAGCACCAACTCTCTTCCGCCGCGCAGGCGCTGGCGACGGTAATCGAACGGGAGATGGCGGGGAGTGACGGGTAAAGCGGCACCAGCATTTTCAGATGATTCTCCGATCGAGAGCGTGAGCCAGAACCTGTTACCACCCTGTAGAAAATGTTAAGTTTCCTAAAAATAAGGAGGCTTTTCGACATGGAACAGAAGTCCAGCAGCATCGCACCGGGCTATTGCATCGCCCAACAAACCGGCCCGCTCGCCTTCCACGCTAACTACCTGTTCGGTGGCAAGCCATCGGAAGCGGCACGCTTTTTTATGCAGCTCAATGCCGATACGCCGCTGGTTCAACCGGGGCAAATGCTGATCGTCGCCGATCCGCGCAATCATAATCAATCTACGCAGATCGCCGCCCTGATGCAGGCCAAGAGCCGCACCAGCAAAGCGGTGAAAGCCGGTGACAGCGATTTCTCTACCTTCTTGCACCGCAATTACGCCGCTATCGCCGCCTTCACCAGCTATGGGGAAACGGTCGTCGGGCTGGCTTCAGATGCCGGAGAACGCTACTTCAGCCAGATCAAAAATATCCTGGTCGAGATTGAAAAAACCTACCAAAATCAGTTCCGCACGAGTGGCGCGTTGATTGGCACCCAGTTTCAGGTGGAACGAGCGCGGCTGTTCGGTACATTAAAACCGTTACTGAATCGCCTTACTCGTGCTCAACTCAATATGAAAGAGTATGCGCAAATCAAACACGCGCTGGGGCTCTCCAGTAAATCGCTGGTGCATGAATGGAGCACCGCCGGCGTCGGCGCCATCAAGGGTTATTCGAACTACGTCGACAGCGCCAGCCGGGCGGCCAAGTTTATGAAAGCCGGCGGCTGGATCGGCATCGGATTGAGTGGGCTGAATACCACCAACGACGTCTACAACGCCTGCACCACCGGTCGCGAACAGGAGTGCGCCAAGATCGCGGTGAAGGGATACAGTCATTTTGCGGCAAGTACTGCGGCGGGGATTTTGGGGGGTGAAGGCGGTGCGATGTTAGCAATGACGGCTTGTAGTATCGTCTTAGGCGCCTCCACGTTTGGTACCGGTATTTTAGCTTGTGGTATAGCAGGCGCTGCTCTGGGTGGCGCAGCTGGCAGTTGGGGTGGCGGTGCAGCCGCCGACAGCATTACTGGTTTCATTTTTGGTGAATAATGAAAATCGCTATCGTCCTGTTCTTCACTCTGACATTGATTAGCGCCCTGGTGCAGTACCTTTACTATCGGCGCTATAAAGACGAATTTTCTGAATTCTATCAACGTTATGTGCAAAGCGCCCATCCCTTGCCTCCATTTGTCATCTTCGCGGATAACCTTGGTTTGCTCGGTGTGTCTATCAAAGCACAATGGTTCCGTTGGGTATTGAATGGCAGAAAAATAAAGATAGGGAAAAACGCTTTTCTGAGCCCTAAAACCTACGAATTCGTGAATGAAAACACATCTCAACATCTGAAGAGCTGGATTCGAAAAGACTTCATCCTAAGCGTGCTGAAAATGGGGTGTTTGGCGTTGATGTGTATCTTTGCTTTTTTGAGTAAGGCATAACGCCCCTTGAACCTTAGCCGGGGGCTTATGAAAACAGCATCACTTATTGCAGCCGTGCTGCTCTTAGTTTGTTGGCTTGCTCAATATATTTACTCTCGTCGCTATAAACGCGAGTTTGATGTTTTTTATCAACTCTATACCCAACAGGGCCACTTTGTCCCTGCTCACGTCGCAATTGCCGATGGCCTTGGCTCTTTAGGTACTTCCATCAAAGTCCAATGGTTCAGATGGATCCTTTGCGGCAAGAAAATCAAGGTGAAGAAAAACCAATATCTTCCCGCCAAGACCTATGAATTTGTTCGTCTTTCATCATCTGAACGCTTGCAGACCTGGATGAAAAACAACGGCACGCTTTTGGCGCTGGAAGGCGTGCTCTTCATCATGGCATTGATCTTTATGATGATAGCGAGAATATCGTGATTCAGGCTACTCAATGAAAACCCTTGTCATATTATGCTTAACGCTGCTGGTTTTAAGCGCCTTCATTCAGTTCATTGGCTACCGGCGCCATAAAAAAGAGTTTGACGCGTTCTATCAGCGTTACGCCGGCAGCGGACATTTTATTCCGCCCTACGTCGCCTTTGCCGACGGCCTCGGTATGCTAGGTACCTCATTGAAGGCACAGTGGTTTCTTTGGATTCTGAAAAGGAAAAAAATAAAAATAAGGGATCAAGTTTGGCTCGATGCGAAAACCTACGATTTCGTGCAAAAAACCGCCTCTCCTGAGCTACAGAAGTGGCTGGCGATGGACTTTATACTTTTGCTCGTAGAGGCCATTATTACCACCGTGGGTTGTATTTTTATTTACCTCATCAAGCATCAAGGTTGAGCAGACGCGTTGCTCCCCTCCACCGCCTGCACCGCCGCCTTCTGTGTGGCGCGCTGATATAAGCACAGCTCCCTGCCCGGCTGGTTTTTCATAAACGGCTGCGGGTAGCGCCCACCGATAAACAGCGCCGAATAGCCGACGTCATCACCGTAGTGAATAATCTCCCCTTCTACCCTGGCGTTTTTTAGCCCGCTGGCTTTCAGGCAGGCGGCGCGCATCGCCCGTTCGCTCTCGGCCCACGCCTGTGGGGAAGACGCGGTGGCGTGGAACGCGGCCAGCGCGGCGATAAGCAACCCTATTCTCTTCATCGTTATCTCTCCTTCTACGGCCCGTCTCGCCAGTATAGACCGTGCCGCCCCGGCCAACCCGCCGCGCTCTTTACGGCATTTTTATTCCGCGCCCCGTTAACGTTACGGCGTTTTTACAGACAGTTTTTGCCGCCGCAGATACCCTTTTCACATCGCCGCTATGGCCTCACAAGAGAGTTGTCTCATGCGTTTATCCCTGCCTCTGGCCGTGACCGGTCTTCGTTCTGGAGCGCGCCATGCATTCTAATATCATCGGGTTCAATCCTCTGCTGGCAGAGCTGCCCGCATCGCCGACGCGCACCTTCCGCAAAGAGCTGGAACACTACCTGCAGCGCTATCCGGATACCGAACAGCTGGATATTTATCTGCACGATCTGAACGGCCAGCTGCGCGGCAAGCGCCTGCCGATCGCCGAAGCCTTTGGCCTGGAAAAAGGCTGCTACTTCCCGCTGTCGATCTACGCCCTGGATCTGCACGGCCGGGTGATTGAAGAAAGCGGGCTGGGGCAACGGGCGGGCGAGCCGGATCGGCTGTGCCTGCCGGTGCCCGGCACGCTGCGCCCCTGCGCACGCGATCCCGAACGCCACGCCCAGCTGCTGCTGACGATGCAAAACGCCGACGGCGACGCCTGCGAGCTGGAGCCGCGTGTGGTGCTGCAACGGGTGCTGAAGCGCCTGCACGAGCGCAACTGCTTCCCGGTGGTGGCGGCCGAACTGGAGTTCTACCTGCAGGATCCGCAGCGCCCCGCCGAGGCGGAAGCCTGCCCGACGCAGAGCTTCGCGGTGGATGCGCCCGAGCGCCACCATGCGCTGCTGAGCGACATCGAACGGCACGCGCGGCTGCAAAGCCTGCCGCTGACCGGCGTGGTGGCCGAAGCCGCTTCCGGCCAGTACGAGCTGAACCTGCATCACAGCCGGCGCGTGCTGGAAGCCTGCGACCAGATCATGGCGCTGAAGCGCCTGACGCGGCAGATTGCCGAGCAACATCACCAGCACGCCTGCTTTATGGCCAAGCCCTGCGCCCACGCCGCCGGCAGCGGGCTGCATTTTCACATCAGCCTGCAGAACGAGCACGGCGAGAACCTGCTGACCGGCGCGCCGGGCGAACTGAGCGACAACATGCAGCAGGCGATGGCGGGCATGCTGGCGCTGATGCCGGCGTCGATGGCGATCCTGGCGCCCAACATCAACGCGTTTCGCCGCTTCCGCCCCGGCATGCACGTGCCGCTGCGCGCCTCCTGGGGCCACAACAATCGCACGGTGGCGCTGCGCCTGCCCTGCGCCGACAGTGCCAACCAGCGCATCGAATACCGCCTGGCCGGCGCCGATGCCAACCCCTATCTGGCGCTGGCGGTAATGCTCGGTGGCCTGCTGCACGGGCTGGAACACCCGCTGCCACTGCCGCCCGCCGCCAACGGCTGCGAGAGCGACAACGCCGCGCCCTTGCCGCTCGGCCAGCAGGAGGCGCTGGCGCTGTTCCGCCACAGCGATCCGCTGCGCGAACTGCTCGGCCCGGCGTTTTGCACCCTGTGGCACACCTGCAAAAGCGCCGAACTGCGCCGCTTCGAGGAACAGGTCACCGCCGCCGAACTCGGCTGGATGCTGTAACCACCCGGTTCATTAACCTAAGGATAATCATGAATATGCAACCGCAACGGGCGCCCGCACAGCCGCTGCTCTGCTGGCGCAAAGGCGTTTTTCATATCAGCACCGATCGGCAGTTGTTGGATATCGACGCGATCCAGCGTTTCCTCAGCCTGCCGGATCGGGCGGCGGCGGAGCGCTTGGTGCACCACGGCCTGTGCTTCGGGCTGTACCGCAAGCGCCACCTGCTCGGCTTCGCCCGCATGGTGACCGATTACGCCACCTTCGCCTCGGTGAGCGAACTGTTCGTCAGCGCCGAATACCGCGGCGTCGGGCTGGGAAGCTGGCTGGCGCGCTGCTGCCTGGCGCATCCGGCGTTGCGCGGCCTGCGCGTCACGCTCCCCGCGCTGCAAGCGCCCTGGCGCGCCGACTGCGCGGCGCACGCCCTGCGCGCCCTTCACTGATAAGGAGACCCCCATGTCTCGTTTGGTGCTGATTTCCAACAAGCAGTGCGACGGCAAGGATCTGGCCTGCGCCGGCCGGACGCTGGCGGCCGACGCCGAACCGGGGCTGTGGCTCGGCTGGAACGGCGACGTGCAGAATTTCGCGCAGCGCCCGGTCCACTGCCGTCAAGGCGCCGGTTACGATCAGGTGACCTTCCCGCTGTCCATCGAAGAGTTTCGCCGCCACTATCAGGGCTACTACCACGACGGCCTGTGGCCGGTGTTCCACAACCAGCCGGAGAAGGCGCACTTCACGCCGGAAAACTACCGCGCCTACCGGCAGCTGAATCGCCGTTTCGCCGATATCGCCTGCGAACACCTGTGCCCGGGCGATATCGTCTGCATCGACGATTACCAACTGCTGCCCTGCGCCCAGGCGCTGAAGGAACAGGGGCTGCTGAACGCCTGCGCGTTCTTTTTCCATCTGCCGTTCCCGTCAGCGGCGCTGCTGCGGCGCATCCCGGAACATCGCCAGCTGATCGCCTCGCTGCTGTTCTACGATCTGATCGGCTTTACCACCACCGACGATCGCAACGCCTTTCTCAGCTGCCTGGCGGCCGAGTTTCCGCTGGAGATGCTGCCCGACGACCAGATCCAGGCCAACGGGCATCTCTTCGCCACCGGCATTTTCCCCGCCGGCATCAACGGCAGGCAGGTTTATTGATGTTACGGCGCGCGGTATTCAGGCGCGCCGTTTTATTTCGCCGCGATTTATTTTCACCACATTTACCGCCATCAAAATAGGTTATTTTATTTTCTGAATATAGCGATTAAAAAATGAATATTCATCCTGTTACATATCAACCGTAAAAACCACGCACCGCCAATTGCTTTTTATTAGCAAAACACATTACCCTCTCCGTGCCATATTTAAACCGAGGAGGGCCCTATGGGCGATGAAAGTTTTAGTTTTACGCTAATGCTATTGGGCGCCTTTCAGTAATGCCATCCACGTTGCATTCTGAAAGATACGGAATGCGGCAACCGCTCCCCTTCTGACGGCCTTTCCCGCTCTGCCTGCCCGCCCATCGCCTCGCTGCGAAAATAACGTTTGTCTCAACCGCTGTGGCGGTATTTATCTGATGTCGCCGGGCCTATTACCCGAGCGCCGACGGATTTCTTATGGGAAAAATAAGGTATTGCGTTATGCAAAATAACCGGGGTACATCTGTTTTCAGAAAGTCTTATTTAAATGACTTTATCGTTATCGCCATCGGCGTTTTCTTCATTGCCTTTTTTATTCGCGCGTGGGGCGACATGCACGGCGACTTCAATGAACAAAACGTCTCTGCCATTAGTCTCGATGCCTGGAACCTGCTTTATTATTCGCTCAGAACCAGCATGCGTTTTCTCCTCGGCATGGCCTGGTCGCTGCTGTTTTCTGTGGTGTTCGCCGTGCTGGCCGCGCGCTATGCGCCGCTGCGCCGGGTGATCCTGCCCTTCGTCAACTTTATGGAGTCGGTGCCGCTGGTGGGGTTCCTGACCTTCACGACCGTGTACTTTCTCAACCTCTACCCACACAGCGTGATGGGGCTGGAGTGCACCGCCATCTTCGCGGTGTTTACCGGCCAGGCCTGGAACATGATGCTGACGCTGTATCAGACGCTGCGCATCGTGCCCAAGGAGCTGGACGAAGCCGCCCGCAGCTTCAATTACAACCCGTGGCAACGCTTCTGGCGGCTGGAATTCATCTATTCGGTGCCGGGCCTGCTGTGGAACGCCATGGTGTCGCAATCCGCCGCCTGGTTCGCCCTGGTGGCCTCCGAAGCCATTCCGGTCGGCGATCGCTCGGTCGAACTGCCCGGCGTCGGCTCCTATATCGCCGAAGCGCTGGCGCAGCAGAACGTGCCGGCGATCCTGTATGCGATCGTCGCGCTGGCCGCCAACATCGTGCTGCTCGATCAGCTGGTTTTCCGCCCGCTGGTGCGTTACACCGCCCGCTTCAAATACGAAGACGTCACCGCCAATCGGGCGCTCGGCAATCCGTGGTTCTACAACAGTCTGGCCTTTTCGCACGTCGGCGCGGCGCTCGGCCGCACGCTGCGCGCGCTGGCTGATCTGTGGCTGTTCAAGCTGCCGCGGCTGTGGTACGCCCTCGGCCTGCACCGCCTGTTTCGCCTCGCCGCCAAAGGCAATTGGCTGTGGCGCAGCCTGTGGTATCTCGGCGTGGTGCTGGCCTGCGTCTGGTTCGGTTACCGGCTGTGGGAATACTTCCCCAAACAGTACTTCGCCATGCTGCCGGAGTGGATGCTGCTTACCACTGCGCGCGTGGCCGCGGCCATGCTGCTCAGCGTAGCGATCTTCACGCCGCTGGGGGTGTGGATCGGCCTGAATCCGCGCCTGGTGAAGATCTTCCAGCCGATCATCCAGATCCTGGCGGCCATTCCGCCCAATATTTTCTACCCGCTGATCGCCGCCTTCATCGCCATTTATCATCAGGATCTCGGCTGGTGGGCCATTCCGATGATCATGCTGGGCACCCAGTGGTACGTGTTGTTCAACGTGATCGCCGGCGTTTCCGCCATTCCGACGCAGATCACCGAGGTCAGCGAAACCTTCGGGCTGCGCCGTTTCCGCTGGTGGCGCTACTACATGCTGCCGGCGATCTTCCCCTACATCGTGACCGGCATCATCTCCGCCGCCGGCGGCGCCTGGAACAGCGCCATCGCCGCCGAAGTGATCCAGTGGGGCAGCACCACCCTCAGCGCCACCGGGCTGGGCGCGTTCATTTCCGTCGTCACCGACGCCGGCAAGAACCCGGAGTCCGCACTGGGCTGCGCCGCGATGTGCGCGCTGGTGGCGCTGTGCATCATCTTCGTCTGGCAACCGCTGTATCGCATCGCGGAAACCAAATTCAAATATGACTGATCAAAGGGGGAACAACATGCTGACTCAAGACGTGATTATCAGCGCCCGTCGGTTGAACAAGACGTTTATCGGCGAAAACAAGCGCCCTACCCCCGTGCTGCGCGACGTGTCGCTGACCGTGCACGCCGGCGAGTTTGTCACCATTCTGGGGCAATCCGGTTCGGGCAAGTCCACGCTGCTGCGCATGCTGGCCGGGCTGATCCCACCGGACAGCGGCACGCTCGCCCTGGCGGGCAAACCGGTCTGCGGCCCGAGCGCCAACGCCGGCATGGTGTTTCAATCCTACGCGCTCTACCCCTGGCTGACGGTGTACGACAACATCGCCTTCGGCCTGCTGGCGCAAAAGCTGCCGCCGCAGACGATCGCCGAGCGGCTGGGAGCGCTGCTGCGCCTGGTGGGGCTGAGCGGCTATGAGCACGCCTGGCCGCGCGAGCTGTCGGGCGGCATGCGCCAGCGCGTGGGCTTCGCCCGGGCGTTGGCGGTAGAGCCCGATGTCTTGCTGCTGGACGAGCCCTTTTCCGCCCTCGATATCTTTACCGCGCAAAAACTGCGCAGCGATCTGCTGGCGCTGTGGGGAGACAACCGGCTGCGCACGCGCGCCATGGTGATGGTGACGCACGACGTCGAAGAGGCGGTGCTGATGTCCGATCGGGTGCTGATCCTGGACGCGACCAGCAAACGGATCGATGACGAATTCAGCATCAATATTCCCCGCGCGGCGCGCAACCGGGACAGCCTGCGGCACCTCACCGATCGGATCCGCAGCTGCCTGTACAAAAAAATCGCGCGGGCGCAACCGGCCGGATAAGGCCGCATTTTCGTTAACTCAGGGTAGTGAAATGAAACATAAAAGCTTACTGATGGCGCTGGTCATCCTGCTGCCGGCGGCCGCCGCCGGGGCAGAAATCGTCAACAAAGACGGCAATAAACTGGATCTGTACGGCCAACTGAACGGGGTGCATTACTTCAGCAGCGATGCCGACAATAACGGCGATCGCTCCTACACCCGTTTCGGCTTCAAAGGCGAGACGCAGATCGCCGACGGGCTGACAGGGTATGGCCAATGGGAATATCAGGCGGGGCTCGATCAGGCGGAAAGCGCCGGGCCGGGCGACAGCTATACCCGGCTGGGCTTCGCCGGGCTGACGTTCGGCCGCTGGGGCAGCCTGGACTACGGCCGCAACTACGGCCTGCTGTATGACGTGGCCGGCTGGACGGACGTGCTGCCCGAATTCGGCAACGACAGCTACGAAGCGGCCGACAACTTCATGACCGGCCGCGCCAACGGCCTGCTGACCTACCACAACCGCAGCCTGGGCGGGCTGTTGGACGGTCTGGATCTCGGCTTGCAATATCAGGGGAAGAATCGGGGGGACGACGCTCTGCGGGCGAAGGATATTCAGACGCAAAACGGCGATGGCTACGCCTTTTCCGCCACCTACGACACCGGCGCGGGGCTAAACTTTGGCGCCGCCTACGCCAACTCTGCGCGCACCCTGGCGCAGCAGCGCTTCGGCCTGGCTGACGGCGATCGCGCCCGGGCCTGGACGCTGGGGCTGAAATACGATCTGGACAACCTCTACCTGGCGGCCAGCTATGCGCGCACCGAAAACATGACCTATGTCGACGGCGATCGCTACGCCGGCTTCGCCCCCCGCGCGGACGCCGTCGAGGCGGTCGCGCAGTATCACTTCGATTCCGGCGTCACGCCCTCGGTGGCCTACCTGCAAACGCGCGGCCGTAACCTGCCCGGCATCGGCGACGCCGATCTGGTCAAATACCTGGATCTGGCGCTGAACTACAGCTTCAACGCCAATATGTCAACCTACGTGGAGTACAAGCTCAACCTGCTGCAACGGCAGAACGCCGTCGGCGCCGGCGCCGACGACATTGTCGAAACCGGCATCATGTATCAGTTCTGACCCGATACCGGCCGCAGCGCGCGCTGCGGCCGGTTCATTATTTGTCTTGCGCCCGCCCTGTTATTCTCTCGTTTAATTCAGGTTTATATTTCCATAAAATAGCGTCTATATTCATTCTCATGATTTTCGTTGACGCCCCGTTTAATAAATAAAGAAAAACTTTCCCGCATTCATATTAAATTACATTTTGCCGCGATAATTCCGCCTAACCACATTGAATCACAGGCAATATCACGCGTATTATGGCCACACGAAAAATAACGGGGGAATGATATGGACGGCGACAGTTGGTTGTTTATTTTATTGTTGGAATCGCTGAGGTCACAGGAGCAATAGTCATCCCATTGCATCCTGAAAGTGTCAGGATATGCGTCAGTTACTACATCCCTTCGCTTTACCCCTTCAGCGCATGGCCTCCGCGCACGCCGCTCCGGCGCGCCTGACAGGCTAATCCTTCCAGCATACGCTTATTAACAGTCCGATAACGCTCAGGCTTATTTGCGCTCGCATTTATTTTACCCCTGCGCGGCGATAACTATCGGCCATTTTTCCATGCTCATATTTTTAATTGAGTGGAGAAACATCATGATGGTAAAAAAAACCACGTTGCTGACGGTTAATAACGTCAGCAAAAGCGTTCAGCCTACCGGTAAAGAAAAACGCCTGGTGCTGAATGAAATCAACCTGCGCCTCTACGATAACGAGGTCGTCAGCATTTTGGGGCAGTCCGGCTCGGGCAAATCCACCCTGCTGCGCATACTTTCCGGCCTGATCGCGCCGGATCTGGGCACCGTGATGCTGGGGGATAAAAAAGTCTCGGGGCCGAATCCGCAGATCAACATGGTGTTCCAGACCTTCGCCATTTTCCCGTGGCTGAACGTCTACCAAAATATCGCCTTCGGGCTGCAGGCGCAGGATCTGCCGCCGCAGGTGGTCGAAACCCAGACGCTGAAAATGCTCGATCTGGTCGGGCTCGCGCCCTACCGCGACGCCTACCCGCGCGAGCTTTCCGGCGGCATGCGCCAACGGGTCGGCTTTGCGCGCGCGCTGGCGGTAGAACCGATGCTGCTGTTGCTGGATGAGCCGTTTTCCGCGCTGGACGTCTATACCGGCGAACACCTGCGCAGCGATCTGCTGCGCATCTGGAGCACGCGCCAGATCAAAACCCGCTCCATCGTGCTGGTGACCCACAGCGTAGAGGAAGCGGTGATGATGTCTGATCGCATCCTCCTGCTGGGCGCCGGCACCCTCGACGGCTGCTATCACATCACGCAGCGCCGCGAGGCGCGCACCCGCGAGGGGATGCAGCCGCTGACGGACAAAATCAGCGAGACGCTCAGCCGGCAGATCGCCGCCGCGCACTGAGCGCCGCCCTGGCCTGGCGGGACGGGTCCCGCCAACTTAACTACCTGTTTATCAAGAGTCACCCCGCCACGGGTGGCTCATGATAAGCGGATAATACATCGAGTTATTATCATGCATTTCATTCATACACTGCTGACGCTGCTGACCGCGTCCGTCCTGGGCGCGGCCATCGGCTACGAAAGACAGTTCCGCCAGCGCACCGCCGGGCTGCGCACCAACACGCTGGTGGCCACCAGCGCGGCGATCTTCGTCCATCTGGCCATGACCATCGACGGCAGCGGCGGCGCGGTGCGCGTCATTTCCTACGTGGTCTCCGGCGTCGGCTTTCTCGGCGCCGGGGCCATCATGAAAGAAGGGATGAACATCCGCGGCCTGAACACCGCCGCCACGCTCTGGGGCTCCGCGGCGGTCGGCGCCTGCGCCGGCTGCGGCCTGTACGGCGATGCGCTGGCCGCGACGCTGTTCGTGCTCGCCGCCAATACCCTGCTGCGCCCGCTGGTCAATATGGTCAACAAACAACCCTTCAATGACGTTAACGGTGAATCCACCTACCAGATTTGCGTCATTGCCTTCGAGCATGAGCAACGTGAGGCGCTGGCCAAATTCAAACAGGTGCTGCAAGGAGAAAACTGCTTTATCTCGCATCTGGATATCGAACCCTTTGGCGACGACGACGTGGAGATCACCGCCACGCTGATGCCGGCCTCCGTCACCACGCCGGTACTCGACCAGACCATCAATAAACTGCTGAACGACAGCATGATGAAACAGGCCTATTACAGCCGCATCGCCGGCTCCGGCTGATGCCGTTCACTTCCAGGGAGATCAACCATGAAAACCATGCCAAAACTGACTCATCTGACGATGTTCAAAGACATCGTTCACTGTGGAAGCTTGCACGAGGCCGCGAAAAAACTGGCCGTCTCGCAGCCGACGCTCAGCCGGGTGCTTAAAGAGCTGGAAATGACCATCGGTGCGCGGCTGCTGGAGCGCAGCAACCGCGGCGTGCGCCTGACGGCGGTCGGCGAGCTGTTTTACCGGCGGATAGACGCCGCCACCAATCAGTTGCTCAACGCGTTTGACGAGCTGCGCGGCCTGAGCGCTGACGGCGAGAAGCGCCTGCGGGTGGGGATGAGCGTCGATCCGCTGCTGTGCTACCTGCCTCAGGTGCTCGAAGGCTTCAACCGCCGCTACCCGCATACCCGGGTGACGGTGGTGGAGGACGGCCCGGAAGGCCTGCTGGCCCGGCTGCGAAACTGCGAGCTGGATTTGGCGGTCAGCAGCCTGAACGGCGCGGCGGGCGGCGCCGATCTGGCCATGCAGGCGCTGAAAAGCGAGCGCTTCTCGCTCTATCAGGGAGGCGATCTTACCGCCGCCGGGCAGCCGCCGGCCGAGGCCAAATGGGTGGTGCCGCGCTCCTGCTCGGTGGGGCACGCCGCCATCCGCGAGATCGCCGAACGTTACACGCCGCACGGCCAGATCGTCGAGACCGACTCCTTTCTGGCGACCTGGTGCCTGGTCAGGCAGCAGGGCTATATCGCGCTGCTGAGCGATCGGGTCGTCGCGCACTACGCCCCGCAGCTGCACCTGCAGAAAATCCCGACGCAGGGGATCGACATCAGCGCGCGCTTTTATGTCTTTACCCGCCATGAGCCGGCCACGCCGCCGCTCAGCGCCGCCTTTATCCACCTGCTGCAAACCCTGCAAACGGGTTGAACGCTCAGGCCGCCGCCCGCTGGCGCTCCAGTTCGCGCACCAGCGGGATCACTTCACGGCCGAAGTACTCCACCTCTTCCTGGAAGTGCAGAAACGCCAGCAACAGCAGATCCACCCCGGCGTCTTTCAACGCGATGATGCGCTCGGCGATCTGCTGCGGCGTGCCGATCAGGTTGGTTTTAAAGCCGTCGTTATACTGCACCAAATCTTCGAAGGTGGACTTGGCCCAGTTGCCCTCGCCCTCGGGCGAGGCCGCCCCGGCGTTTTTCACCTCGTGCCCGAAGCCCTGCACCGCCTCCGGGTTGGCGTGATCGATGATCTCCTGCAGCACCGCCTGCGCCGCCTGTTCGCTCTCGCGGGCGATGACAAAACCGTTCACCCCCACCTTCACCCGATGGTGATTGGCCTGCGCCTTGCTCTGGATGTCCTCCACCTGCCGGCGAATGCCCTCCACGCTGTTGCCGTTGGTGAAATACCAGTCCGAGACCCGCGCCGCCATGTCGCGCGCCGCGCGTGAGCTGCCGCCCTGGAAAATTTCCGGCAACGGCGCCAGCGGCTTCGGCTTCAGCGAGTAGTCGCGGAAACGGTAAAAATCGCCGGCGAAGGTGAAGCTGGGCTCAGTCCAGATGCCGCGCAGGCAGCGGATAAACTCTTCCGAGCGCAGGTAGCGCTCCTCATGATCCAGCCACGGCTCGCCGATGGCCTTGAACTCGCCGCGGAACCAGCCGCTGACAATGTTCACCGCGATGCGCGCGTTGGAAAGATGGCTGATGGTGGCGATCTGTTTGGCCGCCAGCGTGGGGTTCCACGGCCCCGGCAGCAGTGCGGCGATCACTTTCAGCTTTTCGGTGGCGTCCAGCAGGGCCTGAGAGAACGACACCGATTCGTGCTGGTTTTCCGCGCCGTAACCGGCGGTGAAGCGGATCTGGGTAAGCGCGTAGTCGAAACCGGCGCGCTCGGCGATCTGCGCCAGCTTGCGGTTATAACCGATGTCCCAACCGGTGCGCTGCGGGATATTGCTGATCACCAGGCCGCCGGAAACGTTCGGCACCCAGTAGGCGAACTGAATCGGCTGCTGTGAGTGGTTTGCTGCTGACATGCTTCTCTCCCTCTGACCGTCGGCGCCGTTATGCGGCGCGCATATAACCATTATTGATTTCCAAATATTGAAAACCTTGTTTTGGTTATAAAACCGATAGCAGGATGCGTGCCAACCGCCGCGTTAAGGCATCTGGCTGAAAAACCGGGAGTTTAAAGCCGACGGGTGCGGGCGGGTGCTGCATTGGCAACAGCGGCTGACGGGCGGCTGTTGGTTATGCAACAAACCGCTTACCCCGTCAATCCAACCGTTCACCCGGCGGATCTGACCGCTGACCGAAATACGCCTGTCTTCCCCCCTAACCCCCGGCGATGATGAGCTGTTCCTAAACCCGCCTTACCTCGGGAAAGACGCTACGGCTCGCCGCGCCACTCTGACATCTCTTACAAGCGGACGAGTTCATTCATATTTTGCAGACTGGAATTAAGGATACCTCATGAAACGAGAGGGGATTTTAAAGCACATTCCGTGGATGCTGCTGGGGATACTCGGCGCAGCCTGCCTCGGCGTGGTGGCGCTGCGCCGCGGCGAACACATCAGCGCGCTGTGGATCGTCGTCGCTTCGGTGGCGGTGTATCTGGTGGCCTACCGCTACTACAGCCTGTACATCGCCACCAGGGTGATGAAGCTGGACGCCGGCCGCGCCACCCCGGCGGTGGTCAACAATGACGGCCTCAACTACGTGCCGACCAACAAGAACGTGCTGTTCGGCCACCACTTCGCCGCCATCGCCGGCGCCGGGCCGCTGGTGGGGCCGGTGCTGGCCGCGCAGGTCGGCTACCTGCCCGGCACGCTGTGGCTGCTGGGCGGCGTGGTACTGGCGGGGGCAGTGCAGGACTTTATGGTGCTGTTCATCTCCTCGCGCCGCAACGGCGCCTCGCTCGGTGAGATCATCAAAAAAGAGATGGGGCCGATACCGGGCACCATCGCGCTGTTCGGCTGCTTCCTGATCATGATCATCATCCTGGCGGTGCTGGCGCTGATCGTGGTGAAAGCGCTGGCGGAAAGCCCGTGGGGCGTGTTCACCGTCTGCTCCACCGTGCCGATCGCGCTGTTTATGGGCATCTACATGCGCTACCTGCGCCCCGGCCGCGTGGGTGAAGTGTCAATCATCGGCATCGTGCTGCTGGTGGCCGCCATCTGGTTCGGCGGCGTGGTGGCGCACGACCCGTACTGGGGCCCGGCGCTGACCTTTAAAGACACCACCATCACCTTCACGCTGATCGGCTACGCCTTTGTCTCCGCCCTGCTGCCGGTGTGGCTGATCCTGGCGCCGCGCGACTACCTGGCCACCTTCCTGAAAATCGGCGTGATCGTCGGACTGGCGATCGGCATCGTGATCCTCAATCCTGAGCTGAAAATGCCGGCGGTGACCCAGTTCGTCGACGGCACCGGCCCGGTGTGGAAAGGCACCCTGTTCCCGTTCCTGTTCATCACCATCGCCTGCGGCGCGGTCTCCGGCTTCCATGCGCTGATCGCCTCCGGCACCACGCCGAAGCTGTTGGCCAATGAGACCGACGCGCGCTTTATCGGCTACGGCGCGATGCTGATGGAGTCCTTCGTCGCCATCATGGCGCTGGTGGCGGCTTCCATCATCGAGCCGGGCCTGTACTTCGCCATGAACACCCCGCCGGCGGCGCTGGGCATCACCATGCCGGATCTGCACCGCCTGGGCACCGAAGACGCGCCGATGATCATGGCTTCGCTGAAGGACGTGACCGTGCACGCAGCGGCGGCGGTCAGCTCCTGGGGCTTCGTCATCAGCCCGGAACAGATCCTGCAGACCGCCACCGACATCGGCGAACCTTCGGTGCTGAACCGCGCCGGCGGCGCGCCAACGCTGGCGGTGGGCATCGCCCACGTGTTCCACCAGATCATTCCGGGCGCCAACATGGGCTTCTGGTATCACTTCGGCATTCTGTTCGAGGCGCTGTTCATCCTGACCGCGCTGGACGCCGGCACCCGCTCCGGCCGCTTTATGCTGCAGGATCTGCTGGGCAACTTCGTGCCGTTCCTGAAGAAAACCGACTCGCTGGTGGCCGGCATCGTCGGCACCGCCGGCTGTGTCGGGCTGTGGGGCTACCTGCTGTATCAGGGCGTGGTGGATCCGCTCGGCGGCGTGAAGAGCCTGTGGCCGCTGTTCGGCATCTCCAACCAGATGCTGGCCGCCGTGGCGCTGGTGCTGGGCACCGTGGTGCTGATTAAGATGAAGCGCGCGCAATACATCTGGGTGACCGTGCTGCCGGCGGTGTGGCTGCTGATCTGCACCACCTACGCGCTGGGCCTGAAGCTGTTCAGCGACAACCCGCAGCTGGAAGGCTTCTTCTTCCTGGCCGGCGAGTACAAACGCAAAATCGCCGAGGGCGGCGCCGAGCTGAGCGCCCAGCAGATCGCCAACATGAACCACATCGTGGTGAACAACTACACCAACGCCGGGCTGAGCATTCTGTTCCTGCTGGTGGTGTACAGTATCATCTTCTACGGGGTGAAAACCGCGCTGGCGGCGCACAAGAACCCGAAACGCACCGATCAGGAAACGCCTTACGTGCCGGTGCCGCAGGCCGCGCCCGCCGACGGCGTAACTGAGGGGGAGGTCAAAGTTTCGACCCAGCATTGATGTGATTTAACGGATACCCTGCATAATAAACGTTAAGTAGTACCCAAAGCCGCACGGCCTACGTATCGCAAGATGCCAGGCGTGCGGCGCGATGCAATCGAGATACCCGGGGCGACCCGGAGGTGGGGCATCCCTGCGGGAACCCCATCCCCCGGCTTCCCCTAATATCAGGCTTAAGCAAGCGCTGTAGTGATGCAGGGTAAAGTTGGAGAAGGCTTATGTTCGGAAATCTCGGCCAGGCGGGGAAATATCTCGGGCAGGCGGCGCGCATGTTGGTGGGCGTGCCTGACTACGATACCTACGTCCAGCACATGAAAGACAACCACCCGGACAAGCCGGTGATGACCTATAAAGAATTTTTCCGCGAGCGCCAGCAAGCGCGCTACGGCGGCGACGGCAAAGGCGGCATGCGCTGCTGTTAACCCGCAGTCACAAGGATCCGTATGAAACCCATTGCAGTCACCATCCTGACCGGCTTTTTGGGCGCCGGCAAAACCACCCTGCTGCGCCACATCCTGAACGCCGACCACGGCTATAAAATCGCGGTCATCGAGAACGAGTTCGGCGAAGTGCCGATCGACGACGCGCTGATCGGCGATCGCGCCAGCCGCATTACCACCCTGAGCAACGGCTGCATCTGCTGCAGCAAGTCCAACGAACTGGCGGACGCGCTGCTGGATTTGCTTGACGGCGTCGACAGCGGCCAGCTGGCGTTCGATCGGCTGATCATCGAATGCACCGGCATGGCCGATCCCGGCCCGATTACCCAGACCTTTTTCTCGCACGAGATCCTGTGCGAGCGCTTCCTGCTGGACGGCATCATCACCCTGGTGGACGCGGCGCATGCCGAGCAGCAGCTGAGCCAGTTCAGCATCGCCCAGGCGCAGGTGGGCTACGCCGACCGCCTCCTGTTGACCAAAACCGACGTAGCGCCGGACTGCGAGGCGCTGATCCAGCGGCTGCAGCGGATGAACGCCCGCGCGCCGGTCTACAAGGTCACGCACGGCGACATCGATCTGAGCGTGCTGTTCGACATCGAAGGCTTCACGCTGAACGACAAGCTGAACCTGACGCCAGCCACCCCGCTGTTCCGCCGCATCCCGCAGCCGCAGAGCGACATCCGCTCAATTGTCGTGACGCTGGAACGCCCGCTGCCGCTGATGCAAATCTCCGACGTGATGGAAGGCCTGCTGCTGGAATACGCCGACAACCTGCTGCGCTACAAAGGCATTCTGTCTATCGAAGACGAGCCGCGCCGCCTGCTGTTCCAGGGCGTGCAGCGGCTGTATAACGCCGACTGGGATCGAGAATGGCTGCCTGAGGAAGAGCGCAAGAGCACGCTGGTGTTTATCGGTGTGGATTTGCCGGAGGAGGAGATTCGGGAGCGGCTGCGTTGAGCCAGGAGAAGTGAACGCCATCGGATAGCGCTGGATGGGGGAAGTCAAAACGGCGGCAACCCGCAACGGGTTGCCTGACCGAAAACGTTATCTTTTGGCGAACGATTTAAGGAACCGCAGGTTCCTCACCAGCACAACGGCCAGCAGGACGCCCCAATAGACAAACAGCTCGTATTTCATTTTCTCGCCCGCCAGTGCGGAAGCCGACGCCCCCGCCAGACACAGGAAAGTGAAGAAATACATTTCAAAACGCGGCATGGTCTTCCAACTGATAATCGAGAACTCCGTTCTCAGGATCAAGAATGCCCAGAAGGCCAAGCAGGTGCTGACCGCCGCGCCACCGGCGCCGAAACGAGGCACCAGCAGTGCGTTGGCCGCCACGTTGATAATCAACGCGATCAAGGAAGCCAGCATGGTGTAACCGGTCTTTCTGCTCAGGCCGATGCCGACCGCCGTCGTTTCCGACAGCGTGAACAGCAAAGGGAAACCCAGGCTCGCAACCAGAATGTATTTCACATTCACGTAGTTAGCGGGCAAGACAAAGTCAACCAGCCAGGAAAATAGCCCCCCCAGACTGAACAGGCAAACCACGGCAATCAGCATGCACTGCGTGACCTTGTTGATCATCTGCTGCTCGCCGCCCTCGTTGGATTCCGCCAGCTTGTAGACCATCGGCGCCCAAACGGTAGAAAATACGCTTTGCAGAATGCTCGCCACGCCGGCGAAGCTGACCGCCACCGAGAAGATAGCCAACTGTTCAAAGCCGGAATAGGCTCGCACGAACATCCGATCGATGGTGGTTAGCCCCCAAAACGCCAGCCCGCCCAAAATCAGCGGATAGCCGAACTTGAGCATCGCTTTCAGTTTGCCGGCGTCCAGCGAACTGCGCAGCGCGGCGATCCAATCCGCCCGGGAAGACCACATCAGCATCAGCGACACCGCGATAAAACCGACGGCGTTCGCCACCACCAGCTGCATCAGCGTATGCTGGGTGAACAGGACATAGCACAGGCCGATAACGATCAGCGTCATCAGCTTGGGCATCAGTTGGCTGAGCGAAAACGCCATCCCCTTCTCCTGCATCCTGAGTATCAGGGACAGAAAACGGTTGATGAACGAAGCCAACAGAATCAGCATGACAAGCCAGCTTATCGCCGTGTCTTTCTGTTCGAACAGCAACGTGGACAAACTGCCGGGGAACAGCAGGAACACGGCGCTGATGATGACGATCATCAGCAAACCGGGGAAAGCAACGTTCTTCAACAGCTGCCCGCGATCGGATTCGCCATGGTATTCCCGAACGTAAGCCTGATCGAGCCCCAAACTGAAAAACAGCACGCAGAAAGACACGGCCACGTTCAGCATGCTGATTCGGCCTACGTCGTCCGCCGAAAACAGCCAGGTGATCACCGGCAGGGTCAACAATCCCAGCGCGGCATTACCGATCGGCCCGATAGCGAACGCCAGGATCTTGCGGGCGTTCACTCAAAGAACCTCACTACGCTTTCAATGACTTTATTCAGATCGGCATCGCTCATTTTGTAGTACAGCGGCAAGCGAACCAGTCTCTCGCTTTCGCGGGTAGTGTAGTTGTCTTCGCCGATGAAGGTGCCGAAGACCTTGCCCGCCGGCGCCGAGTGCAGCGGAATATAATGGAACACCGCCATGACGCCACAGGCCTTCAGGTGAGCGATGAACTGCGTTCTTTGCTCGATATCCTTCAGCTTCACATAGAACATATGCGCATTATGCTCGCAGTCCGCCGGGATGGTCGGCAACGTCAGCAGCCCTTTCTCCGCCAGCGGCGCAAAGCTCGCATAGTACTTGTGCCAGGTCGCCAGGCGGTTATCGTTGATCTCATCAGCCAGTTCCAACTGCCCCCACAGGCAAGCCGACTGCAGTTCACCCGGCAGGAAGCTGCTGCCGAAATCGACCCAGGTATACTTGTCCACCTGGCCGCGCAGGAACTGGCTGCGATCGGTGCCCTTCTCACGCAGAATTTCGGCGCGTTTGATAAAGCGTTCGTCATTGATCACCAACGCGCCGCCTTCACCGCCGCTGGTGTAGTTTTTGGTTTCATGGAAGCTGAAAGCCGCCAGATGGCCTTTAACGCCGACGAAATCGCCTTTGTATTTGCTCATGACGCCCTGCGCGGCATCTTCAACCACCAGCAGGTTATGTTGGTCGGCCAGGCGCATGATCGCATCCATATCGCAGGAGACGCCGGCATAATGCACGGGCACGATGGCTTTGGTTTTATCGGTGATCGCCGCAGCCACCAGCGCTGCATCCATATTCATGGTTTCAGGATGGATATCGACGAATTTGATTTTTGCGCCGCGCAACACGAAGGCGTTGGCGGTGCTGACGAAGGTGTAACTTGGCATGATAACTTCGTCGCCCGGCTGGATATCGACCAGCAGCGCGGCGATCTCCAGCGCGGCGGTGCAAGACGGGGTCAACAGCGCGTGTTTGCACCCCAGCTTGTTTTCAAACCATTGCTGGCACTGTTTGCCGAACGGGCCATCGCCCGACAGTTTCCCATTCTCCAACGCCGCATTGATATATTGAATTTCGTTGCCGGTTACCGGTGGTTTGTTGAACGGTATCATGTTATCCCTTGTTGTCGATTCTGAATGCATGCCGAGGCGGTGAGCCGTGCGGCATCAGGAAGTAAAGACGGCCTTTAACTGCGCGGTCAGGTTCTCAGCGGAGAAATAGGCTTCGATTTTTTGCTCGTTGTCATGCTTTTCCGCCGCGCTCAAGCTGCGTAGCGAAAACGTTTGAAGATCCAATACCTGGATACCCTTTTCCTGAAAGAAATCCCACTGCGTGGTGCCCGGATTCAAGAACACCGTTTTTTTCAGCCCCAGCAGGGAAATGGTGTTGCCCATCGCCTGCTGGCGATGGTGATTGAACACCGCGATATCCACTTTCCCCAGCAGCGCCAGGTAGTGCTGGAAAGGCATAAAGTCGGTCAAGGGGACAAACTTCTCGCCAAAGCGCCGCGTGCCTTCGGCCACCACTTCTGCCGCATAGCGTTTATTGCCGTAGGAGAGCGGCACGACCAGTTCGATATTCTCGTTTTTGTAGGTTTCCAAAACGTCGAATGCGGCAAAATGATTATTGGTCGGATCGGCGGAATTACCCAGCAAAATGGTGGTTTTATCGTCCGCGTCCGCCGCACGTTCGCCGATGACGTTTTTCTTGTATACGTTACTGGTATACAGCAGGCACTCATGCCACCGGCCGGCGCAGCCGTACCACTTTTTAGCCAGCTCGTAATCGCCCTTGATGTAAGTGACAAAGTTGCCCATACGCTTGATGGCCGGGCGGCGGAGCAGCTCCGTCAGGCGCCATTTGAAGTTGCGCTTGCCGATTTGGTATTGGTAGAGATCGCCGCCCCACATGAACCAATAGCATTTCTTTAATACCCAGGGGGTCAACAGCAGCAGCAGCGCCATCTTGATGCCGTGGAAGCTGTGCAGAATCACCCGGTCGTGGCGTTGAATGGCCTTCATCAACTTCAGGGTCGGCTTGACGTTGCCGAACAGATCCGCCCCGAGATAATGAACGTTATCCGCCGGCGGCAAAGCGAAACGCGCCTTATCGCCGTAAACCCAAAAGGTGTGCTCATCGGGATCGAATTTCTCATTCACAAATTCAATGAATGAAGGGATGAATTTATCCAGAGGACAAATATGTACAGTGCTCATATCCGCTCTATATGCAGGTTCGTCCAGCGCCCCGCCGCGCGCCGGATGTTCGGAGCACGACGGGCCGGGCCGGGGTTATTTTTCCGCGATCAGCTGCGACAGATACTGGCCATACAGCGTTTTGCCGAGCAGCTTGGCTTCGGCGGCCAGCTGCTCGCGCGTCAACCAGCCTTTTCGGTAGGCGATCTCTTCCAGACAAGCGACCTTGAAGCCCTGACGCTTCTCAATGGTATGTATAAACTGAGAGGCTTCGATCAGACTGTCGTGCGTGCCGGTATCCAGCCAGGCGAAACCGCGCCCCAGCAGCTCGACGTTTAGCGTGCCGCGCTCCAGATACATCTGGTTGAGAGTGGTGATTTCCAGCTCGCCGCGCGCCGACGGCTTCACCTGCTTGGCCATCTCGACCACGTGATGGTCATAGAAATAAAGCCCGGTGACCGCCCAGTTGGATTTCGGCACGGCCGGTTTTTCTTCCAGCGATAACGCGCGGAAGTTATCGTCGAACTCCACCACGCCGAAACGTTCAGGATCCATCACCTGATAGCCGAAGACCGTCGCCCCTTCGCTGCGCTTCACCACCGACTCCAGCTTGTTGCCGAAGCCCTGGCCGAAGTGAATGTTGTCGCCGAGCACCAGCGCGCAGCTGTCGCCGCCGATGAACGCTTCGCCAATGAGGAAGGCCTGCGCCAGGCCGTCCGGGCTCGGCTGGATTTCATAACTCAGATTGATGCCGAAACGGCTGCCGTCGCCCAGCAAACGCTTGAAGGAGGGCATATCTTCCGGGGTGGAGATGATCAGGATATCCCGGATCCCCGCCAGCATCAGCACGGAGATCGGATAATAGACCATCGGCTTATCGTAAATCGGCAGCAGCTGCTTGGAAACGCCGCGCGTGATGGGATAGAGACGCGTGCCGGAACCGCCCGCTAAAACAATGCCTTTCATACTTCTTCCTTAAAAATCGATTAACGGGTCAAACCCAGACGCTCGCCGGCATAGGAGCCGTCTTTCACCCGGCGCCACCAGGTCTCATTCGCCAGATACCATTCCACGGTTTTGCGAATGCCGCTTTCAAAGGTCTCCTGCGGCTTCCACCCCAACTCCGCATCGATTTTGGCGGCGTCGATCGCATAGCGCATATCGTGCCCTGGGCGGTCGGTGACAAAGGTGATGAGATCCGCATAATGCGCGATGTCGCCCGGTTTGTTCGGCACCATCTCATCCAACAGCGCGCAAATGGTTTGCACCACTTCGATATTTTTGCGCTCGTTGTGGCCGCCGATGTTATAGGTTTCGCCCACCGCGCCTTCAGTGACCACCTTATACAGCGCCCGCGCGTGATCCTCGACGTACAGCCAGTCGCGCACCTGGGCGCCGTTACCGTATACCGGCAGCGGCTTGCCTTCCAACGCGTTCAGGATCGTTAAAGGGATCAGCTTTTCCGGGAAATGGTAAGGACCGTAGTTGTTCGAACAGTTGGTGACGACGGTCGGTAAACCGTAGGTGCGCAACCAGGCGCGCACCAGGTGATCGCTGGCGGCTTTGGAGGCGGAATACGGGCTGCTTGGCGCATACGGCGTGGTTTCGGTAAACAGATCGTCGGTGCCGTGCAGATCGCCATACACCTCGTCGGTGGAGATGTGATGGAAGCGGAACGCCTGCTTGCGCTCGGCGTCCAGGGCGTGCCAATACTGGCGAGCCGCCTCCAGTAAGGTGTAGGTGCCGACGATGTTGGTTTCGATAAAGGCGGCCGGGCCGTCAATAGAACGATCGACGTGGCTTTCGGCGGCCAGGTGCATCACCGCATCGGGCTGGAAGGCGGCGAACACGCGATCCAACGCCTGACGGTCGCAGATATCGACCTGCTCGAAGGTGTAACGATCGCTATCGGCGATCGGCGCCAGGGATTCGAGGTTGCCGGCATAGGTCAGGCTATCCAGCACCAAAATGTGATCAGCGGTATCATTGATAATATGGCGGGCAACGGCCGAGCCAATAAACCCGGCGCCGCCGGTAACGATAATTTTCATAGAATCCTCTAAAATACGCCGTGGTCATTTCATCGCCACATTGTTTTACATGCGCATAAAACGGCTAAAGGCCTTGTCGTGGGTAAACACCCTGCCGACCATCGAATCACAGCATTCCCCAATCCCGCGCGAGCAAGCCCCTAAAACCAACAGAGCTGCATCGCAGCTCTGTTGGTTTTAGGTCGGCACGCAACCGTCGTGTTCGGGTATCGCCGCCGGAAACGCCGGACAGCTACGCTACCGCCCTTGGCTCACAGACGCCAATCTCTGGTGGTCGCTCGGGTATTGCCGCCGGACGGCGACACGCTCAGGCCGTTCATCCGCAGGGCCGCAAGGTTTGCCACTGAAACCGTTCACCGACGCAACGCAGGAAGCCATGCCGTCGCAGAAGACAGCGTGATGCTTTCAATCGCTAAAAGCGGGTGGGAACGGCCAAACTTTCGGGGGATAACATAACGTATAGCGGCCCGAAAGAGCAGTCTTGGGGCGCTCTTTCAGATTATTACTCAGGGTGGTAAGGGGAGCGACTGACGCGCCGTCGCGAAAAGTCATGGCTATGGGGGTGACGGCGCTGCGCCGGGTGATAACGGCTTATACGGCCAACCTACGCCTTCACAAACCACATGGACGCATTGCCGAGTTCAACTTCGCTCGTACGGCCCCGCCGCCACCGACTCGCGCTCGATCAGGCTGGCCGGGAAGCTGGGGCGCTTGCTGAGCTCGCCGCCGTCCAGCATCGACAGCAGGCGGTTGATGGTCTCCTGGATCATCTCGGTGACCGGCATCTTCATGCTCGACAGCGACGGCACGGTATAGGGTGCCAGCGGGATGTCGTCGAAGCCGATGACCGATACCGCCTCCGGCACCGCCACGCCGCGCTCCGCCAGCCGCTTCATCGCGCCGATGGCCATTTCGTCGTTGCCGGCGACGATGGCGCTGAACGGCTGCCCGCCGGCCAGCAGCGCATCGACCGCCGCCACGCCGCTTTGCGCGTGCCATTTTCCTTCGACGATCAACGCCTCGTTAACCGCAATGCCCTGCTGCGCCAGCGCGGATTTGTAGCCGGAGAGCCGCTCCAGCCCGGTGGGGGAATCGAGCGAACCGGTGATAAAGGCGATGTCGCGATGGCCGCGCGCGATCAGGTGCGCCACCGCCGCCGCGCCGGCGGCGTGCTGATCGCTGAAGATGCAGTAGCTGTCGTTCAGCCGCAGCCGCCGGTTGATCACCAGAATCGGCTGGTGGTGTTGGGAGACGATCTCGTCCATTTCCGCGATCGACAGAAAACGCGGATAGATGATCACCCCGTCGCAGCGCAGATCCAGCAAAAACTGAATGGCGGCCCGCTCCTCTTCGGCGGTGTGCTTGCCGTCCGCCAGGATCAGTTGGCGGCCGTTCGCCTCCATGATGCGTGCCGAGTGCGCCATCAGTTCGCTGAAATAGTTGCCGCTGTAGAGGGTGTTGGTGACCACCAGGCCGAGGGTTTGGGTGGTGTTGGTCGCCAGGCTGCGCGCCAGCAGGTTGGGCCGATAGCCGGTTTCCGCGATGGCTTTATCCACCAACGCGCGTTTCTCCTCGCTGACATAGCCGCTGCCGGACAAAACGCGCGACACCGTCGCCTTTGAAACGCCGGCCTTTTTCGCCACCTCGAGTATCGTTGCCATCTGTGCGCCGCCAAAATCCATGGGTTCAGCGCAGTCTACCCAAGACGCCCGGCGTTTGGAACGCTTTCGCGCCCCTGCGCGCCGGTGCGCACTTACCTCTGACGATCCAGATCACGAAAACGAAACGCCAAAAATCATAGTTCTTGCCAACCACAAAACACCAATACATGATTTTGTGAAACCGGTTTCTTGTGGGCGTTTCATACGGATGGAACGACGGATCGCCCAGGCAGTAAATATTCGCCTTTGGGCTATCCGAATTGCTATCTGAGAGACGACACGCCATGCCGAAGAACTACGCAGAGATCTCGCACGCCATCGTGGCCGCCCTGGGCGGCACGGGCAACATCGAGGCCGTGACCCACTGCATGACCCGCCTGAGATTCGTGGTGAAAGACAAAACCCAGATCGACACGCCGGCGCTGAAGGCCATCGACGGCGTGCTGGGCGTGGTGCACAGCGGCGAGCAGTGCCAGGTGATCATCGGCAACGAGGTGGCCAAGGCCTATCAGGCGGTGCTGGCGCTCGGCATGCCGGGCGCGGCGGCCCCCGCCGCCCCGGTGAAACGCCAGCTCACCCTGAAGGGCATCGGCGCCGGCATTCTCGACGCGCTGGTGGGCACCATGTCGCCCCTGATCCCCGCCATCATCGGCGGCTCGATGGTGAAGCTGCTGGCGATGATCCTGGACATGGCCGGGGTATTCGAGAAAGGCTCCTCGACCCTCGTCATCCTCAACGTGATCGGCGACGGCGCGTTCTTCTTCCTGCCGGTGATGGTCGCCGCCTCGGCGGCGCTGAAGTTCAAAACCAACATGTCGCTGGCGATCGCCATCGCCGGGGTGCTGGTGCATCCCAACTTTATCGATCTGATGGCCAAGGCGGCGCAGGGCCAGGCGGTGGAATTCGCCTTCATCCCGGTGACGGCGGTGAAATACACCTACACGGTGATCCCGGCGCTGGTGATGACCTGGATCCTGTCGCACATCGAACGCGGGGTGGATCGCATCACCCCGGCGGTGACCAAGAACTTCCTCAAGCCAATGCTGATC
The DNA here is from genome assembly GCF_051172315.1 of Serratia sp. B501. Classification (NCBI taxonomy): domain Bacteria; kingdom Pseudomonadati; phylum Pseudomonadota; class Gammaproteobacteria; order Enterobacterales; family Yersiniaceae; genus Serratia; species Serratia sp. B501. The sequence goes on from NZ_JBPIZB010000004.1 coordinate 332,893, forward strand.
GTGCTGATCGCCGCGCCGATCGCCATTCTGCTTATCGGCCCGCTCGGCATCTGGATCGGTAGCGGCATTTCGGCGCTGGTCTACACCGTGCACGGCTACCTGGGCTGGCTTTCCGTGGCCATCATGGGGGCGATTTGGCCGCTGCTGGTGATCACCGGCATGCACCGGGTGTTCACCCCGACCATCATCCAGACCATCGCCGAGACCGGCAAAGAGGGCATGGTGATGCCTTCGGAGATCGGCGCCAACCTGTCGCTGGGCGGCGCTTCGCTGGCGGTGGCGCTGAAAACCAAGAACCGCGAGCTGCGCCAGACCGCGCTGGCCGCCGCCGCCTCAGCCATCGTGGCGGGGATTTCCGAACCGGCGCTGTACGGCGTGGCGGTGCGCCTGAAACGGCCGCTGGTCGCCAGCCTGATCAGCGGCTTTGTCTGCGGCGCGGTCGCCGGCATCGGCGGGCTGGCCAGCCATTCGATGGCCTCGCCCGGGCTGTTCACCAGCGTGCAGTTCTTCGATCCGGCCAACCCGATGAGCATCGTGTGGGTGGTAGCGGTGATGGCGCTCTCGGTGGTGCTGTCGTTCGCGCTCACGCTGATGCTGGGCTTCGAGGATCTGCCGGAAAACGCCGCCGCGCCCGGCCAAACCGCACCGGCGGCGAACGCCGCCAGCGCAACGCATTGAGATACCAGAGGATTGCATGTCCGATTCAACATTCCCTAAAGGATTTTTATGGGGCGGCGCTTTAGCCGCCAACCAGGCGGAAGGCGGCTATCGCGAGGGCGGCAAAGGGCTGACAACCGTCGATATGATCCCGCACGGCCCGCACCGCATGGCGGTCAAACTCGGGCAGGAGAAGCGCTTTAGCCTGCGCGACGACGAGTTTTACCCCAGCCACGACGCCATCGATTTCTACCACCGCTACCGCGACGACATCGCGCTGATGGCGGAGATGGGCTTTACCGTGTTCCGCACCTCCATCGCCTGGAGCCGGATTTACCCCAACGGCGACGAGCTGACGCCCAACGCAGAAGGCATCGCCTTCTACCGCAGCCTGTTCGAAGAGTGCCGCCAATACGGCATCGAGCCGCTGGTGACCCTGTGCCACTTCGACGTGCCGATGCACCTGGTGACCGAATACGGCTCCTGGCGCAACCGCAAGATGGTGGAGTTCTTCACTCGCTACGCCCGCACCTGCTTCGAAGCCTTCGACGGGCTGGTGAAATACTGGCTGACCTTCAACGAGATCAACATCCTGCTGCACAGCCCGTTCTCCGGCGCGGGGCTGGTGTTTGAAGCGGACGAAAACCCCGAACAGGTGAAATACCAGGCCGCGCACCACGAACTGGTGGCCAGCGCGCTGGCGACGCGCATCGCCCATGAAGTGAACCCCGCCAACCAGGTGGGCTGCATGCTGGCCGGCGGCAACTTCTACCCGTGGTCCAGCAAGCCGGAAGACGTGTGGGCCGCGCTGGAGAAAGACCGCGAGAACCTGTTCTTTATCGACGTGCAGGCGCGCGGCGCTTACCCCTCCTACGCCGCCCGCGTCTTCCGCGAGAAAGGCGTCAGCATCGTCATGGCGCCGGAAGACACCGACATCCTGAAGCACACCGTCGACTTCGTCTCCTTCAGCTACTACGCCTCGCGCTGCGCCTCCGCCGACATGAACGACAACAACAGCAGCGCCGCCAACGTGGTGAAATCGCTGGCGAACCCGCACCTGCCGCGCAGCGACTGGGGCTGGGGCATCGATCCGCTGGGGCTGCGCATCACCATGAACATGATGTACGACCGCTACCAAAAGCCGCTGTTCCTGGTGGAAAACGGCCTGGGCGCACACGACGAGTTCAATGCAGCAGGCGAGATTGAGGACGACTACCGCATCAGCTACCTGCGCGAACACATCCGCGCCATGGCCGACGCCATCGCCGACGGCGTGCCGGTGCTGGGTTACACCACCTGGGGCTGCATCGACCTGGTGGCCGCCTCGACCGGCGAAATGAGCAAGCGCTACGGCTTTGTCTACGTCGACCGCGACGACCAGGGCAACGGCACCCTCGCCCGCACCCGCAAGAAATCGTTCTGGTGGTATAAGAAAGTGATCGCCAGCAATGGGGGGGATTTGGGGTAGGTTTGGGCGGTGGGGTTAGGAGGGTTGACGGTGGGGTTGGGGGGCTTAAATTCGTTTAAGCTGCTCCAGCTTTTGCTCTGTTTTTCGTTGCAATATGGTAAAGAACGCTACCGCGGTAGTTCCCCAGCTTTCCGGCACAAACTCATCTGAAAAATGCTCCATCATGCCTTCGTCCATACGCCCTGCATAAGTAGCCTGAAACTCTTTAGTCTCCTCGAGGATATTGCGGATGACCTGACTGCCGTTTTGCACAAGGAAGCCGTCAATCACACCCTCGGCCGTTTCGGCATCAGTAAACAGATCATAATCCTGACCGAAGTAAATACTGAATAAGCTACTGAGCTCGTGATGGTGCTCAAAGCGCTTTCACTGCAGCGCTTCTGGCCTGTTGCAGGAATGCAGAAACCGTGGTTCCCCATAGCTCCGGGCTGAAGGTAAAACCGAAACGTTGGCTGAATAATGACTCCACATTATCCTGCGCCAATAACGCATCTATCTCCTCGAGCAACGCCTCGCGCTGCTGATGAGTCGCCAGACGAATGTACTCTGCAATCAGCGCAGTAATATCGCCCTCTGCATTTATCAGGTCATAATCTTGACCAAAATAAACGACGATCAGGTTATCAAGTTCGCTGGTTTTCATCGGCTTATCTCGCAGGGAAAGCGCTAAGGATAAAGTAAGGTTTGCCATTATAGCGGGTAAATTCAATCACAACGCCAACCCGGTGACATTGATAGACGTCAGTACTGCCGCGTAATACCCCATAACCCACTGATTCTGTGAAATTGTGATACACACTCAAACGGCTGCCGGGAGACGCGTACTTTACCCAATTCATAATATCTGCGCGGTTCGCCTTTACCGTAACAGAAACATATTTTTCGGCCTCTTTTACCGATCTGAAGGTGCTTGCTGCAATCAGTTTCGGGCGCCTGGCTAGCCTGGCAATAAGTGCTTCCGGAGCTCTGTTAATATGCCGAGCCAATGTGTGCCCGCCCGGATATTTACCGCTAACGGACTCATGCTCAACCAGCTCAACCAGCTTAACCCGCCCCATACGCACGGATGCGACTCTGGCAGCGCCAACCGCTCCGGCAAAGACAAAAGGCACGGCAATATCGACCGTTAAACCAACGTTATAGGCCGTTTCCCGATCGGCACCCAATGTTTGCGCCAATAAAACGGCAGACTGATAAGTATCGGTAGTTGTTGGATGCCCGGTAATCATCTGATTGGAAGCGGCCTTGATGCTGTCCAGGCTATGCGTTCCCACCACCACACACCCAACTTTGGTGATAAACGTCGGATCCGGCGCATAGCACAACACCCCCGCCCCCATCAGCTCAAGGACACCACCGGCAAGCCCCAAACCGCCAAGCAGACGGTTACTGAGCGTTTCACCTTCAGTGACGCTTTCATCAGACAGCACCGCCGCAAGCTGCACCGGCGACAAGGCAATACGCAACTCATCTTCATTCGCCATGTTCGTTCATCCGTGAATGAGCAAAGCCGTATGATTAACATAAGCTCTAGAAAGGATAAATACTGGAACGGTTAACACTTCGTAGCGCGAATAGAGGATTACTGAGCATAACATTCATTTAGAGAATGGAATGCCATGAATTATATTCACTATATATAGACAACATTACAAATATAAAAGAGCACCATAAATAACTGCGAGCTGCATTCCAATCCTAAAAGCAAACAAACTGTAATTCCATACAGCTTATTTTTTCCTTTTACTGATAACGCTATAGTTTTTTTCGCTGCGGCAAAATCCGTAGCCGGAGTTAGCGTTCCGAACACTTACACAAGGCAGCATTATGTATATAATGTTGGGGCTTTAAACATCCAGAATTATGGTGGCCCAAGTGGGGGCTTCGCAAGAAGCGCCGGTTTCCTTCGTGTCCGGTAACGCTAACTCCGCTTGGGCTACCACCATGGGTTTAGCGTCTCATGTGGTAGTACGCATACTACACACTAAGGATAAAGACACATGGAAAATGTCGCCATCACCGAAAACACCACAAGTACCCTCACCCTTTATCGCCAACTGTTTAACCACCTCGATCTTAGCGCTTTTAATCCCTCAGAGCTCTTAGACCTGGCAGCACTCTCTGCCGAACAGGCGGAAGGGCTGTGCCACGGGCTGATGCTGTTCGGCCACTTGCTGCAAAAGACCCCACAGCTGGATCCCGAAGGCTGGGAGCAACTGAATCGCTATCTCAACGCTACAGCGCATCTGGTTCCTGCGTTGTGTAATCTTTATGGGCGGGCGTTGCGGGAGATGGAAGCCTGCGGCTAACGTAAATGGCAATCAGGGCGATGCTCATCGCCCTTCCCACCCACGATTTCCAATAGATCTGACTGACATATCACAACAAAAACATTCATCAAGGTAGGCATTTCCTCCCCTACCTGGCATAGTTAACGCATTCGGTAAATCGATGAGTTAACTGCTGGGTATTGATGCATACTGCTCTCGTCAGCAAGCACATTGCCCAGAGCCTACTCGGTAATGTGAGGGAGTGGTTTTGGCAACTGCAATAGAGGCGTTATCTTCAAAAGAATCCGTTTTAAAAGCCATCGAAGAATATAAAAAAATTGGCCGAGATGAATTCTTAAAACAACATAAAATAAAACGATTTAAAAAATTCACCCTTCATTACAATGGCGAGAAGTACGATATCCGAGGCATTGCCGCTAGAGCATACAGTGAACAGCATGGCTATCCGTTTAAGGGAATAAATGCCGATAGCGGCACGGAAAAAGCCATCCAATTTCTCAAAGACCTCGACTTCGATATCGTCGAAACGCCGCATCCTTTTGAGATACTGGAAAAAGACGAAGTTTATAAACGTAAATACCTTCACGACCTCTATGGAGGGCAAGAACAGGGCGGAATATCGACACCTAAAGAATTTCCCGTGATCTTTATTTTCACCGGCGAGACTGGCGAAACGCATGGGTACAAAGATGGATGGTCTAACAACGACCACTTCTCCTACACGGGAGAAGGCCAGAAAGGTAACATGCAGTTTACCAAAGGCAATAAAGATATCCGCGACCATAAAGAGAATGGTAAGGATATACTTTTATTTGAATATAACAAAAAACGTACGGGCGTGAAATTTGCTGGGCTATTTGAATGTGATTCATGGAACTACGCTGAATGTGAAGACACCCAAAAAAACATGAGGCAAGGGATAATTTTCAATCTATTCCGTGTATCTTCTGCTCAAGATGCTGATCATGATCTTATCTCATCAGAAGTAGACCAGAAGGAGGAGACTCTAGAACAGTTGCGCGCAAAGGCTATAAAGTCTTCAGAGATATCAGGCCAGCGCCAACAGAGCGACAGCAAAAAATCCTGGTTCAAACGCAGCGAAGACGTAAAAAAATACGTGCTGAAGCGCGCCAATGGCATCTGTGAAGCCTGCGACCAGCCGGCACCGTTCAAGAAAAAGAATGGCGAGCCCTACCTAGAACCCCATCACACTAAACGCTTAGCCGACGAAGGCCCCGATCACCCGCAGTGGGTGGGCGCCATCTGCCCAACTTGCCATCGACGGATTCATAGCGGAGTGGATGGGAAAGAGGTGAATAAGCAGCTGATGGTGAAGTTGGAGTTGAAAGAGGCCACTATCGGTTAAAAGTTGCCGACAACAGCGTGCTACCTGTCAACTTCAAAACCGAGTTTGTGCAGTATCATAGGAATAATAAGGAAAAACAGGGAACCTCAGCATGTCAGTACCTACTTACGACCAATTCATCGAGCCGTTGAGTTGCTCTCCATTGATTAGTATATCCCGATGTTAGTAATGTCTTCATAAGTCACATGAGGGCACCCCATGAAGAAGCGTTTTTCCGACGAGCAGATCATCAGTATTCTCCACGCGGCTGAAGCCGGGATATCCGCCCGTGAACTCCGCCGCAAGCACGCCATTTCCGATGCCACGTTTTACACCTGGCGTAATAAGTATGGCGGTTTAGAAGTGCCCGAGGTTAACCGTTGCCTTCGGGATTTCAGGCGTGCAAGTTACGCGTTTTCAGGACAGCATTGCGCTGTTTCGCGGCTACCCGGTTACGATAAGAATAGATCAGGGGCCGGAATTTACCTGCAGCGCGCTGGATCAATGAGCCTTTGAGTGCGGAGTGGAGCTGCAACTTATCCAGTCCGGTAAGCCGGCACAGAACGGATTTATTGAGAGTTTTAACGGACGCTTTCGCGATGAATGCCTGAATGAACACTGGTTCAGAGACGTCAGTCATGCCTGGAAGATCATCCGTGAATAGCGTCAGGATTATAACGAGTGTCGCCCGCACTCCACGCTAAATTATCAGACGCCGTCTTAATTTGCGGCGGCTTGGAGAAAGTGACATTCTGAGAGTGAAGGATCCGACATGACTAACTAAACGTTGTATCTAATCCTGGGGGCAGGCCAGCTATACATTATCAACACGTAATAGTACTGAGCCACTTAGTCAGCTAAGAACTAAATATAGTCATTCGCTCCATGAGGATTACACTTTTAAGTGATTCAGGGTATGCGCTTACTGGTTACGAATCTCGGGCGAGAATCATGTGATGAGCGCCGCTTTTCTTTCAAGCCAGTAGGTGCTCTACGTTCGCTAACGAACACTCAGGGCATACAGATTAACTGCTGGCTATATTTCTTTCGAAGAAGGTGGAATGAATACCGGTTGATTACTGAAAAATCGGAAATCTCAAAAAGTGCGTGGAATTAAAATGGGTGTGCTTACACCATCAAATGCTGGTAACATAGCACGGGGCAGGTTCTAAAAACCAAGGTCGGGCGGTAGCGTGTTTTCAATGACACAAGATTAAGCAATTGGCACCCTGCATAGTAAATGAACTAGCTTCCGCTCCTGTTGACGTTCCAGACCTTCCTATAGTTAAAGCATAGCCTCCCGCGTTATCTATGCTCGAATTTAATCAGCGGCAACTCGGAAAAATAACTTAACGTGATGATTTTTTTCGAAATATATGATCGAATGAGGTTTTACACACGACCTCGACAAGTGACTAAGGGTTATATAACTAGATAACAGAGTACAAATACCTATGTTTTAGAAAAAACATTGAGTATTTAATTCATGCATGAAATTAGTATTAAATATATAATTTCAAATCATTATAAAAGCTCAATAACTAACAACCTAAAACACACAAAGACTATATTCATGACTGTTCTCTAACAATGAGAAACATTTATCACAATACCCTCGCAAAAAGTTTATCTAACTTACAGTATCAATATCCAATTCAAAGAAAAGGTTCGTAACGCTTATGGATAACACTAAAGAGTTTGTTAATTTCAATGTTTCGGCACGAACAGCTCGCCTTATTGGAAGAGAGAACGTTGCGACATCTGACGGCGCTGTTATAGAATTAGTAAAAAATACATACGATGCCGATTCAGAATATTGCATTGTTTATTTTGATATACCTTACCCTATAACACCTGAAATAATAAAAGAGGATAGTTTCAATCAATTATCATCGCATGCACTAAATATGCAGTTAAACCTACAAGATTTTTATGAGCAAAATAAAATTACGTTTGAATGGGAAAGGCATGAATTTAACCCTACCAAAGGAACTATTTCTGAAGAGATAGAAAGATTAAAAAAAGAAAGAGCCGCTGAAAATGAAAAATTAAGAGTTTTTTTTGGCTCATTCACAAATATTTATATCATTGACAATGGCGAGGGGATGGATTCTGAAACGATAAAGAAAAACTGGATGACAATAGGCACAGATAATAAAACCTATGATATTAAATCTAAGGGGGGTAGAACGAAATCTGGAGCAAAAGGAATTGGTCGATTTGCTCTGGACCGTCTTGGTCGGCTTTGCACATTAAAAACAAAAACTGAAAAATCCAATGGGATAATTTGGAAAGTTGATTGGGATAGTTTTGAGCAAAATGGAAAGAACATAAATGAAATCTATGCCACAATTGAAGTTCCTGACATAAACAACAATATAAACACATTGTCTATTTTCCCCCCTGAAATCATAGAGCAAATAAAGACAGGGCTAAATAAAAGAAAAAGCCCATTAGATTTAGAGAAAACTTTATCGACTGGTACAATTATTAAAATATCGTCTGTTAGAGATCATTGGAATGAACTCGCAATAAGAAACTTAAAGGATAGATTAGAGTCTTTAGTTCCACCATCCGAAGATACATCATTTCAATTATTTTTGTTCTGCAATCACACATCCAAATATAATGGACTATTGCAGCCAGAGGTTTGCGAGGATTATGACTACAAATTAGAAGTTAACTTAGATAAAAAACTTAATTTAACTGGGCGAATAATTAGAAATGAGTATCGAATAGAAGATATCCCTCCGGTATTTTTCCAAAATAATGAAACACAAAATTTAAAAGATAAAGTAAAAAATTTAAACTTTCCTTTATCAAATTTAATGCCGGGAATCAGTGATATGGAGTTAAGTAAAACAGGCCCATTTTCCTTCACTCTCTATTTCATGAAACGAGCTGTACCTAATAAATCAGACACTGAAAAATATTATCAAAAGAAAATTGATACAACTAAACGCAGTCTATGGCTTGACAGCTATGGTGGCATAAAATTATTTAGAGATAACTTTAGAGTCAGGCCTTACGGAGAAAGAGGCAGTTCTTCATGGGATTGGTTAGAACTTGGTAACAGAGTAGCTCTTAACCCTGCTCAGGTTAGTCGACATCGACACTGGAAAGTAAGCCCCAATAACATCACTGGTGTAATCAACATTTCGAGAATTGACAATCCATACCTAGAGGATAAATCCAGTCGAGAAGGTGTTCAAGAGAATGAATCTTTTTTATTCTTCAAGAATATTATTGAAAAGTTAATAAAAATATTTGAAGATGATCGTAGCTTTTTCTTTAGCGAACTACTTAAGTTTAATCAAAAGAACTCCACATCGCCAAGCGATGGAGAAATATCCAAGCGAGATATAGAAAAAGCCACACAAATTGCTAACGATATTTATCAAAAATATAAAAATAAAAATGATGGTTCAAAGCGAAAATCGAAAAAAACAGATAACGAAACCATTGCCACTGTTTATTTAAAAGAAAAAGAGGAAAAAGAGGAGTTAGAACAAGAACTCACCGAAATGCGTGAGGAGAATTCCCTGTTACGAGTATTTGCATCCAGTGGTGTGACAATCGCCTCTTTTACTCATGAATTAGAGAATCTTCAGATTAAGTTAGGAAGTAGGTTTGATGAGATAAGGCAATTAATCTCCCCCTTAATTGATGAGGCATCCCTTTCTAATGCCTATAAATATGATAATCCTTATTATCGATTGGAATTATTTGAAAAAGAAGATAAAAAATTAAAGCAGTGGTTACAATATACACTTAGAACCATACGCAAAGATAAACGAAACCAGCAATACATTAACATTTCAGATTATCTTGAAAATTTCAAAACTGAATGGAGTGATACATTAGAAGAGCGTTGTGTCAATCTTACACTACAGAATAAAAGCATTGATTATAGCCTAAAGTCATATGAAATTGACTTAGATTGTATTTTTAACAATCTTCTAATAAACTCCTTAGATGTCTTCATTCGCAATGAGGTATCGAGTGAGTTTCGAAATATAGAAATTTCCACTGAAAAACTACCTGATGGGTTCCATATTAAATATAAGGATAGTGGACCCGGATTAAGCAAGGATATCAAAAATGCACAAGATATCTTTCAAGCAACCTATACCACAAAACGGGATAATTCGGGTAAAGAAATCGGTACTGGTATGGGTATGTGGTTAGTAAAAAAATCACTTGAACAATACAATGCCACTTGTGAAATATTACCAAGCACTTCAGGTTTTTCACTTGAAATAATATTCCCATAAGTAAAGAAAAGGAGATACTTATGAATAAATTTAGGATGGGATACCTTGACGAAGATGAGTCAGATATAGCACGTTTCTACGACTTCATAAAAAAATATGATATATATGAGTTTATTGACTTCAAACCTAAGTCATCTATTGAAGAATTAATAGATGAAATCAATTCAAGCAACTTAGATATATTAGTCATTGATTTCCAAATCAATGAATATGTTAACATTAATTATAATGGAGTGAAAGTATTTGACTCTATTAGAAATAAGCGAAGAAATTTCCCTTGTATTATCTTAACGTCATTTGCAGATGATGCCATTTCGGAATCTTTCGACACACATATAGTATACAGCAAAAGCATTCCATTTGGCAGCGATACAGAAAGTAAAAAGCTATTTGAATTTAAAATCCGTAAAAGCATCGAACATTACATTAATGAATTACAAAGAGCATCTAGTGAATTTGCAGAGCTAACATCATTAAATAACTTGACATTAGAACAAGAGAACAGGCTCATTGAATTAGATGATTTTTTAGAGTCTAGCTTAAATAACGATGTGAAATTACCAAAACACTTAAAAAACTTACAGCATGTTGAGAACATTAAGGAATTAGTTGTTCGTGCTGAAGATATTTTAGAAAAACTGGATGCTTTATATGTTCCCACTGAGAAAAAATGATCCAAAACGAACAGCACAAAAAAAATTAAATAAATATAACTCATATAAAGAAGCCTTATCAAAGGATTTTTTTTGCTGTTGTGGCTACTGCGGAGCTCATCATGTATATTACGGTTCAGGAAAATGTTTTCACATCGATCACTTTGCTCCCAAAAGCAAGTTTAAACATCTAGAAAATGAATATAGTAATTTGGTTTACTCTTGCCCAACTTGTAATATTGCCAAAAGTAATGACTGGTGTGGTAATAATGAGAACGAGTCTATTCGCAACGGCATTGGATATATTGAGCCTTGTGACACCCAATACTCTGAGGCGTTTTATAGAGACTCATCAGGGAAAATAAGATATAAAGAGGGTAATTCAGCAGCAAAGTACATGTATGACAAACTTAAATTTGGTTTAAGACGTCATGAAATATTTTGGTTAGCTGATTATTTTTATGAACTGGTGCCAAGAATAAGCCAAAAACTTAAAGAAACCCCAGAGAACAATCCATTACATGTCGAGTTAAAGTCATTATTGTTAGACGTCATCGACCAAATGGATAAATACCGACAACTACAACGAGAATTGTAAAAACAATGAGTAAAGAATTCGGGGTTTTTTATACACCACAATTTCTTATTGATTTTATTATAGATAAAATTTCGCCTAAGATTTTGAAAACGAAGAGCGTTAACGTTCTCGAACCAAGTGCTGGTGATGGGCGTTTCATAGATAGCCTTATGAAAAAAAAATCTCAATCATCTATAAACGCGTCTCTAGTTGAAATAAATAGTAAATCCGCGAAATCTCTTAATGAAAAATTCATTAACAAAAAAAACATTAAAGTTATAAACCATGATTTTTTATATTATGAGAACGAGCACAATTTTGATATTATCATAGGCAACCCACCATATATTTCCAAAAAGCATTTAGCGAAAGAACAAATAGAGAAATGCCGTGATATACTCCTAGCAGCATCAATACCAACCTTAGCAGATAAAAACATATGGACTTCATTTATTATTCGCTGCACTAAAATGCTTGATAAAAATGGGGTTATGGCTTTAGTTCTTCCATTCGATTTATTACAAGTTAAGTTCGGTAGTTATATACAGTCATATCTTACATCAAAATTTTCACGAATCGAAATATACACTTCAAACAAGTTAGCTTTTGATAAAACTGAGCAAGACACTATAATTCTATTCGCATATAAGAATGCCAAAGAGAAAGGCTTATTTGTAAATAATCTCTCATTTCATGAAAATGAGAAGAACAAAACCAACCTAATATACCACTCCAAAAATGAGTGCAGAGAGTTAATTTCTCAAGACAGTAATATTAAATGGAGCTCATTAAGCTTATCTGATTCCGAATTAATTTTCTTAACGAAAATATCTAGTAAATTGAAAGAAATAGGGAATTATGTAACATCCAGACCAGGGATAGTAACTGCAGCTAATAACTTTTTCATAGTTTCGAAAAAGAAAATAGTAGAATATTCCCTACACAATTACGCTCTCCCAATAATTCAAAAGAGTCAGTTTTTTCAAAAGAAAATAATTTTCAGCAGAAATGATTTCGAACATCTGGTTAAATTAGACAAACCGAGTTTTTTCGTTGACTTAACTAATTACGTTAGGGAGTCATGTGAACGAGTTGAAGACTATTTGAAACTTGGCGAATCTTTAGAGATTCATCAGCGGTACAAATGTCAAAGAAGAAAAGAATGGTACATTGTGCCAAAAGTATCACCTGGTGAAGGCTTTTTCTTTAAAAGATGTAGTGAATACCCTAAGATTCATAAAAATGATTGTGAAATCCTTACAACAGATGCTGCATATAATCTTACTGCTAATGAAGATTACAACATTGACTCTTTAATTTACTCATTTTACAACCCTTTAACTTTATGCTTTGCTGAGTTATATGGGAGATATTATGGTGGCGGCGTATTAGAACTTGTTCCAAACGAATTTAGAAAGCTTCCGATCCCATACAGAGAAACGTCACCGGAAGATTTTTTAACTTTTTCTGAAAACTTTAACAACAAAGTTAATATTGATGAAATCTTATTAACTAGTGGCAGGGATGTATTATCAGATTTTGTAGATGAAAATGAATTCAAAAAAATACTTAGCATATATAAAAAACTTATTCACCGTAGATTAAAAATCTAATATAGTTACCCAACTCTACCGGTAGGGTTGGGTAACTATATGCAACCTTTATTAACTCTGTCGTATAAAAACCCCAATTCACACCCCTTATATAAAATAAATATTTCAAACTCAAAGGCCGAGCCTCTGTATTTCTATAAGATGGTTAGCATGTGTTTATAAATAATTAATTTATTTCTTTATTATTAACGATATTTAAAGATTTCTTCCAAAATAAAACGGACTAATAGCCTTATCACAATTTATTTCCAGAAAATCAACCCACCACTGAAACATCAATCGACAATCATCAAGACGCTCCGCCTTGTTAATGTAAGCCGTGCGCAAAGAGTTGCGCTCTATATAGCTCATCTGCCGTTCTACCGCATCCCCCGACCGTAACCCCGATTCAATCAACGAGCTATAAGCCATCGTCCTGAAGCCATCCCCACAAATATCGACCTTTGTGTCATAGCCCATAACACGCCGCGCCTTATTAACCGTGTTTTCACTCATCGGTTTGCGAGGATCATGATCGCCAATGAAAACAAAATCACGCTCACCACTGCTCTTGTGAATCTGTTTAAGGATTGCTAATACTTGGCGAGATAACAGCACTAGATGAAGTGTCCGCATTTTCGAGCCACGCTTTGAATGCTTCACACCTTCAATAGCTTGTCTTTCAGCCGGTATCGTCCACATTGCCGTATCGAAATCGATCTCAGACCAGCGGGCAAATCGCAATTCACTGGAACGAATGAAGATTAACAACGCTCGCTCAATAGCCTAGCAGGTCAAAGGGCGTCCCGTGTAACCGTCAATTCGGTAGAGCAGTTCAGATAGGCGTTTCAACTAAAGTGTTGGGCAATGGACACGATTACTGGAAGCAACTGCTCCTGCCATTTCCTGGGCGGGGCGGGATTGTAATCAATCAAACCACTTTGCACCGTATATCGTATGATTGCTGTGGTTTGCTGCTGAAGGCGAGAAGCAACTTCAAAGCGACCTGTTGCCTTTACAACTTTAATCGGTACAAGCAGGTCGCGGGTCTTCAACTCTTCAATACTACGCTTGCCAATAGCAGGAAACAGATTGTCTTCCAGGCTCTTCAGCACCCGCGTCGACTGTGATCCTCTGACCATTTCTTATTAGCTGCGTGTCACTCTCTGGTAACTGACTCAAAGGTAATAGCCTCTTTCGCCTACTCTTCTTTCACTGCACATTTGTGTTGACAGGGATCGATACCGACAGCAACAAGCTTTCTTGCCTCTTCCCTTTTTTGACGAGCATCTGCCAATGACGTTTCGGGGTAAACACTAGAAGCCATCAGGTGCTACTTACCACCAAAACGAAAGCGGAACCGCCAGTATTTTGAGCCGTAGGGTGAATAAGCAAAAACATGCCATCCACATCGACAAGGGGGTACTCCTTTTTCGCAGTTTCTCAGAACACACTTTGGTATCTGTCAGAGCCATAAAAGTTCTCCATCCATGTACCTCTTTGAGTTTACAACCATTATAGAACCAGCAAATATACTCGTTTCTATACTCACAGGCGGCTTGATGTGGGTTGACTCAGATTGGCTTCTGTTGAAAGGAAAATCGCGGAAAGCCTTGTGTGGTGCGGATCCCAGGCACAAAAAAACCACCTTTCGGTGGCTTCTTGTTCGCGCGGTACTTAATGGTGCCGAAGGCCGGACTCGAACCGGCACGTATCTCTACGGTTGATTTTGAATCAACTGCGTCTACCGATTTCGCCACTTCGGCACTGAAGTAGTATGCGGAAAACGGGTGAATTATACCTTCCCGCGACCAGCACGCAACACTTATCCGTTGTTCAATGAGTTAAGTGTCGAAAAAACCGCCGCCATGCGCGTTTGTCCGCCCCATCTTCTCGCTCCACGCCCTTCACAACCCTGTTAATGGTGAGCAGGCTGTTGCAACGAGCATCCAGGATAAGGCGCCACACTCACGCAATACCATCCGATCCCAGGTTCTAGCATCGTTGCACAGAGCAATGATGGCTCCTGTACCGTATGTCACTCACTCCCACGAACCAGAGCCGCTCGCCCAACTGGCGAAACAGGTTCAGGAACCCGCCACGCGGAAAGTAGCACCTGCCCGCCCATCGCCACTGTCTCCCCCTGCGCCTGGCAAAAACAAAATAATCCCCAGCCGCAATGGCAATGCTGCAAATAATTGCACGCCAATGTGTCAGCGAATAAAGAATGAGGTTGCGCAACATTCCGAGAACACTATTTTTTCATTAATGAATGTCAGATGGGGAAATAAAGAAGCGGAATGCTGCCTTCAGGGGAGAGACGCTATTTCGGTTAGATGGGGGTTATCTAAAATCACCAGAAAATAGCGTACATACGTAACAAAATAGCAACTCAAGGCGTAAAAACCAGCAGAGAACACTTGCCTCTGCAGAGTTAATAGCTTTAAGATGATGTAAGAAAATTTTCCCTGGTGTTGGCCAATATTGGCAGCCTGACCTACGCGGTCAGGTTTTTTTTTTATATTTTTTATCAAAACATTACCGGGAAAGTGTATCGCCTTAAGGGGTGAGAAACTAGTTAGACTAAAGTACAGTCCCTTACTAGACCTTTATCAGTTCATGCAGGTTATTATTTTAAAGCGCAGAGATCGGGGCCGGTGCTGTATTGCTTCCCTCTCGTGAGCCGCCACGCTGCCCACTCAATACCGATTAACGCCCGTCATTTCCCGGTTCGAAAGCTGCCGTGAGCGAGCAGCCTATCCCTCCACCGGTTTAATCAGCCGCAGCTCCATCCCCAGGCGCACGGCATGTCGGGCATTCGTGACCCCCAACTTTTTGACGACGTTGGACATATGGTACTTGATGGTGCCGGTCTTTATGCCCAGGATCATCGCCGTTTCCTGGTAGGTTTTACCCACGCTGGCCCAATAGAGGATTTCGTTTTCCCTGTCGGTAAAGCGGGCGTTGCCTTCCAGCGCGGCGGCGTTTTTATCTGACGGCGGGGCCAGCGCCAGATACGACTCATGGATTGAGGCCAGCAATACCGAGATTTCACCTTTACGTTCGATGAGCGCCGGGATGATTTCCGCTTTCTGTTCTGCGCTGAAGGCAAAGGAAAGCGTGACGAGATTGTTGTTGTAATCGTGCAATACGAAGGTATAGCCGTGCGTCACGCCAAACTCGCGGGCCTGCTCGAACAGTTCGGGAAAATGCAGCCCTGCGTCCGCCATGATTTGCTCGTCCCAGGCGAAGGGGGTCAGGCGGTTGCGGGCGGTAATCACCACCGGATCAATGTACTGCAACCCCTGCTCTTGATACTTGTTGACCCATTCAGTCGGGTAGTTGGTGACGCCAAAAATACAGGAAATGTCTTTTTTGGATAACACCACATACGCCCACAGGAGCTCGCCCAACTCCCCCAACGCCGCTTCCAGGCGCTTGCCGATGATATTGCTGAGATTGTATTCGTCTTCCATTGACTGCCCGCTCCCTCTATCCGCATGCCGCAGGGTTGACTATAGCACGACGAAAAGCGACAGGTCGGGGGAGTGGTTCACCGGGGGCATGCCGCCCCCACAAAAAAGGCGCGGCCCCATGGCCACGCCTTTCTTCACTACCGATCGCCCCGCTACTTGCGTTTGAGCAGCATATACACGCTGATCAGCAGGAACAGCATGCTCGGCAGCAGCGCCCCCAGCACCGGCGGCATGCTGTAAACCATGCTCAGCGGGCCGAAGATCTGATCCAGTACATAGAACAGGAAGCCGAAGCTGATGCCGGTCACCACGCGGATGCCCATCGGCACGCTGCGCAACGGGCCGAAGATGAACGACAGCGCCATCAGCATCATCACCGCCACCGACAGCGGCGAGAAGATTTTTCGCCACATGTTGAGCTGGTATTTGTTGGATTCCTGGCCGCTCTGCTTCAGGTACTTCACGTAGTTGTGCAGCCCGCTGATGGAGAGCGAATCCGAATCCAGCGCCACCACGCCCAGCTTGTCCGGGGTCAGGTTGGTTTTCCATTCGCCGGTCAGCGTCTGGGTGCCGGTCACCTGTTTCGGGTTGGTCAGATCCGAGGTGTCCACCTGCGAAAGCTGCCACAGGCCGTTCTCAAAGCTGGCGGTGGCGGCATAGCGCACCGTCTCCAGGCGACGCTGATCGTTAAAGTGGTAGATGTTGACGCCGGAGAGTTCTTTATCGCCGGAGACGCGCTCGATGTAGATGAAGTCGTTGCCGTCCTTCGCCCACAGCCCGCTCTTGGTCGAAAGCAGCGAGCCGCCGTACATCTGCTGGGCGCGGTAGTTGCGCGCCATCTGCTCGCCCTGCGGCGCCACCCACTCGCCGATCGCCATGGTCAGCAGCACCAGCGGAATGGCGGTTTTCATCACCGAGCCGGCGATCTGCAGGCGGGTGAAGCCGGAAGCCTGCATCACCACCAGTTCGCTGCGCGTCGCCAGCTGGCCCAGGCCGAGCAGCGCGCCGAGCAGCGCCGCCATCGGGAAGAAGATCTCGATGTCTTTCGGCACGCTCAGCAGGGTGTACATGCCGGCGCTCAGCGCAGTGTATTCGCCCTGGCCGACCTTGCGCAGCTGATCGACGAACTTGATGATGCCGGACAGCGACACCAGCATGAACAGCGTCATGATGATGGTGTTGAAAATCGTTTTACCGATATAACGGTCTAATACGCCAAACATCAGGCCGCTCCTCTCAGGCGTGCGCGCAGTTTGCGCATCGGCACGGTATCCCACAGGTTCAGCGCCAGCGCCAGCGCGAAGTAAACGCCGTTAACCAGCCACAGCCACAGCATCGGATCCAGCTTGCCCTTGCCGGCGTTGGAGCGCAGCGAGGTCTGCAGCAAGAAGAAGATCAGGTACAGCAGGATGGCCGGCAGCATGCTCAGCACGCGGCCCTGACGCGGGTTCACCACGCTGAGCGGCACCACCAGCAGCGCCATCAGCGCCACCGACACCACCAGCGTCAGGCGCCAGTGGAATTCGGCGCGCGCGTCCGGATCGTTGGATTCCCACAGCGTCTGCATCGACATCTGTTCGGATTCGGTGTTATCCGCCGCCACGGTGCGGTGGCCAATCACCGCCTTGTAGTCGGTGAAGTCGGTAATGCGGAAGTCGCGCAGCAACGCGGTGCCTTCAAAGCGGGTGCCCTTGTCGAGCGTCACCACCTGCGAGCCGTCTTTCTGCTGCACGATGTTGCCGTGCTCAGCCACCACCACCGACGGGCGTTGGTTGCCGTTCGGCCGCAGCTGCGCCAGGAACACGTCGTTGAAGGTGCTGCCCTTCACGTTGCCGATAAACAGCACCGCGTTGCCGTCCTGCGAGGGTTTGAACTGCCCTTCCGCCAGCCCGGCGATGCTCGGGTTGGCCTTGGCTTCGTTCACCACCACGTCCTGATAGCGCGAGGCCCAGGGGCCGGCCCAAAATACGTTCACCGCCGCGATCGCAGAGGTGAGCAGCGCCAGGATCATGGCGGCGATAATCAGGGTGCGTTTACCCAGCCCGCAGGCGTGCATGACGGTGATTTCGCTCTCGGTATACAACCGCCCAAGCGTCATCAGCAAGCCGAGAAACAGGCTCAAAGGCAGGATGAGCTGCGCCATTTTCGGCACGCCCAACGCGAGCAGAGAGAGTACTAAGTTTGTCGGGATATTGCCGTCCACCGCGTCGCCCAACACCCTGACCAAATTCTGACAAAAGAAGATCAGAAGCAGGATGAACAGGATGGCGATTTGGCTCTTGAGCGTTTCCCGTACCAGATATCTTATGATGATCACGCTTATTACGCCTGTGAAAACTTGTCTTTTTGCAGGAAAATCGATAATTTCATCGTTAATCCGCCATTTATTCTCATCATATGGCAACCTTCACAGCTAAAATAGTATTACAACATCAAGCCGTTTGGGTGTCCTATAGGAACTTGCTTATAGTCGCCAAAACAGAGCAATTTATGCCGTTCAGGTTAACATAATCCGTTAACTCAAATGGCAGGAGATCGTTACGGAGTCGGTTATTCTAGCCGTAGCGTCCGCCTTTGTCTTTAAGATTCAGGAGAGTGCATGGAGTTCAGTGTAAAAAGCGGTAGCCCGGAAAAACAGCGCAGTGCCTGTATTGTAGTCGGCGTTTTCGAACCGCGCCGCCTGTCCCCTATCGCAGAACAACTCGACAAAATCAGTGATGGTTATATCAGCGCATTGCTGCGCCGTGGCGAACTGGAAGGCAAGGTCGGGCAGACGCTGCTACTGCACCATGTGCCCAACATTCTCTCCGAGCGCATCCTGCTGATCGGCTGCGGCAAAGAGCGCGAGCTCGATGAGCGCCAATACAAGCAGGTGATCCAGAAAACCATCAATACCCTCAACGACACCGGCTCGATGGAAGCGGTCTGCTTCCTGACCGAACTGCACGTGAAAGGCCGCAACACCTACTGGAAAGTGCGTCAGGCGGTAGAAACCGCCAAAGAGACGCTCTACACCTTCGATCAGCTGAAAAGCAACAAGGTGGAGCCGCGTCGTCCGCTGCGCAAAATGGTGTTCAACGTGCCGACCCGCCGTGAGCTCACCAGCGGCGAGCGCGCCATCCAGCACGGCCTGGCGGTGGCTTCCGGCATCAAGGCGGCCAAAGATCTCGGCAACATGCCGCCGAACATCTGTAACGCCGGCTACCTGGCCTCGCAGGCCCGCCAACTGGCGGACGCCTTCAGCACTAACATCACCACCCGCGTCATCGGCGAACAGCAGATGAAAGAGCTGGGCATGAACGCCTATCTGGCGGTCGGCGCCGGTTCGCAGAACGAATCATTGATGTCGGTGATGGAATATAAGGGCAACCCAAATCCGGACGCTAAGCCGATCGTGCTGGTAGGCAAAGGGCTGACCTTCGACTCCGGCGGCATCTCGATCAAACCGGCCGACGGCATGGACGAGATGAAATACGACATGTGCGGCGCGGCGACCGTGTACGGCGTGATGCGCGTGGTGGCGGAGCTGAACCTGCCGCTGAACGTGATCGGCGTACTGGCCGGCTGTGAAAACATGCCGGGCGGCCGGGCGTATCGTCCGGGCGACGTGCTGACCACCATGTCCGGCCAGACCGTCGAGGTGCTGAACACCGACGCCGAAGGCCGCCTGGTGCTGTGCGACACCCTGACCTACGTCGAGCGCTTCGAGCCGGAGCTGGTGATCGACATCGCCACCCTGACCGGCGCCTGTGTGATCGCCTTGGGCCACCACATCACCGGCCTGATGTCGAACCACAACCCGCTGGCGCACGAGCTGCTGGGCGCTTCCGAGCAGGCCGGCGACCGCGCCTGGCGCCTGCCGATGGCCGACGAGTACTACGAGCAGTTGGACTCCAACTTCGCCGACATGGCGAACATCGGTGGCCGCCCTGGCGGCGCCATCACCGCCGCCTGCTTCCTGTCGCGCTTCACCCGCAAGTACACCTGGGCGCACCTGGATATCGCCGGCACCGCCTGGCGCTCCGGTAAAGCCAAGGGCGCGACCGGCCGTCCGGTGGCGCTGCTGTCTCAGTTCTTGCTCAACCGTGCAGGCCTGAACGGCGACGATTAAATCTGAGCGGTAATTCAGGTATAATCCCAAGGGGCACAGCATGCTGTGCCCCTACATTTTTTTATCGGCAGCGGTGGATCCTTAATGAAACAGGCGACGTTTTATTTGCTCGAGAACGCGGAACCGTCAGGCGCGCTCAGCGCCCATGAGGCCGTGGCCTGCGCCGTTGCCGCCGAACGCTGGCGCGCCGGCAAGCGGGTGCTGATCGCCTGCGAGAGCCAGGAGCAGGCCCAGCGGCTGGACGAAGCGCTGTGGCAGCGCGAGCCGCATGAATTCGTGCCGCACAACCTGGCCGGCGAAGGGCCGCACTACGGCGCGCCGGTGGAACTGTGCTGGCCCGGCAAGCGCGGCAATGCCCCGCGCGATCTGCTGATCGCCCTGCTGCCGCAGTTTGCCGATTTTGCTACCGCTTTCCATGAAGTGGTAGACTTCGTTCCTTACGAAGACACTCTGAAACAGTTGGCGCGCGACCGTTACAAGGCCTATCGCAGCGTCGGCTTCCATTTGACCACGGCTACGCCGCCAACTCACTGAATACGATAAAGAATGGAAAAGACAAACAGTCAGCTCGACACCGCATACGACCCAAAACAGATCGAACAGAAGCTGTACGATCATTGGGAGAATCAGGGTTACTTCAAGCCGAACGGCGACACCAGCCAGGAAAGCTTCTGCATCATGATCCCGCCGCCGAACGTCACCGGCAGCCTGCACATGGGCCACGCGTTCCAGCAGACCATCATGGACACCATGATTCGCTATCAGCGCATGCAGGGTAAAAACACCCTGTGGCAGGCGGGCACCGACCACGCCGGCATCGCCACCCAGATGGTGGTGGAGCGCAAGATCGCCGCGGAAGAAGGCAAAACCCGCCACGACTACGGCCGTGACGCGTTCATCGACAAAATCTGGCAGTGGAAAGCGGAGTCCGGCGGCACCATCACCCGCCAGATGCGCCGTCTGGGCAACTCCGTGGACTGGGAGCGCGAGCGCTTCACCATGGACGAAGGCCTGTCGAACGCGGTGCGCGAAGTGTTTGTCCGTCTGCACAAAGAAGATCTGATCTACCGCGGCAAGCGCCTGGTGAACTGGGATCCGAAGCTGCGCACCGCCATCTCCGATCTGGAAGTGGAAAACCGCGAATCCAAAGGTTCCATGTGGCACCTGCGCTACCCGCTGGCCGACGGCGCGAAAACCGCCGAGGGCAAAGACTACCTGGTGGTCGCCACCACCCGCCCGGAAACCGTGCTGGGCGATACCGGCGTGGCGGTCAACCCGGAAGATCTGCGCTATAAAGACCTGATCGGCAAAGAGATCATTCTGCCGCTGGTCGGCCGCCGCATCCGCATCGTCGGCGACGAACACGCCGATATGGAAAAAGGCACCGGCTGCGTGAAGATCACCCCGGCGCACGATTTCAACGACTACGAAGTCGGCAAACGCCACGGCCTGCCGATGATCAACATTCTGACCTTCGACGGCGACATCCGTCAGGAAGCGGAAGTGTTCAACACCCTGGGCGAAGTCTGCACCGACTACTGCAACGAAATCCCGGCCGAGTTCCGCGGCCTGGAGCGCTTCGCGGCGCGTAAAGCGGTGGTTGCCGCCTTCGATCAATTGGGCCTGCTGGACGAGATCAAACCGCACGACCTGACGGTGCCTTACGGCGACCGGGGCGGCGTGGTGATCGAGCCGATGCTGACCGACCAATGGTACGTGCGCACCGCGCCGCTGGCCAAAGTGGCGGTGGAAGCGGTCGAACAGGGCGACATCCAGTTCGTGCCGAAGCAGTACGAAAACATGTACTTCAGCTGGATGCGCGACATCCAGGACTGGTGCATCTCGCGTCAACTGTGGTGGGGCCACCGCATCCCGGCCTGGTACGACGTGAACGGCAAAGTCTACGTGGGCCGCAGCGAAGAAGAAGTGCGCAGCGAGAACAACCTGGGCGCCGACGTGGTGCTGACCCAGGACGAAGACGTGCTGGACACCTGGTTCTCGTCCGGCCTGTGGACCTTCTCTACCCTGGGCTGGCCGGAGCAGACCGAGGCGCTGAAAACCTTCCACCCGACCAGCGTGATGGTCAGCGGCTTCGACATCATCTTCTTCTGGATCGCGCGCATGATCATGCTGACCATGCACTTCATCAAGGATGAAAACGGCAAGCCGCAGGTGCCGTTCAAGACCGTCTACATGACTGGCCTTATCCGCGACGACGAAGGCCAGAAGATGTCCAAGTCGAAAGGCAACGTGATCGATCCGCTGGACATGGTCGACGGCATCTCGCTGGAAGATCTGCTGGAAAAACGCACCGGCAACATGATGCAGCCGCAGCTGGCGGAGAAGATCCGCAAGCGCACCGAGAAACAGTTCCCGAACGGCATCGAGCCGCACGGCACCGACGCCCTGCGCTTCACCCTGGCGGCGCTGGCCTCGACCGGCCGCGACATCAACTGGGACATGAAGCGCCTGGAAGGCTACCGCAACTTCTGTAACAAGCTGTGGAACGCCAGCCGCTTCGTGCTGATGAACACCGAAGCGCACGACTGCGGCTTCAACGGCGGCGAGAAAGTGCTGTCGCTGGCGGATCGCTGGATCCTGGCCGAATTCAACCGCACGGTGAAAGCCTACCGCGAAGCGCTGGACACCTACCGCTTCGATCTGGCGGCCAACATCCTGTACGAATTCACCTGGAACCAGTTCTGCGACTGGTATCTGGAGCTGACCAAGCCGGTGGTGAGCAACGGCAGCGAAGCGGAACAGCGCGGCACCCGCCACACGCTGATCACC
This sequence comes from Serratia sp. B501, assembly GCF_051172315.1. NCBI lineage: Bacteria > Pseudomonadati > Pseudomonadota > Gammaproteobacteria > Enterobacterales > Yersiniaceae > Serratia > Serratia sp. B501. Next base: position 356,127 of record NZ_JBPIZB010000004.1, read on the forward strand.
GTGCTGGAAGCGCTGCTGCGCCTGGCACACCCGATCATTCCGTTCATCACCGAAACCATCTGGCAGCGCGTGAAGCCGCTGACCGGCACGACCGCAGACACCATCATGCTGCAGCCGTTCCCGGCCTACGACGCCGCGCTGGAAGACGAGCAGGCGCTGAACGATCTGGAGTGGATCAAACAAACCATCATCGCCGTGCGCAACATCCGCGCCGAGATGAACATCGCGCCAAGCAAAGCGCTCGACGTGCTGCTGCGCAACTGCAGCGCCGACGCCCAGCGCCGCGTGCAGGAGAACCAGAGCTTTATCGCCCGCCTGGCGCGCCTGGAATCCATCGCGCTGCTGCCGGCCGGTGAGAAAGGCCCGGTCTCCGTCACCAAGCTGGTGGACGGCGCCGAGCTGCTGATCCCGATGGCCGGTTTCATCGACAAGGACGCCGAGATCGCGCGTCTGGCCAAAGAGATGGGCAAACTGGATGCGGAAATCGCCGCGATCGAAGGCAAGCTGGCGAACGAAGGCTTCGTGGCGCGCGCGCCGGAAGCGGTGGTCGCCAAAGAACGCGATCGCCTGGCGGCCTGCAAAGAAGGCAAAGTGAAGCTGCAGGAACAGCAGGCGACCATCGCCGCGCTGTAATCCACCGGCTCACGCCAACGCCTGAAAAACAGCGGGGTCTTCCCCGCTGTTTTTTTATCGCCGTTGCATCCGGGCCGGGTTAGATGTTATTACAAGATATTACTGCTGCAGGGACGCCGCCGGGAAATAATCCCCGGCGCGTTTCGTGCTGCGATAAAAACGAAAAACGAACGTGGTCTCTTTCAATGGCGAGTGTAAACATGACAACAGCAACCCCGGCGCGCCTGCTGGTGCGCCCCATTACGGCGGAAGACAATGCCGCCATTGCTCACGTCATTCGCGAAGTCTCCGCCGAGCACGGCCTGACGGCGGATAAAGGCTATACCGTCTCCGATCCCAATCTGGACGCCCTGTATCAGCTCTACAGCCTGCCGCGCAGCGCTTACTGGGTGATCGAGGTGGACGGCCAGGTCGCCGGCGGCGGCGGCATCGCGCCGCTGCAGGGCGGCGCAGACGATATTTGCGAATTGCAGAAGATGTATTTCCTGCCGGTATTGCGCGGCAAGGGATTGGCGAAACGCCTGGCGCTGCAGGCGCTGGATTTCGCCCGCCGGCACGGCTTCCGCTGTTGTTACCTCGAGACCACCGCCAGCCTGACGCAGGCCGTCGCGCTGTACGAACACCTGGGCTTTGAACACATCGACCACGCGATGGGCGCCACCGGCCACGTCGATTGCGAAGTCACCATGCTGAAAACGCTGTAATCGCCCCCCGCCTCTTCATCAGGGCGCAGCTTGCTGCGCCTTTTTTATTAATATCGCAATCAATCAGTAAAACTCGCTATAACGCCGTTTTTCAAGCAGATAAACTGACGTTAAAAACCGCGATGTAAATTTAATGTGAAGTTCGTTAATAAATTAACGATCGTAAATTGACCGCTTGCTCCCCCGCGCTACTCTGCCAGTATCCCAATCGCGCACGGAGAGCTGTCATGTCGGAAAATACCTTTGATTACATCATCGTCGGCGCCGGTTCCGCCGGCTGCGTGCTGGCGGCGCAGCTGATCCGCCGCACCCAGGCGCGGGTGCTGCTGCTGGAAGCCGGCGGCGACGACAATAACCTGTTTATCAAGATGCCGGCCGGGGTGGCCAAGATCATCGCCAAAAAAAGCTGGCCCTACGAGACGGAGCCGGAACCGCACGCCAATAACCGCCGCATGCAGATCGCGCAGGGCAAGGTGCTGGGCGGCAGCAGTTCGGTCAACGGCATGATCTACCTGCGCGGCCAGCCGCAGGACTACGACGACTGGGCCGAACGCTATGGCTGCGCCGGCTGGAGCTACCGGGAGGTGCTGCCCTACTTCAAACGCGCCGAGGCCAACGAAAGCCTGTCCGACGACTACCACGGCGCCGACGGGCTGCTGCCGGTCAGCGAGAACCGCTATCGCCATCCGCTGAGTATGGCGTTTATCCGCGCCGGCCAGGAGTTGAACCTGCCCTATCGCAACGACTTCAACGGCGACAGCCAGCACGGCGTCGGTTTCTACCAAACCACCACCCGCAACGGCGAGCGCGCCAGCACCGCCCGCACCTACCTGAAGGCGGTGCGCGACGAACGGCGGCTGGTGGTGAAACTGAACGCCCTGGCGCACCGGCTGACCTTCGAGGGCAACGTCGCCACCGGCGTGGTCTACAGCCAGAACGGCGGCGCGGAAGTGACCGCACTCGCCACCAAAGAGGTGATCGTCAGCGCCGGCGCGGTCGGTTCGCCGAAGCTGCTGATGCTGTCCGGCATCGGCCCGCGCGACCACCTGCAGCAGCTGGGCATCGAGGTGCGGGCGGATCTGCCGGTGGGTAAAAACTTCCACGACCACCTGCACATGTCGATCAACGTCAGCACCCGCGAGCCGATCAGCCTGTTCGGCGCCGATCGCGGCCTGCAGGCGCTGAGCCACGGTGCGCAGTGGCTGGCGTTTCGCAGCGGCGTGCTTTCGTCCAACGTGCTGGAAGGCGCCGCCTTCACCGACAGCCAGGGCGATGGCCGCACGGACGTGCAGATCCACTTCCTGCCGATGCTCGACAGCTGGGACGACGTGCCCGGCGAGCCGCTGCCGAACATTCACGGCTTCACGCTCAAGGTCGGCTACCTGCAGCCGAAGGCGCGCGGCGAAGTGCTGCTGCGCAGCAGCAACCCGCGCGATCCGGTCAAGCTGCACGCTAACTACCTCGGCCACCCGGACGATCTGGCCGGTAGCGTGCGCGCGGTGAAGTTCGGCCTGGGCTTCCTGCAAACCGCGGCCCTGAAACCGCTGATCAAAGATCTGCTGATGCCGCAGCCGGAATGGACGCGCGACGACGCGCAGCTGGAAGCCTTCGTGCGCAACTTCTGCAAGACGGTGTATCACCCGGTGGGCAGCTGCCGCATGGGGCCGTCGCCGCAGGACGCGGTGACCGATCCGCAGCTGCGTGTACACGGTTTTGAACGGCTGCGGGTGATCGACTGCTCAGTGATGCCGCAGCTCACCAGCGGCAATACCAATGCGCCGACCATTATGCTGGCGGAAAAGGCGGTGGATTTGTTGCTGGGCGCGCCGCAGTAAGGACGCGCCTCAACGTCAGGCGGCGGCGGGCACGCCGCTGTGAAAACGCAGCTCGCTGTCCGGCGACAGGATCAGTTCAGCTTCGAGGCGGCCGAAATGCGCCACCCGTTCGCTGATGTCGCCGCCGGCGATCTGTTCCGCCAGCGTCAGATAGTCCTGATAGTGGCGCGCTTCGGATCGCAGCAGCGAGACGTAAAAGCGGTTCAGCTCATCGTCCAGGTGCGGCGCCAGTTTGGCGAAGCGTTCGCAGGATCGCGCTTCGATGTAGGCGCCGCAGATCAGTTTGTCGATCAGCGTCGCCGGATCGTGAGTGCGGATCTCGCGGATCATCCCCTTGGCATAGCGGCTGGCGGTGATCTTGCGATACGGGATCCCGCGCGCCTGCATGATCTCCAGCACCTGCGAGAAATGATGCAGTTCTTCCTTGATCAGCAGCACCATGCGATCCGCCAGATCCTGGCCGTAGGCCGAGCCGTTTTTCGGCAGGATCTTGCGGGTGAACTGACCCTGACGGAACAATGTATCGGGCGCGCCCTGCGCTTCGTGCAGAAACGCCTCGTAGGGCCGCAGCAGCGCCAACAGCGCGTCGCCGCTCTCTTTGTCCGCCACGTAGCGGCGGATCAGCCACATGCCGGTCTGCGCGGCTTTCAGCTCGCACACCAGGTGGTCGGTCAGCAACAGCTGCAGGTTTTCCGGACGGCGCGCGGCGTCGATCCAGGCGTCGGGAGTTTCACAGTGCAGGAAGCTTAAAATCGGGGCTAGCAGGGATTGGTATGTCATGGCGTCATTGCCCTATGTATTTCAAGTTGCAGCTAGGCGGCCAGCTCACTCATCCCCAGGAGCTTACTCAGGTAAGTGACTGGGGTGAGAGAGTGCAGCCAACAACGCTGCAGCTTGAAAGACGACGGGGATATCAGGGGCCGGCGAGAGCCGGCCCACAGGCATTAATAGGAAAGGAATTAGTGGCGTTTGCCGTCGTCGTCTTCGTCGATATAGTCGCCGTCTTCGTCATCCTCACCGTCTTCACCGTTCGGATCTTCGAAGTAGGTGCCCCAGCCGTCGTAGTTGACGCCGCAGCGCTCCGCCAGCGCCACCAGCTGCTCGACCTGAGCGTCGATCAGCTCGGCGTTCAGGCCGACTTCGCTGATCACGTCGCAGCACATCACCATCGAACCGTCTTCCACTTCCAGCTCTTCGGCGTCGGTCACTTCGTAGCCCAGCTTGAAGGCTTCAACGGCGGCCTGCTCCAGAACCTCAAATTTCTCGGCGGACAGGTGGTGCTCGATGGTGTAGAGCGCGTCCGGATCGCTGCCGTCTTCCAGCAGCTCTTCGATGATCAGGCGGGTCTCTTCACGTTGTTCTTCCAGCAATTCGCGGTTTGCCATGCCTATATCCTCAAGTCAAATGGCCTTCATTCCTTCTATTTTCACACACCGCCGACATTGCTTCCACGATAAACGTGAAAGATTTCCTCACTGGGGTTGAAATTGAATATTCATACATATAAAGTGAATTTTAATTCAATTAAGCAATCAGGGAATCGGACTATGAGCACCGGCAATGCGTTCTACCAACGTCACTTTCTGAGGTTAATGGATTTCACCCCCGCCGAGCTGCAGGCGCTGCTGCGGCTTGCGGCCGATCTGAAGCAGGCCAAGAAGCAGGGGCGGGAACAGCGCCGGCTGCAGGGCAAAAACATTGCGCTCATCTTCGAAAAAGACTCAACCCGCACGCGATGCTCTTTCGAAGTTGCCGCATTCGATCAGGGCGCGCAGGTCACGTACCTCGGCCCGAGCGGCAGCCAGATCGGCCATAAAGAGTCGATGAAAGACACCGCCCGGGTGCTGGGCCGCCTGTACGACGGTATTCAGTACCGCGGCTACGGCCAGGCACTGGTGGAAACCCTGGCGCAGCACGCCGGCGTGCCGGTGTGGAACGGCCTGACCGACGAGTTCCACCCTACCCAATTGCTGGCGGATCTGCTCACCGTGCAGGAACACCTGCCGGGCAAGGCGCTGAACGAAGTGAAGCTGGCGTACGTCGGCGACGCGCGCAACAACATGGGCAACACGCTGCTGGAAGCCGCCGCGCTGGCGGGCATGGATCTGCGGCTGGTGGCGCCGAAGGTCTGTTGGCCGCAGCCGGAACTGGTGGCCGAATGCCAGGCGCTGGCGCAGCAAACCGGCGCGAAACTCACCCTGACCGAAGACATCGCCGAAGGGGTACAAGACGCCGATTTCCTCTACACCGACGTGTGGGTGTCGATGGGCGAACCGAAAGAGACCTGGCAGGAGCGTATCGCGCTGCTGCGGCCGTATCAGGTCAACATGGCGATGCTGAAACTGACCGGCAACCCGAACGTGAAGTTCCTGCACTGCCTGCCAGCGTTCCATGACGACCAAACCACGCTCGGCAAGCAGATGGCGCAGCAGTACGATCTGCACGGCGGCATGGAAGTGACCGACGAGGTGTTCGAGTCGGCGCACAGCGTGGTGTTCGATCAGGCGGAAAACCGGCTGCATACCATCAAGGCGGTGCTGGTCGCCACGCTGAGCGCAACGCTCTGACACGCCTCTCCCTCCGCCCTGGCGCCCCCGGCCAGGGCGGCTAATATATTCCTGGAATATCAAATAGCGCATTGGCCTTTGCCCGCCGCGGACAAAGGTTCTACCCTGACAGGCCGACGGCGCCCGCGCCGTAAAAACCAACGATAACAAACCGTTCGCAGCGCCGCCTTGCGGCGCCTTCAGGGGATACACATCGATGAAAACCAAACTCTTGCCGCTGTTCCTGCTCGCCGCCCTGCCCGCCGCCGCGTTAGCCGCCACGCCGCCGAATACGCTGGTGGTGGTGCAATCGCTGGATGACATCGTCAGCCTCGATCCGGCGGAAGCCAACGAACTCTCCAGCATCCAGACGGTGCCCAGCCTGTACCAGCGCTTGGTGCAGGCGGATCGCGACGATCCGGCCAAGGTGGCGCCGGTGCTGGCGGAAAGCTGGCAGAGCGATGCGGCGGCCAAAACGCTGACGGTGAAACTGCGGCCGCAGGAGGCGTTCGCCTCCGGCAACCCGCTGACCGCCGACGACGTGATCTTCTCCTACCGCCGCGCGGTGAAAATGAACAAATCGCCGGCGTTCATCCTCAACGTGCTCGGCTGGCAGCCGGACAACATCGACGCGCAGTTGAAGAAGATCGACGACCATACCGTGCAGCTGCGCTGGACGGCGGACGTCAGCCCGGCGGTGGCGCTGAATATCCTCTCGACGCCGATCGCCTCGATCGTCGACAGCAAAGCGGCGCTGGCCAACGTTAAAGACGGCGACTTCGGCAACGCCTGGCTGAAAATGCACTCCGCCGGCAGCGGCCCGTTCAAGATGCGCGTCTATCAGCCGCATCAGGCGATCGTGCTGGACGCCAACCCCACGACGCCGGGCGACAAGCCGCAGCTGAAAAACATCATCATCAAGAACGTGCCGGATCCGGCCACCCGCCGCCTGCTGGTCCAGCAGGGCGACGCCGATATCGCCCGCGAACTGGGCGCCGACCAGACCGACACGCTGAAGAACCAGCCGGGGGTTAAGGTGCTGGAGATCCCGTCCGCCGAGCAAAACTACCTGGTATTCAACACCGGCAACGGCGCCAATCCGCTGCTGAACAACCCGGCCTTCTGGGAGGCGGCGCGCTATCTGGTGGATTATCAGGGCATCACCCAGGATCTGCTGAAGGGCCAATACTTCGTGCACCAGAGCTTCCTGCCGGTCGGGCTGCCGGGCGCGCTGGAGACCAACCCGTTCCGCTACGATCCGGCCAAGGCGAAAGCCATCCTGGCCAAGGCGGGCATCACCCACGCCGCCTTTACGCTGGACGTCGAGAACAAACCGCCGTTCATCACCATCGCGCAGGCGCTGCAGGGCAGCTTCGCCGCCGCCGGCGTGAAGGTCGAGCTGCTGCCGGCCGCGGGCAGCCAGGTTTACTCCCGCGTGCGCGCCAGGCAGCATCAGGCGGCAATCCGCCTGTGGATCCCGGATTATTTCGACGCTCACTCCAACGCCAGCGCCTTTGCCTACAACGACGGCAAGAGCAGCACGGTGGCCGGGCTGAACGGCTGGCAGATCCCGCAGTTGAATAAGCAGACGCTGGCGGCGCTGGCCGAAGCCGATCCGGCCAAGCGCCGCGCGCTGTACACCGCCATGCAGCAGGAACTGCAGCGCAATTCGCCGTACGTGTTTATCGATCAGGCCAAAACCGAAGTGGTGCTGCGCGACAACGTCAAAGGCTACCAGCAGGGGCTGAACGCCGACATGGTCTACTACGATCGCGTCAGCAAATAGCCGGCGGGCGGCCATCGCCGGCCAATCGATTGCGGGGCGGCAAAAAACGGCGTTTTAACGCTTGCAGTGGCGAAAAGCGCGAGTATAATGCGCCACAATTTGCCAGGAGAAAGCATGAAAAACGACGTTTGTTTTGTTAGCCGCAATCGACAAAACCGACTGCCTATCGGCGGCCAGCTGCCGTTGTTTCTCCTGTTGCTAAACCGATCGTTTCAAGCCCCTCATTGAGGGGCTTTTTTTTGCCTTAAAAAGTCCCGCGCCACGGGCACGCGTCGAGGAGGAGTGAAAAATGGCCAACCCGCTGTATCACAAACACATCATCTCTATTAACGATCTCAGCCGCGAGGATCTGGAGCTGGTGCTGCGCACCGCCGCCGGTCTGAAAGCCAACCCGCAGCCGGAACTGTTGAAACACAAGGTGATCGCCAGCTGCTTCTTCGAAGCCTCGACCCGTACCCGCCTGTCGTTCGAAACCTCGATGCACCGCCTCGGCGCCTCGGTGGTCGGTTTCGCCGACGGCAGCAACACCTCGCTCGGCAAAAAAGGCGAAACCCTGGCCGACACCATCTCGGTGATCAGCACCTATGTGGACGCCATCGTGATGCGCCATCCGCAGGAAGGCGCGGCGCGCATGGCCTCGGAGTTCTCCGGCAACGTGCCGGTGCTCAACGCCGGCGACGGCGCCAACCAGCACCCGACCCAGACCCTGCTGGATCTGTTCACCATCCAGGAAACCCAGGGGCGCCTGAGCAACCTCAGCATTGCTATGGTCGGCGATCTGAAGTACGGCCGCACCGTGCACTCGCTCACCCAGGCGCTGGCCAAATTCGAAGGCAACCGTTTCTACTTCATCGCCCCGGACGCGCTGGCGATGCCGGCCTACATCCTGAAAATGCTGGAAGAGAAAGGCATCGAGTACAGCCTGCACGGCAGCATTGAAGAAGTGGTGCCGGAGCTGGATATTCTCTACATGACCCGGGTGCAGAAAGAGCGCCTCGATCCGTCCGAGTACGCCAACGTGAAGGCGCAGTTCGTGCTGCGTGCCGCAGATCTGGCCGGCGCGCGCGCCAACCTCAAGGTGCTGCACCCGCTGCCGCGCATCGACGAGATCGCCACCGACGTGGATAAAACGCCGCACGCTTACTACTTCCAGCAGGCGGGCAACGGCATCTTCGCCCGTCAGGCGCTGCTGGCGCTGGTGCTCAACGCAGATTTGGCTCTTTAAGGGGGAACCGCCATGACTCACGACAACAAACTGCAGGTCGAAGCGATCAAATGCGGCACGGTGATCGACCACATTCCGGCGCAGATCGGTTTCAAGCTGCTGACGCTGTTCAAGCTGACCGCCACCGACCAGCGCATAACCATCGGCCTGAACCTGCCCTCCAACGAGCTGGGCCGCAAGGATCTGATCAAGATCGAGAACACCTTCCTGACCGAGCAGCAGGCCAACCAGTTGGCGATGTACGCGCCGAAGGCCACGGTGAATCGCATCGACAACTATGAAGTGGTGCGCAAGCTGACCCTCAGCCTGCCGGACCACATCGACGGCGTGCTGACCTGCCCGAACGGCAACTGCATCAGCCGCAGCGAGCCGGTGGCGTCGAGCTTCAGCGTCAAATCGCGCGACGGTGAAGTACACCTGAAGTGCCGCTACTGCGAAAAAGAGTTCGAGCATCAGGTGGTGCTGCAGGCGGACTAATCCCGGCATGGGCGCCGGGAGATGGCGCTGTTATTCTCCCGGTGACGCCCTATAATGGGTCCTCTGAAAATCACTCTACCCACGTTGCTACCCACCGAATTTTACGCTGCGGCCGACCGCGCGGCGGCGTGAAAGACAACGGGTTTATCAGGAGAAAACATGTCACGTAACATCAGCACTGAACTCGCCCCGGCAGCCATTGGTCCTTACGTGCAGGGCGTTGATCTGGGCAGCATGATCATCACTTCCGGCCAGATCCCGGTCGATCCGAAAACCGGCGCCGTCGCCGACGACGTCGCCGCTCAAGCGCGCCAGTCGCTGGAAAACGTCAAAGCGATCGTCGAAGCCGCCGGCCTGACCGTTGCCGACATCGTGAAAACCACCGTGTTCGTGAAAGACCTGAATGACTTCGCCACCGTCAACGCCGCGTACGAAGCCTTCTTCACCGAGCACAGCGCGCCGTTCCCGGCCCGTTCCTGCGTGGAAGTGGCGCGTCTGCCGAAAGACGTGAAGATCGAAATCGAAGCCATCGCCGTGCGTCGTTAATCGACGGTCACGCGCATCACGGCCAGTGCAGACTGGCCGTTTTTATTTCTGCTCTGCCCCGACAGCCTGCCGTCCCTGCGCCTTTAGCGCTCACCGCCGCCGCCTTTTCGCCCTATATTAAGGCGTCGTCACGCCAGACCTGCACCGCGAACGGGCGTTTTTCGCCGCGGCAGCCTCGCTCTGCGCCATTTTCGCCCGTTATCGCCTTGGCACGTTTTATGCTCGATTGATTGACAGCCTGCAATGTCGACGAGGTGACGATGCTGAATATCAATCTTTCCGCTTCACCGTTTTTTGATGAGATGCTTCTGGCTGAGGGAAAACACCGTGGCCACTACGACGCCTACTGGCAATGGCTGCAGCAGGCCGATCACCAGGCCGTGCAACGCAAGCGGGAAGAGGCTGCGCTGCTGTTTCACCGGGTGGGCATCACCTTCAACGTCTACGGCGACGATGACGGCGCCGAGCGGTTGATCCCGTTCGACAGCGTGCCGCGCATTATTCCAGCCGCCGAATGGGCGATGCTCGATCGCGGCATTCGCCAGCGCGTACAGGCGCTCAATGCCTTCCTGCATGACATTTACCACCAGCAGCATATTCTGAAGGCCGGCCTCATTCCGGCGGAGCAGGTGCTGGCCAACGATCAGTATCAACCCTGTATGCAAGGCGTTGATCTGCATCGCGATATCTATGCGCATATCGTCGGCGTGGACATGGTCCGCAACAGCGACGGCCAATACTACGTGCTGGAAGATAACTTGCGCACCCCGTCCGGCGTCTCTTACATGCTGGAAAACCGCAAAATGATGATGCGTCTCTATCCGGAACTGTTCGCCCGGCAACGCATCGCGCCGGTGGAGCGCTACCCGTCGCACCTGCTGCAAACGCTGCGCGAAAGCTCGCCCATCAACGATCCCACCGTGGTGGTGCTGACGCCGGGCCGCTTCAACAGCGCCTATTTTGAGCACAGTTTCCTGGCGCAGCAGATGGGGGTGGAGCTGGTCGAAAGCGCCGATCTGTTCGTCAAGGACGGCGCGGTCTTCATGCGCACTACCGCCGGGCCGTGCAAAGTGGACGTGATCTATCGTCGGGTGGACGACGCCTTCCTCGATCCGCTGGCGTTTCGGCCGGACTCGATGCTCGGCGTACCGGGGCTGCTGTCGGTGTATCGCGCCGGCAATGTGGTGCTGGCCAACGCCATCGGCACCGGCGTGGCCGACGACAAATCGATCTACCCCTACGTGCCGGATATGGTGCGCTTCTACCTGCAAGAGGAACCGATCCTCAACAACGTGCCGACCTGGCAGTGCCGACATAAAAACGAACTGTCGTATGTGCTGGCCAACCTCGAACAGATGGTCGTGAAAGAGGTGCACGGCGCCGGCGGCTACGGCATGTTGATCGGCCCCACGGCGAGCAAGGACGAGCTCGCCCGCTTCCGCGCTCTGCTGCTGTCTCGCCCGCAGAATTACATTGCGCAAAACACGCTGGCGCTGTCCACCTGCCCGACCTTCGTCAACGATGGTCTGGCGCCGCGGCATATCGATCTGCGGCCGTTCGCCCTCAGCGGCGCGGAGATCCGCCTGGTGCCCGGCGGCCTGACCCGGGTGGCGTTGGCGGAAGGTTCGCTGGTGGTGAACTCGTCGCAGGGCGGCGGCACCAAGGACACCTGGGTATTGGAGGACGACCTATGCTGAGCCGCACCGCCAGTGAACTCTATTGGATGGCCCGCTATCTGGAGCGGGCGGAAAGCATCGCCCGGGTGCTGGACGTCACCAACAAGCTGTCGATGATGCCGATCCGCGACGGCGGCGATCAGGATCTGCAGGTGCCGCTCAACCTGACCGGCACCGGCCAGCTGTATGCCGCCGCCTACCCGGAATTGACGATGCCCAATCTGGTCAGTTTCTTCGCGCTCGACAACCGTAACCACAGCAGCATCTTCAGCTGCCTGCAAATGGGCTGGAACAACGCCCACGCGGTGCGCGGCAGCCTGTCATCCGAAGTCTGGGAGTGCATCAACGCCACCTGGATAGAGATGAAACTGATCCGCCGCCAGGGCATCGGCTCGGTGGGCGCCGATGCCTTCTTCGACTGGGTGAAGGAGCGCGCCCATCTGTTTCGCGGCGCCATGTTCGGCACGCTGCTGCGCAGCGACGCCATGCGCTTTATCCGCCTCGGCACCCTGCTGGAGCGGGCCGACGGCACCGCCCGTCTGCTGGAGGTGAAGAACACGCTGATGGACATCGACGGCGACCCGGTGCGCGAATATTACCGCATGGACACGCTGCTGCGGGCGGTGAGCGCGCGCGAAGCCTACCACAGCATCTACAAGCAGCCGTTGAGCCGCGAGACCATCGCCGAACTGATGATTCTGCGCAATGAAATCCCGCGTTCACTGCTGGCCTGCATCGGCGACATGGTGCAGCAATTGGAACTGATCGGCGGCGGCGCCAACCAACCGCGACGTCTGGCACACACCCTGCATGCCGAGCTGCGCTTCAGCAGCATGAAGGACCTGAACAAGATCGGCCTGGGCGAGTGGTTGAGCGCCTTTCTCGGCCAGGTGAACGGCATCGCCGAAAGCATCCATCACACTTATCTGGAGGCGCAATGAAACTGAATATTGAGCACAACACCCATTATCGCTACGCCCAGCCGGTGCAGCGCAGCACCCAATATCTGCGGCTGACGCCGCAGGATTCGCCCCATCAGCGCATCCTCTCCTGGCAACTGTCGTTGCCGGATGACGCGGTGCGCACCACCGACGCCTTCGGCAACGTACTGCACGTGCTGACGCTTGATGAACCGCATCAGGCCATCACCATTCGGGTGTTCGGGGAAGTGGAGATTGAAGACGGCGTCGAAGATCGGGCGCTCGGGCATCTGTCGCCGCTGGTATTTCTGCGCCATAGCCCGCTGACTCAACCCGATGACGCCATTCAGGCCTTCGCCCTGCGTTATCATCAACCGCAGGCGGTGCTGAGCGGCCTGGAACATCTGATGGGCGAACTGCTGCTGAAAATGCCTTACAGCCCTGGCTCCACGCGCGTGACCGACAGCGCCGCCGAGGCTTTCGCCGCCGGCAGCGGCGTGTGTCAGGATCATACGCATGTCTTCCTGAGCTGCTGCCGCAGCCTGAACATCCCGGCGCGCTACGTCAGCGGCTACCTGTACAGCGAAGACTCGACCCATGTCGCCACCCATGCCTGGGCGGAAGTGTGGGTGGAGGAACGCTGGCACAGCTTCGACGTGACCAACAATACGCGCATGCCGAATCAGCACCTTAAGCTGGCGGTCGGCATCGATTATCTGGACGCCTGCCCGGTGCGCGGCATGCGATTGGGCGGCGGCTGCGAAGACATGAGCGCCATCGCCGCCGTACACATGATGCCAACCGGCCAGTAGCCGCTTGCCGATGGAAAATGTTTCGGGCACGCTGCGCGTTGGCGGTGTGCCGGTCTTGTTTTGAGGGATTGTAGTATGACCTACTGTGTGGCCATGCGTTTGTCGTCCGGGCTGGTCTTTGCGTCCGATTCGCGCACCAACGCCGGGGTGGACCATATTTCCACCTTCCGCAAACTGCACGTGTTCCAACAGGACGGCGATCGCACGCTGGTGCTGCAAAGCGCCGGCAACCTGGCGACCACCCAGAGCATCATCAGTTTGCTGTTGCACCGCAGCAAGGACGCCGAACGCCCCAACCTGCTCAACGCTCCCAGCCTCTACGACGCCGCCACGCTGGTGGGGGAAACGGTGCGCGAGGTGACCCAGCGCGACAGCGAGGCGCAGCAAAGCGGCAGCACCACCGATTTCAGCTGCAACCTGCTGCTCGGCGGCCAAATTAGCGGGGAAGAGATGCGGCTGTTCCATATCTACCCGCAAGGCAACTTTATCGAAGCCACCCGCGACACGCCCTATTTTCAGATAGGCGAAAGCAAATACGGCAAACCGATCATCGACCGGGTGCTGCACTACGACACGCCGCTGGAACAAGCGATGCAATGCGCGCTGATTTCACTGGATTCGACCCTGCGCAGCAACCTGTCCGTCGGGCTGCCGCTCGACGTGATGATCTACCCGCGCGACAGCTTCAGCCATACCCGGCAATACCGCATTACCGAAGACCATCCGTACTTCAGCGCCATCCGTAAAGGCTGGGGCGAAGGGCTGGTCAGCATTTTTACCCAGTTGCCGCCGCTGCAGCTGTAGGGATCCGGGCTCATACGAGCCCGTCCGCCTCATTGCACCTGCAACCCCCGCAGCAACGTCTCCAGCGGGTACACCGCCGCAATCACCACTTCGTCGCGCGTCTGCGCCGCCGCATCCAGCCGGCGCTGCGCTTGTTCTGCCTCGGCCCGGCTCAGCGGTTTGTCCTGCTGATAGCGCTCCAGCAGCGTTAACCCCAATGCGGCCAGGGCATCAACGTCCTGCGCCACCGGCGCCAGCTCCCGCAGCGTGCGGTTGCCCGCGATCGCCGTCTGCAGCGCCGCGCCGTTCGCCTGCCAGCGCTGCAGCCGTTCGCGCAGCGCCTGCGCCGCCGCCTTATCGCGCTTATCCTTCAGCAAAGCCGCGACCTGCGCATGCATGGCGCGCACCGCCTCGCTCTCCGGCGGCAGCGCATCGGCAAAGCGGTTCAGCGGTTCGAACTGATGATAGTTGCCGGCCTGGAACTTCAGGTGCTGGCGGGTGTAATACTGCGCCGGTTCCACCGCCTCGGCCAGGATCTGCAGCGGCGCGATCTGCACGCTGTTGCTCAGCCGGGTGAATTCGCGCGCCGTTTCCGCGTGCTGCTGCAGGCCGACCGACACCACCGACCAGGCGTCGATCGCCGCCAGCCGCCGGTACATGTTGTTCTCATCGGTGACGTCCTGCGCCGACCACAGCCGCTCCGCCACCGCAAAGGCGCGCGGCCACAGCTTGAGATCGATCAGCGGCGCGCGCACGTTTTCCGCCCACAGCGCCGCTTCCCCGCCGAGGATCTTGGCCTGCCCCTTCTCATCCGGCACCACCGGCATCTTGCCCGCCGGCGCCGCCGCCAGTTTCTCGCCCTGGGTGGGGTAACGCACGTTGCCGACCAACGTATAGCCGCTGAGCTTGTCCTGTTGCAGCGTAAACACCGGCCGCGTGTCGCCCATCCAGGTATCGACGCGGAACGTCACCTGCTGCGGCGTGCGCCAGACGATATCGTGCACCGCGCGGCGCGATTTGCCGTTGAAATCGATAAAGCCGCGCCAGCCCTGCTTGCCCTCGATCAACGTGAAGCTGCCCTCCACCGCGCTGCCCTTCAGGCGCGGCATGCTGAAACGCCAGCTTTGCGCCTGCTCGCCGGGTTGCACCGCCGTTTCGATCCCCAGCGGCTGCGGCAGAATTTCATTGCGGTAGTGATAGGCGGTGCTTTGCGGCTGATCGAGATAGAAACCGGTGGAGAGAATGCCCTGATAGCCATCCTGCGCGCTGGCGCCCAGCGAGTCTTGCCCCTGCCAGGACTGAATGACGATCGAACGCGGCAGCGACGGATGATAGATCTCGTCCCAGCCGACCATCTGCCGCTGGTGCTTCTCGAGGACTTTTTCCAGCTTCTGGTTGAAGTAGGCCTGCAGCGCATGGGTATCCGCCAGCCCGTTCTGCTGCATAAACGCCTGAATCGACGGCGACGCCCGCCACTGGCTGGCGTCCACTTCGTCGCCACCGATGTGCAGATAAGGATCGGGGAAGATCGCCGCCAGCTCGCCGACGATCGTATCGACAAACTGATACACCTCGTCGCGGGTCGGATCGAGCGTCGGCTTATGCACGCCCCACTCGCGCTCCATGCGATACGGCCCCGGCGCGCTCATCAGGTCGGGATAGGCCACCGCGATGCTGGAGGCGTGCCCCGGCATGTCGATCTCCGGCACCACGCGAATGCCGCGCGCCGTGGCGTAAGCCACCACCTGCCGCATTTGCTCACGGGTGTAAAACAGGCCGTCGCTGGCCTGCTGCTGCAATTTGGGGTAATGCTCGGAGGCGAAGCGCCAGCCCTGATCGTCGGTCAGGTGCCAGTGGAATACGTTGAGCTTGGCCGCCGCCATGCCGTCAAGCTGGCGCAAAATGTCCGGCAGCGGCAGGAAATGGCGCGCCGAATCCAGCAGCACGCCGCGCCACGGAAAACGCGGCACGTCGCGAATATCCACCAATGGCAGGAAGGTGTTTTGCCCATCGGTCTGCAGCAGTTGCAGCAGGGTCTCCATGCCGCGCAGCGCGCCGAAGCGGGTGTTGGCGGTCAGCGTGGCGCCCTGCGGCGTGACCGCCAGCCGGTAACTCTCATCGCTGCCCGGCAGCGGCTGCGCCGCCACCCGGTCCTTGATCACCACCTTGATCGCCGCGCCGTTTGCTTCTTCCCTCGGAGCCAGCGTCCAGCCGGTCTGCAACTCGATGCGCTGGCGCCAGCGCGGCAGCGCGTCACCCAGTTCGTCACCCTGGAGGCTTAACGACAGCCGGCGATCCAAAATCAGTTTGCCCGCCGGTTGCGTCACGTCAACCTGCTGCGGCCAGGGCATCAGCGGCAAATCACCCGCCGGCTGCGCCAGCGCGCCGCAAGAAAACCATAACGATGAAGCCAGTAGCGTATAACGGAAAGGTCTGTGCATCGGAAATTCCTCAGAGGAAAAAAACAAAATATCCCCAATGAATTTCAAACCACCGCTAGGCGGCAAGCGCCCGCATCCCCAGGCGCTTAGGTCTGCTAAGTAACTGGGGGGCGGGCGTACAGCCAACAACGCGGTGGCTTGAAAGGCGCAGGGGAAAACAGCCAACGCTGTAGATAAAGACTCAGCACAGAACAGATGTCCAACCGTTGTGGTGAAAAAGCGGACGGGATCACAGTTGCCCCCTCCCGGCCGGAGGGGGCGAACGGGTTATTGCCAGCCGTAGCGGCGCACGAACCAGCCTTTCACGCACTGGGTCAGCACCATGTAACCGGCGAGGATCAGCACCAGCCACGGGAAGTAACCGAGCGGCAGCGCCTGCAGCTGCAGGAAGCCGGCCAGCGGCGAGAACACCAGGCCGATGCCGGTGGCGATCACCGCCAGCGTCATGATGCACAGCGGCCAGGACGGGCGGCTCTGGATAAACGGAATTTTGCGCGTGCGGATCATGTGCACGATCAGCGTCTGTGACAGCAGCCCTTCCACGAACCAGCCGGACTGGAACAGCGTCTGCATTTCCGGCGTGTTGGCCTTGAATACCCACCACATCAGGCTGAAGGTCAGCACGTCGAAGATCGAACTGATCGGCCCAAAGAACACCATAAACCGCCCCAGATCGGCAGAGTTCCAGCGCTGCGGCTGGGTGATCTGATCGTCGTCGACGTTATCGAACGGGATGGCGATCTGCGAGATGTCGTACATCAGGTTCTGAATCAACAGGTGCAGCGGCAGCATCGGCAGAAACGGCAGGAAGGCGCTGGCGATCAGCACGCTGAACACGTTGCCGAAGTTGGAGCTGGCGGTCATCTTGATGTATTTCAGCATGTTGGCGAAGGTGCGGCGCCCTTCGATCACCCCCTGCTCCAGCACCATCAGGCTTTTTTCCAGCAGGATGATGTCCGCCGCTTCCTTGGCGATGTCCACCGCCGAATCGACGGAGATGCCGATATCGGCCGCGCGCAGCGCCGGCGCGTCATTGATGCCATCGCCCATAAAGCCCACCACGTGCCCCTGGCGGCGCAGCAGTTTGACGATCCGCTCCTTGTGCAGCGGCGTCAGCTTGGCGAACACCGTGGTACGCGCCGCCGCCTGCGCCAGCTGCTCGTCGTCCATCTGCTCGATCTCGCTGCCGCGCAGCAAATGATCGGCCTCCAGCCCGACGTCACGGCACACTTTGGCGGCCACCAGCTCGTTGTCGCCGGTGAGGATCTTCACCGTGACGCCGTTCTGTTTCAGCGCCGCCAGCGCCGGCGCGGTGCTTTCCTTCGGCGGATCGAGGAAGGCGACGTAGCCTTCAAGGATCAGATCCGACTCGTCCGCCACGCCGTATTCATGGGTTTGCGCCGGCAGGATCTTGTTGGCCACCGCCACCACCCGCAGCCCCTGCTGGTTGAGATCGTCGGTGATGCGGCGGATCCTCGCCAGCAGCGCCTCGCTCAGCGGGATCACCTCGTCTTCGTGGCGCACGTGGCTGCAAATCGCCAGCATCTCTTCCAGCGCGCCCTTGCACACCAGCTCGTGATACTCGTTGTCTTTGGCCACCACCACCGACATGCGGCGGCGCACGAAGTCGAACGGGATCTCATCCACCTTGCGGTAGTTTTGCAGCGCCTGCGGCTGCTGATTTTGCTCCGCGCAGCTCAGCACCGCCACGTCGAGCAGGTTTTTCAGCCCGGTCTGGTAGAAGCTGTTCAGCCAGGCGTAGCGCAGCACCCGCTCGCTGCTGGCGCCGAACACGTCGGTATGGCGCTCCAGCACGATCTTGTCCTGGGTCAGGGTGCCGGTCTTGTCGGTGCACAGAATGTCCATCGCGCCGAAGTTCTGGATGGCGTCCAGCCGTTTGACGATCACCTTCTGGCGCGACAGCTTCACCGCCCCTTTGGCCAGCGTCGAGGTGACGATCATCGGCAGCATCTCCGGCGTCAGCCCGACCGCCACCGACAGCGCGAACAGCGCCGCCTCCCACCAGTCCCCCTTGGTGTAGCCGTTGATCAGCAGCACGATCGGCGTCATCACCAGCATAAAGCGGATCAGCAGCCAGCTGACCTTGCTGATGCCGCTCTGGAAGGCGTTCGGCTGCTCATCCTGGCTGGTGACGCGCTGCGCCAGCTGGCCGAAATAGGTGCCGCCGCCGGTGCCGATCACCATCGCCAGCGCGGTGCCGCTGACCACGTTGGTACCCATGAAGCACAGGTTCTGGCAGTCGAGCGGATCGGCCGCCGGCAACTGCGGCGCGGCGGATTTTTCCACCGGCAGCGATTCGCCGGTCAGCGCCGCCTGGCTGATGAACAGATCCTTGGCCGACAGCACGCGCAGATCCGCCGGGATCATGTCGCCGGCCGCCAGTTTGATGATATCGCCCGGCACCAGCTGCGCGATCGGCAGCTCCACGTGCTCGCTCCTGCCGGTGAGCGCATCGCTGCGGATCACCGTGGCGGTGTTGCTCACCATGGCCTTCAGCGCGTCGGCCGCCCGGTTGGATCGCGCCTCCTGGATGAAATTCAGCAGCGTGGAGATCAGCACCATCAGCGCGATCACCAAGGCGCCGGTGAGATCCTCGGTGGCGTAAGAGATCATGCCGAGCGCGGTCAGCAGCAGGTTGAACGGGTTGCGGTAGCAGTGCCAGAGGTGTTGCCACCAGGCCTCTTTCTGCTGATCGTCGATGACGTTCTCGCCGCAGCGCTGGCGCACCTGTTCCGCCTCATGGGCGGTGATGCCTTCCGGGTGGCTGTGAAAACGCTCAAAGAGCTGCATCGTTTCTGCGGCGGCGCATTCCAGCCGCTGCTGCGCCAGGCCGGCCGGCATGTCGCGCGCAGCGCCGCCGACGCTGTCCAGCAGGCTGTCGCGGCGCACCAAACGGCGCGGGAGGCCGCGGGCGAACAGGCCCAGCAGCTGACGGGGGAGTTTTTTCAGTTTCATGGGTCGCACCTCGTCGCCCGGTGCCTCACGGCAGCGGGTAAACGGGGATCGTCATCGGCCGGGCGAATGGCGGGTGCGCCAAAAAGCCTCTGCCAACGCAGATCCTTATTCTTTTTTTCAGCAGCAGGAGCGAACGACGAAGCGCGCGCTACCGGTTACCGTGATGTACTTCACCGGTAAAACAGCAGCGCCAGGCGGAGAGGTTTTACCGGAGAACCGAGTGAGTGTCTAAAGCAGTCGGGTCGGGGTCCATATGGGGAATAACCTCCGGTAAAGGGAAAAACAGAGCGGCAGGAGCGGCCGTTCATCGCAATGTCACAATCCCGTTTTGCATCAAGATCCGCGTCGGAAAATGAGCTATGCTGACGGGCATTGTTTTACAGGCTTTTATGTTACGCCTGTCCACCTCAACGAAAAGTAAACCATGCAAAACCGGCTGACCATCAAGGACATCGCGCGCCTGAGCGGCGTAGGCAAATCCACCGTCTCACGCGTGCTGAACAATGAAGGCAGCGTGAGCCCGCAAACCCGTGAACGGGTGGAAGCGGTGATCCGTCAGCAAGGGTTTACGCCCTCCAAGTCGGCGCGCGCCATGCGCGGCCAAAGCGACAAAGTGGTGGGCATCATCGTTTCCCGTCTCGACTCGCCGTCGGAAAACCAGGCGGTGCGCACCATGCTGCCGCTGCTGTATCAGCAAGGCTTCGATCCGATCGTGATGGAGAGCCAGTTCGAAACCCGCCTGGTGCAGGAGCATCTGCACGTACTGCATCAGCGCAACGTCGACGGCGTGATCCTGTTCGGCTTCACCGGCCTGACCGCGGCGATGCTCAAGCCGTGGCAGGAAAAAATGGTGGTGATGGTGCGCGAATACGACGGCTTCTCGTCCGTCTGCTACGACGACGCCGGCGCGGTGAACCTGTTGATGGATCGCCTGTATCAGCAAGGGCATCGGCATATCGGCTATCTGGGGGTGCAGCTCAGCGACGCCACCACCGGCCAGCGCCGCTATCAGGCCTATCTCGACGCCTGTGAACGCCTCACGCTCACGCCGCGCGCCACGCTGGGCGAACTGAGCTACCAGAGCGGTTTCCAGCACGCCGCCGAAGTGATTGACGCGCACACCAGCGCGCTGATTTGCGCCTCCGACAGCATCGCCCTGGGGGCGATCAAATACCTGCAACAACAGCCGACGCGCGCCATCCAGGTATGCGCCATCGGCAACACCCCGCTGCTCAGCTTCCTGTTCCCCGACACCCTGTCGGTGGAGTTCGGCTACGGCAGCGCCGGCCTGCTGGCCGCGCAGCAGCTGCTGGCGCAGCTCAGCGGCGAACAGGGGATCCGCCGCCTGGTGGTGCCCAGCAAACTTTCCTGATCGGAAGTTGACCATTTTTCGTCATTTTGTGATCCTCGCCCCAAACCGGGAACGTTCCCATTTCATTCAAAATGCCGAGTGGCTAAGCTTTGATCATTACTCAGTCAACACCTCTGCAGGTATCCCATAATGAGCAAAGTAAAACAGCAGGATATTGATCGCCTGATTGTTTTGGTCGGCGGCCGCGAGAACATCGCCACCGTCAGCCATTGCATTACCCGGCTGCGTTTCGTCCTCAACGATCCCAATAAGGCGAAACCGAAAGAGATCGAAGAGCTGCCGATGGTCAAGGGTTGCTTCACCAACGCCGGGCAGTTCCAGGTGGTGATCGGCACCGACGTCGGCGACTACTATCAGGCGCTGATCGCCAGCACCGGCGTCAACGAGGCCGACAAGGAGCAGGCCAAGGTGGCCGCGCGCCAGAACATGACCTGGACCGAGCGCACCATCTCCCACTTCGCCGAGATCTTCTTCCCGCTGCTGCCGGCGCTGATCAGCGGCGGTCTGATCCTCGGCTTCCGCAACGTGATCGGCGACATCCCGATGTCCGGCGGCCAAACGCTGGCGCAGATGCACCCGGCGTGGAAAACCGTTTACGACTTCCTGTGGCTGCTCGGTGAAGCGATCTTCATGTTCCTGCCGGTGGCCATCTGTTGGTCGACGGTGAAAAAGATGGGCGGCACCCCGGTGCTCGGCATCGTGCTGGGCGTCACCCTGGTGTCGCCGCAGCTGATGAACTCCTACCTGCTCGGCCAGCAAACGCCGGAAGTGTGGAACTTCGGCTGGTTCGTGATCCAGAAAGTGGGCTATCAGGCGCAGGTGATCCCGTCGATCCTGGCGGGCATGGCGCTGGGCTGGATCGAAACCCGGCTGAAAAAGATCGTTCCCGACTATCTCTATCTGGTGGTGGTGCCGGTGGTCTCGCTGCTGCTGGCGGTGTTCCTGGCGCACGCGCTGATAGGGCCGTTCGGCCGCATGATCGGCGACGGCGTCGCCTGGGCGGTGAAATCGGTGATGACCGGCAGCTTCGCGCCGGTGGGCGCCGCGCTGTTCGGCTTCCTGTATGCGCCGCTGGTGATCACCGGCGTGCACCAGACCACGCTGGCCATCGACATGCAGATGATCCAGAGCATGGGCGGCACCCCGGTGTGGCCGCTGATTGCGCTGTCCAACATAGCGCAGGCCTCGGCGGTGCTCGGCATCATCATCATCAGCCGCAAGGCCAACGAGCGTGAAATCTCGGTGCCGGCGGCGATCTCCGCCTACCTCGGCGTGACCGAACCGGCGATGTACGGCATCAACCTCAAATACCGCTTCCCAATGCTGTGCGCGATGATCGGCTCCGCGATCGCCGGCCTTATCTGCGGGTTGGACGGCGTGACGGCCAACGGCATCGGCGTCGGCGGCCTGCCGGGCATTCTGTCTATCAAGCCGCAGTTCTGGCTGATTTACTCGCTGGCGATTCTGGTGGCGATCGTCATCCCGCTGGTGCTGACCATCATGGTCTACAAACGCAAGGCCGCCCGCGGCGAGCTGCCGGTTTGATTGACGCAAAATACGCAACATGAATGTAGGGGCCGGAAATACCCTATAGCTTTCGAGCTGTAGCTAGGCGGCAAGGGTGCAAATCCCCAGGAGCTTACTCAAGTAAGTGACTGGGGTGCAGCGCCAGCAGCCAACAACGCTGCAGTTTGAAAGATGAAGGGTACGGGCCTGTTGTCACGATTCAAAGGTGTCCAGTTATGAGCAACCCAACCCCCTGGTGGCAGAACGGCGTCATCTACCAAATTTATCCGAAGAGTTTTCAGGACAGCACCGGCAACGGCTACGGCGATTTGGCCGGGGTGACCCGGCGGCTGGACTATCTGCAGGAACTGGGCGTGGACGCGATCTGGCTGACGCCGGTCTACGTATCGCCGCAGGTGGACAACGGCTATGACGTGGCGGACTACTGCGCCATCGATCCGGCTTACGGCACAATGGCAGACTTCGAGCAGTTGGTCGCCGCCGCCCACCAGCGCGGCATCCGCATCGTAATGGACATGGTGTTCAACCACACCTCGACCGAGCACCCGTGGTTCAAGGCCGCGCAGGATCGCCACAGCCCGTATCGTCAGTTCTACGTCTGGCGCGACGGCGACGGTGAAACGCCGCCGAACAACTGGCGCTCCAAGTTCGGCGGCAACGCCTGGCAGTGGCACGCCGACAGCGGCCAGTACTACCTGCACCTGTTCGCCGCCGAGCAGGCGGATCTCAACTGGGAGCACCCGCCGGTGCGCGAAGAGCTGAAGAAAGTGTGTCAGTTCTGGGCGGACAAAGGCGTCGACGGGCTGCGTCTCGACGTGATCAACCTGGTGTCCAAACAGCAGGACTTCCCGTCCGACAACCAGGGCGACGGCCGCCGCTTCTACACCGACGGCCCGCGCATCCACGAGTTCCTGCAGGAGATGAGCCGCGACGTGTTTCAGCCGCGCGGCCTGATGACGGTGGGCGAGATGTCCTCCACCACGCTTGAGCATTGCCAGCGCTACGCGGCGCAGAGCGGCGAAGAGCTGTCGATGACCTTCAACTTCCATCACCTGAAGGTGGACTACGCCGGCGGTGAAAAATGGACGCGGGCGGCGCCGGATTACGTGGAACTGAAGCAGATCTTCCGCCACTGGCAGCAAGGGATGCATAACCGCGCCTGGAACGCGCTGTTCTGGTGCAACCACGATCAGCCGCGCATCGTGTCGCGCTTCGGCGATGAAGGCGCACTGCGGGTGCCGGCCGCCAAAATGCTGGCGATGGTGCTGCACGGCATGCAGGGCACGCCTTATATCTATCAGGGCGAAGAACTCGGCATGACCAACCCCGGCTTCCGCGCCATCGAGCAGTATCGCGACGTGGAAAGCCTGAACATGTACGCCGAACTGCGCGCCCAGGGCCGCGGCGACGCCGAGCTGCTGGCAATCCTGGCCGACAAATCGCGCGACAACGGCCGCACGCCGATGCAGTGGAGCGCCGCACCGCACGCCGGTTTCACCACCGGCACGCCGTGGATCGGCTGCGCCGAGAACTACCCGCAGATCAACGCCGACGCGGCGCTGGCCGATCTCGACTCGGTGTTTTACGCCTATCGCCAGCTGATCACCCTGCGCAAGCAGTATCCGCTGCTGACCCACGGCGACTATCAGGATCTGGCGCCGGAACACCCGGCGCTGTGGTGCTATCAGCGCAGCTGGAACGGCCAGCGCCTGCTGGTGGCGGCCAACCTGAGCCGCGAACCGCTGGCCTGGGCGGCGGAAGGCGTGGAAGCTTCCGCGCAATGGCGCCCGCTGATGAGCAACTACGCCGATTCGGCGGACCAGCCGCAGGCGCTGACGCTGCGGCCGTTCGAAGCGGTGTGGTGGCTGCTCGAAGACTGACCCCGCAGGGCGCGGCGAACGCTGCGCCCTACCATTTCCCCAGCAGCGCCGCCACGCCGGCGGCCTCTTGCGCCAACTGCTCATCGCTCATGTCGCTCACGCCCTGCACCAGATGCGGCGGCAGATAATCCATGCCGGTCAGGTTGGCCATGGCGTGGAACGGCAGCAGCAGATCCTGCACCGGATAACGGTTATACCCTTGCGCTGTATAAGCCTGCGCGTCGCCGCCGGTGCTCACCACCAGCTGCAGCGGCTTGCCGTGCAGCTGGGTGCCTTCGCTGCCGTAGGCGAAACCGTAGGTTAATACCGCATCCTGCCACTCGCTGAGGATCGCCGGTGAGCTGTACCAGTAAAACGGGAACAGCATCACTACCGCATCATGGCTCTGCAGCAGCGCCTGTTCGCGCGCCACGTCGATGCGGTAATCCGGGTACGCGCGGATCAGTTCGTGAACGGTCACGTTGGGCAGCGGGCGTACGGCCTCGATCAGCGCCTTATTAATGCGCGACTCGTCGGGGGTGCGGTGGGCGGTTAACACTAAAATGCGCGACATAACGATTCCTCGGTCATAAGAAGATGAGGCATTTTTCCATTTCCGCCGCTGCGGGTGTAGGCTGTTAGAGGTCATTTCAATTTCAACTGAAAGTATCAACCACTATGTCGCTGCCCTTTGACGTACACCGCCTGTTGCCGGCCTTCCTCGCCGCCGCGCAGGCGCAAAATTTCTCCGCCGCCGCTCGCCAGCTGGGCGTGACGCCGGCGGCGGTCAGCAAAAACATCCGCGCGCTGGAAGAGAAGCTGGCGCTGCGGCTGTTTCAGCGCAACACCCACAACGTGCTGCTGACCGACGAGGGCAAAGCGCTGCTGGCGCAGGTAGCGCCGCTGTGGCAGGCATTGGCGGCGACGCTGGAAAGCGCCGGCGGCGAACGGCAGGCGCCTGCCGGGGTGGTGCGCGTCACGATGATCCCCGGCTTCGGCCGCCGGATGCTGATGCCGTTGATCCCGCAATTTTTGGCGCGCTATCCGCAGATCGATCTCGATCTGTCGCTGGACGCCCGGGTGGTAAATCTGGTGGGCGAAGGTTTCGACGTCGGCATCGGCAGCCGGGTCGATCCCGACAGCCGGCTGGTGGCCCGCCCGCTCTACCCGATGCACATGGTGCTGGCGGCGTCGCCGGACTATCTGGCGCGGCGCGGTGAACCGCAAACGCCGCACGATCTGCTGCGGCACGACTGCCTGCTGCACCGCAACCCGGCCAACGGCCGCCACGTCAAATGGCAGCTGCGCCATCAGGGCGAAACGCTGGCGCTGGATCTGAACGGCCGGCTGGTGGCCAGCCGCCCGGAGATGTTGCTGGATGCGGCGCTGGCCGGTCTCGGCATCGTCAACCTGGCGCGCTGGTACGTCGAGAAACACTTCGAGCAGGGCACGCTGCGGCCGGTGCTGGCGGAATGCTGGCCGCGCCCGGTGCAGCTGTGGCTCTATTACGCTTCGGCGGATCTGCCGCCGCGGGTGCGCGTCTGGGTGGATTTTCTGCTGGAACATTTTCGCGATCGGCCGGCGGGCGATTGACGACTGTTCAGCTTGCACACGCTCTTCCGTTTTCCTTGTTCTACATCAAAAGAATCGCGCCAATATCTATATATAGTGCATTAAGAATTGCGAACACCTATATATAGTAGTTATCCACAAAATCATCCACACACCGCCACAGCCCTTGCGCGCTGCGGCTTTGCCCTGTGGATAAGCGAAATTTGACGGTTGCTCGCCACGCCAGGCGGGTATGAACGCTCCCTCGGGGAACAAGGAGTACAACGTGAAACCAGTAGTGATTAAGCGGGACGGTTGCCAGGTACCTTTTGACGAAGCGCGCATCGCGCAGGCCATCGAGCGCGCCGCGCTGGCGGTGGGCGTGGTCGATGCCGACTACTGCGCCACCGTCGCCCGCGTGGTCGCTCAGCGCATGGAGCAGCAGCCGCGCGTCGATATCCACGAGATCCAGCAGGCGGTGGAAAACCAGCTGATGGCCGGCGAGTACAAACAGCTGGCGCGCGCCTATATCGAATACCGCCACGATCGCGACGTGGCGCGCGAACTGCGCGGCCGCCTGAATCAGGAAATTCGCGGCCTGGTCGAGCAAAGCAACCGCGCGCTGCTGAACGAAAACGCCAACAAGGACAGCAAGGTGATCCCCACCCAGCGCGACCTGCTGGCGGGCATCGTCGCCAAACACTACGCCAAGCAGCACATCCTGCCGCGCGACGTGGTGCTGGCCCATGAACGCGGCGAAATTCACTACCACGATCTCGACTACTCGCCGTTCTTCCCGATGTTCAACTGCATGCTGATCGATCTGAAAGGCATGCTGACCAACGGCTTCAAGATGGGCAACGCCGAGATTGAGCCGCCGAAGTCGATCTCCACCGCCACCGCCGTGACCGCGCAGATCATCGCTCAGGTCGCCAGCCATATCTATGGCGGCACCACCATCAACCGCATCGATGAAATTCTGGCGCCGTTCGTCGACGAGAGCTTCCGCAAACACCTGCAGGTGGCGGAAGAATGGCAGATCCCGGACGCCAAAGGCTATGCCATGGCGCGCACCGAGAAAGAGTGTTACGACGCCTTCCAGTCGCTGGAGTACGAGGTCAACACCCTGCACACCGCCAACGGCCAGACGCCGTTCGTCACCTTCGGCTTCGGCCTCGGCACCAGCTGGGAATCGCGCCTGATCCAACGCTCAATCCTGAAAAATCGCATCGCCGGGCTGGGCAAAAACCGTAAGACCGCCGTGTTCCCCAAACTGGTGTTCGCCATCCGCGACGGCCTCAACCACCAGTACGGCGATCCGAACTACGACATCAAGCAGCTGGCGCTGGAGTGCGCCAGCAAGCGCATGTACCCGGACATCCTCAACTACGATCAAGTGGTTAAAGTCACCGGCTCGTTCAAAACGCCGATGGGCTGCCGCAGCTTCCTCGGCACCTACGAGCAGGACGGCGAACTGGTGCACGACGGCCGCAACAACATCGGCGTCATCAGCCTCAACCTGCCGCGCATCGCGCTGGAGGCGATGGGCGATGAGTCGCGCTTCTGGGCGCTGCTGGATCAGCGCCTGCAGCTGGCGAAAAAGGCCCTGATGACGCGCATCGCCCGGCTGGAAGGCATCAAGGCGCGGGTGGCGCCAATCTTGTACATGGAAGGCGCCTGCGGCGTGCGGCTTAAGGCCGACGACAACATCGCGGATATCTTCAAGAATGGCCGCGCCTCGATTTCGCTGGGCTACATCGGCCTGCACGAGACCATCAACGCGCTGTTCGGCGGCAAAAACCACGTGTATGACGACGAGGCGCTGCGCGCCAAAGCGGTGGCGATCGTCGCGCAGCTGCGCGCCGCCGTCGACGCCTGGAAAGACGAGACCGGCTACGGCTTCAGCCTCTACAGCACGCCGAGCGAAAACTTGTGCGATCGCTTCTGCCGGCTGGACACCGCCGATTT
Source organism: Serratia sp. B501 (assembly GCF_051172315.1). Taxonomy (NCBI): domain Bacteria; kingdom Pseudomonadati; phylum Pseudomonadota; class Gammaproteobacteria; order Enterobacterales; family Yersiniaceae; genus Serratia; species Serratia sp. B501. Next base: position 383,764 of record NZ_JBPIZB010000004.1, read on the forward strand.
CGGCGTGGTGCCGGGCGTCACCGACAAGGGCTATTACACCAACAGCTTCCACCTCGACGTGGAGAAGAAGGTCAATCCGTACGACAAGCTGGACTTCGAAGCGCCCTACCCGCCGTTGGCCAGCGGCGGCTTCATCTGCTACGGCGAGTACCCGAACCTGCAGCACAACCTGAAGGCGCTGGAAGACGTGTGGGACTACAGCTACACCCGGGTGCCTTACTACGGCACCAACACGCCGATCGACGAGTGCTACGAATGCGGCTTCACCGGTGAATTCTCCTGCACAAGCAAAGGTTTCACCTGCCCGAAATGCGGCAATCACGACTCGGCCAAGGTCTCGGTCACCCGCCGGGTGTGCGGCTATCTCGGCAGCCCCGATGCCCGGCCGTTCAACGCCGGCAAGCAGGAAGAGGTGAAACGCCGGGTGAAACACCTCGGCAACGGGCAGCTCGGCTGAGAAACGCCGTGCAACCTAGGCAAAAGCCTGTTCATCAGGCGTGATTGTCGCAGCCGGTTTGCCTTCGGCCAGCGCGCACCAACCGCAGCGTACACGCAGTACGTGAGGATTGGGAGCCCTGCCGGAGGCAAAATGGCCAGTAAAATAGCCTGATGGGCAGGCCTCACATGAATTATCACCAGTATTACCCGATCGACGTCGTCAACGGCCCCGGCACCCGCTGCACGCTGTTTGTCGCCGGCTGCGTGCACCAGTGCCCCGGCTGCTACAACAAAAGCACCTGGCGGCTCAACTCCGGTCAGCCGTTTACCCCGGCGTTGGAAGACCGCATCATCGCCGATCTGAACGATACCCGCGTGCCGCGCCAGGGGCTGTCGCTCTCCGGCGGTGATCCGCTGCATCCGGCCAACGTGCCGCGCATCTTAACGCTGGTGAAACGGGTGCGCGCCGAGTGCTCCGGCAAGGATATCTGGCTGTGGACCGGCTACCGGCTGGCGGAGCTGGACGCACAGCAAATGCAGGTGGTGGACAGGATCAACGTACTGATCGACGGCAAGTTCGTGCAGGATTTGAAAGACCCGGCGCTGATCTGGCGCGGCAGCAGCAACCAGGTGGTGCATAGGTTGCGATGAGCTAGCGGTACTTTCCTCAACACGTGTTAGCCCCAGTTCAACCGGGTATGGCTACAGTATGGAGACAATCTGATGGGCGGGTCTGTGCCAAGAGCGGGCATTACTTGCATCATGCCATGTTGGTTTGTGGGATACAGGTAATAAGGGCCCTGCAGTTAAACTCAGGGCCTTGAACTTGCTGATTATCACAGAATAAACAAATCAACTTGGAGCCTAGCTAGTAGGAATAGTGTAAACATACAGAAGAGACCGTCAAAGTCAGCCTCTCTGAAGCTTTAAATTGGATGAGCTAAAACAAGCTCAGCCTGCTGGCCTAGATAAAACCTTGCAGTACTAAAAAAAGATGGCCAGTCACCTGCTCTATTTCTCCGGAATATTGATATGGCAATAGAACTAACAGCTTGGTCTACTGTTTTCCCACTCTTCAAACTTTCTGTAATCAGATTATTGAGGTTATCCATAACAGTTCTCCTGAATCTCATTAAGCGCGGAGAGTTCAAATTTAATTTCTCAATTGTTTGGTGTGCCATTTCGACATCTAGCCCTAGTGATAAACACAACTTCTCATTTACAGAAATCTCCCCTGTAGAACGACTGAACCTCCAAATATTTAAGTTAGGTAATCGTAGGGGGTTTAAGATAATTTGATCCAAAATTTTATTACCTTTCGGTACATCGCAAGAATAATTTTCTGGCTCAATATCAAATCTCTCCTCAGGATTAACAACTCTACTTTGATTTCCACCACAGCAAACTGCTAATAAATTGCTCCACTCCAGCCCCCAATTAGGCTCTCCTAGTTCTCGTTTCGACTTTGGGTGAAAATGCTCAATTCGACAGTCATCTAGTGCCCCATTAGTTCCAGACAATAAATCCTGTTCACAATATGCACATAAATTACCTTGATCCGCTCGTAATTGTTGCTGAGTCTCCTGATATCTTGCACTACAACAACGGAAAGCCTCTCCAATTGAGTCCTCATCTCTCTCCCATAAAGCATCAGGGTGAGCAGCTCTGAATGCACCGAATCGATTGGGCTCCACACCCTTATTGATTATTTTCATTGTCACGCTCGAACTCACGAATACGAATATCTGTTTCTAGTCTTTGAAGTTCCGCTTCTGTCTGTCCGCCCCATTCGTATAAAACTTTTTTGAGCTCTAAAGCCTCATCTGTATCCCATTGGTCGGCCTCTACCAATTTAGTGTAACGATTTAATTTTTTAACAATTTCAATGTGTTGAGGCCTAATACTACCACCTAAAACATCTTCCAACATTCTTGAACTTTCAGATCCGTAAGTACTGGTCCCTTTTACTAATTTCGCTTCGACTGCATCGGCAGAAACAATACGAATAGAGTCGGCTTTTACGGTTGTTAGAACCTGAGGACTATGTGTTGTAACAATGAACTGGATTTTCTCAAACAAGTGAGTAAGATCATTAAGAATCTTCTGCTGCCATCTCGGGTGCAAATGAAGCTCAATTTCATCAATTAAGACTATTCCGTTCACTGCTAATGGGTTAGAACTAGTTGGATTGAGTAAATAAGCGCGTCTCACTAAGTCAATGGTAAGTGCAACCATATTTCTATAACCTTCACTCAATTGCTCCAATGTAAGCTTTACGTATTCATTCTTTTCATTTTTCCAATGCACCACAACATCATTACTATCCTTGTCGAATTCTAAGCTCGTGGCTCGTTCTACGATCTGGTAAACAGTTTCGGAAACAAGTTTCTTAGCAGGGTGAATAAATTTGTGGTCTTTGAGTTCATCACGTTTTCTAAGCTCATCAACTTCAATTTTTGAAAACCAGTTTTTTATGATTCCGTAGTTGACCTTGGCATCCAGAGCAGAGTCATAACCTTCTCCACGAACTTCTTTCTCGAATGGATTTATTGCAACTTTAGAGTTTGTAGAATTAAGAGCACGGCTAGTTCCATAATAAGCAATCAGTGGGAATTCAGACTGACTATCTACAAGATGACTAGCATAACTGGTGAGTGCCGTTGTTCCTATTTTAGGGGGTTCAGAAACATCTTTCCCTTTTGCCACGAGATCCCAGCTCAGACTTGATGTTGTTTCAATGGATATCCGGGCATAGCTAGCAATCCCTTTTGAATCTATACGAATATCTGATTTTTTTATCAGTTTCCCTTTTGCGTCAGGCATAGCGGTAAGAAAAGGACCAAGACCACATGCTAGGGCTTCTAGTATTGATGTTTTACCTGCACCATTCTCCCCAACTAATACAGTCAAGCAAGGATGCATTGGAACTTTAAATTCAGAGTAGCCTCTGAAATTTTTTACAGTAACTTCACTAACCTTTAGATCTTTACGTACATAAAGTGAAGGATCTAAATTAAAATCTCTCTCTGCAATTTGGCTACGATGCAAGCTAATACTAAATCGGCCATCGCTATGAATAGCTTCCACGATCTCATTGATATTATCTGGCGTGAGAACATTTCTACCTCGAGTAGGCTCATAAAAAAGTGAGGCATCGACAAATTTAACTCCTCTACTATTTGTTATGTTTGATCCTGAATTGAGGACAAGAAGCACGGTTGAGATAGACGTCGAGTAATGGATATTTTTAGGCAGTAGAATTACTTGTTCGATAATCCCATGAGAGACCAAATATTGGCGAACCCTAGCCTCCGAGCCTCCTCTTGTTAAAGCCCCAGAGGGCATACCGACTAATAGCTTGCCTCCCTCAGAAAGGGCCTGCAGCATTGATAAAGTTATAAACCAGTCACTTCTACTTTCTGGTAAATTTCCGGCTATATCTAGCCACTTATTACGCGCTTTATAGTGAATATTATCCCGAGTAGCCTTCGGGATTTTCATTCCAAAAGGTGGAAAAGAAACGATTAGATCATATTTATTTTGCTGATAAGTTGGTTGCGATAAAGAGTCACCCAAATAGTCTCTACCTTTTATCCCCCTAATAATCCTGCTTATTATCAATTTAAAGTAAGCATCCTTGTTAACTTCTTGAGTATCAATAGTAACTATTTTATAATCTATATCAGCAAAAGAAAATGCAGTATTCCCTGCTCCTGCGAACGGGTCACATATTGATTTTGGTTGATAACTCAACCCAATTGCTGCAACCAAGTTGTTTACGTCTCTTGGAGTATAAAATTCACCACCTGATTTGCCTTCATTTTCTGCAAAGAGTAAATCTAGTTCAGACAAAGAAAGCGATGCTATGGAGTGATGTTTACTCATCACGCCATCTTTTATTGCATGGCGAACAAAAGATTCATCAATGTTTTCGAATAATCGCAGTGTCTTCTCTAAGTAATCACACAGAAAACCAGATACTTCATTATTAATGAACCCAAGTTGAACGGCACAATTTATCAGTTCATAAGAATAATTGGAAATAGCATTAAAACTATCGAACCTTGGCGCTTCAAAGTGCTGACCTGTATTAGATTGTAGATAGCGAATGAAAAATATTGAATACGCAAGTGAACGATAGCTAGATATAGGTGATGCTCCTCTAACATAATCAAGCATCTTCCATATTTCTCTTGCCTGAGCCTTAGCAAGCTCTAGGTCTTCATCATCATATACCATTTTTTATCTCATTTTTAAATGTAGGAATTATATATCAAAACAAATTTTAAAATTTCATTATTTATTTTTACTCCTCATAAAAAAGATCAGCTCAACTTGCCATCATCTGATTTTTATTAGTATGCTGGCGATATCGCCTTCTTTGTATCCTGCATTCACGACAGCGCTAGCTTCATAGCTTGTAGCAAGTCAACGTTGAGAGCAATAGCTTTCCACTTGTTCAACCACAAGGGCAGATGTTTCGTATTTGAACTCAAGAGATAACCTCATCTACCTTTCATTGAACACCATATTTGTATTAGTGAAGTTGCTATCTCTTAGTAAGAGTCCATAGTCATCAGGCCACACAACAAGTCCCGTCGGCTAACATGTCTCTGATTTTGTATGGGGGCTGATGGATAAGTCCCATGAAGGTTTCTAAGTCTGTTACGTTATTTAGGGGCTAGATCGGCCCAGATAACCTCGTGAGTACCGACGTCCACCGTGACCTATTATCATTGTCTAAGCAACACAATGTTAGACTCGCTCCTCACCCAAAGCAAACTACTAGCTAATACGTAGATACTAACTGTCCCGGCCTGGATGAACGCAGTCAAAAACTCTCATCGATAACGCTCCCGGACTCTCGCCTTAAATATAGCCATTCCTTTTTCTACCTCCGAATGGCTGAGATAAACAGCGGTGCCGTTTCTTAAGCGTGAAAGGGCGGCATCCACCCTTTCACGCAACGCTTGCTCCAGCAACATCGCCTCTACGTCCATTTCAGGTTTATTCCGCTGTTCCATTTCCATCTCCTCCATTGAGACAGCATCGGGTCATGAATCCGTTACACCAACCCCATCCCCACCACGCCGGTCAGTGCGCCGCACAGCGCCACCAGCGCCGCCGTCAGGCACAGCGCCCGGGCGGAGAAGGCCTTGTTGAGCATCAGCAGCGAAGGCAGGCTGATCGCCGGCAGGGTCATCAGCAGCGCCAGCGCCGGGCCGGCGCCCATGCCCGCCAGCATCATGGTCTGCACGATCGGGATTTCCGCCGCGGTGGGGATAACGAACAGGCAGCCGACGATCGCCAGGCTGATGATCCACAGCAGGCTATTGTCGACGGCGCCGTCGGCGTGCGGGAACAGCCAGACCCGCGCCGCGCCCAGCGCCAGCACCGCCAGCACATAGATCGGGATGGTCGACCAAAACAGCGCCCACAGCGCTTTGCCCCAGCGGGCAAGGAACGGCCGCTCATCGCTCTGCGCCGTCATCAGCGGCGGCTGCGGCGCGGCGGGCTGCGGATCGTTGGCGGTCACGCGCTGCACCAGCCAGGCGATGCCCAGCACCATCACTACACCCGCCACCAGGCGGATGGCGGCGAACGGCCAACCGAGCACAAATCCCATGAATACCAGCGTCGCCGGGTTCAATACCGGGTTGGCGAGCCAAAAGGCCAGCGCGGCGCCGCTGGATACCGACTGGCGGCGCATGCCGGCGGCAACCGGTGCGGCGCAGCAGGTGCACATCATGCCCGGCAGCGCGATCAGCGCCCCCAGCACGGTGCCGGAAAAACGCCGGTGGCCGAGCGTGCGCGCCAGCCAGTCGCGCGGGATCAGCACCTGCACCAGCGAACCTAACAGCACCCCGAGCAGCGCCGCCTTCCATACCGCGGTGAAGTAGACCAGCGCATATTGCCAAGCCGCCAGCCAGGGGCTCGCGGCGCCGTCGGCCAGGATAGATTTGCCGATCGAGTGGCTGTCCGCCGCCACGAAGGCCTTGCCGTAGTAAGGCTGCCATTTGACGTAGTAGAGGCCGACGGCAACCACCAGCAGAAACAGGATCGGTTTCCACAGCGGCCAGGCGCGTGGGGCGGGTTCAGGGGCATTCAGAGATTGCGGCATGGTAGCGGCCAGAGTCAGTCAACAAAGGCGCCAGCATAGCGCGCCGCCGCCGCCCGTGCACGCCTGGGCTGTCCTAAATAGTTCATCTGTTCGCCACCGACGCGTAACGCGATTGTCATCTGCGCCCGGCACCATGATGCCAACGTGAAAACCACAGGGTAGACGCACGATGAAACGCACCGTTTCCGCCTTCATCGCACCGCCATCGGCATGACGAGGTTTTTATTATGATGGAGTTATCTAGACATCCGACCACTTACCCCACCCGCTATCAGCAGATCGCCGCACAGCTGGAACAGGAGCTGCGCACGCAATACCGCTGCGGCGACTACCTGCCTTCGGAACAGCAGCTGGCCGAGCGTTATCAGGTCAATCGCCACACCCTGCGCCGCGCGGTGGATCAGCTGGTGGAGCGCGGCTGGCTGCAGCGCCGCCACGGCGTCGGCATTCTGGTGCTGATGCGGCCTTACGACTACCCGCTGCACGCCAACACCCGCTTCAGCCAGAACCTGTTCGAGCAGGGCAGCCACCCCACCAGTGAGCGCTTACTCGCTGTCTTGCGCCCGTGCAATGGGCATGTCGCCAGCGCACTCTCGCGTGAAGAAGGCGAAATGGTGATCCACCTGCGCACCCTGCGCCGGGTCAACGGCGTGCCGATGAGCGTGATCGACCATTATCTGCCCGATCTGGACTGGTGGCCGGCGCTGCAGCAGTTCCACAGCGGTTCGCTGCACCAGTTTATCGAACAGCACCTCCAGCAGCCGCTGACCCGCCGCCAGACGCGCATTAGCGCGCGCCGCGCGCAGGCCAAAGAGAGCCGGCTGCTGGAGATCGCCACCCACGCGCCGCTGCTGTGCGTGCGCACCCTTAACGTCCGCAGCGGCGGCGAAGACGTGGCGGAATACTCCGTCAGCCTGGCCCGCGCCGACATGATTGAACTGACGATGGAGCACTGAATGCACGCCTTAGAGTCGAGACAACGCTGGATGTCGGTGCTGGCGCACAGCCGGCCCGAGCAGCTGCGCAGCCACTGGCAGGCGCTGAACCTCAGCCCGGGTTACCGCAGCATCCGCGCGCCGGAGATCGGCCTGGCCCAGCTGCAGGGGCGCATGGGCGCCACCGGCCGCCGCTTCGTGCTGGGGGACATGACGGTCACCCGTGCGGTAGTGCAGCTGGACAACGGCGGCTACGGCTACAGCTATATCGCCGGGCGCGACAAGGCGCACGCCGAGCTGTGCGCGCTGGCCGATGCGCTGCTGCAACAGCCGGAACACGGCGAACGCCTGCAACAACAGCTGATCGCGCCGCTGGCCGCGCTGCAGCACGAACAGCGCCAGCTGCGCGCCCGGGCGATCGCCGCCAGCCGGGTGGACTTCTTTACGCTGGTGCGAGGGGATTAAGCCATGAGTTTATTGACCGGTTTTGAGCAACCGATAGATCAATCACAGCACGCTTTCCGTTTGATTCTTAAAGCCTTGAGCGAACCGGGCCACCGGGTGACGCTGCCGGCCGGCCCGGCCTGGGCGCCGCTGAACGCCGCCAGCACCGCCGCGCTGCTGACGCTGGCCGATCAGGAAACGCCGCTGCAGCTGTGCGCTGCGCTTAAAAGTGAGCAAGTGCTAACAAACATTCGTTTTCACAGCGGCGCGGCGCTGGCCACCGCGGCGCAGGAGGTCTGTTTTGCCCTGTTCGATGAGCAGCTGCAGGCCGCCGATCTGCAGGCGTTGCCGCACGGCACTGAAATCTCGCCGGAATGCGGCGCCACGGTCATCGTACAGCTCGGCGAGCTGGAGAACGGCGCCGCGCTGCGCCTGACCGGCCCCGGCATCGAGAGCCAACGCCTGATAGCGCCGCGCCTGCCGCCGGCGCTGCTGGATTACCTGGTCAACCGCCCGCAGCGCTTCCCGCTGGGGCTGGATATCTTGCTGACCTGCGGCGATCGCCTGCTGGCGATCCCGCGGACCACCCGCGTGGAGGTGTGCTGATGTACGTAGCGGTAAAAGGGGGCGAAAAAGCCATTGAGGCCGCCCATCAGCTGCAGGAACAGCTGCGGCGCGGCGACGAGGCGCTGCCGGCGATCGGCGCGGAACAAATCGAACAGCAGCTGGGGCTGGCGGTGGATCGGGTGATGACCGAAGGCGGCATCTACGATCGCGAGCTGGCGGCGCTGTCCATCAAACAGGCCAGCGGCGATCTGGTGGAGGCGATCTTCCTGCTGCGCGCCTATCGCACCACCCTGCCGCGCCTGGCGGTCAGTGAGCCGCTGGCCAGCGAAAACATGCGGCTGGAGCGGCGCATCTCGGCGGTTTACAAGGACTTGCCCGGCGGGCAGGTGCTGGGGCCGACCTATGACTACACCCACCGGCTGCTGGATTTCGCGCGGCTGGCGGAAGGCGAGGCGCCGCGTGCGCCGCAGGCCGACGAACCGCTGCCGGACAACTGCGGCCACGTGTTCGACCTATTGTGCCGCCAGCAGCTGGCGCGGGAGGAACAGGACGACGGCAGCGCGCCGGACGACATCACCCGCAACCCACCGGTCTACCCCTGCTCGCGCTCGGCGCGCCTGCAGCAGCTGGTGCGCGGCGACGAAGGTTTTCTGCTGGCGCTCGGCTACGCCACCCAGCGCGGCTACGGCCGCAACCACCCGTTCGCCGGCGAGATCCGCACCGGCCACGTTTCGGTGGAGATCGTGCCTGAAGAGCTCGGTTTCGCCATCGATATCGGCGAAATCCTGCTGACCGAGTGCGAAATGGTCAATGGCTTCGTCGATCCCAAGGACCACCCGCCGCACTTCACCCGCGGTTACGGGTTGGTGTTCGGCCGCGCCGAACGCAAGGCGATGGCGATGGCGTTGGTGGATCGCGCATTGCAAAGCCCGGACTACGGCGAAGGCGTCGCCGGCCCGGCGCAGGACGAAGAGTTCGTGCTGGCCCACGCCGACAACGTCGAGGCCGCCGGCTTCGTCTCCCATCTCAAGCTGCCGCACTACGTCGACTTCCAGGCCGAACTGGAGCTGCTCAAGCGGCTGCGACAGGAATACAGCGAGCGCCAGGAGGCCCGCGATGAGTGAAGTATTGACCGGCTATAACCTCGGTTATCTGGACGAACAGACCAAGCGCATGATCCGCCGCGCCATCCTGAAGGCAGTGGCGATCCCCGGCTACCAGGTACCGTTCGGCGGCCGCGAGATGCCGATGCCCTACGGCTGGGGCACCGGCGGCATTCAGCTCACCGCCAGCGTCATCGGCCGCGCCGACGTGCTGAAGGTGATAGACCAGGGAGCCGACGACACCACCAACGCGGTGTCGATCCGCCGCTTCTTCCAGCGCGTCGCCGGGGTGGCCACCACCGAACGCACGCCGGAGGCCACGCTGATCCAGACCCGTCACCGCATTCCGGAAACCGCGCTGCGCGAAGACCAGATCCTGATCTATCAGGTGCCGATCCCGGAACCGCTGCGCTTTATCGAACCGCGCGAAACCGAGACCCGCAAGATGCACGCGCTGGAGGAGTACGGCGTGATGCAGGTGAAGCTGTACGAAGACATCGCGCGCTACGGCCATATCGCCACCACCTACGCCTACCCGGTGAAGGTCAACGATCGCTACGTGATGGATCCGTCGCCGATCCCGAAATTCGACAACCCGAAAATGCACATGATGCCGGCGCTGCAGCTGTTCGGCGCCGGGCGCGAGAAACGCATCTACGCCCTGCCGCCGTTCACCAAGGTGGAGAGCCTGGACTTCGACGACCACCCGTTCAGCGTGCAGCAGTGGGACGAACCCTGCGCGCTGTGCGGTTCGCGCCACAGCTATCTCGACGAGGTGGTGCTCGACGATCAAGGCAACCGCATGTTCGTCTGTTCGGACACCGACTACTGCCGGCAGCAGCTGGCGCAATCTTCGCAAGAGGCGCAGCACTGATGACTTCCACCCCTTTGAGCACCACCCCGCTGCTGTCGGTGAACCGGCTCACCCACCTGTACGCCCCCGGCAAGGGCTTCAGCGACGTGTCGTTCGATATCTACCCCGGTGAAGTGCTGGGCATCGTCGGCGAATCCGGCTCCGGCAAAACCACGCTGCTAAAGTCAATCTCGGCGCGGCTGGCGCCGCAGCGCGGGCAGATCCTTTACCGCCCGCAGGCGGGCCAGGAACACGATCTGTACGCCATGGCGGAGAGCGATCGCCGCCGCCTGCTGCGCACCGACTGGGGCGTGGTGCACCAGCACCCGCTCGACGGGCTGCGGCCGCAGGTCTCCGCCGGCGGCAACATCGGCGAGCGGCTGATGGCCATCGGCCAGCGCCACTATGGCGACATTCGCCGCCAGGCCGGTCAGTGGCTGGAAGACGTCGAAATCCCGCTGTCGCGCCTCGACGATCTGCCGACCACCTTCTCCGGCGGCATGCAGCAGCGGCTGCAGATCGCCCGCAACCTGGTCACCCACCCCAAGCTGGTGTTTATGGACGAGCCGACCGGCGGGCTGGACGTGTCGGTGCAGGCGCGCCTGCTCGATCTGCTGCGCAACCTGGTGGTGGAGATGCAGCTGGCGGCGGTGATCGTCACCCACGATCTCGGCGTGGCGCGGCTGCTGGCCCACCGCCTGCTGGTGATGAAACAGGGCGAAGTGGTGGAGAGCGGCCTGACCGATCGGGTGCTCGACGATCCGCACCATCCTTACACCCAGCTGCTGGTTTCTTCGGTGCTGTCGTAACCCAAGGCGATAACAGATGACTATGCAAATCCGAGTTGAACATCTCAGTAAAACCTTTGTGCTGCACCAGCAGTACGGCACCCGCCTGCCGGTGCTGCACGACGCCAACCTGACGGTCCACGGCGGCGAATGCGTGGTGCTGCACGGCCACTCCGGCAGCGGCAAATCCACCCTGCTGCGTTCGCTGTACGCCAACTACCTGCCGGACAGCGGCCATATCTGGATCAACCACCAGGGCGACTGGCTGGACATGGTCAGCGCCGACGCGCGCCAGATTCTGGCGGTGCGCCGCCATACGCTGGGCTGGGTCAGCCAGTTCCTGCGGGTGATCCCGCGCATCAGCGCACTGGAGGTGGTGATGCAGCCGCTGCTGGAACAGGGCGTCGAGCGCGCCGAGTGCCGCGACCGCGCCGAAGCGCTGCTCGCTGCGCTCAACGTGCCGCAGCGTCTGTGGCCGCTGGCGCCGTCCACCTTCTCCGGCGGCGAGCAGCAGCGGGTAAACATCGCGCGCGGCTTTATCGTCGATTACCCCATTCTGTTGCTGGACGAACCGACCGCCTCGCTCGACAGCCGCAACAGCGCGGCGGTGGTGCAGCTTATCGAACGCGCCAAGGCGCGCGGCGCGGCGATCGTCGGCATTTTCCATGATGAAGGCGTCCGCCAACGGGTCGCCGACCGGCTTTATGACATGCAGGCGCCACAGGCGCTGGAGGCCCTCTGATGATCGTCAATAACGTTAAGCTGGTGCTGGATGACCAGGTGGTGCAAGGCTCGCTGGAGATGCAGGACGGCGTGATCCGCAGCTTCGCCGACGGCCCGAGCCGGCTGCCGCAGGCGCTGGACGGCGACGGCGGCTGGCTGCTGCCGGGGCTGATCGAGCTGCACACCGACAACCTGGACAAGTTCTTTACCCCGCGCCCGAACGTCGACTGGCCGGCCCATTCGGCGATGAGCAGCCACGACGCGCTGATGGTGGCCAACGGCATCACCACGGTGCTGGACGCGGTGGCGATCGGCGACGTGCGCGACGGCGGCCACCGGCTGGAAAACCTGCAGAAGATGATCGACGCGGTGATCCACAGCCAGCGCGCCGGGGTGAACCGCGCCGAGCACCGGCTGCACCTGCGCTGCGAGCTGCCGCACGAGAGCACGCTGCCGCTGTTCGAACAGCTGATGGACAAGCCGGGTGTGTCGCTGGTGTCGCTGATGGACCATTCGCCGGGCCAGCGCCAGTTCGCCTCGCGCGAAAAGTACCGCGAATATTATCAGGGCAAATACCACCTCAACGATCAGCAGATGAGCGAGTACGAGGCGCAGCAGGTCGCCCTGTCCGCCCGCTGGGCCGCGCCGAACCGCGAGGCGATCGCCGCCCACTGCCGCGCGCGCCGCATCTCGCTGGCCAGCCATGACGACGCCACCGCCGCGCACGTGGCCGAATCCTGCGCGCTGGGCAGCGCCATCGCCGAGTTCCCCACCACCGAGGCGGCCGCCCGCGCTTCGCACCAGCAGGGCCTGCAGGTGCTGATGGGCGCGCCGAACATCGTGCGCGGCGGCTCCCATTCCGGCAACGTGGCGGCGCACCACCTGGCGGCGCTGGGGGTGCTGGATATTCTCTCTTCCGATTATTACCCGGCCAGCCTGCTGGACGCGGCGTTTCGCCTCGCGGCGGACGAGCGCAACGCCTACGATCTGCCCCAGGCGGTGCGCATGATCACCCGCAACCCGGCGCGGGCGCTGGATCTGCAGGATCGCGGCGCCATCGCCGAAGGATTGCGGGCGGATCTGGTGCTGGCGCGGCCGCACGGCGAGCACGTTTACGTGCAGAACGTGTGGCGCCAGGGCAGGCAGGTGTTCTGATGGCGCGGCTCATCTACCTGATGGGGCCTTCCGGCGCAGGCAAGGACAGCCTGCTGGCCGCGCTGCGGGCCGACGCCGACCGCGCGCCGCTGGTGGCGCACCGTTACATCACCCGGCCGGCGGACGCCGGCTGCGAGAATCACATCGCGCTGAGCGAACCCGAATTTCTGCGCCGCCGCGCCAAGGGGCTATTCGCGCTCGACTGGCAGGCCCACCAGCAGCGCTACGCGTTCGGGATCGAAGTGGATCTTTGGCTGCTGCAGGGGATCGACGTGGCGGTCAACGGTTCGCGCGCCCACCTGCCGCAGGCGCAGCAGCGCTATGGTGCGCAGCTGCTGCCGGTATGCCTGCAGGTCAACGCCGCGATCCTGCGCCGGCGCCTGCAGGATCGCGGACGGGAAAGCGCTGAACAGATCGAGCAGCGGCTGGCGCGGGCGGCGGAATATCAGCAGAGTCTGCCCGCCGGCTGCCGGGTGCTGCACAACGACGGCCCACTCGACGATACCCTGGCGGCGCTGTTGGCGCTGCTGCCAACCGCCACCCGACAAGCTCAGGATGCGACGCCATGAACGACTTTGCCCAGCCGAAAATCGGCGACAACGTGACCCTTAACCGCACCCGGCTCGGCCAGTATGTGCATCTGGCCGACGATGCGATCCTGGAAGAGGTGGAGATGGGGGACTACTCCTACACCGCCGGGCACAACCAGATTTTTTACGCCACTATCGGCAAGTTCGTTTCCATCGCCTCCTATGCGCGCATCAATCCCGGCAACCACCCGACCTACCAGCGCATCGCGCAGCACCACTTCACCTATCGCGCTTCCGAATACGGGCTGGGGGAAGACGACGCGGCGTTCTTCGACTGGCGGCGCGAGCACCACGTCACCGTCGGCCACGACGTGTGGATCGGCCATAACGCCATCCTGATGCCGGGCGTCAGCGTCGGTAACGGCGCGGTGATCGGCAGCGCGGCGGTGGTCACCAAGGACGTGGAGCCTTACAGCATCGTCGCCGGCGTGGCGGCCAAAAAGATCGGCATGCGCTTCGACGATGCGCTGATAGAGCGTATCGAACGCAGCCAGTGGTGGCACTGGGATCACGCCACGCTGCAGGCGCGGCTGGCGGATTTTCGCGACATCAACCGCTTTGCGCAGAAGTACCTTTAACGGAGGGGGGAGCGATGCAACTGACCTTTCTCGGCACCGGCGGCGCGCAGCAGGTGCCGGTGTTCGGCTGCGACTGCCTGAGCTGCCAACGGGCGCGGCGCGAGCCGGCATTTCGGCGGCGAGCGTGCAGCGCCATGCTCAACTATCAGGGGGAAACGACCTTATTGGATGCAGGATTGCCGGCTTTGGAGCGGCGATTTTCGGCGGGGCAAATTCAACGTTTTTTACTGACACATTACCACATGGATCACGTTCAGGGGTTATTTCCTTTGCGTTGGGGGTGCGGAAATTCCATTCCGGTGTATGGCCCGCCGGATGAACAGGGCTGCGACGATCTGTTCAAACACCCCGGCATTCTGGCGTTTCAGCCGCCGTTAGCGCCCTTCGCCACCGTCGAGCTGGGCGGCATGCGCATCACCCCGCTGCCGCTGCAACACTCCAAACTGACCCACGGCTATCTGATCCAGGCGGCGGGCGCTGCGCTGGCCTACCTGACCGACACCGTCGGCCTGCCGCCGGCCACCGCCGACTATCTGCAAAACGTGGCGCTGGATCTGCTGGTGCTCGATTGCAGCCTGCCGCCGCAGCCGCAGGCGCCGCGCAACCACAACGATCTGACCCGCGCTCAGGAGACGCAGCGGTTGCTGCAGCCCAACCGCACGCTGCTGACGCACATCAGCCATCATCTCGATCGGTGGCTGCTGGACAACGAACTGCCCGCCGGGCTGGAGCTGGCGTTCGATCACCTCAGCGTCAGCCTCGGTAGCAGTGCAGCCGATCCGACTCCAGCACCCTGACCCCTTCGCCCGGCGTAAACGCCTGCTGCAGCAGCGTCTGCGCCACGTCTTTGGCGGAAACGGCGCGCCATTTGCCGGGCAGCAATCTGAACAGCGGCAGCGTGAGGCGCTCCATCAGGCGCGGCGCAGGGCGATCCCCCACCAGCATGGAAGGACGCACCAGCGTCAGGCGCGGCCAGCGCTGTTCGCGCAGCGCCTGCTCCATCTCGCCTTTGGTGCGGTTATACAGGAAGGTAGAATCCGCGTTGGCGCCCAACGCGCTCACCACCAGACAGTGCTGCGCCCCCAAGCGGCGGCCGGTCAGCGCGCTCTCCACCACCAGTTGATAATCGACATAGCGGAAGGCATCGGCGCTGCCCGCCGCCCGGCGGGTGGTGCCCAGGCAGCAGAACACCAGATCGACCGGCTGCTGCAGGCCGCTCAGCAGCTCGAACAGCGCATCGCCGACCGGATTGGTCAGCTTGCCGTGCGGCGGCAGCGGCGTGCGCGTCGGCGCCACGATGGCCGTTACCTGCGGATCGCTTTGCAACAGCTGCAACAACTCGCGCCCCACCAGCCCGGTTGCGCCGACTAACAGTGCTCGCGCCATGCAATCTCCCGTTGTAATCAATACGTCGACTTAAAGTATAGACCGCGCCCAATGCAGCTTCTTGCCGAAGCCGAGGGTGTTGTCGGTCATCTTCACCTCGTGCAGATCCAACCGCCAAACCGCGGCCTTCATCGCCCTGGCGATCGGGAAGCGCTTGCAGTAACGCGCGCGCGCCGCCTCGGCTTCTTCGCCGCTCAGCAGCACCGCCTCGGCGCGGTACTGCACGCCGCGGATCAGCGCGATGCTTTTCGGCTTCGGCGCGATGGTGCCGACCACCCGGCCGTTGTTCAGCATCAGCCCGCCGTGGCGGGTGTGCGGTTCGGTCATCAGCCACAGCGCCATCGCCGCGGCGTCGAACACGTAAAAACAGTTGGCGCACCACATGTCGAGGCCGTCGCCGGCGCACAGCGTCAAGACATGTTGTTTGCCGATGAAATCCGCAATCTGCTGCCGTTGTTCTGGGGTATTCAAAGTCAATCGCCTCCCGGTTCACTCGCCGCATCTTACCCTGCGTTGTTGAGGCGAGTCACAAATAACGATAATCCTCAAAAATCACCCATGAATACAAAATCACTATACATGAATTTTTACTCACTCAAGCGTCAGGCGGGCTTATAACATAAAAAAAACAAACCGGATTTATTTGATCGTTAGGTAACCGATTAATTGCGCCGTTCTTTTATTCCTATCCAGACGGCACGCAAATTTAGCGCGTCTGCCCGGTGCCGATTAGCAATTTATTTACATGCCCACATGCGCATTTAAACGGCTTTTATGCAACGCACTGCATAACGAGTGAATAGTTATTTAAAATCACCGGCATTTATGTGATGAAAATCACGATTTCCTGCCCATCTTGCGTTAAAATAGCGCCATCTTTTCACTCAGCAAGGTGGATTAGAAAATGGAAAACAATAACCGAAAAATGGCGCACATCAGGCGCACAACCCATATTATGATGATGGCTCATCGCAGCTGCTTTAGCTTCGCATTCTTCAACTACAGATAACCCTCCCCCTCGCTCTTACGCCGTTAATAAGAGTGTCTTTGCGTTTCAATTTATTCTCCGTACTCCGGTGATAATGTCTTTTTCTCGCTAACCGGGAAGGACACGCAATTCATTTTTAATTTCGGCCAAGCGCATCCAAACTAAATAAAACAGCGAACACAGTTAATGCCTTTCGGCATCGCTGGGTTCTCGCACACCTTTATTTTCGTGAAGGCGTTAACGGCAAATGGAATTATTTGCCGGCGGACGGCCTTTGCCTGAAGAATGAGAAAAATGAAAAAATTAAAAATTGCCGCCAACACCCAAACCCTCGGCTGCTTTGAAACTGAACGCGACATCGTCGATGTGCATCACAGCGATTTCAATGACGTCGCCGCCATCGTGCTGTCGGTAGACGACGTCGCGCAAGGCATGGTGGCGCGCATCGAAGAGCACGGCCTGAACATTCCGCTGTTCGTCGCCGTCTGCTGCGAAGAAGAGCTGGATAACGCCGTACTGCCGGCGCTGCACGGCGTGTTTGAGCTGTGCGGCAAGAATACCCAGTTCTACGGCAAACAGTTGGAGGCCGCCGCCGCCAAATATGAGAGCGAGCTGCTGCCGCCGTTCTTCAACACGCTGACGCAGTATGTGGAAATGGGCAACGCCACCTTTGCCTGCCCCGGCCACCAGGGCGGCGAGTTCTTCCGCAAACACCCGGCGGGCCGCCAGTTCTTCGACTTCTACGGCGAAACGCTTTTCCGCTCCGACATGTGCAACGCCGACGTCAAACTGGGCGATCTGTTGATCCACGAAGGCGCGCCTTGCGCCGCACAGCAGCACGCCGCCAAGGTATTCAACGCCGACAAAACCTACTTCGTGCTCAACGGCACCTCGGCCTCGAACAAGGTGGCGACCAACGCCCTGCTAACGCGCGGCGACCTGGTGCTGTTCGACCGCAATAACCATAAATCCAACCACCACGGCGCGTTGATCCAGGCCGGCGCTACGCCGGTGTATCTGGAGACCGCCCGCAACCCGTTCGGCTTTATCGGCGGCATCGACGCGCACTGCTTCGACGAACGCTACCTGCGCCAGCAGATCCGCGAAGTGGCGCCGGAACGCGCCAACGAAGCCCGCCCGTTCCGCCTGGCGATCATCCAGCTCGGCACCTACGACGGCACCATCTACAACGCCCGCCAGGTGGTCGACAAGATTGGCCACCTGTGCGACTACATCCTGTTCGACTCCGCCTGGGTGGGCTATGAACAGTTCATTCCGATGATGAAAGACTGCTCTCCGCTGCTGCTGGAGCTGAACGAGAACGATCCCGGCATCATCGTCACCCAGTCGGTGCACAAACAGCAGGCCGGCTTCTCGCAAACCTCGCAGATCCACAAAAAAGACAAGCATATCAAGGGGCAGAGCCGCTACTGCAACCACAAGCGCTTCAACAACGCCTTTATGCTGCACGCCTCCACCAGCCCGTTCTATCCGCTGTTCGCCGCGCTGGACGTCAACGCCAAGATGCACGAGGGCAAGAGCGGCCAGCGCCTGTGGCAAGAATGTGTGCGCGTGGGCATCGAAGCGCGCAAAATGCTGCTGGATACCTGCACGATGATCAAACCGTTCGTGCCGGATCAGATCGACGGCAAGCCGTGGCAAGCCTATGACACCGCGGCGATGGCCAACGATCTGCGCTTCTTCAACTTCGTGCCCGGCGAAAAATGGCACGCTTTTGAGGGCTATGCCGAATCGCAGTACTTCGTCGATCCGTGCAAACTGCTGCTCACCACGCCGGGCATCGATACCGCGACCGGCAGCTACAGCGAGTTCGGCATCCCAGCGACCATTCTGGCCAACTACCTGCGCGAAAACGGCATCGTGCCGGAAAAATGCGATCTCAACTCGATCCTGTTCCTGCTGACGCCGGCGGAAGACATCGCCAAGATGCAACACCTGGTGGCCCTGATCGCCCGCTTCGAGAAGCACATCGAGCAAAACTCCCTGCTCAGCGAGGTGCTGCCTGCGGTCTATAAAAACCACCAGCAGCGCTACAAAAACTACACCATCCGCCAGCTGTGCCAGGAAATGCACGACCTTTACGTCAGCTACGACGTTAAAGAACTGCAAAAAGAGATGTTCCGCAAAAGTTATTTCCCGCGCGTGGTGATGAATCCGCAGGACGCCAATACCGAGTTTGTACGCGGCAACGTGGAATTGGTCTCGCTGGCCAAGGCCGAGGGGCGCATCGCCGCCGAAGGCGCCCTGCCTTACCCTCCTGGCGTGCTGTGCGTGGTTCCCGGTGAAATTTGGGGCGGCGCCGCGCAGCGTTATTTCCTGGCATTGGAAGAAGGCATCAACTTATTGCCGGGATTCGCGCCGGAATTGCAGGGCGTTTATATCCAACAGGATGAGGACGGCTGGAACCGCGCTTACGGCTACGTCATGAAAAATTAATCACCTTACGGGGCGGCGATTATTCTCGCCGCCCGGATCGCATCCTAAAAGAGAAAATGATCATGAGTAAGTCCAACAATAAAATGGGGGTCGTGCAATTAACGATCCTGACCGCCGTGAATATGATGGGTTCCGGCATAATTATGCTGCCGACCAAGCTGGCCGAAGTGGGCACGATTTCGATCGTTTCCTGGCTGGTGACCGCCGTCGGCTCGATGGCGCTGGCCTACGCGTTCGCCAAATGCGGCATGTTCAGCCGTAAATCCGGCGGCATGGGCGGCTACGCCGAATACGCCTTCGGTAAATCAGGCAACTTCATGGCGAACTACACCTACGGCGTTTCGCTGCTGATCGCCAATATCGCCATCGCCATTTCCGCCGTCGGCTACGGCACCGAGCTGTTCGACACCACGCTCAGCCCGCTCGGTATCTGTATCGCCACCATCGGCGTACTGTGGCTGGCGACCGTCGCTAACTTCGGCGGCGCGCGCATCACCGGCAAAATCAGCGGCATCACCGTCTGGGGCGTGATCATTCCGGTAGTGGGCATCTCGGTCATCGGCTGGTACTGGTTCAGCGGCAGTGCCTACGTCGCCGCCTGGAACCCGCATCAGGTGCCGACCTTCGAAGCCATTGGCGCCTCGATCTCAATGACCCTGTGGGCGTTCCTGGGGCTGGAATCCGCCTGCGCCAACACCGACGTGGTGGAAAATCCGGAGCGCAACGTGCCGATCGCCGTACTGGGCGGCACACTCAGCGCGGCGGTGATCTATATCGTTTCGACCAACGTGATCGCCGGCATCGTGCCAAACATGGATCTGGCCAACTCCACCGCCCCGTTCGGGCTGGCGTTCTCCCACATGTTCAATCCGACGGTCGGCAAGATCATCATGGCGTTGATGGTGATGTCCTGCGTCGGCTCGCTGCTCGGCTGGCAGTTCACCATCGCCCAGGTGTTCAAATCCTCCGCCGACAGCGGCTTCTTCCCGAAAATCTTCTCCAAGCTGAGCAAGGCCGACGCACCGGTTAAAGGCATGCTGACCATCGTCGTCATCCAGAGCGGTTTGTCTCTGATGACCATCAGCCCGTCGCTGAACAAGCAGTTCAACGTGCTGGTGAACCTGGCGGTGGTGACCAACATCATCCCTTACATCCTGTCGATGGCGGCGCTGGTCATTATTCAGAAAGTGGCGAAGGTACCGGACAACAAGGCGCGCATCGCCAATATCATCGCCGGCATCGGCGCGCTGTACAGCTTCTATGCGCTTTACAGCTCCGGTGAGGAAGCGATGATGTGGGGCGCCATCGCCACCTTCCTCGGCTGGACGCTGTACGGCATCGTCTCGCCGCGCTTCGAGCTGGCGGGAAAAAAGGGGTAAAGCGGTAAGGCTCCGGCGGCCGGGGATGGGATTGTGACGGCGAACATGCCATCATACGCCGACCCTGGCCACCGAAACGGCGTACGATGACCGACACTACCCCCACTCCCTGGCACCTCTACATGCTGCGTTTACCGAGCGGCATGCTGTATACCGGCATCACCACCGACGTGGCGCGCCGCCTGGCGCAGCATCAGGCCGGCAAAGGCGCCAAGGCGCTGCGCGGCAAAGGGGAATTGACGCTGGCGTTTCACTGCCAGGTGGGGGATCGCTCAACGGCGCTGAAGCTGGAATACCGCGTCAAGCAGCTGAGCAAAATACAAAAAGAGCGGCTGGTGAATCACCCGCCGCTGTCGTTGGAGTATCTATTGCCGGTCGTTAAAAGCGATTAAACGGCGCCGAAAAAGCCACTTCGCCGCTGACGCCATTCAGAGCGTCTTGCGCCAGCGGATACACCTGGAATGCGCTTTCCGTGTCCGGCCAGCGGCAGTGCAGGCCATAGGCGGCGGCCGGTTTAAAGCCGAAGCGGCCGTAATAGGCCGGATCGCCCAGCACCACCACCGCGGCGTAGCTGAATTCGTTCAGCGAATCCAAGCCTTCGTACACCAGCTTTTCAGCCAGCCCCTGGCGGCGCAGGCTTTCATCTACCGCCAGCGGCGCCAGCGCCACCCATTGGCGGTCTTCGCCGGCCACGTCTACCGGGCTGAACGCGGCGTAACCCACCACGCCGCCTTCGTCGTCAGTGGCGACCACGCCCAGCGTCAGCAGGCCGTCTTCGCGCAGCTGCTGCACCAGATCGGCTTCGTCGTCGCGGCCAAAGGCGCGGCGCAGCAAGGCATCGATGCCCGCCGCGTCTACCGGGATCTCTACGCGGATCAGCATGATGCCGCCACACGGGAAGCCGACGCCGTGCCCTCCTGCAGCCCTGCCTCGACAAAATCAGCCAACTGCAACAGCCCCATGCGCAGCGGCGCAGGCATGCTTTCCAGCTCAATGGCGTCCATCAAATTTTTCACGTACAGGCCCAATTCGGTATCCCCTTCAATCTGCAGACGACGCTGAAAGAACAGCGTATCCGGATCTTGCTTACGCGCCGCGATCAGGATCAGATCGTTGGCATCGCCGCTGAAGCTGACGTCCGCTTCGGCGTGCTGGCTGACCACCAGTTTGTCGTTTTCTACCGTCATAAACCATTGTAGCGCCAGATCGCGAACTTCGATCTTTAACCAGCGCGATTCGAGAAACTCCAGATCGCCATCCGCCAACGCCTGGCGGAACTGCCAGCTCAGCACCTGTTGCAGCAACTGGCGCTGCAGTGCGAACGGCGTGAATTTCAGCGGGATGCGCAGCAGCGACGGCCCCTGGCGCACAAGACGTGCTCGTAGTTGTTCCAACACGGTCATCCACTCCTTTCAATACGGACTACCGCTATTTTGCCACACTAGCGCGCGGCTTCAGCGGTCTATATCAACAAATAGTGCATTTCACCGCCATGTTTATCAATACGCCATAAGCTGCCTCAAATCAAAACCTGTGCATGCCCCTTTGCCTAAAATGGCCTCCCCGATTCGCGTTTGCCGGCGGAACACCGCCGCCGGCAACCTTTAAAGACAGCGTGCGCCCGGCCGGGCGCACGGCTAAGCCAGGATAAATCTATGGAGCTGCTTTGTCCCGCCGGCAACCTGCCGGCCCTGAAGGCCGCGGTGGATAACGGCGCCGATGCCGTTTACATCGGGCTGAAAGACGATACCAACGCGCGCCACTTCGCCGGCCTCAACTTCACCGAGAAAAAGCTGCAGGAAGCGGTCGATTACGTGCATCGCCACGGCCGCAAACTGCATATCGCCATCAACACCTTCGCCCATCCCGACGGCTACGCCCGCTGGCAGCGCGCGGTGGACATGGCCGCCCAACTGGGCGCCGACGCGTTGATTCTGGCGGATCTGGCGATGCTGGAATACGCCGCCCAACGCTACCCGCAGCTGGAGCGCCACGTTTCGGTACAGGCTTCCGCCACCAATGAGGAGGCGATCCGTTTCTACCAACGCAACTTCGAGGTCGGCCGGGTGGTGCTGCCGCGGGTGCTGTCGATGCACCAGGTGAAACAGCTGGCGCGCACCAGCCCGGTGCCGCTGGAAGTGTTCGCCTTCGGCAGCCTGTGCATCATGGCCGAGGGGCGCTGCTACCTCTCCTCCTACCTGACCGGCGAGTCGCCGAACACCGTCGGCGCCTGTTCGCCGGCGCGTTTCGTGCGCTGGCAGCAAACCGCACAGGGCATGGAGTCGCGCCTGAACGACGTGCTGATCGACCGCTATCAGGACCACGAAAACGCCGGTTACCCGACGCTTTGCAAGGGCCGCTATCTGGTGGACGACGTGCGCTACCACGCGCTGGAAGAGCCCACCAGCCTCAATACCCTGGAGCTGCTGCCGGAGCTGCTGGCCGCCAACATCGCTTCGGTGAAGATCGAAGGCCGCCAGCGCAGCCCGGCTTACGTCAGCCAGGTGGCGCGCGTCTGGCGCCAGGCGATCGACCGTTGCCAGGCCGATCCGGCCGCCTACCGCGCCGACGCCGCCTGGATGGAGACGCTGGGCGCGATGTCCGAAGGCACCCAAACCACGCTGGGCGCTTATCACCGCAAATGGCAGTAGCCGGAGGAAACATGAAATACGCACTCGGGCCGGTACTCTACTACTGGCCGAAAAACGACATCGCAACGTTCTATCAACAGGCGGCGGACAGCAGCGCCGACATCATTTATCTCGGCGAGAGCGTCTGCGCCAAGCGCCGCGAGATGAAGGTCAGCGACTGGCTGGCGCTGGCGCGCGAAATCGCCCGCAGCGGTAAACAGGTGGTGATCTCCACGCTGGCGCTGCTGCAGGCGCCGTCCGAACTGAATGAGCTGAAACGCTATGTGGAAAACGGCGAGTTCCTGTTTGAAGCCAACGATCTGGGCGCGGTGAACATGGCGGCGGAGCGCGGCTTGCCGTTCGTCGCCGGCCATGCGCTGAACTGTTACAACGCCTATACCCTGCGCCTGCTGCGCCGCCAGGGCATGATCCGCTGGTGCATGCCGGTCGAGCTGTCGCGCGACTGGCTGGCCAATCTGCTGACGCAGTGCGACGAGCTGGGCTTCCGCCACGACTTCGAGGTGGAGGTGCTGAGCTACGGCCATCTGCCGCTGGCCTATTCCGCGCGTTGCTTCACCGCCCGCTCGGAGAACCGCGGCAAGGACGAGTGCGAAACCTGCTGCATCAAGTATCCGCAGGGCCGCATGATGCGTTCGCAGGAACAACAGCAGGTGTTCGTACTCAACGGCATCCAGACGATGAGCGGTTACTGCTATAACCTCGGTAACGAGCTGCCGAACATGCAGGGGCTGGTGGACATCGTGCGGCTGTCGCCGCAGGGCGCCGAGACGCTGGCGCAGATCGATGCCTTCCGCGCCAACGAGCGCGGCGAGCAGCCGCTGGCCTTGACCGACCACGCCGACTGCAACGGCTACTGGCGCCGCGTGGCCGGGTTGGCGTTGGTGGGGTGATGGAGGCCGGCACCGGGCTTTCCCTCGCCAGAGGAGCCTTTCAACGCCATTATTCGGCTGGCCGCCCGTGAGGAGAATGCGCCCGAAACCACACATCGGGCGCATTCAGTCAGAACAACGGCAGGCGATTACCCTTTCAACGCAATTCGCTTTAATGACTGCCACAGGCGTTCTTTATCGCCAACTTTCAGGTGGGTTTGTTCCAGGGATTTCATAAAAACAAACCTGTCATTAAAGCGCTCGCCTTTCTTCAATTTATTGCTGACGCTGGTCAAAATCTGGGTATTCAGCCGGCTGATTTTCGCTCTCACACTGTCCAGCGATTCAGGCTGCCAGCCGTTTTCCGGCGCCGACAGCCAGTCTGCCCGGTAGCGATACTGAATCGCTTTGGCCGCATCCATTTGCGCCTGTATAAAAGGAGCCACCGACTTGCCATCCAATCCCAATGCTTCCGCCTCGCGGACTGAGTTGGCCAATACGTTGGCCTCCTGAGGCAAATCCTCAATGGCCAGATGGTTGTTTGCCTTATACCCGGCAACGTCTTTCATGTAAGACAATCGCTGGTTAATCAATGAGGCGGTCTCGTCGGTTTGAACAGGCTTTGCCACCGCCGTGATAGAGAAAAATAATCCAGCCAAAAGCAGCAACCCTCTCGTCACTTTAAAATCCATTTAACCTCTCCTGTCACAGCCCTGTTGGCAGTGGTTTTTGGCTCGCAACGAAATTCGCTATGCGTGCATAATCTTTTGCCACCGCCGGATGTTTGCGCCCGGGAAGAAACTCGAAGCTGCAGCGCTCGCCGTCTTTCACTAACTGCGACGCCAGATTCCTGACATTCAACCTTGGGTTATCCCCTATGCGCTGGAAGATCTCTTTCTCAAGATCGGTACTGTCCGGCTCCGCCCGCTCCTCGCGGCTGCCTAAGAGCAGCGATAACCAATCAATGCTTGCGGCAAGCTTAACGTCGCCTTCGGGCAGCACCGCGCCATTCGCCCACCAGAGCGCGGGACTGGCGGCAACATAGCGCTGAAAAGCCGTTTGATGATGAAACGCCACATATAAGGTGAAATGCCCGCCAAACGAATGCCCCGCCAGCGTTTGCATTTGCTTATTGACCTTAAAACGACATTCGACCCACGGTTTGACGACATCCTGAATAAATCGATAAAATTGCTCCGCTCCGCCCCCGTCTTTAAAGCGCTCGCTGCCATCGCTCACCGTATAGTCGAATGTGCGAGCCGCCTTAATATCGACCCCCTCCTGATAACCGATTCCAATATAAAGCACAGGGGATACATCATCACCGTGATAACCCGCCTTAATTAGGGTCTCAAAGTGTCTGTTGGCATCTAAAAAATACAACGGATTTAATTCGTTGCACCCAACATGCCGTTTATCGCATGCCAGGAAGACCTTATGTTTTTGTCCATGATATTCAAACAGAACCGTTTGAACGCTTAATTTACCCGTCATACATCATGCTCCTTCATATTTGTTACATAACGGCACCTATCTGAAACATCCCGTTTACAGACCAATCTCGTGACTATGAGCGAGCAATCCATTTAATTATCCTACAATTAATGATTTCCGCACGCTAAGATCGTAAATCCCGAGGAGTTCATCACACACATAAACAATTAAGAAAACTTAATCATTTTGGGCGAAATAGAAATATAACAATTAAAATTGGATAAGCAATGTTCTATCCCGGCAAATATCACTTTTGGCTAAATAGTCGAATGGTTATTTTTTAGGGATGATAAGGTTGAAAGAATTAGGAATAGCCTTATCAAAAAGAGAACATACCACTGCAACACAAACAGGCGTGATTGAAGGCGTGCGTGATTGTCGGCGGGCCAGACCGAATTTCAAGAAGGGGTTGCTGCGTGCCGTTAGCGAGGAGAGTTTATGCGCGGCCAAAACCCGATTGCCGGGTTGTGGTCGCTTTGCGTTATCCCCGCCGTCCGCGGGAATAACGCAATAACCCATTGGATTAATTATCTTTTGACGTCACCGGGAAAGGCATCAATGCCTCCCCCTTACGCCCGCCGCTTCCTGAACATCCCGCGCAGCGCCACGCTGTTGCGCAAGAAGGCCACGCCGAAGCCCAGCAGGGTGTAGACCACGCCGAGTATCAGCATCATCACCACGTCGCCCCACACTTCATTCAGCGACAGCCCCATCTGGTTGACGCCGGCGATCGCCTTGGTGCCCCAGGTGGAGGGAATGCTGTACGAGATGGCGCGCACCCAGGCCGGCATCGACTGCAGCGGCCAGATGGTGCCGGACAGGTAGAAGACCGGCGTAGTGATGAACGCCAGCGTCAGGTAGATCATCTCGACGCTGCGCAGGCACTCGGTCACCAGCTTGCCCAGCCCCAATACCGCCAGCAGGAATGGGAAGGTCAGCAGCAGCAGTTCAGCGATGTTCGCCGTCTGCCTATAGCCCAATACCCACGGCCACAGCACGAACAGCACGATCGACAGAAACAGCCAGATCGGCAGCAGCGCCGTCAGCCCGCCGAGGTGCGCCGCCAGCGGCGCCTTGCCGCCGGGCATGCTCTTCATGGCGATGTTGACGCGGATACAGGCGATCAGCAACGAGTGCTGCAACAGCATCACCAGCAGGCCGGGGAAGATGATCGCCGCAAAGCTGATGCCGGGGTTGAACACGTCCAGCGTTTGTCCCAGTATCGGCGTCAGCAGTATCTGCGCCTGCCGTTCGCTGAAGCCGCTGCGCAGCAGCAGCCCGTTGTTGTACTCCGTCAGAAGCTGCTGATAGGCCGCCACCACGTCTTGTTGGATCTGGCCGTTGGCCAGGCGGTTGGTGGCGTCGCCGTAGACCGGCACCACGATGTTCTGCCCGCTGAGGATCTTCTTCTCCAGATCCACCGGCATGATGATCACCGCAAACAGCTTGCGCCAGCTGAGATCGCGCTGCGCCTGTTCCAGGCTGTCGTAGGTTTCAATCGCTATCTTGGAGGTTGCGTCCAGCTGGCGGATCAGCTGCCGGCTGGCGGTGCTGTGATCCTGATCGACCACTCCCACCGGCAGATCCCACACCGTGCGGTTGGCGTACACCAGGCTCATGATGCACAGCGACAGGATCAGCATCAGCCACACCGGCCGCTCCAGCATGCCGAGCAGCACTTTAACGAAGGTTTGCCAATAGAGCTTCATCCGGCGTTCCCCTCTTTTTCCAGCCGCGCCGGCAGGCGATTGCGCACCAGCAGCGCGGCCACCAGCGGATAGACCGCCAGCAGCGCGCACACGCTGAAGATGGCGCTGGCGTGCACCTGCCGCAGGAACACGTCAAACATCGCGTACAGCGCGTGGGTCAGCGGTTCGATGTTGGAAATGATGCGCGCCGGCAACGGCATCGACAGCTCAGGCACCGCCATGCCGGAGAAGGTCATCGCGATACTGACCAAAATACCGATCAGGCTGTACGCGGTGATGGTGCTGCCGGTAAAGGTGTACAGCAGCAGGCCGATGCTCTGCGCCGCCATCACGTAGAACAGGCCGATCATCAGCATAAACAGGGGATTGCCGCTGACGCGGGCGTCAAAGATGCCCACCAGCGCCGCGATCTCGACCATCAGCAGGGTGGTGAAACACAGCGTGTACGGCGCCAGCTTGCCGAGCAGCGCCAGGCTGAACGGCTTGGCCTGCAGCAGCGACTTGCTGCGCGCCAGCACGTAGATCATGCAGGTCACCGCGAACAGCTGCAGCAGATGGATGGTGGCGGCGAACTGCTGGTAATAGATATAGCTGCCGCTGGCGTTGAACAGGCTGCCGTAGGAGAGCGTCACGTCCGCCAACGGCGGCAGCGTCTTGCCCATCTCGGTGGCGATGATGCTGCGGGTGCTGGCGTTGATTTCGTTCATCAGGCCGCCAAAGTCCTGGGTGGAGTACAGCCCGGCGCCGTAGAACAACGCATTGTAGTACATTACCACGCTCGGCTGTTTGCCCGACAGCGCGTTGGCCTCAAGGTCCGGCGGGATATACAGCAACGCGTAATCCTGCGCGCTGCGCAGGCGGCTCAGCGACTCCGGCAACCCGCCGCCGTAAGCCTCGACGTGGGCGTGCGAACCGGCATCCAGCCGACGCGTCAGCGATTTGGACAGCGGGCTGTGATCGCTGTCCACCACCGAGACCGGCAGATCGAGCAGCGTGCCTTCGGAGAAGTTGCTGCTGATCAGCGCAAACAGGATCAGCGGAAAGATCCAGCTCAGCCAGTGCACCACCGGGCTGCGAAAGGCGACGCGACACTCTTTGTCGAACGCGTGACTGAAGCAGCGCCAGCCAGCCCTTACTCTTTCCATTGCCATAAGGTGCTCATCCCCGGACGCAGGCCGTCCACCGGCTGTGACGGATACAGGCGCACTTCGAAGGTTTTCAGGTCGAAGTCGCCGGTGGCGCGGGTGGCGCGTTTGGTGGCGTAATCCCCCAGCGGCGCGATGTAGCGCACCTCGGTGTCGATCATTTTGTCCTTCAGCGCCGGCACCCGCAGCTTGACCTTGTCGCCTTTGCGCACGTGGGCCAGGATGTCTTCACGCAGGTTAAACACGAAGTAGGCGTCCGGCACCCGGATCAACGTCACCAGCGGGCTGCCGGCGTTCAGCAATTCGCCCACCTCGGCCGGGATCGGCCCCACTTCGCCGTCTACCGGCGCTTTCACCTGCAGATCGTCGCTCTGCGCCTGGATCTGCAGCAGGTTCTCTTCCGCCGCCCGCAGCGCCGCCGCATATTGCTGCCGCTGCTCGACGCGGTCGCCGTTGATGCCTTCATCCAGATTGGCCTTGGCGGCCTGCACCTGTTGGAAGGCGGTGTCGCGCGACCGGCGCGAAGCGTCCAGCTCGGACTTCGAGATATAGCCCTTGCCGGCCACGCTCAGGTTCCGGTTGTAGTCGTTTTGCGCATTGCGGTACTGCGCCTCGGCCTGCGCCAGGTTGGCGCGCAGGTTGCGGATGCTCTCTTCACGGGTGCCGTGCAGCGACAGCTCGAGCTGCGCCTTGGCCTCGTCGCGCGTCGCCTGTGCGGAACGCAGTTGCGCCATCAGTTCGGGGCTATCGAGTTGAATGATCAGTTGGCCGCTTTTCACGTCGTCGCCGCGTTCGATCAGGCGTTCAACGACCCGGCCTTTCGCCTTGGATGCGACGATCACTTCGGGGGCATCCACTTCACCCTGCAGCAACAGATCCTGATTGTGCGCGCGGAACAGGATCGCCAATGCGATCGCCGCCAACATCAGCAACAGGGTAAACAGCGTCTTTTTTTTCATTATATCGGCTCCCGGAACGGTAAGCGGCGGGCGGGGATCATCATTTCCATGTTTCAAATTGCTCCAAAAAACACCATTGCACTCATGAGGATATCACAAGCACATATCTCCTCTTTTATAACTATAAATTGGATTATGCTTTTAACACTAAAAAGCATCTTTTTTTCGGCCTTTTAGTATGCAGACTCCTGCAATCGCCCTTTAAGCGATCCACTCTCTGATGGACGATGTCATGACTGAACACACTGCCGTACCGCTTTCGGTACTGGATTTATCGCCAATCCCGCAAGGGGCCAAGGCGCGCGACGCTTTCCACTGTTCGCTGGATTTGGCGCAGCACGCAGAACGCTGGGGCTACCGGCGCTACTGGCTGGCCGAGCACCACAACATGACCGGCATCGGCAGCGCCGCCACCTCGGTGCTGCTGGGCTATCTGGCCGCCGGCACCCAGAGCATTCGCCTCGGCTCCGGCGGCGTGATGCTGCCGAACCATGCGCCGCTGGTGATCGCCGAACAATTCGGCACGCTGGAGTCGCTCTATCCGGGGCGCATCGATCTGGGGCTTGGCCGCGCGCCCGGCACCGATCAGCGCACCATGATGGCGCTGCGCCGCCACCTGTCCGGCGATGTGGATACCTTCCCGCGCGACGTGCAGGAGCTGCAAAACTACTTCTGCGACGCGCAGCCCGGCCAGCCGGTGCAGGCGGTGCCGGGCCAGGGGCTGCACGTGCCGCTCTGGCTGCTCGGTTCCAGCCTCTACAGCGCGCAGCTGGCGGCGCAGCTCGGCCTGCCGTTCGCCTTCGCTTCGCACTTCGCCCCGGATATGCTGTTCCAGGCGCTGCAGCTGTACCGCGAGAACTTCAAACCGTCCAAACAGCTGGCGCAGCCGCACGCCATGGTGTGCGTCAACGTGATCGCCGCCGACAGCGACCGCGATGCGCGCTTCCTGTTCAGCTCGATGCAGCAGCAGTTCATCAATCTGCGTCGCGGTTCGCCCGGCCCGCTGCCGCCGCCGGTGGATAACATTCACGCGTTGTGGACCGCCGGCGAGCAATACGGCGTCGAGCAGGCGCTGCGGATGTCGATCGTCGGCGATGAAAAAACGGTGCGCCACGGGCTGCAAACGCTGCTGCGTGAAACCGATGCCGACGAGATCATGGTCAACGGCCAGATTTTCGATCATCAGGCGCGGCTGCGTTCGTTCGAGATCGTCGCCGGCGTGAAGGGCGACATCGTGAAGGGCTAAAAAGCGAAGAGGCGGTGGGATCCCCACCGCCCTGGCGTTAACGCTGGATCAGGTAGCGAATGGTCGGCCCGTCCTGCTGGATATCCAGCACCTTGTAGCCGTGGTTGCGCGCATCGAGCGGGATGTTGTTGATCGACTGCGGGCAATCGCTGATCACCTCCAGGATCTCCCCCGGCTTCAGCTGCGGCATCGCCTCCAGCGTCGCCACCGCCGGGTACGGGCAAGGCTCGCCCAGCATGTCCAGCCGGTAGTCCGGCACTATCGTTGTCGCTTTCATGGCATGCTCCTCAAATTCACCACCTGCGCCTCAGGCCGGGCGCGGAAAAAGCGTTTCTCCCACCACAGCATGGCGGCGAAGGCCAGCGCCAGCAGCAGGTAAGTCACCAGCAGGCCGCCGATCGGGCCGAAGGTATCGAGCAGGTTGATCTTGTCGTAGTCGGTCGCCAGCGCCGGCGCCAGGTCGTCCCAGTAATAGGCCAGCAGCGTAGCGCCGATGATGTTGCCCAACCCCACCCACCAGTAGTGCACCTGCCCTTCCACGGCGCGGTACATCCAACCGGTCTCGCAGCCGCCGGCCAGCACGATGCCGAAGCCGAACAGCAAACCGCCCAGCACCGCATTCGGGCCGGCCCACATGATCTTCGGCGCCACGCCAAGCTGCACATAGCTGAAGATGCCGATGGCGCTCACCGCCATGCCGATGATGATGGCTTTCGCCATGTGAGTGCGGCCGGTGATCCACAGATCGCGGAACGCCGAAGTGAAGCAGATCTGCGCGCGTTCGATCAGCAGGCCAAAGCCGATGCCGAACAGCATGGCGATGCCGAGCTTCGGCGCATCGAACAGCGTCCACAGCGACCAGGCCACCGCCAGGCCGAAGACGGCCATGCCCAGCCGGAAGCGGCGGCGCGCCTGCTCAGGCTTCTGCGTCAGCGGCGCGGCGGCCTTCACCTTTTGCAATTTGACCGGGATGCGGAACATCGGCAGCAGCGTGAATTTGGCGCCGAAGTAAGAACCGGCGGCGGTCGCCAGCGCGAAAAACCAGGCGTGCAACGAGAACTGAGGAATGCCGGTGAAGAATGCCGCCAGGTTACAACCCATCGCCAGGCGCGCGCCGAAACCGGCGATGATGCCGCCCAGCAGCGCCTGCACGATGCGAATACGATGCTGCGGTTGACGCAGCTTGATGTTGTTGGCCCACAGCGCGGCGGCGATGCAGCCGGCGAACATGCCGATGATCATGCGCCCGTCGATGCGCTCCAGCGGCGTGCCCTGCAAACCGATCACCTTGAAATAGCCCCACTGTTCAGGGTGCAGACCGAACCACTGCAGCACATGGCCGCCCCAGCGGGTGAATTCGCCGGTCACCGCCCAGAAGGTGCCGGTCATGCCGAAGTAGTAGGTAGAGAGGATCCCGGCGGCGATCACCGCCGGCAGCGGCGCCCAAAAGCGCACCAGGTATTGAGATTTGAACTGCTGCCAACTCATGGCATCTCCCGTGCATATCATCCGTAAGAAAAAACCTTATGAATGATACGCCATTCAGGGGCGTTTGACGGCAATTTTCAGGCATAAAAAAACCAGCCCGCAGGCTGGTTTTTCAGAGCGCTCACCGCGAACGGAGAATCGGCGATTACGCGTCGCCGAAACGACGACGTGGTGCCGCCGGTGCGCCGTCATCACGGCGTGGCGCCGGCTTGCCGTCACGGTTGTAGTTACCGCCACGACGCTCGCCGCCGTTACCGCCTTCACGACGTTCGCCGAAGGAACGACGTGGGCCGCCTTCGCGACGTTCGCCGTTGAACGGACGACCGTTGCCGCGACGCTCGCCGCCGTTGCCGCCGTCACGACGCTCGCGACGTTCGAACGGCTGTGCATCGCCCAGCAGCTGCATGTTCATCGGCTTGTTCAGGATGCGAGTGCGAGTGAAGTGATTCAGGATCTCGCCCGGCATGCCTTTTGGCAGCTCGATGGTGGAGTGGGAAGCGAACAGCTTGATGTTGCCGATGTAACGGCTGCTGATGTCGCCTTCGTTAGCGATAGCGCCAACGATATGACGGACTTCTACGCCATCGTCACGGCCCACTTCGATGCGGTACAGCTGCATTTCGCCAACGTCACGACGTTCGCGACGCGGACGATCGCCGTCACGGCTGTCGCGGCTGTCACGACGGTCGCCGCGGCGATCGTCACGGTCGTTGAACTCACGACGCTGACGCGGCTTGAAGACCGGATCCGGCGGCAGGATCAGCGGACGTTCGCCCTGAGCCATTTTCAGCAGCGCTGCGGCCAGGGTTTCCATATCCAGCTCTTCTTCCGGCTGCAGTTTGGTCAGCAGTGCGCGGTACAGATCCAGATCGCTGCTTTCCAGCTGCTGCTGAACTTTCGCGGCGAACTTGGCCAGACGACGCTCGCCCAGCAGTTCTGCGTTCGGCAGCTCCACTTCCGGGATGGTCAGCTTCATGGTGCGTTCGATGTTGCGCAGCAGGCGGCGTTCGCGGTTTTCCACGAACAGCAGCGCGCGGCCGGCGCGGCCCGCACGACCGGTACGGCCGATACGGTGAACGTAAGACTCGGAGTCCATCGGGATGTCATAGTTGACAACCAGGCTGATGCGCTCAACGTCCAGGCCACGGGCCGCAACGTCGGTGGCGATCAGGATATCCAGACGACCGTCTTTCAGGCGCTCCAGGGTCTGCTCACGCAGCGCCTGGTTCATGTCGCCGTTCAGCGCGGCGCTGCTGTAACCGCTGCGCTCCAGCGCTTCGGCCACTTCCAGGGTCGCGTTCTTGGTACGAACGAAGATGATCGCCGCGTCAAAGTCTTCGGCTTCCAGGAAACGCACCAGCGCTTCGTTTTTACGCATGCCGTAGACCGACCAGTAGCTCTGGCTGATGTCCGGACGGGTGGTGACGCTGGACTGGATGCGCACTTCCTGCGGCTCTTTCATGAAGCGGCGGGTAATGCGACGGATCGCTTCCGGCATGGTGGCGGAGAACAGCGCGGTCTGATGTTCAGCCGGGATCTCAGCCATGATGGTTTCTACGTCTTCGATAAAGCCCATGCGCAGCATTTCGTCGGCTTCATCCAGCACCAGACCGCTCAGGTTGGAGAGGTTCAGGGTGCCGCGCTTCAGGTGGTCCAGCAGGCGGCCTGGGGTACCCACAACGATTTGCGGGCCCTGGCGCAGAGCGCGCAGCTGCACGTCGTAACGCTGGCCGCCGTACAGGGCTACCACGTTGACGCCGTTCATGTGTTTGGAGAAATCGGTCATCGCTTCGGCAACCTGAACCGCCAGTTCGCGGGTCGGTGCCAGCACCAGGATCTGAGGTGCTTTCAGGTCTGCCTGCAGGTTGTGCAGCAGCGGCAGCGAGAACGCTGCAGTTTTACCACTACCGGTCTGTGCCATGCCCAGCACGTCGCGGCCGTTCAACAGGTGAGGAATACACTCAGCCTGGATCGGAGATGGTTTTTCATAGCCCAGATCGTTCAGGGCGGAAATGATTGGAGCAGACAGCCCCAGATCAGCAAAAGAGGTTTCAAACTCAGTCGTCATGTACACGTGCCTCATTAATAATGGCAGCCAGTCTACATAACTCGTCGAGAAAATTTTCAGTCATTTTCATTGAAAAGTGTGAACCGGCTCAAATTAGATTATAAAACGAACAAAAAAGCCCTCGCCCGTTAAGGCGATAACTTTGGTTAAAAACCAATGTTCATCAGGCTGATAGGTGTTCGTCAGCTATTGCTGGTCCGATTCCGATAGGTCGTCTTGCTCTTGGCCCAAAAGCGCCAATTCCAACAATGCATAGCGGTGCTCAACGAAGTTGTGAACGTTGTTAGACACCGTCAGTTTGAACAGCGCCGAAGCGGTGTCCTTGTCCCCCAGACTCAGGTAGTGTTTACCCAAATAGAAGTCAGTTTCACTGAGATGCTCAGCGAGCGAAGTGTTATCCGTTGCATCTGCCTTGAGGCGTTCCATCAGCGTTTTTTCGCTGATCTTGCCCAGGTAGAATTCGACAATATTCCATCCCCATTGCCCTCTGTCCGCTTTGTCATAGCGCTGCTGAAGCGCTACCTCGGCCTTCTTGGGATCGATTTCTCGCTCCACCAGATACAGCCATAACGAACGGAAGGGATCGTTTGGGTCGTCTTGATAAAACGCCTGCAGATCATCCTGCGCCAACGGGAAGCGGCCGCCATAGTACAGTGCGATGCCCCGGTTTAAACGCGCGTAATTGTAAGTTGGATCAAGCTCTAGTACAGAATCAAACGCTTCATAGGCAGCATCAAAATTGCCTGCCTGCGTTAAGTAAATGCCCAGGTAGTTGAAAACTTCCGGCATGTCGGGACGTATCGCCAGCGCCTGCGAGAAATCATTGCGCGCTAATGCACGTAACCCGAGGCTATCATACAGCACACCGCGCTCATATAAAAGCTGTGCGCGTTCGTCATCCGTCAGTGCCCGGCTGGCAAGAATTTGTTCCATGCGCGCCAGGATCACTTCCTGCTGCAACGTAGGCTGCAACGGGATTGCCAAAACTTCGTCTTTACGCCAATCATGGTTGCTGCATCCTGCCAGCATGAGTGCTGTCGCAACGTAACACCAGCGCAAGAAAGGCTTCATTTCCCACTCCCGAAGACAAACATTGGATGAACGTCCTGTCCTCCGTTTGCTAAAACGCGGGCATCCTACCCGCGCGATACGAACAGCTCCCAACCCCGTGGCGGGGAGCTGTAAAACTATCTATACAGTTATTCTGCTTCAGGCGCAGGTGAACCTGCTTCCGGCGCCATCGCTTCTTTGATGCTCAGACGCACGCGGCCCTGACGGTCAACTTCCAGTACCTTAACCGGCACTTCCTGACCCATCTGCAGATAGTCGGTCACTTTCTCAACGCGCTTGTCGGCGATCTGAGAAATGTGCACCAGGCCTTCTTTACCACCGCCGATAGCGACGAATGCGCCGAAATCAACGATACGGGTCACTTTACCCTGGTAGATACGGCCCACTTCGATCTCTGCCGTGATCTCTTCGATG
This sequence comes from Serratia sp. B501, assembly GCF_051172315.1. NCBI lineage: Bacteria > Pseudomonadati > Pseudomonadota > Gammaproteobacteria > Enterobacterales > Yersiniaceae > Serratia > Serratia sp. B501. Next base: position 419,383 of record NZ_JBPIZB010000004.1, read on the forward strand.
CGACGGATAGCGAATTTCGCTTTCTCACCGTCGGTCGCAGCGATTTTAACTGTACCATCATCTTCAATTTCGATGGTAGTGCCAGTCTCTTCGGTCAGCGCGCGGATAACGGAACCGCCCTTACCGATCACGTCTTTGATTTTATCCGGGTTGATGCGGATAGTATGAATACGCGGTGCGAATTCGGAGATATCGCCGCGCGGAGTGCTGATAGCCTGTTCCATTACGCCCAGGATGTGCAGACGCGCGCCCTTGGCCTGGTTCAGAGCCACCTGCATGATTTCGCGGGTGATGCCTTCGATTTTGATGTCCATCTGCAGCGCGGTGATACCGTCGCGGCTACCGGCCACTTTGAAGTCCATGTCGCCCAGGTGATCTTCGTCACCCAGAATGTCGGACAGAACCACATAGTTGTCGGCTTCTTTCACCAGGCCCATCGCGATACCCGCAACGGCAGCCTTGATTGGCACACCGGCGTCCATCAGCGCCAGAGACGCGCCGCACACGGAAGCCATGGAAGAAGAACCGTTGGATTCGGTGATTTCAGACACCACGCGAACCGTGTACGGGAAATCTTCCGGTTTAGGCATCATAGCCAATACGCCGCGTTTCGCCAGGCGACCGTGACCGATTTCACGACGCTTAGGAGAACCGACCATGCCGGTTTCGCCTACGGAGTACGGAGGGAAATTGTAGTGGAACAGGAAGCTGTCGGTCTTCTCGCCCATCAGCTCGTCCAGGTTCTGTGCGTCGCGCGCGGTGCCCAGGGTCGCGGTAACCAGCGCCTGAGTTTCGCCACGGGTGAACAGCGCGGAACCGTGGGTGCGCGGCAGTACGCCGGTGCGCACGTCCAGGCCACGGATCATGTCTTTTTCACGGCCGTCGATACGCGGCTCGCCACGCAGTACGCGGCTGCGCACCACGTTCTTCTCGACGGTGCCCAGGATGTCCTGGATTTCGCCGGCGTCCAGCGTTTCGTCCTGCGCCAGCAGGGTTTCAACCACGCTGTCTTTGATCGCGTCAACCTGAGCGTAACGCTCTTGTTTTTCGGTAATGTGGTAAGCGTCGCCCAGGCGAGCTTCGGCCAGTTCAGCCACGCGCGCGTGCAGCGCTTCGTTGACCGCAGGCGCCTGCCAATCCCACTTCGGCTTGCCGGCTTCGGCAACCAGCGCGTTGATGTTTTCGATAACCACTTGCTGCTGGTCGTGGCCGAACACCACGGCGCCCAGCATCTGATCTTCGCTCAGCACGTCAGCTTCGGATTCCACCATCAGCACCGCGCCAGCGGTACCGGCAACCACCAGATCCAGACGGCTTTCTTTCAGTTCGTCGGTCGTTGGGTTCAGTACGTACTGATCGTTGATGTAACCTACGCGCGCGGCGCCGATTGGGCCGTTGAACGGAATACCGGACAGGCTCAGGGCGGCAGAGGCGCCGATCATCGCAACGATGTCCGGGTTCACCTGCGGGTTAACGGAAACCACGGTCGCGATCACCTGAACTTCGTTCAGGAAGCTGTCCGGGAACAGGGGACGGATCGGACGGTCGATCAGACGGGACGTCAGGGTCTCGCCTTCGCTCGGACGGCCTTCGCGACGGAAGAAGCTGCCCGGGATGCGGCCGGCGGCGTAGGTACGCTCTTGGTAGTTCACGGTCAGCGGGAAGAAGCTCTGGCCCGGCTTGGCTTTTTTCTGGCCAACGACGGTAACGAATACGGCGGTGTCATCCATGCTCACCATAACGGCGGCGGTGGCCTGACGAGCCATCATACCGGTTTCAATGGTGACGGTATGCTGGCCATACTGGAATTTGCGAATGATCGGTGTCAGCAAAATTATATCCTTGATTAGCGGCGCGCAATCGTATTGACGACTCGACACGCCTGTGACTCGATTTGCCTTCTCACTACATCCTCGCGACTAATGACAATCCTTATCTCAGGCGGGAGATAAAGCCTCTCATTAGCCGCGCGAACCTCTGTAACGGAAGAACCTGTTTGGAAACATCAGTAATACATTAACCTGATTTGCTTATGCTTCCTAGAAGAAAGGGGCCAAAATAGGCCCCTTTCCACTGAAACTTGCTAGATTAGCGACGCAGACCCAGACGCTCGATCAGGCTGGTGTAACGTGCTACATCTTTACGCTTCAGGTAGTCCAGCAGCTTACGACGCTGAGAAACCATACGCAGCAGACCACGACGGCTGTGGTGATCTTTTTTGTGCTCGGAGAAGTGGCCTTGCAGATGGTTGATCTGCGCAGTCAGCAGGGCAACCTGAACTTCGGTAGAACCGCTGTCGTTAGTACCACGACCGAAATCAGCTACGATTTGAGCTTTAGCTTCAACACTTAGAGACATTGTAATACTCCAGATTATAGATAATAAAAACAGGCGCCGATCTCTAATTCAGCAACCCAATGCATAAGCTGCGCCATTCTACTCTTAGCGCAGTGCGATCGCAAGGCGACGCAGTGCCCCGCCGTCAGTCGAAATGCTCAACCACCAGGCGGCGCGGCGCCACGCGACCATCCTCGGCGATGTCGCCAACGCCGATGAATTTCCGCTCTTCACCCTCGGTGATGCGCACCAGGCCGGATGCCGGCGCGCCGGCCACTTGCACCGGTTGCCCCTGCTTGACGTAACCCGCCACCACCGGCAGCAAATTCACTTCCGGATAGTTCTCAACCGGGCTGTCCATCGGCATCAGCAGCGGATCGAGCAGCTCGCCGGGCGCGATCGCTTGTTCCTGCGCCTGCGCCACCAAGGCGTTCAGCTGTTCCAGCGTCACCATGCGCGCGATGGGATAAGTCGCCACCTGCAGGCGGCGCAGATAGATCACGTGCGCGCCGCAGCCCAGCAGCTCGCCGAGATCGTCGGTGATGGTGCGGATGTAGGTGCCTTTCGAGCAGTGGATCTCCAGCTCGAGTTCATCCCCTTCCCAGCGGATAAACTGCAGCTCGTACACCGTGATGCTCCGCGCTTCGCGCGGTACTTCGATGCCCTGGCGCGCATACTCGTAGAGTTTCTTGCCCTGGTATTTCAACGCCGAATACATCGACGGCACCTGCTGGATGTCGCCGCGGAAGGTGTCCAGCGCCGCGTCGAGCTGCGCCTGGGTGAAGTTCACCGGGCGTTCCTGCACGATCTGCCCGTCGGCGTCGGAGGTATCGGTACGCTGCCCCAGCTTGGCGATCACCCGATAGCGCTTGTCGGAATCGAGCAGGTATTGCGAAAACTTGGTCGCTTCGCCCAGGCAGATAGGCAACATGCCGGTCGCCAACGGATCGAGCGCGCCGGTATGGCCCGCTCGGTTGGCGTTGTACAGACGTTTTACTTTTTGCAGCGCATCGTTGGACGACAACCCCTGCGGCTTGTCCAGCAACAGCACGCCGTGGATGTCACGGCCGCGGCGACGAGGGCGACTCATTAATCCTCCTTGTCATCGCCTGAGGCGGAACGGCGCTCTGCGTCGTTCTTCACCACGTTGGTCACCAGGTTGGACATGCGCATGCCTTCCACCAGGGAGTTGTCGTAAGCGAAGGTCAGCTCCGGCACCACGCGCAGGCGCATCGCTTTGCCCAGCAGGGTGCGGATATAGCCGGAAGCGTCCTGCAACGCTTTGATGCCGTTGGTGACCAGATCCGGATCGTGGTTCTCGGTCAGCACGTTCAGGAAGGTGACGTAAACCTTGGCATACGCCAGGTCGCGGGACACTTCCACGCCGGAAACGGTCGCCATGCCGACGCGCGGATCTTTCACTTCACGCTGCAGAATGATCGCAATCTCTTTCTGCATCTCTTGCGCCACGCGTTGACCGCGGCTGAATTCTTTTGCCATTTTGGATTCTCCAGACAAATCGGGGGGCACAAAGGCCCCCCGTAAACAGATATAAGCAGATGTGCAATCGTTAAGCGATGGTGCGTTGGATCTCAATGATTTCGAACACTTCGATCATGTCGCCGACGCGCACGTCGTTATAGTTCTTAACGCCGATACCACATTCCATGCCGTTACGGACTTCGTTAACGTCATCTTTGAAGCGACGCAGGGATTCCAGCTCGCCTTCATAGATAACCACGTTGTCGCGCAGTACGCGGATTGGGTTGTGACGCTTGATGGTCCCTTCGGTAACCATACAGCCGGCGATAGCGCCGAACTTAGGCGATTTGAACACGTCGCGCACTTCGGCCAGGCCGATGATCTGCTGCTTGTATTCCGGCGCCAGCATACCGCTCATCGCCTGCTTCACTTCGTCGATCAGGTTATAGATCACGGAGTAGTAACGCAGATCCAGGCTTTCCGCTTCGATTACGCGGCGCGCAGAAGCGTCGGCACGCACGTTGAAGCCCAGGATGATGGCGTTGGAAGCCGCAGCCAGCGTCGCGTCGGTTTCGGTGATCCCACCTACGCCGGAGCCGACAATCTTCACCTTCACTTCGTCGGTGGAGAGTTTCAGCAACGAATCGCTGATCGCTTCGCAAGAACCCTGTACGTCGGATTTCAGCACGATGTTCAGCTCGGACACTTCGCCGTCGGTCATGTTGGCGAACATGTTTTCCAGCTTGGACTTCTGCTGACGCGCCAGTTTGACTTCGCGGAACTTGCCCTGACGGTACAGCGCCACTTCACGCGCTTTCTTCTCGTCACGCACCACGGTCGCTTCGTCACCCGCTGCAGGCACGCTGGACAGACCCAGGATTTCCACAGGGATAGACGGACCGGCGGAGGTCACTTCACGACCCAGCTCGTCGCGCATCGCACGCACACGGCCGTATTCGAAGCCGCACAGGACGATGTCGCCCTTGTTCAGCGTACCTTCCTGAACCAGCACGGTAGCAACCGGGCCACGGCCTTTATCCAGGAAGGACTCGATCACTACGCCGCTCGCCATGCCGCTGCGAACCGCTTTCAGCTCCAGCACTTCGGCCTGCAGCAGGATGGCCTGCAGCAGCTCGTCAATACCGGTACCGGCTTTCGCGGACACGTGAACGAACTGCGCTTCGCCGCCCCACTCTTCCGGCATAACGCCGTACTGAGACAGTTCCTGCTTAACGCGGTCCGGATCGGCTTCCGGTTTGTCGATTTTGTTCACCGCAACCACCAATGGCACCTGCGCCGCTTTCGCGTGCTGGATAGCTTCGATGGTTTGTGGCATCACGCCGTCGTCGGCCGCCACCACCAGAACCACGATGTCAGTCGCCTGAGCACCGCGAGCACGCATCGAGGTAAACGCGGCGTGGCCCGGGGTGTCCAGGAAGGTGATCATGCCATTCTCGGTTTCTACGTGGTAGGCACCGATGTGCTGGGTAATGCCGCCGGCTTCGCCCGCCGCCACTTTGGTGGAGCGGATGTAGTCCAACAGAGAGGTTTTACCGTGGTCAACGTGGCCCATGATGGTCACGACCGGCGCGCGCGGCTCGGCCGCAGCGCCCGTATCACGGTCGCTCATCAGCGCTTCTTCCAGCTCGTTTTCACGACGCAGGATAACTTTGTGGCCCATCTCTTCGGCAACCAGCTGTGCGGTTTCCTGGTCGATAACCTGGTTGATGGTGGCCATGGCGCCCAGTTTCATCATCACTTTGATGACCTGAGAACCTTTGACCGCCATCTTGTTGGCCAGCTCGGCCACGGTGATGGTTTCACCGATCACCACGTCACGGTTAACCACCTGCGCCGGCTTGTTGAAGCCCTGCTGCAGAGCGCTAGGCTTGCGTTTGCCGCCTTTGCCGCCACGGGTAACGGCACGCGCTTCTTCACGATCCGCTTTGGATTCGGACAGCTTGTTGCCTTTCTTCTGCTTGGTGGCTTTGCCGCCGCGGGTGCGGCTGCGACGATCGCCTTCAACTTTGGCGTCGTTTTCGTCTTCAGCGGCACGGGCGTGCTGAGAGGTGGTCACGTGATAGTCGGCGCTTTCAACCGCAGCGCTAGCCGCGTCGGCCTGGGCCCACTTCTCGCCGTTCTCTTCGGCCATGCGACGGGCTTCTTCCGCCACGCGCTTGGCTTCCTCTTCAACCTTGCGGCGCACTTCCTCTTCCGCTTTACGTTTCAGTTCAGCGGCTTCGGCTTCACGGCGTGCTTTTTCCGCCTGAGCTGGCTTGGTCATTTCGTCGGTATGTTGATTGGTCACTTTTTCTTTTTCCGCTGAATTACGCTTAGCAATCTCCGCGGCCTCACGTTTGGCTTGCTCTTCGGCTGCGCGCTTCGCTTCCGCTTCGCGTTTTGCGAGCTCTTCCGCTTCGCGCCGTGCCTGCTCTTCCGCTTCACGCTGTGCCTGCTCTGCCGCTTCAGCCAACTGGGCTTCCTGCGTATCGCGATTTACATAAGTGCGTTTCTTGCGGACCTCAATTTGCACCGATTTACTTTTACCGCCGGTGCTCGGGATATTCAAGGTGCTGCGCGTTTTGCGCTGCAAAGTGAGTTTACCCGGCGCGCTGCCGTGTTCACGGTTCAGGTGCGCCAGTAATGTTTCTTTTTCTTGCTGGGTAACAGAGTCCGACTCGGACTTGTTGATCCCTGCATCAGCAAACTGCTGTACCAGGCGATCAACCGGAGTCTGAATCTCTGCTGCCAGCGATTTTACGGTTACATCTGTCGTCATGCTGTTCCTTCCTGCTACAGTTATTACGCGTTGTCGCCAAACCAACAGATATTGCGTGCAGCCATGATCAGCTCGCCGGCTTGCTCATCGCTAAGCCCTTCAATATCAGCCAGATCGTCAACACCCTGCTCGGCAAGATCTTCCAGCGTACAAACCCCACGCGCGGCCAGTTTAAAGGCCATGCTGCGCTCAAGACCCGGCAGGTTGAGCAAATCGTCGGCCGGTTTGTTGTCGCCCAGGCTTTCTTCTTGTGCCAGGGCCAGCGTGGTCAATGCAGCTTTGGCGCGTTCGCGCAATGCTTCAACCGTATCTTCATCCAGACCGTCGATTTCCAACAGCTCTTTGATCGGCACGTAGGCCAGCTCTTCCAGCGTGGAGAAGCCTTCTTCAACCAGTACGGTGGCGAAATCTTCGTCGATATCAAGATACTTGGTGAAGGTATCAATAGCGGCATGAGCCTCGGCCTGGTGCTTGGCCTGCAGGTCGTCCGCCGTCATCACGTTCAGTTCCCAACGATCGTCGCCGCGGTGTTGTTTCAGCAGCTGGGAAGCCAAACGCACGTTTTGGCCGTTACGGCCGATCGCCTGCGCCAGGTTGCTGGCTTCAACGGCGATATCCATGGTGCAGTTATCTTCGTCTACCACGATCGACGCGACGTCGGCCGGCGCCATGGCGTTGATGACGAATTGCGCTGGGTTATCATCCCACAGGATGATATCGATGCGTTCGCCGCCGAGCTCGCTCGACACGGCCTGAACGCGCGCACCGCGCATACCTACGCAGGCGCCGACCGGGTCGATGCGCTTGTCGTTGGTTTTCACTGCAATTTTCGCACGGGAGCCTGGATCGCGGGCTGCCGCTTTAATCTCGATCACTTCTTCGCCGATTTCCGGCACTTCGATGCGGAACAGCTCTTTCAGCATTTCCGGGCTGGAACGGCTGACGAACAGCTGCGCGCCGCGAGCTTCGGGACGTACGGCATACAATACGCCGCGAATGCGGTCGCCCGGACGGAAGTTTTCGCGCGGCAGCATGTCTTCACGGCCAATGACCGCTTCGGCGTTGTTGCCCAGATCCAGCGCGATGCTGTCACGGTTCACTTTCTTCACCACGCCGGTGACGATCTCACCTTCGTGTTCACGGAAAGCGTCGACCACCATCGCGCGCTCGGCCTCGCGCACTTTCTGCACGATAACCTGCTTGGCGGTTTGGGTGGTGATGCGGTCGAAGGTCACGGATTCGATCTGATCTTCGACGTATCCGCCGAGCTCGATGCTCGGATCTTCAAACTGAGCGGCTTCCAGCGTGATTTCACGCGTCGGCTGAGTCACTTCGTCTACGGCGACCCAACGGCGGAAGGTATCGAAATCGCCGGTTCTGCGGTCAATGCTGACGCGCACGTCGATTTCCTGCTCGTATTTTTTCTTGGTTGCGGTGGCTAATGCAGTTTCCAGCGCTTCGAAAATCTTCTCGCGCGGAAGGGATTTTTCATTGGAAACTGCTTCAACAACAGCCAGAATCTCTTTGTTCATCCTAGTTGCCTCTTCCAAACTTTAAAAGTGGGGTACCAGGTTCGCTTTCTGGATGTTGCTCAGCGCGAACACTTCATCTTTCCCTTCCACAGTAACCGTGATCATCTCGCCTTCGACAGACTTGATAATACCCTGCCACTTGCGACGGTTCTGTACCGCCATGCGCAGGACCAGGCTGACTTCTTCACCGAGGTAACGCGTATAGTGTTCTGCGGTGAACATCGGGCGATCAAGGCCAGGAGAGGAGACTTCCAAGTTGTAAGCGACCGTGATTGGATCTTCGACGTCCAATACAGCGCTGACCTGGTGGCTGACATCAGCGCAATCATCAACATTGATGCCGTTATCACTATCAATATAGATGCGGAGCGTCGATTGGCGCGCACGAATGAATTCGATGCCTACAAGCTCAAAGCCCAACGCTTCTACCGGTGCCGAAAGCATCTCTGTTAACTTTTGCTCTAATGTGGACAAGCCCACCCCCAAGACATAAAAAAAGGGCTAAATAGCCCAGTGATTCTGTTGCCAAATAACAAAAAACCCCGAAAAATCGGGGCTTTATGCAACTGGACCCTGTTTGCCGCTAGGCGGCCTCGGTACAACTTTCGAGCAAGTGTCATTTTCAAATGTTGATCGAGAAAAGCGGGTTTCAATCGAAAAGTGTATTTGAAAATAAACACTTAAAGGAAAGTGGTTGCGGGGGCCGGATTTGAACCGACGACCTTCGGGTTATGAGCCCGACGAGCTACCAGGCTGCTCCACCCCGCGTCCGAAAACGTGGCAAATACTACGCCGATAATCGCAAAATTGCAAGTTATCTCTGGGATTTGGTACCGAGGATGGGACTCGAACCCACAAGCCCGTTAGGGCACTACCACCTCAAGGTAGCGTGTCTACCAATTCCACCACCTCGGTACTGATTCTTACTGCTAACGGCCGTTGTTCTTTCGAGTTCACAACCACCGTTTTCAAACTTTGTTACGGCTTACTGCGGGATATCGCTGCTCGGCTTGGCTGGTGCCGCCGGCGCGGTCGTCTGCTCAGTTTTCACTGGCTGACCCAGGTTTTCCCACTCGCTGCCTTTCTTGCTCTGGTTGCTGCTGAGGTTGCCCAGAATCAGGCTGATGACGAAGAACAGCGTCGCCAGCACAGCAGTCATGCGGGTCATAAAGTTACCGGAACCACTCGAACCGAACAATGTGCCTGATGCACCTGCTCCGAAAGAGGCTCCCATATCAGCGCCTTTACCTTGCTGCAACATAATCAGAGCAACCAGCCCGATTGAGATCAGCAGGAAAATTACCAGAAGAGCTTCGTACATAGTAGTACCCGTATCCTTGCGGCCTTACCGCATGCCAAATGCTTCACACTCATCAAGCAGGCGTTTTTATAAACTGCCTACTGAAGCGGGTGTGAATACTAACCAAAGCCGCCAACCCGCGCAAGGGCAATTTGCAGCCGCCGGCGCGTTTGCGGAAAAAAACGCCAACAATCGCCTGTTCGGGCTCAGCGATGCCAAGCCCGGCGGCTAACTGTCTGTTTTAACCTGCGGATTTCACCGCGTCGGCGATGCGATGCGCCAGCGCGGTCACCTGCTGCTCGTCTTCGCCTTCCACCATCACGCGGATCAGCGGCTCGGTGCCCGATTTGCGCAGCAGCACCCGGCCGCGGCCGGCCAGCTCGGCCTCCACCTGCTCGGTGACTTTGCGCACCGCGTCGGACTCCAGCGGGTTGTGCTCGCCGGCGAAGCGCACGTTGACCAGGATCTGCGGCAGCAGCTTCATGCCGCTGCACAGGTCATGCAGGCTCATGTGGTTGCGCACCATGGCGGTCAGCACCTGCAGCCCGGCCACGATGCCGTCGCCGGTGGTGGTTTTGTCCAGCAGGATCACATGGCCGGAGTTTTCCGCGCCGATGCGCCAGCCCAACTCCTGCAGCTTCTCCAGCACGTAGCGGTCGCCCACTTTGGCGCGAGCGAACGGAATGCCCAGCTGCTTCAGCGCCAGCTCCAGCCCCATGTTGCTCATCAGGGTGCCGACCGCGCCGCCGCGCAGCTGGCCTTGACGCAGGCCTTCACGCGCGATGATGTACAGGATCTGATCGCCATCCACCTTGTTGCCCAAATGGTCCACCATCATCACGCGATCGCCGTCGCCGTCGAACGCCAGGCCGACGTGCGCTTTTTCCTTCAGTACGCGCTCTTGCAGCTGACGCACATCGGTAGCGCCGCATTTTTCGTTGATGTTCATCCCGTCCGGCTCAACGCCGATGGCGATCACCGTGGCGCCCAGCTCGCGCAGCACGCTCGGCGCGATGTGGTAAGTCGCGCCGTTGGCGCAGTCAACCACGATTTTCAGCCCCTTCAGGCTCAGCTCGCTCGGGAAAGTGCCTTTGCAGAATTCGATATAGCGGCCGGCGGCGTCGATGATACGGCTGGCTTTACCCAGCTCGGCGGACTCCACGCAGGTCAGCGGTTTTTCCATCTCGGCTTCGATCGCCTCTTCGACGTTGTCCGGCAATTTGGCGCCGTCGATCGAGAAGAACTTGATGCCGTTGTCATAGAACGGGTTGTGCGAAGCGGAGATGACAATGCCCGCTTCCGCGCGGAAGGTGCGCGTCAGGTAGGCCACCGCCGGCGTGGGCATCGGCCCGGTGAAGGAGGCGGACAATCCGGCGGCCGCCAGGCCGGCTTCCAGAGCGGACTCCAGCATATATCCGGAGATGCGCGTATCCTTACCGATGATGATCTTGCGGGAACCGTGACGCGCCAGCACTTTACCGGCCGCCCAGCCCAGCTTCAGCACGAAGTCAGGCGTGATGGGGCTGTCCCCGACCTTGCCACGGATGCCGTCGGTGCCAAAATATTTGCGCTCGCTCATGTCTCTACTGTCCCTTAGCTGAAAGTGTTGCCTCGACGACACGCATCGCCTCGACGGTTTCTTTAACGTCATGCACTCTGACAATCTGCGCACCCTGCATCGCCGCGATCACCGCGCAGGCCACGCTGCCGATAACCCGTTGATCCGGCGGCACGTTCAGCAGTTGTCCAATCATCGATTTGCGCGACATGCCGACCAACAGCGGCAAACCGAAACGATGAAATTCCGACAACCGGGCCAGAAGCTGATAGTTGTGCGACAAATTTTTACCGAAACCGAAGCCTGGGTCGAGCAGCAATTTCTGATTTGTTATCCCCGCCTCGTTACAGCGCCGGATATGGTGCTCGAAAAACGTCTGAACGTCGGCGATCAGATCGTCGTAGTGCGGCGCCTGCTGCATGGTGCGCGGCTGCCCCTGCATGTGCATCAGGCAGACCGGCAAACCGCTTTCCGCCGCCGCCGCCAGGGCGCCCGGCTCCTGCAGCGAACGGATGTCGTTGATCAAGTGTGCGCCGGCGTGCGCCGATTCGCGGATCACACCCGCTTTCGAGGTATCGACCGAGATAAAGACTTCAAAGCGCTGCGCCAGCGCTTCTACCACCGGCACGACCCGCTCAAGCTCCTCCTCTTCGCTCACTTCCGCCGCCCCCGGCCTTGTCGATTCGCCGCCGATATCAATCATCGTGGCGCCGGCCGAAATCAGCGCATGCGCATGCACCAGCGCCTGGTTCAGGGTGTTGTGGCGGCCGCCGTCGGAAAACGAATCCGGCGTCACGTTGAGGATGCCCATCACCTGCGGATGGGAGAGATTGAGCGTCATGTCGCGCACGGTTAACTGCATGGTTGGTCCACCTTACTGTTGCCTGGTTCACTGCCCGCCGGGCAAAAAAAAACCCCGGCATGCCGGGGTTTGATGTTATTACACAGCCGCTGTTACTTGTCGAGCTGTTCGGACATGGTGTTGCCCGGCGTTGGGGTGCGCGGCTCATCTACCGGCGTCGGGGCTTTTGGGGTGCCGCCGTTGTCGGAGCTGTTGCCTTTGTTCGCATCGTCCCAGCCCGCCGGCGGACGCACGTCTTTGCGGTTCATCAGATCGTCGATCTGCGGCGCATCAATGGTTTCATACTTCATCAACGCATCCTTCATCGAGTGCAGGATGTCCATGTTTTCCATCAGCAGCGAGCGAGCACGCGTGTAGTTGCGTTCGATCAGCGACTTCACTTCCTGGTCGATGATACGCGCGGTTTCATCCGACATGTGCTTCGCCTTGGCCACGGAACGGCCCAGGAACACTTCGCCCTCTTCTTCCGCATACAGCAGCGGCCCCAGCTTCTCGGAGAAGCCCCATTGGGTCACCATGTTGCGGGCGATGGAGGTCGCCACTTTGATATCGTTCGACGCACCGGTAGACACTTTTTCCGGCCCGTAGATGATCTCTTCCGCCAGACGACCGCCGTACAGGGTGGAGATTTGGCTCTCCAGCTTCTGACGGCTGGCGCTGATCGCATCCCCTTCCGGCAGGAAGAAGGTCACGCCAAGCGCACGGCCACGAGGAATAATGGTGACCTTGTGCACCGGATCGTGTTCAGGAACCAGGCGGCCGATGATGGCGTGGCCCGCTTCGTGATACGCGGTCGACTCTTTCTGCGCTTCAGTCATCACCATGGAGCGACGTTCCGCACCCATCATGATCTTGTCTTTGGCTTTCTCGAACTCCACCATCGACACCACGCGCTTGTTGCCGCGGGCGGCGAACAGCGCCGCTTCGTTGACCAGGTTGGCCAGGTCGGCACCGGAGAAGCCCGGCGTACCGCGCGCAATGACGGAGGCGTCGATGTCGGCCGCCAACGGCACGCGGCGCATGTGCACCTTCAGGATCTGCTCACGGCCGCGCACATCCGGCAGCCCGACCACGACCTGACGGTCGAAACGGCCCGGGCGCAGCAGCGCGGGGTCAAGCACGTCCGGACGGTTGGTCGCCGCGATGACGATGATGCCCTCGTTGCCTTCGAAACCGTCCATCTCAACCAGCATCTGGTTCAGGGTCTGCTCGCGCTCATCGTGACCGCCACCCAGGCCGGCGCCACGCTGGCGACCGACGGCGTCGATTTCATCGATGAAGATGATGCACGGCGCGGCTTTCTTCGCTTGTTCGAACATGTCGCGCACGCGGGATGCACCCACGCCGACGAACATTTCGACGAAGTCGGAACCGGAAATGGTGAAGAACGGTACCTTCGCTTCGCCGGCGATCGCTTTCGCCAACAGCGTTTTACCGGTCCCCGGCGGGCCAACCATCAGCACGCCTTTCGGGATCTTGCCGCCCAGCTTCTGGAAACGGCTCGGTTCGCGCAGGTATTCCACCAGTTCGCTCACCTCTTCTTTCGCTTCGTCACACCCGGCGACATCGGCGAAAGTGGTCTTGATCTGGTCTTCCGTCAGCATGCGGGCCTTGCTCTTGCCGAAGGACATCGCGCCCTTGCCGCCGCCGCCCTGCATTTGCCGCATAAAGAAGATCCAGACCCCGATCAGCAACAGCATCGGGAACCAAGAGATAAAGATAGAAGCCAGCAGGCTCGGCTCTTCAGGCGGCTCGCCGACAACTTTCACATTCTTCGTTAACAACGTATCCAGCAACTTAGGATCGTTGACAGGGATGTAGGTCGTGTATTTGTTACTGTCTTTCTTGGTAACGTTAATTTCACGTCCGTTGATTCGCGCTTCGCGAACCTGGTCCTGGGTCAGTTCGGACATGAAGGTAGAGTAATCCACCCTACGGCCATTCGACTCGCTGGGCCCAAAGCTCTGGAATACAGACATCAACACTACCGCGATGACTAACCAGAGAATTAGGTTTTTCGCCATGTCACTCAAGGGATTAACCTCATCTTACAACTGTGTTAACAAACAGCGTTAGGGTACTACAGTTTGCGCCCTGTCGCTACAATGTACACTTCGCGCGAACGGGCGCGGGAAGCGTCTGGCTTACGAATCTTAACCTTCGTAAACAGGGAGCGAATTTCCCGTAGGTACTCGTCAAAGCCATCTCCCTGGAACACCTTCACCAGGAAACTTCCGCCTGGTGCGAGGACATCACGACACATATCCAGCGCCAACTCCACCAGATACATCGACCTTGGAATATCGACCGCCGGGGTGCCACTCATATTCGGGGCCATATCGGACATGACCACCTGAACCTTACTCTCGCCTACTCGTTCCAACAGTGCCTTCAGCACCAGTTCATCACGAAAATCGCCCTGAAGGAAATCGACGCCAACGATAGGATCCATTGGCAAAATATCACAGGCGATGATGCGCCCGGTACCGCCGATTTGGGTGACCACATACTGCGACCAGCCGCCCGGTGCGGCGCCCAGATCAACCACGGTCATGCCCGGTTTGAACAGTTTGTCGCTCTGCTGTATTTCATCAAGTTTAAACCAGGCACGGGAACGCAGTCCCTTTTTCTGCGCCTGCTGTACATATTTATCGCTAAAGTGTTCTTGTAACCAGCGACTGGAGCTAGCCGAACGCTTTTTATTAGCCATCTCGTTTTCCAACTATCATAAAAAGAGTCTTATGTCAGGGTCGCTGCTCACGTAGACTCACACCGGTGAAGACCGATTTGGTGATATACATGAGATGGCGGTAGAATGTACCGTTTTCAATCCCAACTTAAGCAAAAAAGACAATGAATCTGAATAATAAACAAAAACAGCACCTGAAAGGCCTGGCGCATCCGTTAAAACCGGTGGTGATGCTGGGCAATAACGGTCTTACCGAAGGGGTGCTGGCTGAAATTGAACAGGCTCTGGAGCATCATGAGCTGATCAAGGTAAAAATCGCCGCTGAAGATCGCGAAACCAAGACCCTGATCGCCGACGCTATCGTGCGTGAAACGGGCGCCTGCAATGTGCAAGTTATCGGCAGTACGCTTATTCTTTACCGCCCGTCGAAAGAGCGCAAGATCAGTCTACCGCGTTAATAACCATCAGGTTAACGAAAAGGTGCCATGCGCCTGACCAAGATAAAAGGCCGCTTGCGGCCTTTTTCCTATCTTTACAAAACGTTGGTGCATTAATGACCAACGGTCGCGATCAGAGATACTCGACCTTCAGGATCTCGTATTCCACGTCGCCGCCTGGGGTTTTGATCACCACCACATCGTCTTGCTCTTTGCCGATCAGGCCGCGCGCCATCGGCGAGTTTACCGAAATCAGATTTTTCTTGAAATCGGCCTCATCGTCGCCAACGATGCGGTAAGTCACTTCTTCTTCGCTGTCCAGATTCATCACCGATACGGTGGCGCCGAAGATCACCCGACCGGTGTTCGGCATCTTGGTGATGTCGATCACCTGAGCATTGGACAGCTTGGCTTCGATTTCCTGAATGCGGCCTTCACAGAAACCCTGCTGTTCGCGGGCGGCATGATACTCGGCATTTTCTTTCAAGTCGCCGTGTTCACGCGCTTCAGCGATATCCGCAATGATTTTCGGGCGGCGCACGCTTTTCAGATATTCGAGCTCTTCGCGCAGTTTTTCAGCGCCAAACAAGGTCATCGGAATTTGGTTCATCGTATAAATACCTCTAAATCTTTCCTGTTCAAATAACCGTCATCCTGACGTATTCGTATGAAAACACGGTTGGCATACCGCCCCCCGCCTCCAGGCGACAAACAAAAGAAACCTGACTCGGAACGGAGCCCAAGCCAAGATCGGTTTTGCATTTTGATACGCATTTTAGCCTAGAGTTCCTTGAGGGTCATCGTTTACTTTTTCCCTGATTGCACCGTAGTATGACGGCACGTTATCCAGCTGTTATCCCGAGATTATGCGTTTTTCACGAATTGTCAGTGCATTGGCTTGCGCATTTGTTCTGAATGCGAATGCGGCCCCGGTTGAAGAGTACACACAATATCTGCCTGATGGGGCCAACCTTGCCCTGGTCGTTCAGAAGATCGGCGCCGGCTCGCCGACGATCGATTACCACTCTCAGCAAATGGCGCTGCCGGCCAGTACCCAAAAAGTGCTGACGGCGCTGGCGGCATTGCTGCAACTCGGGCCCGATTACCGTTTCACCACCACGCTGGAGAGCCAGGGCGATATCCGCGACGGCGTGCTGCGCGGCAACCTGATCGCTCGCTTCAGCGGCGATCCGACCTTCAAACGCCAGAGCCTGCGCAATATGGTGGCCGTCCTGAAAAAGCAAGGCGTGCGCCAAATCAGCGGCGATGTGCTGGTCGATACCTCGGTCTTCGCCAGCCATGACAAAGCGCCCGGTTGGCCGTGGAACGATCTGACGCAGTGCTTCAGCGCGCCGCCGGCCGCCGCCATCGTCGATCGCAACTGTTTCTCGGTCTCGCTGTACAGCGCGCCGAATCCGGGCGACATGGCGTTTATCCGCGTCGCCTCCTATTATCCGGTTAATATGTTTAGCCAGGTGCGCACCCTGGCGCGCGGCTCGGCAGACGCGCAGTACTGCGAGCTGGACGTGGTGCCGGGCGAGCTGAACCGCTTTACCCTGACCGGCTGCCTGACGCAGCGCAGCGAGCCGTTGCCGCTGGCCTTCGCCATCCAGGACGGCGCCAGCTATGCGGGCGCCATCTTGAAAGACGAGCTGACGCAGGCCGGCATCCAGATCGACGGGCATTTGAAACGCCAGACGCGTCCCGGCATTACCGGCACGGTGATCGCGCAAACCCAGTCGGCACCGCTGCACGATCTGTTGAAGATCATGCTGAAGAAGTCGGACAACATGATTGCCGATACCGTCTTCCGCACCATCGGCCATGAGCGCTTCGGCGTGCCGGGCACCTGGCGAGCGGGCTCCGATGCGGTGCGCCAGGTGCTGCGCCAAAAGGCCGGTATCGATCTGGGCAATACCATCATCGCCGACGGTTCCGGCCTGTCGCGCCACAACCTGCTGGCCCCGGCGACCATGATGCAAGCGCTGCAGTACATCGCGCAGCACGACAACGAGCTGAACTTTATCTCGATGCTGCCGCTGTCCGGCTATGACGGCACCCTGCGCTACCGCGGCGGCCTGCATGAAGCCGGCGTCGACGGCAAGGTGTCGGCCAAGACCGGCGCGCTGCAGGGCGTCTACAACCTGGCGGGCTTCATCACGACCGCCAGCGGCCAGCGCATGGCCTTCGTGCAGTATCTCTCCGGCTACGCCGTGCCGCCGGAAGATCAGAAACAGCGCCGCGCGCCGCTGGTGCGCTTCGAAAGCCGCCTGTATCGGGATATTTACCAAAACAACTGAGGATCGTCATGAAGCTGCTGGTCGTTGAAGATGATGAACTGCTGCAACAGGGGCTGGCGTTGGCGCTGACCGGCGAGGGTTACGTCTGCGACTGCGCCACCACGGCAGCGGAGGCCAACAGCCTGCTCATCACCAGCCAATACAGCATGGTGATCCTGGATCTCGGCCTGCCGGATATGGACGGCGCGGCGCTGCTGCGGCAGTGGCGCCGCCAGCAGATCGATCTGCCGGTGCTGATCCTGACTGCCCGCGACGCCCTGGAAGATCGCGTCGACGGGCTGGACGCCGGCGCCGACGACTATCTGGTCAAACCCTTCGCGCTGGTTGAGCTGCAGGCGCGCGTGCGCGCCCTCCTGCGGCGCTACCAGGGCCACAGCGACAATCTGATGCAGGTGGATGACCTGCAGTTGAACCTCTCCAGCCAGCAGGTCTACCTGCAGCAACAACCGGTGGAGGTCACGCCAAAAGAGTTCGCCATTCTGTCGCGCCTGATCATGCGTGCCGGGCAGACGGTCAACCGTGAGCTCCTGCAACAAGATCTCTACACCTGGCAAGACGATCTGGGCTCCAACACGCTGGAAGTGCACATCCACAACCTGCGTCGCAAACTGGGCAAGGATCGCATCCGCACCGTGCGCGGCATCGGCTACCGCCTGGAACCTTCCTCATGATCAGCATGCGCCGCCGCCTGCTGCTGATGTTGGCGCTGATCCTGTTGGTCACGCAGCTCATCAGCGCCTTCTGGCTGTGGCACGAAAGCCAGGAACAGATCAGCTTCCTGGTGGACGAAACCCTGTCCGCCAAAGTGCGCAGCGAGCGCGTCGATACCGAGATCGCCGAGGCCATCGCCTCGCTGTTGGCGCCTTCGCTGATCATGATGATCGTGACCCTGCTAGCGTCTTTCTGGGCCATCAGCTGGATCACCCGCCCGCTCAACCAATTGCAGCAGCGGCTGGAAAAGCGCTCTGCCGATAACCTGACGCCGCTGCCGATCACCAGCGACAGCCAGGAAATGGTGGCGGTCACCAATGCGCTCAATCAGCTGTTCTCGCGGCTGGACAACACCATTCAGCAGGAACGCCTGTTCACCGCCGACGCCGCCCACGAGCTGCGCACGCCGCTGGCCGGCATCCGCCTGCATCTGGAACTGATGGAAAAACAGGGCGTCAAGGGCAGCCAGGCGCTGATCGCCCGCATCGATCAACTGATGCACACCGTCGAGCAACTGCTGATGCTGTCGCGCGCCGGGCAAGACTTTGCCAGCGGCCATTACCAGCATTTCGATTGGGTAGCCGATGTGATCCAGCCGCTGCGTGAAGAGCTCGACGAAATGACCGCCCAACGCGGGCAAACGCTGGCCTGGCAATTGCCGGCCGCCGCCGCGGTGAACGGCGATCCGGTGCTGCTGCGGCTGCTGCTGCGCAACCTGGTCGAAAACGCCCACCGATACGGCCCGGAAGGCGGCGCGATACAGGTGCGGTTAACGCCGCAGGACCGCGGTTATCTGCTGCAGGTCATCGACGATGGCCCGGGGATCAAGGAAGAGATGGTCGGGGAGCTGACGCAGGCGTTTCGCCGCATGGATCAACGCTACGGCGGCAGCGGACTGGGCTTGAATATCGTGATCCGCATCGTGCAGCTGCACCAGGGGCGCTTGACGCTGGAAAACCGCCGCGATGCGCGCGGCCTGAATGCCCAGTGTTGGCTGCCGGAAAAAGCGCTCAAATAATAAGGGCCCAGCGTTGCTGAGCCCTTTATCATCGAATTACTTCTGGTAAATGATTTCGACGCCTTCGTCGTCGTCTTCGTCCCAGTCATCATCCCAGTCGTCATCCGCTTCCGATTCCATCTCCGCCAGCTGTTCGCGGTGATAGTCGTCCCACATGAATTCGACTTTTTCCGGCGCGCTTTCTTCGATCGCCATCGCTTTCGGCTGGGTGTTGATGAAGTTCATCACGTCCCAGCACAGCGCGTTGACGCCTTCGCGGTTGGCGGCGGAGATCATGTAGTACTTTCCTTCCCAGCCCATGCCTTCCACAATCGCCTTGGCGCGTTCGGCAGCTTCTTCCTCACCAATCACATCAATTTTGTTGAACACCAGCCAGCGTGGCTTCTGCGCCAGATTTTCGCTGTATTGGTTCAACTCGTTGATGATGACTTTGGCGTTTTCCACCGGATCGGATTCGTCGATCGGCGCAATGTCCACCAGGTGCAACAGCACGCGGCAACGCTCCAGGTGTTTCAGGAAGCGAATGCCCAGGCCCGCGCCTTCGGAGGCGCCCTCGATCAGCCCCGGAATGTCGGCGACCACAAAGCTCTGCTCGTGGTCCATGCGCACCACGCCCAGGCTTGGCACCAGCGTGGTAAACGGATAATCGGCCACCTTCGGCTTGGCGGCGGACACCGCGCGGATGAAGGTCGACTTGCCGGCGTTCGGCAGCCCCAGCATGCCCACATCGGCCAGCAGCAACAGCTCCAGCAGCAGATCGCGCGCTTCGCCGGCGGTGCCCAGCGTCTTCTGACGCGGCGCACGGTTGACCGACGATTTGAAACGGGTGTTCCCCAGACCGTGCCAGCCGCCTTTGGCGACCATCAGTTTCTGCTCGTGACGGGTCATGTCGCCGAGGATCTCGCCGGTGCCCTGATCCTTCACGCGCGTGCCGACCGGCACCTTGATGATGACGTCTTTACCGCGTTTACCGGTACAGTCGCGGCTCTGGCCATTCTGACCGCGCTCGGCGCGGAAAGACTTCTCAAAGCGGTAGTCGATCAGGGTATTGAGGTTCTCGTCCGCCAGCAGGTAGACGTCGCCGCCGTCGCCGCCGTCGCCGCCGTCAGGCCCGCCGTTAGGGATATATTTTTCGCGGCGGAAGCTGACGCATCCGTTGCCGCCATCGCCTGCAACGACCAGAATCGCTGCTTCATCTACAAACTTCATTTACCGTCTCCGTAAATCATTCACCGGGCTGCTTCAAAGGAGCAACCTGGGGGGGTTCTGCCCGTCGCGGCCACCACCGGTGACCAATTGCGGAAAACATAGCGCCCGCCACGACCACAAACGCGCCAACATAGCCGACGAGATTTAACGTCGGCGCGGCGAACGCCTGGGGCCAGGCCAGCGCCAATAAATCAGAAAACAGCAGGGTAAACAACGGGGTCAGCGTCACCAACGCACTCACCTGCGCCGCCTGCCAGCGAGCCATCGCTTCCGCCAGCGCGCCATAGCCGATCAACGTGTTGGCGCCGCAAAACAGCAGGCACGCCAATTGCCAGCCGCTAAGCTGGAAAATCACCTCGGGTTTGGCCAGAGGGAACAACGCTATCGCACATAAAGTGTACAACATAACCAGGATCTGCGGCGAAGCCAGCCGTCGCAGCAATACCTTCTGCGCCACGCCGTAGCTCACCCAGACCATCGCCGCACACACGCCCAGCATGACGCCCAGCGTGTAGTCCGTCAGCCGGGTAAAGATCTCTATCAGACTGACGTTGAAAAACAACATCAGTCCACAAATCAGCATCAAGGCGCCAATGACCTGGGTGATGCGCATGCGCTCTTTTAAAATCAGCACGCTGGCGAACATCATGCCCACCGGCGACAGCTGGCCAATCACCTGCGACGCCGTCGGGCTCAGGTATTGCAGCGAGGAACTGAAGAACACAAAGTTGCCCAACAGCCCCGCCGTGGCGATCGCCAACAGCAGCAGCCAACGCGGTTGACGGAACATCTTCAGCGGCGGCAGCTTGCCGCGCACCGCGAGGATCACGCCCAAACCGATGGCGGCCATGGTAAAGCGATACCAAACGACGGTAAACGGCTCCATCACCGCCAACACTTCTTTCATCGCGATCGGCAACGCGCCCCAGCAAACCGCCGTGGTTAACGCCAGGGAAATACCCACGCCCACCTGCTGCTTCGTATCCATATTATCTTCGCCAACGCTGACGGGGCTGCCCGCAGGCAACCCATAAATGTAAAAAGCCCCGCAACGAATTGCGGGGCTTACATCTATTTCGTAAGGCTCGAAAAATTATTCAGCTTCGATGCTGATGAATTTACGATTGCTCGGGCCTTTAACTTCGAATTTGACTTTACCGTCTTTCAAAGCAAACAGAGTGTGGTCTTTGCCGCAACCCACGTTGGTACCAGCGTGGAATTTGGTGCCGCGCTGACGAACGATGATGCTGCCTGCCAGTACTGCTTCGCCGCCAAAGCGTTTTACGCCCAGACGTTTAGCTTCTGAATCGCGACCGTTACGAGTCGAGCCGCCAGCCTTTTTGTGTGCCATTAATCCGCTCTCCTAACTTAAGCGCTGATGCCGGTGATTTTAACGTCAGTGAACCACTGACGGTGGCCCTGCTGCTTACGGTGGTGTTTACGACGACGAAACTTAACAATTTTAATTTTCTCGCCACGACCGTGAGCAACGACTTCAGCTTTGATCTTGCCGCCATCGACGAAAGGAACGCCGATTTTGATATCTTCGCCATTAGCGATCATCAGAATCTGGTCAAACTCAACCGCTTCACCAGTTGCGATGTCCAGCTTTTCCAAGCGAACGGTCTGACCTTCGCTTACTCGGTGTTGTTTACCACCACTTTGGAAAACCGCGTACATATAAAACTCCGCTTTCCGCGTGCCCGACTGTGTTAGTTCAGAGCGCGCTATAAATATTCACAATAGGGCGCGAATTCTACGCAAAAAAGCGGCGCATGACAAGAGCAGAATAAGACCAGATGTACAAAAAAGAAGAAAAAAAACACAGTTTCTTTCGTGGCGTTTATCTGAACCGTTTTTCAAGTACAATCATAGGGACAGTTACCGCCATGTACCGATGTGAGCAGCGATCTCAACGCGGTGAAGAGAAACACAGCTGAAAAAAACACAATGAACCTAGAGCAAATTACCGAGTTAACCGCGCAAGATATGGCGGCCGTGAACGCAACAATTCTCGAACAGCTGAATTCCGATGTCACGCTCATCAATCAGCTTGGCTATTACATTATCAGCGGTGGCGGTAAACGCATCCGGCCGATGATCGCCGTCCTGGCGGCGCGAGCGTTGGGCTATGAAGGCAACAAGCACGTCACCGTCGCCGCCCTGATCGAATTCATCCATACCGCCACGCTGCTGCATGACGACGTCGTCGACGAATCGGACATGCGCCGCGGCAAAGCCACCGCCAACGCCGCGTTCGGCAACGCCGCCAGCGTGCTGGTCGGCGACTTTATCTATACCCGCGCCTTCCAGATGATGACCAGCCTGGAATCGCTGCGCGTGCTGGCGCTGATGTCGGAGGCGGTCAACGTCATCGCCGAAGGCGAAGTGCTGCAGTTGATGAACGTGCACGATCCTGACATCAGCGAAGAAAGCTATATGCGGGTGATCTACAGCAAAACCGCCCGTCTGTTTGAGGCGGCGGCGCAATCGTCGGCGATCCTGTCCGGCGCCAACGCCGAGCAAGAGAAGGCGCTGCAAGATTATGGCCGCTACCTCGGCACCGCTTTCCAGCTGATCGACGATCTGCTCGACTACAGCGCCGACGGCAGCACCCTGGGCAAAAACACCGGTGACGATCTGAATGAAGGGAAACCGACCCTGCCGCTGCTGCACGCGATGCACAACGGCGACGACGCACAGCGTGAGATGATCCGCGGCGCGATTGAGCAAGGCAACGGTCGTCATCTGCTGGAGCCGGTATTGCAGGCGATGCAACAATGCGGTTCGCTGGAATACACTCGCCAACGCGCCGAGGAAGAGGCCGACAAGGCGATCGCCGCGCTGCAGGTCTTGCCGGCCTCGGAGCACCGCACGGCGCTGGAAGGCCTGGCGCATCTGGCAGTGCAACGCGACTTTTAAGAAACAAAAGTTTCTTAACGTTCTTATCAGGCCCGCTGAGGCGGGCCTGTCTAGGTATTATTCTCTTCGTCAATGCGCGCCAGCAGGCCGCCTATCCCTTCCCGCATCAGGAAAGCCACCATTTTCTCGCGCTCGCTCTCCGTCAAATGGTAGTAATACTCGATCCATACCGCTAACGGATCCTGGCGTTCTACGTCATACGCCGCCCCATCTTCTTTCAGCATCAGCAGGTTGCGCGCGCCAGGCGGCAGGCTGTCGATATGATACTCCAACGCTTTTCCCTGCACGCCTTTACGCCTGCGGCTTATCCAGCCTTCGCGCCGGGCCATCAGATTGATTCCCTGTGGTGAGGAAGGTAATCCTGCGATGCCTGTCAGTTCCTTGGCGGCAAACCACTCGTTTTTCATAGCCATCATCTCTGGGCAATAGTGGGCAAAGTCATTTTTGGAAATTACTTGAGTATTTTTTAGGAAATTTAATGGTATTCTTGTTTCCGAATAAGCGTTTCACGTTGTTCAAACGCCTAACCCTGATCCGTTAGTTATACCACTAACGCAACTTTGGCTAATCAGAAAAGGAATGTAAACATGAATTCAAGGAACCCAGATTGGCATCCGGCAGATATCATCGCAGCGTTACGCAAACAGGGCACCACGCTGGCGGCGGTGTCGCGCAAGGCCGGATTAAGCTCATCAACGCTGGCCAACGCGCTGTCGCGTCCCTGGCCGAAGGGGGAATGGCTGATCGCCGAAGCAATCGGCATCCACCCATCGGAGATCTGGCCAAGCCGCTATTATGATCCGCACAGCGATTGCCTGCTGGATCGAAAAGCCCGCATCAAATCGTGAACGCGGGGCAAAAAAAACCGCCGGAACAGCGTCCGGCGGCGTTTATCGGCTGACTATCGGCGACGATCAGTTATTGATGAACTTCTCGCCCAGTTCGATATCTTTGTGCAGCACGTCCAGCATCTCATTCAGCGCTTTCTGTTCGAAGGCGCTCAGCGTGCCGATATCCTTGCGTTCTTCAACGCCGTTTTTACCCAGCACCAGCGGCTGTGCGAAGAAGCGAGCGTATTTGCCGTCGCCTTCAACGTAAGCGCATTCCACAACGCCTTTCTCGCCCTGCAGTGCGCGCACCAGAGACAGACCGAAACGCGCGGCCGCCTGGCCCATGGACAGCGTAGCAGACCCGCCACCGGCTTTGGCTTCCACCACTTCGGTGCCGGCGTTCTGAATGCGTTTGGTCAGATCCGCCACTTCCTGATCGGTGAAGCTCACGCCAGGGATCTGCGACAGCAGAGGCAGGATAGTCACGCCAGAGTGGCCGCCGATGACCGGCACGTTCAGCTCTTCCGGCTGCTTGCCTTTCAGCTCGGCCACGAAGGTGTTGGAACGGATGATATCCAGCGAAGTCACGCCGAACAGTTTGTTCTTGTCGTAAACGCCGGCTTTTTTCAACACTTCCGCCGCGATGGCGACCGTGGTGTTAACCGGGTTGGTGATGATGCCGATGCAGGCTTTCGGGCAGGTTTTCGCCACTTGCTCAATCAGGTTACGCACGATGCCGGCGTTAACGTTGAACAGGTCAGAGCGATCCATGCCTGGCTTACGGGCCACGCCGGCGGAAATCAGCACCACGTCCGCACCCTGCAGAGCCGGGGTCGCGTCTTCGCCGCTGAAGCCTTTGATTTTAACTGCGGTTGGGATGTGGCTTAAGTCGACGGCAACGCCTGGGGTAACGGGGGCAATGTCGTAGAGAGAGAGTTCAGAACCTGAAGGAAGCTGGGTTTTGAGTAGAAGGGCGAGGGCCTGGCCGATACCGCCAGCAGCACCGAGAACTGCAACTTTCATCCTATACTCCTTTATTGTCTTAAATATATAAAGCGCCGTGAATGTGTTGGTGACGGACCTTAAATTATTACACCTTTAAAAACAATAAATTAGCTAATTGTTGCCTGCAGGTGCAATAAAATGACCGCTGTCGCGCCCATTTTAGATTAAATCGCTTACGCATGAAGGGCATAGCGCACACTAATCAAAAATAGTGCGAGGTTATTCACGAGCAAGTTAACCGGCCGTTACATTACACCCTTACGCAACATCAGAACAACATCATTTTAATAACATTTTATTTACCAGCGCAGGCCGATTTTCCGACGTCAAAAGGGCATATTCATCACGGCCGGATTTTGTTAAAATGCCGCCCTTTCCTCGCCGCCCGGTCATGTTTATTTTCTTTGGGTCGGCCTTTGTTGCATAAAAATTCATCTATATGCATAATCATGACTTCCATTATCAACATTCCACGGTGCAAAATGCGTAATCCCGCAAAACAGGAAGATCTGATCAAGACGTTCAAAGCGTTATTGAAAGAAGAAAAATTCAGTTCTCAAGGCGAGATCGTTTTGGCGCTGCAAGAAGAAGGCTTCGAAAACATTAACCAATCCAAAGTATCGCGCATGCTGACCAAGTTCGGTGCGGTACGTACGCGCAATGCCAAAATGGAAATGGTGTATTGCCTTCCTGCCGAACTCGGCGTGCCGACCACCACCAGCCCGCTGAAGAACCTGGTGCTGGACGTCGACCATAACGACGCCGTCGTGGTGATCCACACCAGTCCGGGCGCCGCACAGCTGATCGCCCGCCTGCTTGACTCCTTGGGCAAATCCCAGGGTATCCTCGGCACTATCGCCGGCGACGACACGATTTTCGTCACGCCGTCCAGCAGCTTTACCGCTCAGAAGCTGCATGAAGCGATCCTGGGCGTGTTCGAGCAAGAGCTGTGAAACCTGGCGCTAACAAAGTGCGGCTACCGCCCGCATTTTGTTAGCGCTTCTTTAACCCTCGCGTTACCTTTCCGGCCTTCAACCGCGTTTAACACTGCTTTTTTATCCCGCAACAACACATTTCCATGACATATCCATGTAACCAGCAGTACCCACTGTGATCTTCCGCACTTTTGGTCAAAAGCACTTACCTTATTGAAATTACATAAATTTAACATCGAAAGATCGTTTTATGAGCGTTTTTTATTCCTTGTAGTTATAAAAAATAAGGTTCATCGGTTTAAAGTTTCACTAGCAACTGTTAGCGAACTATTAATTTTTGGCGTTACTAGCTGTATACTCATTTCCGTGAACTGAATCACAGTTCGTTGGAACTGATAAAAGAATACGATGAGGTGAGATGATGAAAATTAAAGCTACCGTTGCAACCCTGAGCGTTCTGTCCATGCTTTCCTTTGGTGCATTCGCAGCACAATCTGTTGACGCAACCCAGGCCGCAAAACTGCAGCCCGCCGGTGTGATCACCGTGAGCGGCGTCGCCGCTGCGCCTTCCGACATTCGTCAGGCGCTGTCCGATAAAGCCGACGCCAAAGGGGCGACCGCTTACCGCGTGATCGAAGCGCGCAACGACGGCAACTTCCACGCGACCGCTGAAATCTACAAATAAGTACCGGCATTACCCGGCAACGGGCAATACATCTCTGGAATCAAACGCTGTCATAACGGCCTTCAAGAATAAAAATCGCTGCCAAGCCCTTCCAGGCTGTTATGACCAAGGATCGCTATCATGAACATGAAAACTACTCTCGCTGCACTCGGTTTGCTGTCTGTCATCTCCTTTGGCGCGTCTGCCGCCCAGTTGGTGACTAATGATCAGACCGCCAATCTGCAATCTATCGGCACCATTACCGTCAGCGGTATCGACGGCGCACCGACCGACATTCGCCAGGCGCTGTCGGAGAAAGCCGATGCTAAAGGCGCGACCGCCTACCGCGTGATCGAAGCGCGTAACGAAGGCAACTACCACGCCACCGCCGAGATTTACAAATAACAACTCTGGGAACGGCTTTGCAGAGCTGATTACCCTCGTCACTGCCACTGCCGAGTTCTGACGCAAACGCCGATTTCCCAGAGACCCTCTCGTCGTCCTATCCGACGAACCCCGTTGCCCTCGCTCGCGAGGGCTTTTTTATGGGCGTAAAAAAGGCCGCGAATGCGGCCCTTAGGTTGGCTTATGCGGCTGAACAATCAGTAGGTCACCTTCGGTTCCTGCTTTTTCGCCAACGCGTCCAACAGGCGATCGTGAATGCCGCCGAAACCGCCGTTGCTCATCACCAGAATGTGGTCGCCCGGCTGTGCGGTTTTCACCACCATCTCCACCAGCGTGTCGAGATCCGCGCTCCAGTGCGCCGGCTGCACGCAGGCATCCGCCACTTCCGCAACCTGCCACGGAATGTGATGCGGCTGGAACAGGAACACTTCATCGGCACGGCCGAGCGAAGGCGCCAGATCGTTTTTGCTGATGCCCATTTTCATGGTGTTGGATCGCGGCTCCAGCACCGCCAGAATGCGCGCCGTGCCGCCTACCTTGCCGCGCAGCGCGGCCAGAGTGGCCAGGATCGCCGTCGGGTGGTGCGCGAAATCGTCGTAGACCGTGACGCCGTTGGCTTCGCCACGCAGCTCCAGGCGGCGACGGGCGTTGATGAAGTCGCCCAAGGCGCGGCAGGCGTCCGCCGGCTGCACGCCAACGTGACGGGTCGCCGCGATGGCCATCAGGCCGTTATGCATGTTGTGCTCGCCCACCAGCGCCCAGTTCACTTCGCCAACCTGCTCGCCGTCGAGGAACACCGCGTAATGACTGGCGTCCGGCGTCAGCTTCTGCGCGCGCCAGGTGCCCTCTTCGCCCACCAGCTCCTGTTCGCTCCAGCAGCCCATCGCCATCACCTGCTTCAGGTGGCTGTCGTTGTCCGGCAGGATGATCTTGCCTTTGCCCGGCACCAGGCGCACCAGGTGGTGGAATTGTTTCTGAATGGCTTTCAGATCGTCGAAGATATCGGCGTGGTCGAACTCCAGGTTGTTCATGATCAGCGTGCGCGGGCTGTAGTGCACGAACTTGGAGCGCTTGTCGAAGAACGCGCAGTCATACTCGTCGGCCTCGATCACGAAGAACGGGCTGCCGCCGAGGCGAGCCGAGACGTCGAAGTTGCCCGGCACGCCGCCGATGACGAAGCCCGGCTGGTAGCCGCAGGCTTCGAGGATCCAGGTCGCCATGCCAGCGGTGGTGGTTTTGCCGTGGGTGCCGGCGACCGCCAGTACCCAGCGATCGCGCAACACGGCGTCGTGCAGCCACTGCGGGCCGGAAACGTAAGGGATACCACGCTCCAGCACCGCCTCCACGCACGGGTTGCCGCGCGTCATGGCGTTGCCGATGATCACCAGATCCGGCGCCGGATCCAGCTGGGCCGGATCATAACCCTGAATAAGATCGATCCCCTGGTTCTCCAGCAGCGTGCTCATCGGCGGATAGACGTTGGCGTCCGAACCGGTGACGTCATGCCCCAGTGAGCGCGCCAGCATCGCCAGCCCGCCCATAAAGGTGCCACAGATCCCAAGAATGTGAATGCGCATAGGTTTCTCATGTGAGTGCATCGAATGTCGGCATATTCTAACGCTCAGAATCGTCCAGAAGAAATGGATTTGCCTATGAATGGCGCGCATCTTTGGGCTACACTGCTCGCGAAAACGTTGGCGGTTTGTTAACAGGCCGCTATCCATCCGTAGATTCAGGGATTGTGTCATGAAAACGTTAGGCGAATTTATCGTCGAGAAACAGCACGACTTCTCGCACGCCACCGGCGAGCTGACCGCGTTACTTTCTGCCATTAAACTGGGCGCCAAAATCATTCACCGCGATATCAACAAGGCCGGCCTGGTTGATATTCTGGGGACCAGCGGGGTGTCCAACGTACAGGGCGAAGTTCAGATGAAACTGGACCTGTACGCGAACGAAAAACTGAAAGCGGCGTTGAAAGCGCGTGGTGAAGTTGCGGGTATCGCTTCCGAAGAAGAAGATGAAATCGTGATATTCGACGGCGAGCGAGCTGAAAATGCCAAGTATGTCGTATTGATGGACCCGTTGGACGGTTCGTCCAACATCGATGTCAACGTCTCGGTCGGTACGATTTTCTCTATCTATCGTCGCATCACGCCGGTCGGCACGCCGGTGACCGAAGAAGACTTCCTGCAGCCGGGCAGCGCCCAGGTCGCAGCGGGTTACGTGGTTTACGGTTCGTCCACCATGCTGGTGTACACCACCGGTTACGGCGTCCACGCCTTCACGTACGATCCGTCTCTGGGCGTGTTCTGTCTCTCTCACGAGAAAGTACGTTTCCCGGCGAGCGGCAACATGTATTCCATCAACGAAGGCAACTACATCAAGTTCCCTCTCGGCGTGAAGAAATACATCAAGTACTGCCAGGAGCAGGATGAAGCGACGCAGCGCCCTTACACCTCGCGCTACATCGGTTCTCTGGTGGCGGACTTCCACCGCAACCTGCTGAAAGGCGGCATCTACATCTACCCAAGCACCGCCAGCCACCCGCAAGGCAAGCTGCGCCTGCTGTACGAATGCAACCCGATGGCGTTCCTGGCCGAACAGGCCGGCGGCAAGGCCAGCGACGGCAAAAACCGCATTCTGGACATCACGCCGGTGAAACTGCACCAGCGCGCGCCATTCTTCGTCGGCACCAAGTCGATGGTGGAAGACGCAGAACGCTTCATCGCCGAAAACCCGGACGAGTAACGCGTTCTTTGCCAGGGTTCGGCGCCTTGCCGAACCCTTATTACCTTACAGCTTGAACGCCGCCATGCTCTGCGCCAGCAGCTGAGCCTGATCTTCCAGCGAGCGCGTCGCCGCCGCAGACTCCTCCACCAGCGCCGCATTCTGTTGCGCCACCTGATCCATCTGCGCCACCGCCAGGTTCACCTGTTCGATACCGCTGCTTTGTTCGCGCGTCGCCGCCGAGATCTCACGCATCAACGCCGTCACCCGGCCCACTTCACCGGTGATGCCGCTCATGGTCTGCGCCGCCGACTCCACCATCTGTTCGCCTTCCTGCACCCGGTTTTGCGACGCTTCGATCAGCCCTTTGATCTCTTTCGCCGACTGGGCGCTGCGCTGCGCCAGGTTGCGCACTTCACCGGCCACCACCGCGAAACCGCGGCCCTGTTCGCCGGCGCGCGCGGCTTCCACCGCCGCGTTCAGCGCCAGGATGTTGGTCTGGAAGGCGATGCCGTCCATCACGCTGATGATATCGGCGATGCGGCGCGAGCTGTCGGTGATCGCCTGCATCTTGCTCATCACCTGGCTGACCACCTCACTGCCCTGGTTGGCGATATCGGACACGCTCAACGCCAGCTGATTGGCCTGTTCACAGTTCTCGGCGTTCATTTTCACCGTCGAGGTCAGCTGTTCCATGCTGGCGGCGGTCTCTTCCAGCGACGCGGCCGA
The DNA here is from genome assembly GCF_051172315.1 of Serratia sp. B501. Lineage (NCBI taxonomy): Bacteria > Pseudomonadati > Pseudomonadota > Gammaproteobacteria > Enterobacterales > Yersiniaceae > Serratia > Serratia sp. B501. The sequence goes on from NZ_JBPIZB010000004.1 coordinate 449,817, forward strand.
TTCTTCGGTGCGCTGCGCCAGATGCAGGTTGCCGGCAGCCAGTTCGCGCGAACCGGTGTCGATCTGGCTGCTGGCGTCGCGCACTTTGCTGACCGAACTGGCCAGCGCCTGCTGCATGCGCTGCATCGCCCGCACCAGGCGCCCCATCTCGGTATCGCCCTCGCCGCGGATCTCGTGGGTCAGATCGCCGCCGGCGATGTGTTCCAGCTGCGCGATGGACTCATCCAGCGGACGCAAAATGATCACGCGCAGCGCGAACCAGGCCAGCAACGCCAACAGCACGCTGAGCAGGCCCGCCACCACGATCAGCGAGATCTTGGTGCTGGCGTTGCTTTCCGCCTCATACACCTGCTTCTCGCCGAGCTTCATGGCGAAGCTGCGGAAATCGGTGAGATCCTTTTCAAACGCGATGCTCAAGGCGGAAATGCGCGTCTCCTGGATATGGTAATACTCATCGATCTTGCCGGCCTTGATGGCGGCGGCCATCGGCTTCACGCCCTGCTCCAGATAGGCGCGATAGCTGTTTTGCAGGCGGCTGGAGAGTTCGCGGCCGCGCTCGGTCACGGTGCCGACGCCGACAAAGCGCGCCATTTCCTTGTTCGACTGCTCGAGGTAGCCGTAGATGCGGCCCACGGTGGCGTCGGAGACATCAGTCTGGCCGATCTCCCGTTGGCGCACCGCCAGCGAAGCGGCGGTTCGGGCGCGCAGCGTCAGGTTGGAGCTGTTGGCCAGCGAGCCCAGCTCTTCGCCGAGGATCTGGTTTAAGGTATGGATCGAGCGCGATCCTTCGTTAATCGCGTTGACGCCAATAACGCTGACCATGATCAGCAGCATGGTCATCAGGCTCAGCAGGGCGATCAGCCCAGCCTTCACCGTAATCTTTTTTAGCATGAGTTCTTCCCGGCTTCAGAATAGTGAGATCAGACGTAGTAGGGGTGGCAAAACGCGGAGCCAGCTTTGCTGGCTCATTATTGTTTGTTGAAGTTATCGGCAGGCGGAGGCAAAACTTCATGCCGCGGCGGGATTAATCTGGAAATTATCCCTGCGTCGGCGCGCGGGGTTTTCGACGATGAAAAGGGCAGGAAATCGCAAAAGAGTCCGCTATAATAGCCGCCACTCCATTTCTGGTTTGATGATTAAAGGAAACCGACATGAGCTTGAATCTGGTCCCTGCTGGCAAAGACCTGCCGGAAGACATCTACGTAGTAATCGAAATCCCGGCCAACGCCGATCCAATCAAATACGAAATCGACAAAGAAACCGGCGCGCTGTTCGTTGACCGTTTCATGTCCACCGCGATGTTCTACCCGTGCAACTACGGCTACATCAACCACACCCTGTCTCTGGACGGTGACCCGGTTGACGTGCTGGTTCCAACCCCATACCCGCTGCAGCCGGGCTCCGTGATCCGCTGCCGTCCGGTTGGCGTGCTGAAAATGACCGACGAAGCCGGTGAAGACGCCAAGCTGGTTGCGGTGCCACACAGCAAGCTGACCAAAGAGTACGATCACGTGAAAGACGTGAACGACCTGCCGGAACTGCTGAAAGCCCAGATCGCTCACTTCTTCGAGCACTACAAAGATCTGGAAAAAGGCAAATGGGTGAAAGTGGAAGGCTGGGCAGACGCTGCCGCAGCTAAAGCGGAAATCATCGCCTCCTTCGAACGCGCTGCCAAGAAGTAATTCCAGCCGCCGTCCGATGAAAAAACACCGCTCATTGAGCGGTGTTTTTTTCTTACTGTTCTTCGAGACGCTTCAGCCAGTCACCGCTGGTAATTCGCGGGTAACCGTCCACGCTGTGTTTGTACAGGTAGATCCACGCACTCCCATAAGGCGTCTGAATCAGCTCGCGCTTATAGTCCTTGGTGTTGCTTTTCAGTTCGTCCAGCTCTGCCAGAATCGATGAGTTAATACGATACACCTCGCAATGTATCGTGCCCTCTCCAGGGATCGCCGCCGGGTAATGGCCCAGATTGTAAATCTGATAGCCTTCGAGCTCGTGCTCGCCGAGCCATTGGGCGTTGGTCATCCAATGGCTGTTTCCCTGTTTGCGTCGTAAACTGCCGTAGACAATTATTCGCATCGCTAAAACTCAAACTGATAGAGCAAATCTAATGCCTGGTCGAGACCAGACACCGCTTCAAGATACAACTTAGGCATCAGGCGATAACGCAACGTCAGCGTGGCCAGCGAGTCGAAAATGCCCACCCCATATTTTACTTGTAAGCCTGGGAGGACATAGCCGCTCACGACAACCTGGGAATTGTCGCCAACCCCTTGAGTGTCCAGAGCCAAATTACTCACGCCGAATGCCTCGCCGATTTTACCCACAAGTTGACCACTTTGTGCAACCCCCATGCCGATTAACATCGACGTCATGGCGTTGCCGTCGGCGCCTGAGCTGTTCAAGCCCTGGCCGCGCAGCAGATAAGACAGGGCTTCCTGTTGCGATTTGGCCGGATCGGAGAACACTTCCAGCTTCGGCGCATCCGCCAGGCCGGTCACGCGCACGCCGGCGGTCACGTCGTCCTCGGTGGATTCCGGGTTGCGGATCGCTTCGATATTGAGCAGCGGCTGATCCGGCGGGCCGGAGAACATCAGCTGCCCTTTACGCACGATCAAATCCTGACCATAAGCATGGAAGCGACCGGAAGGGATGTCAATCTGGCCGTTGAGGCCCAGCCCTTTCTTGTCCTGCACCACTTTCAAATCACCCTTCAAGCGGGCTTTGAGGCCGAAGGCGTCCAGCCGCACGTCATTGCCGACGTGGATCATCAGGTTGCTGTTGATCGGAATCGAGGCGGTCTTCGGTTGAATCGGCTTCAACTGGTCGTCCAGCATCACTTCGTCGGAAGAGACGCCCACCGCGCTTTCCGGCAGCTCCTGCACCGTGATGCGCGCCCAAGGGATGTCGACCTTGCCGTTGAGCGAGAACAGCTGCGGCGTGGCTTCGAACACCAGATCCGGCGACACGTCGATGCGGATCATCGGCGGCACCGTCACCCGCAGCTTGTCGCCCTTGGCGGCAATGCGCGCACGCCAGGCGTTGATGTCACGCCAGTCGGCATCGCCTGCCAGATTCAGCTGGCCGCGCGTGGTGCTGAGCAGCCCTTCCAGCGTCGATGTCATGCCATTGAAATTCACCGCCAGCCGCGCGTCGGTCATATCGAACGGCATCCAGTGGCCCTGCACCTTCGCCCGATCCAACGCCAGACGCCCGAACACCAGCGGCTTCTGCGCGCTGCCGCCCAGACGCAGGTTGGCGTTCAGCATGCCTGCAGCGCTTTCGCCCTTCATCAGCGCCGGGTTAATCAGCGCCAACGAAATGTTGGTGATATTGACGTTGCCGCTGATGGTGCGCCGCACCTGCGGATCCGCCACCTGAATATTGCCGTCGAACTGGCCGTTGTTGGTCAGTTTGATCCGCCAGTCGGCCTGCGCGCGGCCGTTGTTCAGACCGGCGTTGAGGGTCAGCGTATCGAAGGCGATCGGCAGCGCGTTGCCCTGCACCTGCTGCACCACCTTGACGCCGTTGCCGGCCAACGTGACCTTCGCCTCCGGCAGCGCGCCGCCCGGTTTCCAACTGACGTCGGCCCGGCCGGTGAACACGCCGCTCAGGGCGGTCTCCGGGCCGAGGAACGGCTTGATCATCGCCAGATCGAACCGGTTGAGCACCACGCTGGCCTGGCCGCTCTGGCCGGCTTCGATGGTCTTCGGCACGCACAGCTCGGCGTTCGGGTTCTGCCAACAGTGCGGCCCGATGCTGATTTTCTGCGCGGTGTTCAGGTAGTCCAGCGCGATGGCGCGCGTCAGGCGCCACTCCCCCACCGGCGTATCGAAGCGGGTATTGTTCAGATTGCCGCGCCAGCGCTGCTGCTGACGATCGAAGCTGCCCTGCAGCGCCAGCTGGCCGGAGACCGGCTTACCGTCGATCTTCAACTGCAGCTGATGCTGCTTCTCGCTGCCTTTGGCGTCGAGGGTCAGCAGGCTGACTTCCAGCGCGTCCTGCTTCAGTTGCTCGACGCGTACCGCCAGCTGCCCCTGGATCTGATCCGTGGAGCGCACGTCACCGTCGATCTTCACCCGATTGATGCGCAGCGCCTGCCACTGCAAACCGGAGGCGGTCAAATCCGCCAGCAGCTGAGGCGCCTGCAGATTGCCGCGCAGCTTCAGCAGCCCTTTGGCGGTGCCGCCCAGGCCCGGCAGCGCGCCGTCCAGACGCGGCGCGTCGATGTTGGCGTCCAGGTTCCAGCTTTTCTCGTCCAGCTGTCCTTTGACGTTCAGCTGGTTGCGCCCCAACGTCAGATCGATGCCGGGGATTTTCCACTGCCCGGCGGCGTTGCCGCTCAGCGTGCCGCGCGCCGTGACCTTGTTCTGCTTCACGTTGCCGTCCAGCTGCAGCACCGGCACCTGCAGCTGCCAGCTGCCGCCGTGCAGGCTGCCGCGCGTGGTGATCTTGCCGTCGAGTTTCGCCGGCCATTCCGGCCACTGCTTGGCGGTATTGATGCCGCTCAGCGTCAATTGAGAGTTCCAGCTGATGGCCTTGCTCCAGTCCACCAGCGCGGTGAGATCGGTATTGCCCTGCAGCGCCGCCAGCCGCAGGCGCTCCAGCTTGAACTGCTCGACGTTGCCTTTGCCGTCCAGCGTCAGCACCGCCGGCGGCAGATCCTGACCTTTCAGATTGGCGCGCGTCGACAACGCATAGTCGGTCGCCTTGCCGTTAAAGCGCAGGCGGAAATCGTTAACCTGGTACTGCGCCTCGCCGCTCAGCGGCCATTTCAGCTGTTTGCTCTGCAGCGTCAGCGCCAGCGGCAGGCCGGCTTCGGCCAGCCGGGTTTGCACATCAAGCTGGGCACCGACCGGGCCGGACAGGTTCAGCGCGACCTTCAGCTCATCACGCAACCCGCCGCCGATGTTCAGCTTCACCTTCTCGCCCTTCAGCGGCTCGATGTTCAATGCGCTGTTAGCGGTCAGGGCCACCGGCCAATCGCCGGTCAGGGTCGCCTGCCCCTGCACCGACAGCGTACCCTGCGGCGACTTCACGTCGAAGTTGTCCAGTTGGATATGCTGATCCTGCGTGCTGGCCTGCAGCAAGAGACTCGTGATCAGCACGTCGGTATCGCCGGTCAAGCGCAGCTGTTCGCCGCTGATCTCTTTCACGGTGATATCCAGCGGCAGGCGGATGTCCGGCAGATCCGGCAACAGCGGTTTGGCGAACAGTTCCTTTAGCGTTTCGCCAAGCGGCTTCTCTTCCGGCTGCGGCGCCGGTTTCGCCGCGTCGGTAACCTGCTCACCGACCTTTTTCGCCACCTCGACCGCCGGTTGCACCGCTTCCGGCAACGGATTTTGCGGCGTTTTCGGCAAGGCGATCAGCAACGAGCCGATCTTGGTCGGCATCAGCGTCAGCGCGCGCTCTTGCCACTGCGCGCCGGTGCGGAACTCGGCCAGAGAGATGGCGGTATCGTCGACGGTGACCTTGACGTTGTTCAGCGCCAGCAGGCGCAGGGTGATCGGATAAGGCGTACTGAGATTGGTGGTCGGCTCACTGCTCTCCTCCACCGGCGCGGAGGGCGCCATCTCTTTGGTGTTCACCGCCACGTCCACGTCCTGAGCAGTCAAGGCGTTGACGCACAGCGAGCTGCGTTTAAAGCAGGAGAGATCGAGGGACAGATGGAATTGCCCGGCGTTGACCGTCACGCCCGGCATCTGATACTTCACGCCCTTCAGCGTCAGATCGCGCCAGCCGCCGCTGACGCCGGCGATCTCCAGCCCCGGCACCCAGCGCGCCGCGCCGTTGATGACCATATGCAAACCGGTGGTGGTCCCCACCAGAAAGGCCAGCCCGCCGATCAGCAGCAGCAGAACGACCAGAAATCCGAGACAAATCTTTTTAACCAGGCTCATAGTTCAGGCCCCAAACCGATGTAGAACTGCATCCCGTGAGTGTCCTTGTCTCCCACGGGCGCGGCGATATCCAGCTTCACCGGCCCCACCGGCGACTGCCAGCGCACGCCTACGCCGGCGCCGGTCTTGAAGTTGCTCTGCTTGATATCGTTCACCGCTTCACCGGAATCGACGAACATCGCCCCCCACCATTTGCCGGTCACGTTGTATTGATACTCCAGCGAGCCGGTCAGCATCTTGGAGGCGCCGGTCAGCTTGCCGTCGTCGCCGCGCGGCGAAATGTCTTTGTACTTGTAGCCGCGAATGCTGCGGTCACCACCGGCGAAGAAGCGCAAATCCGGCGGCACCTTGTCGAAGTCGTTGGTTTCTATCCATCCCACCTGCCCACGCGCCACGAAACGATGCTTGTCGGCGAGCGTGCGGATCCAGACGTTCTGCGCCTGCATCAGCGCGAAGTCCACGCCCGAGCCCCAGGTGGTGTCGGATACGTCGATGGAGTAGCGCTGGCTGTCGCCCCAGGTCGGCATCAGGCCGCCGCGCGAGCGGGTGCGGTTGAAGCTGACGCCGGGATACAGCAGCATGGTGGTGTTGCTGACGTTGCCCTGGGTAAAGTTATCCCAGCGCCAGGTCAGGTTGATCGCCCGCTGCCAGCCGCTGGAGAGATCCCAGTTGCGCGAAGCCACCACTTTGGAGGTCACGGATTTGGTGTCGTTAAGATCGACGTTCTTGAGCCCGCCCTGCAGCAGGTAATACTGCTCCAGCGGATTCTTCAGCAGCGGGATCTTATAGGTCAGATCCAGCTGCTGCTCCGGCGCCGACACGCTGGCGCTGGTTTCCAGGCTGTGGCCGCGATCGTTGAGCCAAGGCTTTTTCCAGGTGCCTTTCACCCGCGGGCCGACGTCGGTGGAGTAACCGATACCGGTTTCGATGGTATTGCGCGTACGCGGCGTTACCAGCGCGTCCAACGGCAAAATCTTGTTCTCTTTGGCATCGTTGAAATCAGGGGACACCACCACCGAGTTGAACCAGTTGGTGGCGGACAAACGGCGGTTCAGCTCGGCCAAATCCTCCGAACTGTAGTAATCCCCCTGATGAAAGGGCACCAGATTTTGCAGATAGTCTTCGCGGATTTGCGAACCGGTGAATTTCACCTTGCCGAAGCGGTAACGTTCGCCGCTGTTGAAATCGATATCCCAAAACGCCTTGTGCAGATCTTCTGCCACGCCAAGTTGGCTTTTGGTCATGTCGGCGTCGAAGTAGCCTTTGCGCAGCGCCAGGCCGGTCAGCGAGCCTTTGAAACTGTCATACTTGCCGTGGTTGAGGATCTCGCCAATGGTCGGCCGATCCTTCTTTACCAGCGCCAGGTAGTCCTCATCGGTCTTCGCGCCGCCTTCCAGCACGATGTTGGCGCCGGCGATGCGCACCGGTTCGCCCGGATTGACCTTGGCATGCAGCACCGGACGCGACATCCCCGGCCGATCGTCCAGCGTAAACTCGATGGTCGGCTGGTAATAGCCGAGCGCGCGCAGCCCCTGGCGCACCGCCTCATCCACCCGTGCGCGGAAGCGACCGTCGGTGCCGACCTCTTCAGGCGTGATCGACGACAGCCGCACCCGGACGTTTTTTTCCAACTCTCCGCTTAACCCCTCCACCTGCAGCCGCACGTTGGCCGCATAGGCTGCAGGTGCCGCAAGCAACACAGATATCAAGCACATGACCGGGTACTTTGGCACGTGTTCTCCTTATTGATTTTACTTTCCTGTTATGGTGTTCGCTCCGGGGCCAGGGCAGACTCCGCGCTATCATGACGGCAGCCCTCTTCAACCTTCTTCCGGACGCCGCCCGCCGCGCTTTGCCGCCGCGCAACAGGCGAATTCTTCACTTTTGGCGCTCAAAATACTGCGTTAAGCTTATACAAAATCCCACTTGCCGCTTATTGTGGGCAAAGACGCGGTGAGATACAACCGAACCGCCGCCATGTAGGGTCAATTCTTACTGTGACAACAGGAGTCAACCGTGGTGCCATTTTTTGATAAATCACAAACCGTCGATAAGGCAAGCGCGCTGCCTGGCCGCACCACGCCAATGCCTGTCGCAACGCTCAACGTCGTCACCGAACACTCGATGACTCAGGTGCCGGCCGGCATGGAAGTGGCGATCTTCGCCATGGGCTGTTTCTGGGGCGTTGAGCGTCTGTTCTGGCAACAGCCGGGCGTCTACAGCACCGCCGCCGGCTACAGCGGCGGCTACACGCCGAACCCGACCTACCGCGAAGTGTGCAGCGGCCAGACCGGCCACGCCGAAGTGGTGCGCGTGGTGTTCGATCCGCAGGTCGTCAGCTACAAGCAGCTGCTGCAGGTGTTCTGGGAAAATCACGATCCGGCGCAGGGCATGCGCCAGGGCGGCGACGTCGGCACGCAGTACCGCTCGGCGATTTACACGCTGAGCCCAGAGCAGCAGGCCGAGGCAGAAAGCAGCCTGCAACGCTTCCAGCAGGCGATGGCGGCGGCGGGCGACAAGCGCGTCATCACCACCGAGATCGCGCCGGCGCTGCCGTTCTATTATGCGGAAGACGATCACCAGCAGTACCTGTTCAAAAACCCGGAAGGTTACTGCGGGCTGGGCGGCATCGGCGTTTGCCTGCCGCCACAGGGCTGATCCGATGCCGGCCGGCGGCACTTTTTTAACCGCTGGCGGCCCCTGTGGGGCAACTGCTATACTGTACGGGCCGCTTCTGCGGCCCGATAGCTTCCCTTCTGGTTGTTATCGCTGCTTTTTTTACTATGTACTACCCTTCCTCAAGAGCGCCGGCATCCCGTCGGCACGTATGGATAGATTATGTTAAACAGTATTTTACTGATTCTTTTTCTGATCGCGGTGAGTGCGTTTTTCTCACTGTCGGAAATCTCTCTGGCCGCCTCGCGCAAGATCAAACTGAAGCTGATGGCGGACGAAGGCAACATCAACGCCGCCAGAGTGCTTAAACTGCAAGAAACCCCTGGCATCTTCTTCACCGTGGTGCAGATCGGCCTGAACGCCGTGGCCATCCTCGGCGGTATCGTCGGCGACGCGGCGTTTTCCGGCACCTTCCAACAGTTCTTTATTCGCTTCCTGTCGCCCGAACTGGCGGAACAGGTCAGCTTCATCTGCTCCTTCGTGCTGGTGACCAGCCTGTTTATCCTGTTCGCCGATTTGACCCCGAAGCGCATCGGTATGATTGCACCAGAGACGGTCGCCGTCCGGATCATCAACCCGATGCGTTTCTCCATCATGATCTTCCGCCCGCTGGTGTGGTTCTTCAACGGCATGGCCAACCTGATCTTCCGCATGTTCAAGCTGCCGATGGTGCGTAAAGACGACATCACCTCCGATGACATCTACGCGGTGGTGGAAGCCGGTGCCCTGGCGGGCGTGCTGCGCAAGCAGGAGCACGAGCTGATTGAAAACGTGTTCGAACTGGAGTCGCGCACCGTGCCGTCTTCGATGACCTCGCGCGAAAGCGTGGTGTACTTCGATCTGCGCGAAAGCGAAGAGAGCATCAAGGAGAAGGTCTCGACCCATCCGCACTCCAAGTTCCTGGTGTGCGACGGCCATATCGATCAGGTGGTGGGTTATGTCGATTCCAAAGACCTGCTGAACCGCGTGCTGGGCAACCAGAGCCTGGTGTTGAGCAGCGGCGTGCAGATCCGCTCGGCGCTGATCGTGCCGGACACGTTGACGCTGTCCGAAGCGCTGGAAAGCTTCAAAACCGCCGGCGAAGACTTCGCGGTGATCCTCAATGAATATGCGTTGGTGGTGGGCATCATCACCCTTAACGACGTGATGACCACGCTGATGGGCGATCTGGTCGGCCAGGGCCAGGAAGAGCAGATCGTGGCGCGCGACGAAAGCTCATGGCTGATTGAAGGCGGCACGCCGATCGACGACGTGATGCGCGTGCTGGATATCGACGAGTTCCCGCAGGCGGGCAACTACGAAACCATTGGCGGCTTTATGATGTACATGCTGCGCAAGATCCCGAAACGCACCGACTTCGTCAAATACGCCGGCTACAAGTTCGAAGTGGTGGATATCGACAGCTACAAGATAGATCAGCTGCTGGTCACCCGACTGAGCGACAAACCGGCGGCGGTGCTGCCGAAAGCGCCGGACGACACGCCTGCGGCCTGACGGCAGGCGGCAAAAACGTCAGCGGCCCCATCGGGGCCGCATTTTTTTACCGCTGTCAGCATGGTGTTCAACCCATCTCGGTCTGCAACAGCAGCACCTGGCGGTTCACTTCGGACATCACGCTGAAATGGCGCTTGTCGCGAATCTTCGGCGGCAGGATTTTCCCCTCGTCGAATTCAAATGCGCCCACGTCCTTGATATACAGCCTTCCGCGAAACAGGGTCTTAACGTACTTCGCCACTTTCAAAGGGTTATAACGCTGGAAGATTCTCATTCTTTTACGCTCCTCCCGTTGATCCATGCGCTCAGCGAGCCGCCAAAGGTGGCAGCCTCGAAATTCAGAACGCAACTTGATTGCATGTAGTAGACCCAGTAAAGACCAGATCGTTCACTTCCGCCCGGTGATCTGCACTGGATTTACACTTTTTGACAGAATTGTATATGATGATTTATAACGTTTTCAGGATATCCCTTCAAAATCTGATGATTAGCGAACCAAGGGAAAAACTGCGATCCGGTTAACAGGACAGACCTCTTATCACATCCTATGCTTTAGGCTGTCGAAGTGCTGTCGCACAAATTCCCCCATTTACAAGGAGAAAGCATGAAAACAAGTCGCATGCTGATGGTATCCCTGCTGCTCGCCCCGCTTTTCGCTTCCGCGCACAACTTCCAGCTCCAGCAGCGCGTGGCGCCGGTTGGCGTCAGCGATAAAGGAGAGCTCAATTACGCTGACGGTAATTTTAGCTACCAGAATTGGAACAGCGCGCAGCTCAGTGGAAAAGTGCGGGTGATACAGCACATTGCCGGCCGCAGCTCCGCCAAAGACATGAACGACCCACTGATTGAAGCGATCAAGAAGGCGAAGCTACCACACGATCGTTACCAAACGACGACAATCGTCAACACCGACGATGCCCTGATGGGCACCGCCATGTTCGTGCGCAGCAGCATCGAAGACAGCAAGAAAGAGTTCCCGTGGTCGCAGTTTATCGTCGACAGCGACGGCAACGTGCGCAAAGCCTGGGATCTGCAGCCGAAAGGTTCCGCCATCGTGGTGCTGGATAAGCAAGGGCGCATTCAGTTCGCCAAAGACGGCGCGCTGACGCCGGAAGAGGTGCAGCAGGTGATGTCCAAGCTGCACCAGCTGTTGGCGAACTGACTCAGAACAGCGAAACCCGGAAGCCGGGGTTGAGGAAAGATTCACGCGGGGTATAGAGCAACGGCTTGCCCTGCCAATCGTGAATTTGCGCCCCGGCGGCCACCGCCACCGCGTGTCCTGCGGCGGTATCCCAAATATTGGTTGGCCCGAAGCGCGGATAGAGCTGCGCCTTGCCTTCCGCCACCAGGCAGAACTTCAGTGAGGAACCGACGGACACGGTCTGGTGCTCGCCCAACTGCTGCAGATAGTCTTTCAATTCGTCGTCGATATGCGAGCGGCTCACCACCACCAGCGGCGGATGCGCGTTGCTGACGCCGATCGCCTGCCGCACGCCCTTCTCTTCTTTCCAGGCCTTGCCGCGCTCCGCCAGGTACAACACGTCGATCGCCGGGGCGTACACCACGCCCATCACCGCCTGCCCGTCTTCAATCAGGGCGATATTGACCGTGAACTCGCCATTGCGATGCAAGAACTCTTTGGTGCCGTCCAGCGGATCGACCAGCCAGTAGCGCGTCCAGTTGCGGCGCTCTTCCCACGCCGGCGGATCCTCTTCCGACAGCAGCGGCACCTCCGGCGTCAGGGCCGCCAGGCCGCGCTTGATGATGTGATGCGCCGCCAGATCGGCCGCCGTCACCGGTGAGTCATCTTTTTTCTTTGCGACATCAAGCGGTTGTTCACCGTCGTACACCGCCATGATCGCTGCCCCCGCCTCGCGGGACAGTTGGCAAATTCGCTCTAACATCATGCACCTCAACTCTGCATCTCCGTGGGAAATTTCCCTCTGTCTCTGCTAGCAGACTAGTTTTTTTTACGCCGAATATCCATCTCAACCGGCTAAGCCGCGGGAATTCCTCAGATCTTGTTGGGCACAACTGTGAACTTCCCCGCGTTACCCGCCGCCGTTTTCTGCCACACTTCACAGTTTACTGTGGCAAGCAGTGTTAATTACATTTCCCTCTGCGATAACACTCGAATAATGGAATGGAGAGAACCCCAAATGATGAAGCATCCACTGACGCTGTCCGCGCTTGCGCTGCTGGTGTGCGCCTCGGCGCAGGCGGCCACCGTCGATCTGCGCGTGCTGGAAACCACCGATCTGCACAGCAACATGATGGACTTCGATTACTACAAGGACACGCCGACCGACAAGTTCGGCCTGGTGCGCACCGCCAGCCTGATCCAACAGGCGCGCCAGCAGGCCGCCAACGCGGTGTTGGTGGATAACGGCGACATCATTCAGGGCAGCCCGCTCGGGGATTACATGGCGGCCAAGGGGCTGAAACCGGGCGACGTGCACCCGGTCTATAAGGCGATGAACACGCTGGACTATGTGGTCGGCAACATCGGCAACCATGAGTTCAACTACGGGCTGGACTACCTGAAGAACGCCATCGCCGGCGCCAAATTCCCGTACATCAACGCCAACGTCATCGACGCCAAAACGCAAAAACCGCTGTTCACGCCATACATCATCGTCGATACCCCGGTGAAGGATCGCGATGGCAAGGCGCATACGCTGCGCATCGGCTACATCGGCTTCGTGCCGCCGCAGATCCTGGTGTGGGACAAAGCCAACCTGCAGGGCAAAGTGACGGTGGACGACATCACCGCCACCGCCAAGCGCTACGTGCCGCAGATGCGTAAACAGGGCGCCGATCTGGTGGTGGCGATCCCGCATTCCGGGTTGTCCAGCGAGCCTTACAAGGCGATGGCGGAAAACTCGGTCTATTACCTCAGCCAGGTGCCCGGCATCGACGCCATCATGTTCGGCCATGCCCACGCGGTGTTCCCGAGCAAGGACTTCGCCAACATCAAAGGCGCGGATATCGACAAAGGCCTGCTGAATGGCGTACCGGCGGTGATGCCGGGCCAATGGGGCGACCATCTCGGCGTGGTCGATCTGCAGCTCAACAACGATGGCGGCAGTTGGAAAGTGACCGCCGCCAAAGCGGAAGCGCGGCCGATCTACGACAAAGAGAACAAGAAATCGCTGGCGGCGGAAGATGCCGCGCTGGTGAAGGTGTTGGCGGACGATCACAAAGGCACGCGCGAGTTCGTCAGCCAGCCGATCGGTAAATCCGACGGCAACATGTACAGCTACCTGGCGCTGGTGCAGGACGATCCGACGGTGCAGATCGTCAACAATGCGCAGAAGGCCTACGTCGAACATTACATCCAGGGCGACCCGGACCTGGCCGATCTGCCGGTGCTGTCCGCGGCGGCCCCGTTCAAGGTCGGCGGCCGCAAGAACGACCCCGCCAGCTTCGTCGAAGTGGAAAAAGGTCAGCTCACCTTCCGCAACGCCGCCGATCTCTATCTCTATCCCAATACGCTGGTGGTGGTGAAGGCCAGCGGCAAAGAGGTGAAAGAGTGGCTGGAGTGCTCCGCCGGCCAGTTCAACCAGATCGACGTCAACAGCGCCAAGCCGCAAGGCTTGATCAACTGGGACGGCTTCCGCACCTATAACTTCGACGTGATCGACGGCGTCAACTACCAGATCGACGTCAGCCAACCGGCGCGCTACGACGGCGAATGCCAGCTGATCAACGCTAAGGCGGAGCGCATCAAGCAGCTGACCTTCAACGGCAAGCCGATCGATCCGAACGCCACCTTCCTGGTTGCCACCAACAACTACCGCGCCTACGGCGGCAAGTTTGCCGGCACCGGCGACAAACATATCGCCTTCGCTTCGCCGGATGAAAACCGCTCGGTGCTGGCGGCCTACATCACCGCCGAAACCCAGCGGCATGGCGCGGTGCGCCCGCAGGCGGACAACAATTGGCGTTTGGCTAACTTCAGCAGCAAGCAGCCGCTGGATATCCGCTTCGAGACCTCGCCTTCGGACAAAGCGACGAAGTTTATCAAAGAGCACGCCCAATACCCGATGAGCGCCGCAGGCAGCGACAGCATCGGCTTCGCGGTTTATCGCATCGATTTAAGCGGTAAGTAACTCACTGTCACTGGCCGGCTCGCCCGGCCATTCATCACCCGTTTGCGCGGCGCATAAAATAAGGGCGCCACGAAGGCGCCCAGAGTAATCCTCGGTGGGATTACAGGATTTCCAGCAGCTCGACGTCGAACACCAGCGCGCTGAACGGCGGGATGGACGCGCCTGCGCCACGCTCGCCGTAGGCCAGGTTGTGCGGGATATACAGCTGCCATTTGGAACCGACCGGCATCAGGGTCAGCGCTTCGATCCAGCCTGGGATCACGCCGCTGACCGGGAATTCTGCCGGCTGGCCGCGTTCAACCGAGCTGTCGAACACGTCGCCGTTGATAAGACGGCCGGTGTAGTGCACACGCACGCGATCCTGACGGGACGGGATTGGGCCGTTGCCCTGCTCCAGTACGGAGAACTGCAGGCCAGACTCGGTCAGCGTCACGTCGTCGCGCTTGGCGTTGTCGTCCAGGAATTTCTGGCCTTCAACGGCCATCGCCTGCTGGCGCTCGCGGCGCACCGCATCCGCACGCTCGTGGATTTCACGCAGCGCACGGTGCACCACGTCTACCGGAACCGCCGGGGCATTCCCTTCCAGCGCGTCGCGCAGACCCGCCAGCAAAGCTTCCGGTTGCAAACCTTCCAGCCCGGACTCTTGCAGCTGCTGGCCGACCTGTAAACCAATCCCGTAACTTGCTTGCGCTTCAACGCTGTCAAAAGAAGGGGTTGTCATGGGGTTTTCCTTAAGTCTGTAAAAAGTCGAAAGCGCAGCATAACAGCGCGTCAATGCCGGGTAAAATCTTGTGTGGAGAATGATGACTTTTGTCGTAGAAAAAGAAACAATAACCTTCTGTTAACGCCCGCAGCCGCAAACCCCGGCCCTGCCGCTCAGCCGCCTTTCACTTCAATCAGTTAGCGGACTATACTGAAAGCAGGATATCGGGCAGGCGACGCGCTTGCCGCGCCGCGCTTATTATTACGCCGTCGAAGAGAGGTCACCATGGGCAGAATCGCGCCCAGGAGAAGGAAAACCACCCGCATCTACCAGCCGCTGCTGCGCACCTGGCTGAACATCAGCCAGCGCCTGAAACCCGGCGCCGCACCCACGCAGGAAGACGCGGAGTCGCCATCGGAACCGCCGTCGGCCAACGACAAGATGCAGCGGGTCAAAGCGCTGCTGGCCAAAGTCTGGCATCTGCCGGACGGTTTCCATTGGATGGAACCACTGCCCTACTTTCACCGCCGCTGGGTGCTGATCTTCGGCATCATTCTGCTGCTGGCGTTGCTGTGGCCCTACTCGCCCGAAAGACAGCCGTTCCCGGTCTCTCAGCAGGAAACCAGCGTGCCGCTGCAGGCTGAGCTGCAAAACGGCGGTGGCGCCGCCACGCCGGCCAACGAACCGACGCCGGCGGGCAACTGGCAGCGTTATCAGATCCAGCCCGGCCAGACGCTGGCCCAGCTGTTTCGCGACAACAATCTGCCGGTGAATGAGGTGTTCGCCATGGCGCAGGTGGAAGGCGGCGACAAGCCGCTGAGCAACATGAAAGCCGGTCAGGAAGTGCGCATCGAACGCGACGCCAACGGCGTGATTAACGCGCTGTCGGTCACCACCGTGGACAACAGCCAGGCGCTGTTCCGCCGCCAGGCCGACGGCAGCTACCGCCGGGAACGTTAATCGCTAAAGCTGCGCCAGCAGAAACTCGCGCAGCACTACGCCCTGGTTGTGCGCGGTATCTTTGCTGCCATACAGCAGCGTCAGCGCCTCCCCCTGCCGCAACAGCGCCACCAGCGGCTGCCAGGTGTCGTTGGCCGCCAGCTGTTGGCGGTAACGCGCCTCGAAGGCTTCCCACTGGTCGGTATGCTGATGGAACCACTTGCGCAGCTCGTCATCCGGCGCCACCTGTTTCAACCACTGCACGCCCGCCAGCCTCTCCTTGCTGATGCCGCGCGGCCATAGCCTGTCTATCAGATAGCAATGCGCCGGCGCCGGCGCGCTGAAATCGTAAACCCGCTGTAGCGTAATCGTTGCCATCACACGCTCTCCCTTTTCATCCCGTCTTCTAGCGTAGCGCGTTTTGCCGGGCGCAGAAAAGCAAAACGCCAGCGCGAGGCTGGCGTTTTAACCGGGTTAACAGCAGCGTAAATTACGCTTCTGCAACCACAACTACATTCAGCTGTGCGAACACGTCGCTGTGTACCTGGAAGTGCACTTCGTGCTCACCAGTGGTACGCAGAACGCCGTTCGGCAGACGAACTTCGCTCTTGGCAACTTCAACGCCTGCCGCAGTCACTGCGTCAGCGATGTCGCGGGTGCCGATAGAGCCGAACAGTTTACCTTCGTCGCCAGATTTGGAAGCGATGGTCACTGAACCCAGTTCGTTGATCTTGGTTGCGCGAGCTTCAGCAGCAGCCAGAACGTCAGCCAGTTTGGCTTCCAGTTCAGCACGGCGTGCTTCGAAGAACTCAACGTTTTTCTTGGTAGCAGGAACAGCTTTGCCCTGTGGTACCAGGAAGTTACGAGCGTAGCCCGCTTTAACGTTAACTTGATCACCCAGGCTGCCCAGGTTTGCTACTTTATCAAGCAGAATAACTTGCATTACCTTATCCTCTCAAAGTCGTTAATGGACAGTGGCCGATTACTGATGACGATCAGTGTACGGCAACAAAGACAGGTAGCGCGCGCGCTTGATAGCACGGGCCAGCTGGCGCTGATATTTTGCACGAGTACCGGTGATACGGCTCGGTACAATTTTACCACTTTCGGTGATGTAGTTTTTCAGCGTAGCGATGTCTTTATAGTCAATCTCTTGAACGCCTTCCGCGGTGAAACGGCAGAACTTGCGACGACGGAAATAACGTGCCATTTGGCTAGTCTCCAGAATCTATCAATTCAATCTGCTCGGCATGCAGAACCAATTTGCTCAGCCCGTTGCGCCCTTGATGGCAGCTTACAAAGCCTTGCACGGTAATCTGACTGCCGACCGTTAATCTTTGAGTTAGTGCTTGTGACTGTTGTCCGCTGACAACCACGGGCATTCGGCACCATGCTTGTCTGCTGAATCCGGCTTCCATCTGCTGCGAACGGTGCTCTAGCACAAATTGGCAGTGCGGTATCCCGGAAGGACTCACTTTTCGAACCGGCGCCTTGCACACAGTGCCCGACAAAACCAGACGATTAGCCGTCACGGCGGCAATTACTCTTCAGAATCCCCAGCATCTGCATCATCTGCGGTTTCGTTAGCGAAGTCTTCGCGGCGATCGCCACGACGTTCGTCTTTCGCTTTAACCATCGGAGATGCTTCAGTTACCGCGTGCTTAACGCGCATAACCATGCTGCGGATAACGGCGTCGTTGAAGCGGAAGTTAGTTTCCAGCTCATCGATCGCTTCCTGCGGCGCTTCAACGTTCAGCAGAACGTAGTGAGCTTTGTGCAGTTTGTTGATCGGATAAGCCAGCTGACGGCGGCCCCAGTCTTCCAGACGGTGAATCTGACCTTGCGCGTTAGTGATGGTAGCACTGTAACGCTCGATCATGCCCGGAACCTGTTCGCTTTGGTCAGGATGGACCATAAAAACGATTTCGTAATGACGCATCGAATTGCTCCTTACGGATTATTCAGCCTCCTGTCAGGGTCAACCGCGGCCCATGGAAGCAAGGAACGTGTTTAGTGTGCGGCTGAAAAATGACGCGTAATCATACTGACGCAGGGCGGGAAACTCAAGGACTGCGTGGGTTTTATTCGCGTTATTGAGAGGGGGTATGGGAAATAGCACGATTTGCTGGCGAGGAAACCTATGTACGCCGATCCATCAGTTTCAAAAATCTTTCAATGAAATCAGCGCTGAGTCACAAATCTATTTCATTTTTTTTGAAAGAAGTCATCAAAACGCCCCGCTTTTTAATCCGCCGCAACCGACTAAAATTAACCTTATCCGCCGCAGACAGCGCGACGAAAAAGATTCCAGGTTATTCAATGCAGATAAATGACTTTTTGCCGCAGCGACACTCGCTGTCAGGCCGTAACGGCAAAAAGTAAGAGAGGCACTATGAAACACATCATTCTCGCGACGGCGCTTGCCGCCCTGTTCTCCGCCAACGTGATGGCCGCGACGGAGATCTCCTCGCACCAGGCCGATCAACGCCAGAGCGTTGGCTTCGTCACTCTGAACCAGAACGTGGTCTCGCCGGATGACGCCAGCAGCCAGGTCAGTAAAATCGCCGATCAACGCGGTGCAAGCTCTTATCGCATCATCGCCCTGCACGAACCGGGCGACAACAGCACGATGCACGTCAGCGCCGAGCTGTACCGTTAAAAAGACGCGCCACGCCAGGGAAATCCCCAGGGCTTCATCAGAAAGCCCGTTCAGTCCGCACCGGAGCGCCGCCTGTCGGGCGCTCCACTTCCTCACCCATCACAGTTTGAGCAACGTCGGCGCGCTGAACGCCTTGCCCGGATTGTGCAATTGCAGCGCCATCCGCAGATAGTTTGTCCGTACCTGCAGCAGTTCGGCGCTTTCCTCCAGCGTCGCCCGCTGCTCGAAGGAGAGCGAGCCGGCCTTCGCGGTTTGCGTGGACACCGCTTTCGGCGCGGAGGCGAACAGCGCCGTCATGTTTTGCACCGTATGCGCGGTGATGCGCGACAGCGGATTCGCCTTGTTTTGCCGCGCCTTGCCGTCGGCTGCCCCCAGCATCTCACTGAAGGCCATTGAGTTAAGATCGGCGCGCGCTTTCATCGTTCCCGCCAGCCCGCGCGCTGTCTCGGCCGTATTGCTGATACCCTTTATCATGCTCTCCGCTCCTTGCCGCCCCTGAAAGAATTCACGCTGACATTCTCCTCCGCCATGCGTCAAACAATGACCGAAACAGCCTACAGAGAGCACCGCAATTCCACGCATCGCGCCCGGAGGCGCATTACAATTCGCGGCGAAAGAAATCGGTGGTGGCGGACAGCGCCAGCGGCGTGATGCGATGCTTCACGCCCGGCTCGACGAGCGATGTCAAACGGCCGTCCGCACCTTGCTGCCGCAGTTCAGCCGCCAAACGCAGGCTGTCCGCCGCCGGCACCACGTCGTCCGTCTCGCCGTGCCACAGCAGCAGCGGCCGCCCTGCAATCTGCGCCAAACGTCCTTCCAGCTCATACTCCGCCAGCACGGCGGTGCGCGCCGCAAACGCCGCCGGCGAGAGCGCCTCGCCCGTCTCGCCCAACGGCGGATACAGCGTTTGCGCCAGCGCACGGTAATAGCCGGAGCCCATCAGGCTGGCGGCCGCACGGATCCACGGAAAGCGCGCGAAGGCGCCAAGCGCGGTCATGCCGCCCATTGAGGCGCCGGCGACGCCGATGCGGCCGTCGGCGATCAGGCCAAGCCGCTCAAAATGCGCGTTGATCTGCGGCAGTTCGTCGATATTGCTGCGCAGGATCTCCCAGAATGACGCCAGGCGCCGCGCCTCATCGCCGTCAAATCGCTCGCCGTGCCGATCGGCATCCGGCAACACCGCCCGAAAACCGGCGCGCGCCAGCGCATAGGCGAAATAAGCGTACACCTCTTTCGACGAGGTATAGCCATGGCAGAAGAACACCGTCGGCAGCGGCCGATGATACTGCCCCGCCGGCACCGCATGGATCACCGCGATATCGCCAACCCGCTCGTCATGAATTTCGATCATCCGTTCATCCTCAACTCACCTGTTGGCATTCATCATGACAAACTTGCGCGAAGCAGCGTTAGCTCAATCTGTTACAGCTTATATTGCGTTACACTGAAGCCATCGCACCGGCGCTTACGAGGTCACCATGACGATTGCCCGCACACTCATTACCCTGACGCTGGCCGCACAGCTTTCCGCCTGCGGCATCATGACCACCACGCCGAAACCGCCGCCGCCCCCCACCGCTCAGGCGCAGGAGATCGTCCGCGCGCAGACCGCCGAGCTGGTGAAAATGGGCACCGTCACCGCCGTGGTGCGCGGCAGCCCGATGGACGTGGAAGCGGAGATCCAACGCAAGGCCACCGCCGCCGGCGCCCGTTATTACGTGATCATCATGAACAGCGAAACCGTCGTGCCGGGCCAATGGTATTCCCAGGCGATCCTGTATCGCTAAGGCGGGGATTTTTTAAGCAGCTTTACACTGGCTTTGCACTGGCTGAAGAAGGGTGTTGCACACTGAGGGACAGCATGCCGCATGTTGCGGGTGTCGATTCAGGATCTGACGAAGGGGAACGCCATGAAACGCTCCACCGCACTCACCTCCCTCTTGCTTTCCATGGGATTGCTCAGCACCGGCGCACAGTCCGCCGAGCTGGCGCCCGCCGATCGCGTGACGCCGCTCAGTGAAATCGCCGAGATCACCTTCAACGATTTGCCCGGCTCACCGCAGGAGGCGGAACTGGCCATCGCCCGCACCGCCGACCAACACGGCGCCAGCTATTACCGCATTCTGCGGATGGAAGAGCAGGCGCACCCGCTTGGCTGGCGCGCCTCGGCCATCTTATACCTTTAGTAGCTCATGCAAGCCGCATTCAACACCCCGCCGCTGACGGAGACGCCCCCCAGGAAAATCCCGGCGGCCAGGTGATTCGCTTCTATCTTGTCGCTGATGCGCGGCATGTAGATCTTTACGGCGGCGAACAGCAGCAGTTGCACCACCAGCGCCACCACGCCCCACAGCAGGTAATCCAGCAGGCTGATCGAGTTGATCGCCGCGCTGGCCAGCGGGATCACATATCCCAGGCAAGCGCCGATAAAAGCAAAGGCGGCGGATTGATTATCGGCCTTGATCAGCGCCCATTCGTCGTGCGGGGTGATGCGGGTATAGACGAACAGAAACACCAAAATCATGGCGAAGCCGCTGAAGAAGTAAGAGGCGAACGCCGCCAACGCGCTGAGAATATCCATGTGCATTTTCCTGTCAGAGTGAGGCTGAATTAAAAAGGTTTTCGCCGCCGGGCGCCACCCTTTTCCCTAACCGCCGATGGCGCGGTTCAGCAGCAGTTCGCACGCCTCGGCCGACAGCAGGCTCTCGCCGCGGTGATCCAGCGTCAGATGACACCAGGCGTCGGCGATCAGCGGGCTGGCGTGCTGCAGCAGCTGCGCGGCGCAGCACAGGTCGAACAGCTGTTGAGTCAGCCGCCGCCCCATCTCCTCGCTCGGTTGCCGGGCACGCTGCTGCCACTGCCGCCAGGCGTGATCGAACAACCGATTCTGGCCGCGCACCGGCTGCAGCTCGAACTGCAACATCTCGAGCGCGCCCGGCAGTTTATGCAGACTGCGCAACACGTCCAGACACATGATGTTGCCGGAGCCCTCCCAGATGCTGTTCACCGGCATTTCACGGTACAGGCGCGGCAGTTCACTCTCCTCGCAGTAACCGATGCCGCCCAGCACCTCCATCGCCTCGGCGATGAACGGCATGCCCTGGCGGCAAATGCTGTATTTGGCCGCCGGCGTCAGCAGACGGCTGTAGATCAGTTCGCCTTCATTGCTGCGGCTTTCCCAGGCGCGAGCCAGCCGGAACAGCAACGCGGTATGCCCTTCCAGCCGCAGCGCCATGCGCGCCAAGACCTGGCGCATCAGCGGTTGTTCTATCAACAGCTTGCCGAACGCCTGCCGCTGCAGCGCATGATACAGCGCCACCGACAGCCCGCGGCGCATCAGGCCGTGGCTGCCCAACGAACAGTCGAAACGGGTCAGGCCGCCCATCTTCAGGATATGCCGCACGCCGTCGCCCTCATCGCCCAGCAGCCAGGCCGTGGCGTCCTGAAACTCCACCTCGCTGCTGGCGTTGGAGCGGTTGCCCAGCTTGTCTTTCAACCGCTCAAGGCGAATGGCGTTGCGGCTGCCGTCCGGCAAAATGCGCGGCAGGAAGAAGCAGGACAGCCCGCCTTCGGCCTGCGCCAGCACCAGGTGCGCATCGCTCTGCGGCACCGAGAAGAACCACTTGTGCCCCACCAGCCGGTAGGCTTCGCCCGGCCCGCGCGCGCCGAGCGGCGTGGCGGTGGTGGTATTGCTCAAGACATCGGAGCCGCCCTGTTTCTCCGTCATGCCCATGCCGATCAGCAGGCCGCGCTTTTGCCCGCCCGGCAGCAGGTGAGCGTCATAACGGTCCGACAGCAGCGGCGTCAGCCAGGAGCGAAACTCGGCCGGTAACGCCTGCAGCAACAGCGGCGTGGCGCCGAAGGTCATGGTCACCGGGCACAGCGTGCCGGCCTCGACCTGCGCATGCAGCATAAAGCGCGCGGCGCGCGCCACGAAGGAACCGATGCGCGCATCCTCCTGCCAGGGCAGGTTGTGCACCCGATTGGCGATCAGGCCCTGCATCAGAATATGCCAGGCGGGGTGAAAGCGAACGTCATCCAGCCGCTGGCCAGTGGCGTCGTAGCGCAACAGTTCCGGCGGGTTGGCGTTAGCCAGCCGCCCCAGCTCCAGCGACTCCTGGGTACCGAGCTGCTGGCCCAGCGAGGCCAATACCTCGGCGTCCCAACCGCCTTGTTCACGCTGCAACGCTTCGCGCAGCGGCGTATCGGAGAGAAACAGGTTGCTGTTGCCCAGCGGCTTGGGTTGGTTAAAAACGGTGTGCGTAGTCCAGACCATGAGAGTGCTCCCTGAAAAAAGCGTCAGGAGTAAGTATGGTCGGCGCAGAGATTTCTGCCGCAGGCGGGATCACAAGAGGGGGAATTAACGGGAGCACGGCGCCCCCGTCAGAAGAATCAGCCGCGCTGGCGCACCGCTTCGAACAGGCAGATGCCGGTGGCGACCGACACGTTCAGTGAAGAGACGGTACCGGCCATCGGGATGCTGATCAGCTCATCACAGTGTTCGCGGGTCAGGCGGCGCATGCCTTCGCCTTCCGCGCCCATCACCAGCGCCATCGGGCCGGTCATTTTGCTTTGATACAGCGTATGGTCGGCTTCGCCGGCGGTGCCGACGACCCAGACATTCATCTCTTGCAGCAGACGCAGCGTGCGCGCCAGATTGGTCACGCGGATCAACGGCACGTTTTCGGCGGCGCCGCAGGCCACTTTCTTGGCAGTGGCGTTCAACTGGGCGGAACGATCGCGGGGCACGATCACCGCGTGCACGCCGGCCGCATCGGCGCTGCGCAGGCAGGCGCCGAGGTTATGCGGGTCGGTCACGCCGTCCAGCACCAGCAGGAATGGCGTTTCCACGCTCTCCAACAGGCCCGGCAGATCGTTCTCCTGATACTGACGCCCTTCGCGCACCCGGGCGATGATCCCCTGGTGCACCGCGCCTTCAACCTTGTCATCCAGCCATTGGCGATTCGCCACCTGGATCACGATGCCGGTCGCTTCCAGCTCGGCGATCAGCGGCTGCAGGCGGCGATCTTCGCGGCCTTTCAGGATAAACACTTCCAGGAAGCGTTGCGGATCGCGCTCTAACAGGGCTTTGACGGCGTGGATGCCGTAAATAATTTCGCTCATGATGCTCTTTTAAAGTCGTGCGGCCGGCGATAACCGGCCGATGGTAACGATGTGCGGCAGGTTAAGCCTGCTCGGCACCTTTCTTCTTGGCTGCGCGTTTGGCTTTGGTCGCCGCCGCGATTTTCCGCGTTTTGTCGGACGCTTTCTTGGCTTTCTTTTTCGCCTTCTTCACGTTGTCCGCGGGCTTGGCGTCATCCTGCTTACGGAAGGCGCTGTCCGGCTCGAAGTTGGCCGGCGGTTTGCCGCCGCGGCGCTTGCCGCGCCCCGCGCTACCATTGTCGCGCAGCGTGCGCTGGCCGCCCTTCTTGGCGCGATCGCGCTCGGTTTTGCCTTCACCGCGCGCTTTGCGGGTGCTGGACACCAGCGCGAAGTCGATCTTGCGCTCGTCCATATGCACCGCATCCACGCGGATCTCCACCGTATCCCCCAGGCGATAGACCGTGCCGGAAGACTCGCCGATCAGGCGCTGGCCGATATTATCGTAGCGATAGTAATCATTATCCAGCGTTGATACGTGCACCAGCCCGTCGATGAACAGATCGTTCAGGCGCACGAAGAAGCCGAAGCCGGTCACGCTGGAGATAATGCCGCTGAACACTTCACCGACGTGATCCTGCATGAAGTCGCACTTCAGCCAGTCGGCGACGTTGCGCGTCGCTTCGTCCGCGCGGCGCTCGGTCATCGAACAGTGTTCACCCAGCTGCAGCATCTCTTCGAATTCGCTGTGCCAGCCGCCGGTCGGCGTCCAGCGCTCTTTCGGCTCGCCATGCTCTTTGGCCAGCTGGTATTTGATCGCGCGGTGCAACGCCAGATCCGGATAACGGCGGATCGGCGAGGTGAAGTGGCCGTAAGAGGCCAGCGCCAGGCCGAAGTGGCCGCGGTTTTCCGGATCGTAAATCGCCTGCTTCATCGAGCGCAGCAACATGGTTTGCAGCATTTCGTGGTCAGGGCGCTCGGACACTTCATCCATCAGCACCGCATAGTCCTTCGGCTGCGGCTTGTTGCCGCCGCCCAGCGTCAGCCCCAGCTCGCTCAGCACGCTGCGCAGCGCGGAGATGTGGTCATCGCTCGGACGATCGTGCACGCGGTACAGCGCCGGCTCGTTGCGTTTCTCGACGAAGCGCGCAGCCGCCACGTTGGCCATGATCATGCACTCTTCGATCAGCTTGTGGGCGTCGTTGCGCACCGTCGGCTCCACGCGCTCGATGCGGCGTTCGGCGTTGAAGATGAATTTGGCTTCTTCGGTTTCAAACGCGATGCCGCCGCGCTCGGCGCGCGCCTTATCCAGCACCTTGTACATGGCGTGCAGCTCTTCCAGGTGCTTGACCAGCGGGTGGTAATGCTCGCGCAGCTCCTGATCGCCCTGCAGAATGTGCCACACCTTGTTGTAGGTCAGGCGGGCGTGGGAGCTCATCACCGCCTCGTAGAACTTGGCCGTGGACAGGCGCCCCTGGGCGGAGATGGTCATCTCGCACACCATGCACAGGCGATCGACCTGCGGGTTCAGGGAGCACAGCCCGTTGGACAGCACTTCCGGCAGCATCGGGATCACCTGCGACGGGAAATACACCGAGTTGCCGCGGCTGCGCGCTTCGTCGTCCAGCGCGGTGCGTGGACGCACATAGTAGCTGACGTCGGCGATCGCGACCCACAGGCGCCAGCCGCCGCCGCGTTTTTTCTCGCAGTACACGGCATCATCGAAGTCGCGCGCGTCTTCACCGTCGATGGTGACCAACGGCAGCTTGCGCAGATCGACGCGGCCCTTCTTGGCCGCTTCCGGCACCTGTTCGCTGAGATCGGCCACCTGCTTTTCCACCTGCGGTGGCCAGGTATGCGGGATCTCATGGGTGCGCAGCGCGATATCCACCGCCATGCTGGTGCCCATTTTGTCGCCGAGGATCTCGACGATCTTGCCGACCGCTTTGGTGCGGCGGGTTGGGCGTTGAGTCAGCTCCACCACCACCATATACCCCATGCGCGCGCCGCTGACGCTGTCCGCCGGGATCAGAATATCGAAGCTCAGACGGCTGTCGTCCGGCACCACGAAGCCGGTACCGGCATCCATGAAGAAGCGACCGACGATCTGGCTGGTTTTCGGCACCAGCACGCGCACGATGCGCGCTTCGCGACGCCCTTTGCGATCCGCGCCCAGCGCCTGCGCCAGCACCACGTCACCGTGGATCGCCATTTTCATCTGTTCGGCGGACAGATACAGATCGTCTTTGCTGCCTTCAACGCGCAGGAAGCCATAGCCGTCGCGGTGGCCGATCACCGTGCCGCGCAGCAGGTCCAAACGCTCCGGCAGCGCGTAGCACTGGCGGCGGGTAAACACTAACTGGCCATCGCGCTCCATGGCGCGCAGGCGGCGGCGCAGCGCTTCCAGCTGTTCTTCGCCGCTGAGGCCCAATTCGTTGCCCAGTTCTTCGCGGCTGGCCGGCGTTTCTCGTTTCGCCAAATGGGCCAGGATATATTCACGGCTGGGAATGGGAGATTCGTATTTTTCTGCTTCTCGTTCCAGGAATGGATCTTGTGACATTGCGGTTCCTCCGTTGTCATCAGCAGGATGACGTTGAGCCTTGTCTTCTCAACGTCGTTTTATTCGACAAGCAATAGCTTGTAGAGCGGCGGATTGTCTTCGACCATGTCGGCCAACGTATGCTTATCCAGCTCTTCAAGGAAATTCTGTACGCCCTGTTGGAGCACCTGCTTCAATCGGCAGGCAGGGGTGATGTGGCAAAACTCGCTGCTGCAGTTAACCAGCGCAAGCGGCTCCAGCGCCCGCACGACATCGCCGAGGCGAATGCTCTCGGCCGGTTTGCCCAAACGGATGCCGCCATGCTTGCCGCGCACCGCCGTGACAAAACCGACCCGGCTCAACTGATTGATGATCTTCACCATATGGTTGCGAGACACGCCATACACCTCGGTCACTTCCGAGATACTGGTCATCTTGTCCTGCGGCAACGAGGCCATGTAGATCAACGCCCGCAGACCATAATCAGTAAAACTTGTTAACTGCACATCTTACCTCTGGGTATGACTTTACCCGTCTGATACGCCGCTTTTCGGCGCTATTCAAAAGATTACTCATTGGATAATAAACCAGCCGGAGAGTTCGTCGCTAATTATTTAGCGAATCCCGCGCCTTAAGGCGGGTTTATGAAAGGATTTTTTGACGTGAAACCGCAATCGGAGGGAGTCAGGATAAAAACAAACCGGGACGCGCCCGGTTTGTTTAATGCCGCAAAGCCTGATTATGCGTCGAACGGGTCGCGCAGGATCATGGTTTCGCTGCGATCCGGGCCGGTAGAGATGATGTCTACCGGTACGCCGGTCACTTCTTCGATGCGCTTGATGTAGTTCAGCGCAGCCTGAGGCAGCTTGCTGTGCTCTTTCACGCCAAAGGTGGTTTCGCTCCAGCCCGGCATGGTTTCGTAGATAGGCTCAATGCCTTCCCAGCCTTCAGCCGCCAGCGGAGTGGTGTCCACTTCACGGCCGTCCGGCATGCGGTAACCCACGCAGATCTTCACTTCTTTCAGGCCGTCCAGGACGTCCAGTTTGGTCAGGCAGAAGCCGGACAGGGAGTTGATCTGCACCGCGCGACGCACCGCTACCGCGTCCAGCCAGCCGGTACGACGACGACGGCCGGTGGTGGCGCCGAACTCGTTACCCTGCTTGCACAGGTACTCGCCGGTTTCATCGAACAGCTCGGTTGGGAACGGGCCTGCACCCACGCGAGTGGAGTAGGCTTTCACGATGCCCAGCACGTAGTCCACATAACGCGGGCCGATGCCGGAACCGGTAGCCACGCCGCCGGCAGTGGTGTTGGAAGAGGTCACATACGGGTAAGTACCGTGGTCGATATCCAGCAGGGTGCCCTGAGCGCCTTCGAACATGATCAGATCGCCACGCTTGCGCGCGCCGTCCAGCAGTTCGGAAACGTCAACCACCATCGCGGTCAGGATATCGGCGATAGACAGCACGTAGTCCAGCGTCGCCTGATAATCGACGGCTTCAACTTTGTAGTAGTTGACCAGTTGGAAGTTGTGGTAATCGACGATCTCTTTCAGCTTAACGGCGAAGGTTTCTTTGTTGAACAGATCGCCGACGCGCAGACCGCGACGAGCCACTTTATCTTCGTAAGCCGGGCCGATGCCGCGACCGGTGGTGCCGATCGCTTTCGCGCCGCGCGCTTTCTCACGCGCGTTATCCAACGCAACGTGGTAAGGCAGGATCAACGGGCAAGCTTCAGAGAGTAACAGACGTTCGCGTACCGGGATGCCACGCGCTTCGAGTTCACCCATTTCTTTCATCAATGCGTCCGGCGCCAGAACAACACCGTTGCCGATGATGCTGGTGACGTTTTCACGCAGAATACCTGAAGGAATTAAATGAAGAACGGTTTTTTCACCGTTGATTACCAGAGTGTGGCCAGCGTTATGGCCACCTTGGTAGCGCACAACATATTGAGCCCGTTCAGTCAGCAGGTCTACAACCTTGCCTTTACCTTCGTCACCCCATTGGGTGCCCAGTACGACGACGTTCTTACCCATTTTTCAAAATCACCGATTGCTTAAAAATGGATTCTACCACCGTAATTTTCGATTTTCAGCACTTTTAGCATACGATTGCATAAATTTTGGGCTAGACTTTAAAGACCCGTGCGGCCGCTCAACATGTAGTAGATCACGCAGCCCGCAACCACTATTCCACCGCCAAATCGCCGCAGCGTCGCGTCCGGCAACTGCGACATCGCCACAATCATTTTGCGCCAGGCCTGCGGAAACAGCATCGGCCCCAGTCCTTCCAGCACCAGGACCAGCCCGAGCGCCAGCCAAATCGTTGAGTTCATGCATCCCCCAAAAACGAGAAAGGGCCCGCGAAAACGGGCCCTCGATCAGATTGCCTGCCGCGCTTATTTGCGCAGGGTATCAGGCGACTTCATGTAGCGGAAGAAATCGCTGTCCGGGCTCAGTACCAGCACGTCCTGGTTGTCCTTGAAGCTGGCTTCATAGGCACGCAGGCTGCGGATAAAGGCATAGAAGTCCGGATCCTGGCTGAACGCGTTGGCGAACAGCTTGGCTGCTTCAGCATCGCCTTCACCACGGGTGATACGCGCCTGACGCTCGGCTTCCGCCAGGGTACGGGTCACTTCGTAGTCCGCGCTGGCGCGCAGTTTCTCGGCTTCTTCCTGGCCCTGCGAGCGCAGGCGACGGGCTACCGCTTCACGCTCGGCGCGCATACGCTGGTAGATGGCGTCGGAGACTTCGGCCGGCAGGTTGATCTGCTTGATACGCACGTCGATCACTTCGATGCCCAACGCCGCCATGCTGTTCGGGTTCACCTGCGGCTGTTTGCCGGTGGTTTCCCGCTCAACGCGCGCCGCCGCAGAGGCGATAGCGTCATCGGCTTCGGTGGTCGCCACTTCTTCGCCGTCACCCACGGTGCCGGTGTTCAGCGCGTCACGCACGTCAGACATCAGCTTGCCGCGCGAGTCGGTCACGATGTCTTTCACGTCCAGGCGGCCGATTTCGGAACGCAGACGGTCGCTGAACTTACGCTTCAGCAGCACTTCGGCCTGGGAGACGTCGCCGCCGCCGGTCGCCAGATAGTAGCGGCTGAAGTCGCTGATGCGCCACTTCAGATAGGAGTCAACGATCAGGTCTTTCTTCTCGCTGGTCACGAAGCGATCGGCCTGGTTGTCCATGGTCTGGATACGCGCATCCAGGTTCTTCACGGTCTCAATGAACGGGATCTTGAGGTGCAGACCCGGCGCATACACCAGCGGCTTGTTTTCGCCGTCGCGCAGCACCTTGCCGAAGCGCAGCACGATGCCGCGCTGGCCTTCCTGCACTACGAACAGCGAAGCGTACAGCACCACCAGCACCGCGAGGACAATAACTACAAAAGACTTACGCATTGATTACTCTCTCCCTACGCGAGTGGTGTCGTCACGCTGCGCATTCGCCCGGCGCTGATCCATAACCGATCCGCTGCTGGTGCGCGGGGTGCTGCTGTTGGCAGCCGGCGCTGGATTCGGATTGAGGCGAATCAGGCTGGTATCCTTGTTGCCGCTCTCCGTCGCCGCGCCTTGGCCGCGCAGCATCTGATCCAGCGGCAGCACCATCAGGTTGTTGCCTTTGTCGCTCACCAACACCTTACGGGTATGGCCCAGCACTTTTTCCATGGTTTCGATATACAGACGCTCGCGGGTGATCTGCGGTGCGGACTTGTATTCCGGCAACAGCTTGGCAAAGCGCGCCACCTCACCCTGAGCTTCCAGGACGGTGCGGTCTTTATAAGCCTTGGAGTCTTCCAGCAGACGCTGCGCCTGGCCGTTCGCACGCGGCTGAACTTCGTTGGCGTAAGCTTCCGCTTCACGGATGTATTGCTGCTCGTTCTCACGCGCGGCGATCGCATCGTCGAACGACGCCTTCACCTCTTCCGGCGGACGCGCCGCCTGGAAGTTGACGTCCAGCAGCGTGATGCCCATGTTGTAAGGACGAATGGTCTCTTCCAGCATGCGCTGCGTATCGTTACGCACCACGGTACGGCCTTCGGTCAGGATGCGATCCATCGAGTATTTGCCGATCACGCCGCGCAGGGCGCTGTCGGTCGCCTGGCTCAGGCTGTCGTCGGCATTGACGACGCTGAACAGGTACGCTTCCGGATTGGTCACGCGGTACTGTACGTTCATTTCCACGCGCACCACGTTTTCATCGGAGGTCAGCATCACGCCGGACGCCGCCAGCTCACGCACGGATTCCACGTTCACCGGGCGCACGTCGTCGATGAAGGTCGGCTTCCAGTTCAGGCCCGGCTGCACCAGGTGGCTGAACTTACCGAAACGCGTCACGACGCCGCGCTCGGCTTCCTTGATGGTGTAGAAGCCGCTGGCGGCCCAGATCACCACCACGGCAACCGCCGCGATACCGATAATGCGGCCGCTGAAACCCGGGCCGGAGGCCCCGGTGCCGCCGCTATTGCTGTTGGAGCCTTTGCCTCCGCCAAAACCGCTCAATTTCTTGCTCAGTTTGCGGAAGATATCATCCAAATCAGGTGGCCCTTGATCACGACCGCCTTTGTTGTTACCGCCAGAGTTGCCGCCATTGTTATTGCTGCTCCCCCACGGGTCGCGGTCCTGTCCGTTATTACCGGGCTGATTCCACGCCATGTTTTAGCTCCATATTCTGTGATTGGGTACTTCAGGCTTTCGCGAAGCATAAATGTAACAGGATATGATCATACGATAAAGTCAATCAGGTCCTGTTCTTGCTTGCAGAGACGACGCCATTCGACGATCGGCATTCGCACCACCACGCCAATGCTGCCGTCCTCTTCGTTCCACTCTTTTTCAATCGCCTGAAGCTGGTAAAAACGGCTGCGAAGACGGCCTGCCCGTGGCGGTAAGCGCAATTCGTAATGCGCGATCTCCCCCGATAAGCGCTCCGTCAACGCCTGATACAGCAACGGAATACCCTCTCCGCTGGCGGCGGACAGCCACACCCGGATCGGCAGGTTTTCATCGTTGCGGTCGATACGCGGCACAAAATCGTCCAGCATATCTATTTTGTTCATCACTAACAGTGTAGGGATTTCATCCGAGTCTATCTCCGCCAGCACGGTGTTCACCGCGTCGATGTTCTCGTCGACGCGCGGATCCGCCGCGTCAATGACGTGCAGCAGCAAAGAGGCCTGGCGCGTCTCCTGCAGCGTCGCCTTGAAGGCGGCCACCAGATCGTGCGGCAGGTGCCGGATAAAGCCTACGGTATCCGCCAACACGGTATCCCCCACGTCCGGCACGTCAATGCGCCGCAACGTAGGATCCAGGGTGGCAAATAGCTGGTCCGCCGCATACACCTCGGCAGACGTTATTCGGTTAAACAGGGTGGATTTGCCGGCGTTGGTATAGCCCACCAGCGATACGGTCGGCACATCGGCGCGGGTCCGCGCGCGTCGGCCTTGTTCACGCTGCTTCTCTACCCGCTCCAGGCGGCGCAGAATCAAGCTGATGCGATCGCGTAACAGGCGACGGTCGGTCTCAAGCTGGGTTTCCCCCGGCCCGCGCAGGCCTATCCCCCCTTTTTGCCGCTCCAGGTGCGTCCAGCCGCGTACCAGACGCGTGGCGATGTGACGCAGCTGCGCCAGCTCCACCTGCAGCTTACCTTCATGGGTGCGGGCACGCTGGGCGAAAATGTCTAAAATCAGCCCGGTGCGATCGATCACCCGGCATTCGCACAGGCGCTCGAGGTTTCTTTCCTGCGCCGGGGAAAGGGAATGATCAAACAGGACAACAGACGCGCCGCTGGCTTTCACCGCATCTGCAATTTCTTCGGCCTTTCCTTCGCCGACAAAGTACTTCGGATGCGGGGCTTTGCGGCTACCAGTCACCACTTGCAAAGCTTCGACACCGGCTGAGGAGACCAGCGATTCGAACTCGCTGAGATCTTCCGTATCTTTGTCTTGCGAGAAATAGATATGAACCAGTACGGCCTGCTCACCGGCTTCATAACGGTCAAACAAGCGTGCAACCTCTCAAACGGACACTCACCGTGAGTTTGGGGGACATAAACAGCACGCGGCTGCTTATGCTCCCCGTCATGGTTGACTTGCAACGCGCTTTATTCAGCGTCATCGCTTTCCTGCTGCGGCTGTTGCTGCGCAGACGGATTGTTACCATGGTGATAGTTGCTTGAACCGCCGCTCGGATTGTTGCTGTGATGCGAGACCGGGCGTGACGGGACAACGGTAGAGATAGCGTGCTTGTACACCATCTGGCTAACCGTGTTCTTCAACAGGATGACAAACTGGTCAAAAGACTCAATCTGGCCTTGCAGCTTAATACCATTCACCAAATAAATAGAAACCGGAACACGTTCACGACGCAATGCGTTCAGGAACGGATCTTGCAAAGATTGCCCCTTAGCCATTCTATCTTTTCCTTATTTGCTTGTTGTTTGTAACTAAGAACCTGTCGGCTCTAAAATAAACGACGTAAAAAATTTGCGCGCTGAATACTCAGCAATTGTACACAATCACCCAACCTATGCACTAACAACCTGTGTCACCGAGTCCAAAGCCTCTCCCGGCTTTTCACTGTCCAACCAATGGACCGACTCCCAACCCCGTAACCAGGTCATCTGGCGTTTAGCCAACTGACGTGTTGCGCAAATACCACGATAAACCATCTCATCGTAACTAATTTCACCAGACAAGTATGACCACATCTGGCGGTAACCGACACAGCGAATGGAGGGCAAGTCCGTATGCAAATCACCCCGTGCGAAAAGTGCACGCGCTTCCGTCTCAAAACCCGCCGCCAACATTTGATGGTACCGCAGCTCGATGCGTTGATGGATCAACTCACGGCTGGTCGGCGCTATCGCAAATTGGTGAACTTGATACGGTAACGATTCACCCGAAATTTTAGTCAGTTCCGTTAAAGTTTTACCCGAAATAAAAAAAACTTCCAGTGCTCTGGACAGTCTCTGCGGATCATTCGGATGAATTCTCACTGCCGCGACCGGATCGATCGCCTGTAACTGACGATGCAGCGCCTCCCAGCCCTGCTCCGCCGCTTGCCGTTCGATGCGCTCGCGCACCGCGGGATCGGCGGACGGCAACGGCGACAATCCTTCCAGCAACGCCTTGAAATACAACATGGTGCCGCCCACCAACAGCGGAATGCGGCCGGCGGCGGTGATATCGGCCATCTCTTTCAGCGCATCGGCGCGGAACTCTGCAGCCGAGTAAGCTTCGGCGGGATCGCGAATATCGATCAGCCGATGCGGCGCCTGCGCCAATTCTTCGGCGCTCGGCTTGGCGGTGCCGATATCCATGCCGCGATAAATCAGCGCGGAATCGACGCTGATCAGTTCCACCGGCAGGCGCTCGCGCAGCGCGATCGCCAGCGCGGTCTTGCCCGAGGCGGTCGGCCCCATAATGAAAATAGCCGGGGGACGTGATGTCATTTCAGTTTCAGTCATGCTTGAGGGCCGCCAGTGCGGCCTGTAAATCAACGGGTTGTAAAAGTCCGCTCGGTGGCGATTTGACCAGCTGCGGGCAAAGTCGTTCAACGTCGGTCAGCAATTGTATCGCTTGCGAGGTGTTCCACTGTTCATGTTCGCTGCCGAGACGGCGAGCGAGCCAGGTGGCCAACACCGCGGGCGACATCTCCTGATGCTCAGCCAGATAGCCTAACAGTTCGGGTATCAGTTTTTGTAAATTTTGTTGGCGTAATGGTAAAGGCACTGCGCGCAGCGTCACACGACCGTGATCCGTCTGCAAATCCAGCCCCATCATCGTCAGCAGCGCCTGATGCCGCGCGATGGCCGCCGCTTCGTTCTTGTCCAACGTCAGCTTGACTGGGATCAGCAGCGGCTGCGGCCGCAGCCCTTCCGTCGGCGGATTGAGCTGCGCCTGGCGCAGCCAGCGCTCGGCCACCGTCAGGTTGAGCAACGCCGGCTGCTGGCGCTGTTCAATCAGTGCGTAGCACGGCGGATGGATCATCAGCACCCGACCAAAGCTGTGTTGCCCGCTCGCCAACGGCGTTTCCACGGCGGCTTTCACCGGTGGGAACAGCGGCGGCCGACTCGGGGCTTCCGGCGCGGCCTCAGCCTGCGGCTCGGCGGCAGGCCGCATCAGTTTGCCGTACAGCTCGCCTTCGCGTTTCTGGTAACCGCCCGCCGTTTGCCAACCGGGCTGCGGCGCGCGCTCGCGGGCAGCGCCGGCCGGTGGCGGCGTTTCGCGACGCGGCGCCGGCTGTGAAAAATGGTTGCCGCCGGCGGCGACGCGGTTTTCCTGCTGCCAGACCGGCGCAGGCGCCTCGTCAGGCGTTTCCGCCAGCGGCAGCGACGGCGTCTGCCCGGCCTGTTGCAGCACCGTGGTCACCGCCTGGTAGATAAAATCGTGCACCAGCCGCGCCTGATGGAAACGCACCTCGTGCTTGGCGGGATGAACGTTGACGTCCACCTGGTGCGGATCCACCTCCAGATACAACACGTAAGCGGGCTGCTGATCGTCTTTCAACTGATCCTGATAGGCCTGACGAATGGCGTGGTTGATCAAGCGATCGCGCATCATGCGGCTGTTGACGTAGCAATACTGCATTTCACCCAGCTGGCGCGCCCCGTCCGGATCCGCCACCCAACCGCGGATGCTCAGATCGCCATGCTGCCAGTCGATGTTCAGCGCATGCTGCAAAAACGCCGGGCCGCAGATGCTGCCCAAACGGCGCTCGTGCTGGCTTTCTTCCTTCGCCGCCCGATATTGGCGGATCAGTTTGCCGTTGTGGCTGAGGTTGATCGCCACATCGAAGCGCGCCAGCGCGATGCGCCGCACCACTTCATCGATATGGCCGAACTCGGTTTTCTCGGTGCGCATGAACTTGCGGCGCGCCGGGGTGTTGTAAAACAGATCCAGCACTTCCAGCGTGCTGCCGACCGGGTGCGCGGCGGGTTTGACCGTCACCGCCTGCTCGCGCCCTTCGGCATAGGCTTGCCACGCTTCGCTCTGGTCTGCTGTGCGCGACGTCAGGGTCAAACGGGAAACCGAGCTGATGCTGGCCAGCGCTTCGCCGCGAAAACCGAGGCTGACGATCGCTTCCAGGTCGTCGAGCGTGCTGATTTTACTGGTGGCGTGCCGCGCCAGCGCCAGCGCCAGATCGTCCTTGCCGATGCCGCAGCCGTTGTCGCGAATGCGGATCAACTTGGCGCCGCCGCGTTCGATATCGATATCGATGCGCGTCGCACCGGCGTCCAGGCTGTTTTCCACCAGCTCTTTGACGACCGACGCGGGGCGTTCGACCACCTCTCCGGCGGCGATCTGGTTGGCGAGCTGTGGCGGTAACACCTGGATAGGCATGCTGACTCCTGTAGCGGTGGCGCTAGGCCTGCGGAATGGTCAGCGTCCGATCCAGCGGCGCGACGTCCGACTTCAGATTATTGACCCGTTTCAAATCGCCGACGCTGACTCCGTAGCGAGAAGCGATGGAGGACAGCGTGTCCCCGCGGGCCACTTTATGTTTAGACGGCTTCTTCGCCGGCGTTTTCGCTTTGGCGACGGCGGTGACGGCGGCGGTTTTCCCCGCCGGCACCTTCAGGCGTTGCCCGACCCACACGCCGTCTTTCTTCAGTTTGTTCAGATCCCGCAGCGCCGCCATGGTCGTGCCGTAGCTGTCGGCGATGCCGGACAGCGTCTCCGCCCGTTTCACCACGTGGATCTGGGTCTTGCCGCTTACGCTGCGGCTCGCGCCGGCCGAGCTGACGATAGGCTCAGGCTGGCGCACGTCTGGTGTTGAAGTGTTAACCGCCGCTGCGACGTCCAGCGGTCGGTTTTCCACCTTTGGGTCGGCTTGCAGCGGATGCGCCAGGAAGTAGCTGCGCAGGCCGTTATGAATGGCCTTGGCAATCTTCTCCTGATACGCGCTACTGCCCAGCAGCCGCTCCTCCGTGCTATTACTGATAAATCCTGTTTCCACCAGCAGCGATGGAATATCCGGCGAACGCAGCACGCCCAGGCTGGCGTGTTCCGGCCGGCGTTTATGCAACGATCCGACGCTCTGCAGCTGCTGCAGCACCTTCACCGCCACATCGTAGCCAACGCGCTGCGAGTGGCCGAACTGCAGATCCAGCACCGCCTGGCTCAGATAAGGGTCGGCCTGGCTGTTGGCCAGCAAGTCGCCGGCGCCGCCGAGCAGCTCGGACTGCTTCTCATGCTGTTCGAGCCAACCGGCCATTTCGCTGTTGGCGCGGCGATTGGACAGCACCCAGACGGAAGCCCCGCTGGCGCTGCGGTTTGGCGCGGCGTCGGCGTGGATGGAGACCAGTACGTTGGCGCCCTGTTTACGCGCAACGTCGGAGCGCCCCATCACCGAGATGAAGTAGTCGCCGTTACGCGTCAGCACCGGCTTGAACTGCGGATCGGCGTCCAGCATCGCCTGCAGGCGGCGCGCGATGGCGATGGTGACATTCTTTTCTTTCAACCCGCTCGGGCCGATGGCGCCCGGATCCTGGCCGCCGTGGCCGGCGTCGATCGCCACCACCACCCGATCGCCGGAACCGGCGGAAACGCGGCTGCTGCGCGGCGTCACCTCAGTGGCGGTGCCCGCGACCACGCTCTGTTTATTGGTAAAGGGATTCGATCCCGTCGGCGCTTTGCGCAGCGGCGGCTCCGGCGCTTCACGCACCGCGACCGGCGCAGGCGTTTGGACCGGCGCTTTACGCGCCACGGTATTGACGCCGCCTTCGGCCGTAAGGGTGAATACCACGGTGTGCACGCCGCCGTTCTGGCGGGTGGAGACGCGGGTTTTAGCGCGCTGAGTCAGATCAAACACCAGGCGCACGCTCTGAGCGTCTTTCGGCGCGCTGGAGCGAATGCTTTTCACCAGGTTTTGGCCGCTGAAATTGAGCGGCAGCCCGCCGACCTTGCCTTTCTGGTTGACGTCCAGCACCACGCGCTCCGGGCCGTGCAGCGGGAAAAACGCGTAGTCCGGCGGGCCATTGAAGCTCACCGACACCGTCGCTTCGCGCTGGGCGTTGGACACTTTGATATCGGACAGCGAGGACGCCGCCAGCGCGTTCAACGCGCCGAGCGACCCCAGCACGGCGATCAGCATGATGACCGCAAATTTTTTCAACGCATGCGTCATTGCAGCATCATCCCTGTGATCCATGAATACGGTCTAACAGCTGGCTGCCGTAAGCAGAAATCGCCTCGATCTTCGCCTCTCGCCCCTCGCCCTGATAGCTGAGGTGCAGCGCCAGATCCGGCTCCGGCAGCACGCCGGTGCCCTGCTGCGGCCATTCGACCAGGCAGATGGCGTCTTGCGCGAAGTAATCGCGAATGCCCATAAATTCAAGCTCTTCCGGATCGGCCAGGCGATACAGATCGAAGTGATATACCGCCAAGGGCTGCAAGGCATAGGGCTCCACCAGCGTGTAGGTCGGGCTTTTGACATTGCCCTGATGCCCCAACGCCTGCAGGAAGCCACGGCTGAAGGTGGTTTTACCGGCGCCCAGGTCGCCGTAGAGATAGATGACGCTGGCGCGATCGCAGGCCTTGGCCAAAGTGGTGCCCAAAGCGACAGTCGCTGCCTCGTCCGGCAGAGGTAAAACGAGTTCTTTCATTCGATAAAGTCTATTTTGCCCACTCAGGGTTAACGAAATGAAGGATGTCCGGCAGTAAATCGGTCGCCAACATGCCTCTTGTTCCTTGTCTTTCCGCTACGCGATCGCCGGCCGCGCCGTGTACGACGCAGCCCGCACAGGCGGCATCATACAGCGAGAGCTTTTGCGCCAGCAAACCGCCGATGATGCCCGACAGCACATCGCCCATGCCGCCGGAGGCCATGCCGGCGTTGCCGACGTCGGCGATCGCCATCTGGCCCTGCTCATCGGCGATCAGCGTGCCGGCGCCTTTCAGCACCGCCACGCCGCCGTAGCGCGCCGTCAAGTTACGCACGGCAAGTAAGCGATCACTCTCGATGTCGGCAGTGCTGCAGCTCAACAGCCGCGCCGCCTCTCCGGGATGCGGAGTCATCACGCGATTCTGCCGTTTCTCGGGATTTAATGCCAGCAAGTTCAGCGCATCGGCGTCCCACAAGGCCGGTTTATCGCTGGTTTGCAGCACGTTCAAGGCGTTTTTGCCCCACTCAGCCTGGCCCAGCCCCGGGCCAATCACCAGCACGTCCGCCCATTGCATCGCCTGCCGCAAGGTCGTCTCGTCCAGCGCCTGCGCCATCAACTCCGGCCTGGCCGCCAGCAGCGACGCGACGTGCTCAATGTGAGTAAGCACTCGCACCAATCCAGCCCCGCTGCGCAGCGCCGCTTCCGCCGCCATGCGAATGGCGCCGCCGAATCCGCGGTCGCCGCCCACCAGCAGCAGACGGCCATGCTCGCCCTTATGGGCGCAGGGGCGCCGCGGATGCAGCCAGCGCGGCAACGCCTCGGCGGTAAGCCGCTGAATCTGTTCCGGTTGCTTCGCCAACCAATCCGTTAAGCCTAGCGTATTCTGATGAAGTTGCCCGACCCAGTCGCGCGCCTGCCCGGTCAGCAAACCCGGCTTGAGGCCGATGAACGTGACGGTATGCGCGGCACGCACAACCGCGCCCGGCGCCGCGCCGCTTTCCGCCAGCAGCCCGGACGGAATATCGAGCGCCACCACCGGCGCCGAATGGCGGTTGGCGGCCTCGATCAGCGCATCGTAAGGCGCGCGCGGCGCGCTGCCCAGGCCGGTGCCTAACAGACCGTCGATAATAAGAGAGACGGACGCCGGCCAGCGGCTGTTCGCCGGCAGAATATCGCCGCCGGCGGCCAGCCAGGCCTCGCGGGCCGCTGCGGCCTCCGGCGGCAAAGGGCGTGCGCCTTCGCAGGTGATCACCGTCACCTGCACGCCCGCCGCCTTCGCCAAACGCGCCACTACATAGCCGTCGCCGCCGTTGTTGCCGTGGCCACAGAGCACCAGCCAGTGGTTGCAGGAGGGATAAGTGTCGCGCGCCAGTACGTAGGCCGCCTGACCGGCGCGCAGCATTAAATCGTAAAGAGAAAGACCGAGCGAGGCCGCCGCCGCAGGTTCCGAACGACGGATCCAATCCGCAGGCCAGACAGAGTGTGGTAAACTGTCAGCGTGTGCTTTTTCACTGTGGCCCGTCATGACGCACCCCCTCGATCTCCATCAACTCGCCCAACATATCAAGCAATGGGGGCAATCGCTAGGATTCCAGCAGGTTGGCATCTGCGATACCGATCTCAGCCTGGAAGAGCCGAAGCTGCAGGCCTGGCTCGACAAACAGTACCACGGCGAGATGGAGTGGATGGCGCGCCACGGCATGCTGCGCGCACGCCCTCACGAGCTGTTGCCGGGCACGCTGCGGGTGATCAGCGTGCGCATGAACTACCTGCCGGCCAAGGCGGCGTTCGCCAGCACCCTGCAGAACCCGCAATTGGGCTACGTCAGCCGCTATGCGCTGGGGCGCGATTATCACAAGCTGTTGCGTCAGCGCCTGAAAAAGTTGGGCGATCAGATCCAGGCCTACTGCGGCGAACTGAATTTCCGCCCCTTTGTCGACTCGGCGCCGGTCATGGAGCGCGCGCTGGCCGCCAAGGCGGGCATCGGCTGGGTTGGTAAACACTCACTAATTCTTAACCGCGAAGCCGGATCCTGGTTTTTCCTCGGCGAACTGCTGATCGACCTGCCGCTGCCGGTGGATCAGCCGCAGGAAGAGCAGTGCGGCCGCTGCGTCGCCTGCATCACCACTTGCCCGACCGGGGCCATCGTCGCGCCCTACACCGTCGATGCCCGGCGCTGCATTTCCTATCTGACCATCGAACTGGAAGGCGCGATCCCGGAGGAATTCCGGCCGCTGCTCGGCAACCGTATCTACGGCTGCGACGACTGCCAGCTGATCTGCCCGTGGAACCGATTTTCGCAACTCACCGACGAAGACGATTTCAGCCCGCGCGCCGCGCTGCATGCGCCGCAGCTGATCGATCTGTTCAGTTGGACGGAAGAAAAATTCCTGCGCATCACCGAAGGCTCGGCGATACGCCGCATCGGTCACCTGCGCTGGCTGCGCAATATCGCCGTGGCGCTGGGCAATGCGCCTTATGAGGACAGCATCGTGCTCGCGCTGCGCACGCGTTTGGACCAGGACGCCATGCTGGACGAACATATCCACTGGGCGCTGGCGCAACAGCTCGCTCGCCGTGAAGCGCAGGGCATCGAGGTGCAAACGGCGCAGAAA
Source organism: Serratia sp. B501 (assembly GCF_051172315.1). Taxonomy (NCBI): domain Bacteria; kingdom Pseudomonadati; phylum Pseudomonadota; class Gammaproteobacteria; order Enterobacterales; family Yersiniaceae; genus Serratia; species Serratia sp. B501. Next base: position 490,168 of record NZ_JBPIZB010000004.1, read on the forward strand.
AAACGGTTGATACGGGCTGTGGAAAAAGGTTTGCCAAGGGATGCCTGACGGGGTGCGCCGCACGGGCGTATCGCCCGAAATCTCACTCTGTGGATTTGTGCATAAAAATAAAAACACGTTGTCTTTCAACTGCAACAAAAAGAGCAAGTGATCGGCATAACGTTTTGGGATAAATAAATAAGCTTATAAATCAAATGTATAAATATTTAATTTGTATGACGTTGATTTTTCAGGCTGGCGGGTTTATGTACAGAGGCTGTGGATAACTCTGTTCACAACGTTTTTAGCAGGTGTGTAAAACGGGACAAAAACCCGCGCCGGATAAGGCGTTGGATTTGAGTTTGAAACGAAGAGAAAATTGGAGCGGGAAACGAGACTCGAACTCGCGACCCCGACCTTGGCAAGGTCGTGCTCTACCAACTGAGCTATTCCCGCATTGAGATGCTTTTGGCATCCGGTCACCAAACACTGGCGTGACCTTTGAATTTTTGGAGCGGGAAACGAGGCTCGAACTCGCGACCTCAACCTTGGCAAGGTTGCGCTCTACCAACTGAGCTATTCCCGCGTCGCATAGGTACTGCTTGATACTGCTTTATTTATTCATCATGCCGCATCGCGACATTGTTGAATTTGGAGCGGGAAACGAGACTCGAACTCGCGACCCCGACCTTGGCAAGGTCGTGCTCTACCAACTGAGCTATTCCCGCCCGGCGTATCGATGGTGGAACTTTACGAAATTCTTCATCGGTACGGGGTGCGCATTATACGAGAAATCCTTTTTGTCGCAAGCCCCTGAAAGCAAAAAAACGCGATTTTTGTTTGATTGCCGATTAAAGCGCCAGATTGGCGAATTAAGCGGCTAAAAACGGCGTTTTTTCCCCGCAGAGGCCGCCATCGCCTTAAAGCTGAATGAAATGCTCGCGGTAATAAGCCAGTTCGGCCACCGATTCGCGGATGTCATCCAGCGCCTGATGGGTGCCCTGCTTCTTAAAGCCGCCGAGAATTTCCGGCTTCCAACGGCGCGCCAGTTCTTTCAGCGTGCTGACGTCCAGGTAGCGGTAATGGAAGTAGGCCTCCAGCTCCGGCATGTAGCGGAACAGGAAACGGCGATCCTGGCCCACGCTGTTGCCGCAGATCGGCGATTTACCGGCCGGCACCCATTGCTGCAGGAAGGCGATGGTTTCCAGCTCGGCGGCGCGATCGTCCTGCCGGCTGGCTTTCACCCGCTCCACCAGCCCGCTGCCGGTATGGGTGCGCACGTTCCACTCGTCCATCAAGGCCAGCTGCTCGTCGGATTGGTGCACGGCGATCACCGGCCCTTCCGCCAGGATGTTCAGATTGGCGTCGGTGACCAGCGTGGCGATCTCGATAATGCGGTCACGCTCGGGATCCAGCCCGGTCATCTCCAAATCGATCCAAATCAGGTTATTTTCGTTTGCTGTCATGATGTTTCCTGCCTAAAAGCCGAGAGAAAAACGCTGTGCGGACGAGACGACGGCCGCCGCCGATGGCGACACGCCGCAGCCGGCGGCTAACAACGGTTATTTAATATAAAATAGCGTGTATCATAGTCTTTTTGGTCGCCATGGGCGACATATACCCTGACGGGTTCAAGGCTGCGCCCGGGGCAAGTCCCCCGCCGCGGCTATGCGTATACGTAAAGGTATAAAACCGATTCAAGTGAGGCGCAGTGAGTAAGAACAAACTGTCCAAAGGTCAGCAACGCCGCGTGCAGGCGAACCATCAGCGCCGTCTGAAGCGCGCCGATAACAAACCGGAACCGGATGATTCCCAGCTGGGCGAGCCGCAGGAAGGCGTCGTCATCAGCCGTTTCGGCATGCACGCCGACGTTGAGGCGCCGGATGGCACTCAGCACCGCTGCAACATCCGCCGCACATTGCGTTCGCTGGTGACCGGCGATCGCGTGGTGTGGCGCCCCGGCCTGGGCGCCCATGAAGGGGTAAAAGGCATTGTGGAAGCGGTGCACGAACGCACCTCGGTGCTGACGCGCCCGGACTTCTATGACGGCGTGAAGCCGATCGCCGCCAATATCAATCAGATCGTCATCGTGTCGGCGATCCTGCCCGAGCTGTCACTGAACATCATCGACCGTTATCTGGTGGCCTGCGAAACGCTCGAAGTCGAGCCGCTGATCGTGCTCAACAAAATTGACCTGCTGGACGCCGAAGCGCGCAAGCTGGTCGACGGCATGATGGATATCTATCGCAAGATTGGCTACCGGGTGCTGGAAGTCTCCAGCCAAACGCGGGAAGGCATGGCGGAGTTCGAACAGGCGCTGGCCGGGCGCATCAGCATCTTCGCCGGTCAGTCCGGGGTCGGCAAGTCCAGCTTGCTGAACGCGCTGCTGCCGCCGTCTGAAGAGCAAATTCTGGTAAATCAGGTTTCCGACGTCTCGGGCCTCGGGCAACATACCACCACCGCCGCGCGGCTGTACCATTTCCAGCACGGCGGCGACGTGATCGACTCCCCAGGGGTGCGCGAGTTTGGCCTGTGGCACCTGGAGCCGGAACAAATCACCCGCGGCTTTGTCGAATTTCGTGATTATTTAGGCGGTTGCAAATTCCGCGACTGCCGCCACGATACCGATCCCGGCTGCGCCATTCGCGCGGCGATGGAGAAAGGCGATATCGCGCAAGAGCGGTTCGACAACTATCACCGTATTCTGGAAAGCATGGCGCAGGTGAAGGTTCGCAAGAACTTCACGGACGCCGCAGACTGACACTGACGAGCGAGCATTGACGACGGCGGAGCCCTCGTTACAATGCGCGCCCTTTACCCTGATTCACGAGGTTAACGTGCTGGATAGCATCAAGATTAAACTGCAATATTGGCTGCCGAAGCTGGCGCTGACCCGCCTGGCGGGCTGGGGCGCCGACAAACGGGCCGGCTGGCTGACCCAACTGGTGGTCAAAACCTTCGCCCGCTTCTACCGCGTGGACATGCAGGAAGCGCAAAATCCGGACCTGGCGTCTTACGCCACCTTCAACGACTTCTTCGTGCGCCCGCTGCGCGACGGCGCGCGCCCGATCGTCGCCGACGCCAACTGGCTGGCGCTGCCTGCCGATGGCGCCATCAGCCAGCTCGGCCCGATCCGCGACGATCAAATCTTCCAGGCCAAAGGCCACCACTACAGCCTCGAAGCGCTGCTGGCCGGCAACTATCTGTTGGCCGAGCCGTTCCGCAACGGCCTGTTCGCCACCACCTATCTGGCGCCGCGCGACTATCACCGCGTACACATGCCGTGCGCCGGCGTGCTGCGCGAAATGATCTATGTGCCGGGCGATTTGTTCTCGGTCAACCCGCTCACCGCCGCCAACGTGCCTAACCTGTTCGCGCGCAACGAGCGCGTGATCTGCGTATTCGACACCGACATCGGGCCGATGGTGCAAATCCTGGTCGGCGCCACCATCGTCGGCAGCATCGAAACCGTCTGGGACGGCACCGTCACGCCGCCGCGCGAAGGCATCATCAAGCGCTGGACCTACCCGGCCGCCGGCGAAGAAGGCGCTATCGCGCTGGAAAAAGGCGCCGAGATGGGCCGTTTCAAACTCGGCTCCACGGTGATCAACCTGTTTACCGCAGGCAGCGTGCAGTTTGCGCCGCAGCTGCATAACGGCACCGTCACCCGCATGGGTGAAGCCTTCGCCGAAATCCCGGCCGCCGCTGAAACGCCACAGACCCCGCTCTAAAGGAATCGACGCCGTGCGCCTTTTCATCACGCTTTTGCTCGGTTGCCTGCTGTGGCAACCGGCGCTGGCCGCCCCCGTGCCGACCGAGACCCAGCTCAAACAGGAGCTGAAGCAGGCGGAAAGCAGCAAAAACGCGCCGAATCAGGCGGAAACCACCGAGGCGCTGCAAAGCGCCCTCAACTGGCTGACGGAGCGCAAAGAGTCGCAGACTCGCTCCGAGCAGTATCAGAGGGTGATCGACGATTTTCCGAAGATGACGCAGGAGCTGCGCCGTCAGCTGGTGCTGGAAAGCAACAAGATCTTGCCTAACGGCGACGATCTGCCGGCCGCCGAGCTGGAACAGCAGATCCTGCAAACCAGCAGCCTGCTGCTGGAACAGGCGCGCCTGCTGCAGCAAGAACAGGATCGCACGCGGGAGATCAGCGATTCGCTCGGCCAGCTGCCGCAGCAGCAGACCGACGCCCGCCGTGCGCTGACGGAAGTGCAGCGCCGCCTGCAGGCGCAGCCCGCCAACCCGACCACGCCTTATGCGCAGGCCGCCCTGGCCCTGCTGCAGGCCGAAGCCGCGGCGCGCAAAGCCAAAGTGGACGAGCTGGAGCTGGCGCAGCTGTCGGCCAACAACCGTCAGGAGCTGGCGCGCATGCGCGCCGAGGTCTATAAAAAGCGCCACGAGAAAATAGACGTTCAGCTGCAGGCGCTGCGCAACAACCTCAACGCCCAACGACAACGCGAAGCAGAGCTGGCGCTGGAAAAAACCGAGCAGTTGGCCGAGCAGAACGGCGATTTGCCAAAAAGCATCAGCCAGCAGCTGCAGATCAACCGCGAACTGTCCGCCGCGCTGAACAGCCAGGCGCAGCGCATGGATCTGATTTCATCGCAGCAGCGGCAGGCGGCGGCGCAGACGCTGCAGGTGCGCCAGGCGCTGAGCACCATCATCGAGCAGGCCCAGTGGCTCGGTTCGTCGTCGGCGCTGGGGGAAACCCTGCGCGCCCAGGTGGCGACACTGCCGGAAATGCCCAAGCCGCAACAGCTGGACGGCGACATGGCCCAGCTGCGCGTGCAGCGCCTGCAGTTTGAAAACCAGCTGGAAAAACTGTCGCAGCGCGAATTCAAACGCGACGACGGCAGCGCGCTGACCAATCAGGAGCAACGCATCGTCGATGCCCAGCTGCGCACCCAGCGCGAGCTGCTCAACTCGTTGTTATCCGGGTGCGACACCCAAATCCTCGAGCTGACCAAGCTGAAGGTGGCCAACACCCAGCTGATCGAAGCGTTGAACGAAATTCGCGACGCCACCCACCGCTATCTGTTCTGGGTGCCGGACGTCAATCCGATCAACTTCTCCTACCCGCTCAACGTGGCGCACGATCTGACGCGCGTCCTGTCGCTGGACACGCTGTCTCAACTCGGCGGCGCCTTCATGATGATGGTGACCAGCCGCGAAACGCTGATCCCGATCTTCGGCGCCCTGCTGCTGGTGATTTTCAGCATCAGCTCGCGCAAGCACTACCACGCCTTCCTCGAGCGCGCGAGCAGCCGCGTCGGCAAGGTGACGCAGGACGAATTCTTCCTGACGGTGCGCACCGTGTTCTGGTCGATTCTGGTGGCGATGCCGCTGCCGGTGCTGTGGGCCGCGCTCGGTTACGGCCTGCAAAGCGCCTGGAACTACCCGGTGGCGGAAGCGATCGGCAAAGGGGTAACCGCCACGCTGCCGATCCTGTGGATCTGCATGATCTGCGCCGCCTTCGCCCACCCGCAGGGGCTGTTCATCGTGCACTTCCGCTGGCCGGCGAAGCAGGTTTCGCGCGCCATGCGCTACTACAAGATGTCGATCTGGCTGATCGTGCCGCTGATCATGGCGCTGATCACCTTCGATAGCCTGAAAGAACGCGAGTTCGCCAACACCCTGGGGCGGCTGTGCTTCATCCTGCTGTGTCTGGCGCTGGCGCTGGTCACCCACAGCCTGAAACGCGCCGGCATTCCGCTGTATCTGGATAAAAACGGCTCCGGCGACAACATGCTCAACAGCGCCTTCTGGGGGCTGCTGCTGTCGGCGCCGCTGCTGGCGGCGCTGGCCTCGACCGTCGGTTACCTCACCACCGCGCAGGCACTGTTGGCGCGTCTGGAAACTTCGGTGGCGATCTGGTTCCTGCTGCTGGTCGTCTACCACATCATCCGCCGTTGGATGTTGATCCAGCGGCGGCGCATCGCCTTCGATCGCGCCAAGCAGCGCCGCGCCGACATCCTGGCCCAGCGCGCCCGCGGCGAAGACGAAACTTCACATACCCCGAACAGCACCGAAGGCGCCATCGATCCGGACGATTCGGACTTCGATCTGGACACCATCAGCGCCCAGTCGCTGCGGCTGGTGCGTTCGATCCTGACGCTGATCGCGCTGGTGTCGGTGATCGTACTGTGGTCGGAGATCCACTCCGCGTTCGCCTTCCTGGAAAATATCTCGCTGTGGGACGTAACCTCGACGGTGAACGGCGTGGAAACCGCCCATCCGATCACCCTCGGCGCGGTTCTGATCGCCATTCTGGTGTTGATCATCACCATGCAGCTGGTGCGCAACCTGCCGGCGCTGCTGGAGCTGGCGGTGCTGCAGCACCTGGATCTGTCCCCGGGCACCGGCTACGCCATCACCACCATCACCAAGTACCTGCTGCTGCTGTTCGGCGCGGTGCTCAGCTTTGCCTGGATCGGCATCGAATGGTCGAAACTGCAGTGGGTGGTTACCGCGCTCAGTCTGGGGTTGGGCTTCGGCATGCAGGAGATCTTCTCCAACTTCATCTCCGGCTTGATCATCCTGTTCGAGAAACCGATCCGCATCGGCGACACCGTGACGATCCGCAACCTGACCGGCACCGTCACCAAGATCAATACCCGCGCCACCACCATCTCGGACTGGGACCGCAAAGAGATCATCGTGCCGAACAAAGCGTTCATCACCGAACAGTTCGTCAACTGGTCGCTGTCGGATACCCTGACCCGTGTGGTGCTGACCGTACCGGCGCCGGGCGAGGCCAACAGCGAAGAAGTGACCAAGATCCTGATGAACGCCGCCGAGCGCTGCGCGCTGGTGCTGGATAACCCGGCGCCGGAGGTCTATCTGGTCGATCTGCAGCAAGGCATTCAGATCTTCGAGATGCGTATTTACGCCGCCGAGATGGGCCACCGTATGCCGCTGCGCCATGAGATCCATCAGCTGATCCTGGCGGGCTACCGCGAGCACGGCATCACGCTGCCGTACCCGCCGTTCCAGGTGCGTACCGAGACGCTGTCGCGGCTAACCAACAACGGCCGCACGCCGCCGTCCACGCCGGCGCCGAACACCAAGCGCGACGCCGGGGGGCTGTAAGCGTTTCTCGCGATAAAAAAAGGGCCGGCAAATGCCGACCCCCTTTTTTGCTTTTGACCCGTCCTGAAACGTCAGGCGATCCCGACCGGGAAGGCTAATACGTCGCTCAGGCTCTCGGCGCCCAGCGCCAGCATCACCAGACGATCCACGCCCAGCGCCACGCCGGAACACTCCGGCATGCCGTGCTGCAACGCCGCCAACAGGTTGTAGTCGATCGGTTGCTGCGGCAGGCCGCGCTCCGCGCGTTTGCGGTTGTCCTGCTCGAAACGCTGCTGTTGTTCACGGCCGTCGGTCAGCTCGCGGAAACCGTTCGCCAGCTCGATGCCCTTGAAGTACACCTCGAAACGCTCCGCCACGCGGTGGTCTTCGGTGCTGATCTCCGCCAACGCCGCCTGGCTGGCCGGGAAGTGGTACACGAACGCCGGTTTTTCACGGCCGATATGCGGTTCCACGCCCACGGTGAACAGCAGCTGCAGCAGCGTATCGCGATCTTCTTCGGTATCGGCGATGTTGCTCAGATCGAGTTTGGCCGCCGCTTCGCGCAGCTGCGCCTTCTCCACCGACAGCGGATCGATGTCCAGATGGCGCAGGAACGCCTGCTGATAGGACAGGGTCTCCGCGCTCTCGCAGTCCAGCACCTGTTGCAGCAGATCGTCCACTTCATTCATCAGGCGGTACATGTCGTAGTGCGGACGGTACCACTCCAGCATGGTGAATTCCGGGTTGTGATGCCGCCCGGCTTCTTCATTGCGGAAGCTGCGCCCCATTTGGTAGATCGGGCCGCTGCCCGCCGCCAACAGGCGCTTCATGTGATATTCCGGGCTGGTCATCATGTATAGCGTCAGGCCCTCTGCCGCTCCCGGCCCGACGAAACGCGTCTCGAACGGGAACAGGTGAACGTCGGTGACCGTCGCCTGGCTCATGGTGGGCGTCTCAACTTCCAGCACGCCACGATCGGCGAAGAAACGCCGGATCTCAGCCAGAATCGCTGCGCGTTTCAACAAATTGGCGATGGGTGCACTAGGCTGCCAGCTTGCCGTTTCGCTCATGGTAATTAACTCCGAAATCAAACAGGGGATGCAGTCTACTCGCATCCTTGCAGCCAAACAAATTCTTCACGATGCGCAACCGGCGATAACGCCAATTTCCGATAAAAGGGCGGCAAAAGCGCGTTAAAAAGGGTAAAGCCGGCCGAACGCGCAAAAAAACAGACAAGCCTGCCGGGCAGGCGTTAATCGACAAAACAATCGATCACATCAAATTTCGACTACTTAACTTTAGGTATAGTTAATTCCCCATTATTGGTGGGAGATATCTATCCTTAACCTTTAAGCAACATTAATCGGTTCAATTAGTTAGCACCCGAAGAGTTCGCTAAATTTTAAGCATAGATATTTAACTTGCCGTTCTTAACAAGAACATTGGAGGAATGCAGTGCAAACCTTTAACGCCGATCTTGCCATTATTGGGGCCGGGGGCGCTGGTTTACGTGCAGCAATAGCCGCAGCGGAAGCCAATCCCCAACTGAAAATCGCGCTGATCTCTAAGGTCTACCCGATGCGCAGCCACACGGTCGCCGCCGAGGGGGGCTCCGCCGCCGTCACCCAGGATCACGATACCTTCGACTATCACTTCCACGACACCGTCGCCGGCGGCGACTGGCTGTGCGAGCAGGACGTGGTCGATCACTTCGTGCATCAGTGCCCGCGCGAGATGACCCAGCTTGAGCAGTGGGGCTGCCCATGGAGCCGCAAACCGGACGGTTCGGTCAACGTGCGGCGCTTCGGCGGCATGAAGATCGAACGCACCTGGTTCGCCGCCGACAAGACCGGCTTCCACATGCTGCACACCCTGTTCCAGACTTCGCTGAAATACCCGCAAATCCAACGCTTCGACGAGCACTTCGTGCTGGATATCCTGGTGGATGACGGCCAGGCGCGCGGCCTGGTGGCGCTCAACATGATGGAAGGCACCCGCGTGCAGATCCGCGCCAACGCGGTGGTGATGGCCACCGGCGGCGCCGGGCGCGTTTATCGCTACAACACCAACGGCGGCATCGTTACCGGCGACGGCATGGGCATGGCGTTCCACCACGGCGTACCGCTGCGCGACATGGAGTTCGTGCAGTATCACCCGACCGGCCTGCCCGGTTCCGGCATCCTGATGACCGAGGGCTGCCGCGGCGAAGGCGGCATTCTGGTGAACAAAGACGGCTACCGTTACCTGCAAGACTACGGCATGGGCCCGGAAACCCCGCTGGGCGAGCCGAAGAACAAATACATGGAGCTGGGCCCGCGCGATAAAGTGTCCCAGGCCTTCTGGCACGAATGGCGCGCCGGCCGCACCATCGCCACCCCGCGCGGCGACGTGGTCTACCTCGATCTGCGCCACCTGGGCGAGAAAAAGCTGCTGGAGCGGCTGCCGTTCATCTGTGAACTGGCCAAAGCCTACGTCGGCGTCGATCCGGTGAAAGATCCGATCCCGGTGCGCCCTACCGCGCACTACACCATGGGCGGCATTGAAACCGACCAGAACTGCGAAACCCGCATCAAAGGGCTGTTCGCAGTCGGCGAATGCTCCTCCGTCGGCCTGCACGGCGCCAACCGTCTCGGCTCCAACTCGCTAGCGGAACTGGTGGTATTCGGCCGCGTCGCCGGTGAACACGCCGCGCGCCGCGCGCTGGAAACCGCGCCGGCCAACGGCAGCGCGCTGGATGCGCAAACCCGCGACGTCGAAACCCGCCTGAGCAACCTGATGAAGCAGGAAGGCAACGAAAACTGGGCGAAGATCCGCGACGAAATGGGGCTGTCGATGGAAGAAGGCTGCGGCATCTACCGCACGCCGGAGCTGATGCAAAAAACCATCGATAAGCTGGCCGAGCTGAAAGAACGTTTCAAGCGCGTCAAAATCACCGACAACACCAGCGTGTTCAATACCGATCTGCTGTACACCATCGAGCTGGGTTATGGTCTGGACGTCGCTGAATGCATGGCGCACTCCGCATTTAACCGCAAAGAGTCGCGCGGCGCCCACCAGCGCCTGGACGAAGGCTGCACCGAGCGTGACGACGTCAACTTCCTCAAGCATACGCTGGCGTTCCACAATCCGCAGGGCGCGCCGCGTCTCGAATACAGCGACGTGAAAATCACCAAGCTGCCGCCGGCCAAACGCGTCTACGGCGCAGAAGCCGAAGCGCAGGAGAAAAAGAATAAGGAGCAGGCAAATGGCTGAGATGCAAACCCTGAAGATCGAAGTCATGCGCTATAACCCGGAAAGCGACGCCGAGCCGCATTTCGTCACTTACGCCGTGCCTTACGACGAACAGACCTCGCTGCTCGACGCGCTGGGCTATATCAAGGATAACCTGGCGCCGGACCTCTCCTACCGCTGGTCTTGCCGCATGGCGATCTGCGGCTCCTGCGGCATGATGGTCAACCGCGTGCCGAAGCTGGCGTGCAAAACCTTCCTGCGCGACTACGTCGGCGGCATGAAGGTCGAAGCGCTGGGCAACTTCCCGATCGAGCGCGATCTGGTGGTCGACATGACCCACTTCATCGAAAGCCTGGAGGCGATCAAACCGTACATCATCGGCAACGATCGCAAACCGGAGGATGGCCCGAACGTGCAGACTCCGGCGCAGATGGCCAAATACCACCAGTTCTCCGGCTGCATCAACTGCGGCCTGTGCTACGCGGCGTGCCCGCAGTTCGGCCTCAACCCCGAGTTTATCGGCCCGGCGGCGATCACGCTGGCGCACCGCTATAACCTGGACAACCGCGACCACGGCAAGAAACAGCGCATGCCGCAGCTCAACGGCCAAAACGGCGTCTGGAGCTGCACCTTCGTCGGCTATTGCTCCGAAGTCTGTCCGAAACACGTCGATCCCGCCGCCGCTATCCAGCAAGGCAAGGTGGAGAGCGCCAAAGACTTCATGATCGCCATGTTGAAGCCGCAATAAGGGAGAAAATTGCCATGACAACTCAACGTAAGCCCTATGTGCACACCATGACGCCCACCTGGTGGCAAAAGCTCGGCTTCTACCGTTTCTACATGCTGCGCGAAGGCACCTCGGTGCTGGCCGTCTGGTTCAGCATCGTGCTGCTCTACGGCGTGTTCGCGCTGAAGGGCGGCGCCGAGAGCTGGGCCGGCTTCGTCGGTTTCTTGCAGAATCCGCTGGTGCTGTTAATCAACGTCGTCGCATTGCTGGCGGCGGCGCTGCACACCAAAACCTGGTTCGATCTGGCGCCGAAGGCCGCCAATATCGTGGTCAACAGCGAGAAAATGGGACCGGGCCCCATCGTGAAAGGGCTGTGGGCCGTCACGATCGTCGTCAGCGTGGTCATCCTGGCCGTGGCCCTGTTCTAATCCGGAGGAAACATGATAAATCAAGCACCTAAACGCTCCGACGAGCCGGTTTTCTGGGGATTGTTCGGCGCCGGCGGCATGTGGGGCGCGATCGTCGCGCCGGCTATCGTGCTGCTGATCGGCATTTTGCTGCCGCTGGGGCTGTTCCCCGGTGAAGCGCTGGGTTACGAGCGCGTGCTGGCGTTCTGCCAGAGCCTGATCGGCCGCCTGTTCCTGCTGCTGATGATCATTCTGCCGCTGTGGTGCGGCCTGCACCGCATCCACCATGCGATGCACGATCTGAAGATCCACGTACCGGCCGGCAAATGGGTGTTCTACGGTCTGGCGGCGATCCTCAGCGTGGTCACCGTTATCGGCGTCGTCACCCTGTAAACCGCTCAGGTGGCCAACGCCCGTTGGCCGCCCTTTTCTCATCGGCTACACTGTCTACTCGCCCCCGGTAAACAGGAGTCACCGATGCGTTTATGGTCAAAGCGTTGCGTCATGCTTTCCGCCCTGATCTCCGTCGCCTGCAGCGTCTCTCCGGCTAAAGACATCAAGGTCGTGAACAATTTCGACAGCCAGCGCTATCTCGGCACCTGGTATGAGATCGCACGTCTGGATCATCGTTTTGAACGCGGTTTGCAGCAGGTGACCGCCCACTACAGCCCACGCGCCGACGGCGGGCTGAAAGTCATCAATCGCGGCTTCAATCCGCAGAAACAGCAATGGCAAGAAAGCGAAGGCAAAGCCTACTTTATCGGTTCACCGCAGGTCGCGGCGCTGAAAGTGTCGTTCTTCGGCCCCTTCTATGGCGGCTACAACGTGATTGCCCTGGATCCGGCGTATCGCTACGCGCTGGTTTGCGGCCCGAACCGCGACTATCTGTGGATCCTGTCGCGCACGCCGACGCTTGACGCCGCCGTGCGCGACCGCTTATTGCAGACAGCCAAAGGCTACGGTTTCGCCACCAACAAGCTGATTTGGGTGCAGCAGTCCGCCGATCAGTGACTGCTGAACTTCAGCCCGAGTATGCCGACCACGATCAGGCACAGGCTGATGATGCGCGCAATATTGGTCGATTCGCCCAACAGCACCATGCCCATGATGGCCGCACCCACCGCGCCGATGCCGGTCCACACCGCGTAGGCGGTGCCGGCGGGCAGCGTTTTCATGGCGTTGGCCAACAGCAACATGCTGACCACCATCGCGGCGATGGTGATGATGCTCGGCGTCAGCCGGGTAAAACCGTGGGTGTATTTCAGACCGATAGCCCAAACCACTTCGAGCAAACCGGCGATAAGCAGAATAATCCAGGCCATGAGACGGCCTCCCTACCACTGGGGTCGTCCCCGATAAAATGACGCGTAAACGGGTCGTCCCGTTTAGCGAGGTGATGCATGACGGGTAACCTCACCCGCACTGCGGCAGGATAGCAGCAGCGTTAACGCTCAGGCAAGGGATAGAAATGTGGCGGCTCTCCGCAGCCGGAACGCCGCCGGGTGGAATGCGGATTATTCCGCGCTGCGCTGAATAGCCTTGCCGCCGGCCTGAATGTCTTCACCCACACCGCGGGTGGTATTACAGGCGGTCAGCGAGCTCAAAATCATCAAAGAGAAGATCGCGATAATACTTTTCTTCAGCATAAGAAAGTCCTTATTTGTCGTTGATGAAAAAGTACGGCTTTCTAAGCGTAGTCAAAATTGACGGAGGGTGTGGGATCGTGACCGGCTTTGTGGCGCAAATACATCGGGTTAAAGGCGGGATCAGCTGGCCGTGCGGGAGATGGCGCCGCCGAGATGCTGAACGTCTTCGCCAAAACCGCGAAACGTATTGCAACTGCTGAGGGAGAAAAGGAACAACAGGGAGAGCACGGCCAACAGCGTTTTCTTGAACATGCGGATTTTCTGCCAACGAACGGGGATGGGATAAAACAGAGGAACCGCGGGGGTTCCTCTGTTTTGAAACTTACTTAACGCGAGAGACGTATTCGCCAGAGCGAGTGTCAACCTTGATCACTTCGCCGATCTGGACGAACAACGGCACTTTTACCACGGCGCCGGTGCTCAGGGTAGCCGGCTTGCCGCCAGTCCCTGCGGTATCGCCTTTCAGGCCAGGATCGGTATCGGTGATTTCCGCTTCGATGAAGTTCGGCGGCTGAACGGCGATTGGACGGCCATCCCACAGGGTGATGATGCACTCTGCGTTATCCTGCAGCCATTTGGCCGCGTCGCCGACGGTTTTGCCGTCAACCTGATGCTGTTCGAAAGACTCAGGGTGCATGAAGTGGTAGAACTCACCGTCGCTGTACAGGTAGTTCATGTTGGTGTCCATCACGTCTGCGCCTTCGCAAGAATCGGTAGACTTGAAGGTTTTTTCCACGCGGGTGCCGGTCAGCAGACGGCGCATTTTCACGCGCGCGAACGCCTGGCCTTTGCCCGGCTTAACGAACTCACTGGCTTCGACGGCGTAAGGTTCGCCCTCGAACATGATTTTAAGACCCGGACGGAAATCGTTGCTAGAATAAGTCGCCATGATGGCCCTCTGAATATTTGAACTGGTAGCTTAGCCAAAAAAATGGCACACATTATAACCCAAAGTACGGCACATAGAGAAGATTGGTTGCATCAACTCGCCGATGTTATTACCGATCCCGATGAATTACTGCAGCTTTTGTCACTGAATACGCACCCGGAACTGCCGCAGGGGCGCGATGCCCGTCGGCTGTTTGCCCTGCGCGTGCCGCGCGCCTTCGCTGCGCGCATGCGCCCCGGCGATGCCAACGACCCGCTGCTGCGCCAGGTGCTGACCGCCAGAGAGGAGTTCATCAACGCCCCAGGGTTCACCACCGATCCGCTGGATGAACAGCGCAGCGTGGTGCCGGGCCTGCTGCACAAATACCGCAATCGCGCGCTGCTGCTGGTCAAAGGCGGCTGTGCGGTCAACTGCCGTTACTGTTTCCGCCGTCACTTCCCCTATCAGGATAATCAGGGCAACAAGAACAACTGGCGGCAGGCGCTGGATTATATCCGCCAACACCCGGAACTGGACGAGATCATTTTTTCCGGCGGCGATCCGCTGATGGCCAAAGACAGCGAGCTGGAGTGGCTGGTCGGCGAGCTGGAGGCCATCCCGCACCTGAAACGCCTGCGCATTCACACCCGTCTGCCGGTGGTGATCCCGGCGCGCATTACGGCGGCGCTGTGCCGCCTGCTGTCGGCCTCGCGCCTGCAGGTGCTGATGGTCACGCACATCAACCACGCCAACGAAATCGACCGCGAGCTGCAGAGCGCCATGGCCCAGTTGCGCCTCGCCGGCGTCACGCTGCTCAACCAGAGCGTGCTGCTGCGCGACGTCAACGACGATGCCGATACGCTGGCGGCGCTCAGCAACGCGCTGTTCGACGCCGGCATCCTGCCCTATTACATCCACGTGCTGGACAAAGTGCAGGGCGCGGCGCATTTCATGGTCAGCGACGATGAAGCGCGCGTCATCATGCAGGCGCTGCTGAGCAAGGTGTCCGGTTATCTGGTGCCGCGCCTGACGCGTGAAGTGGGCGGCGAACCGAGCAAAACGCCGATCGACCTGCGCCTGATGCAGGAGTGACGCGCGCCACAGGGCTCGACGAAACGAAAAGAGGAATGCCGTGGCATTCCTCTTTTTTATCTCTTCGCGGCGTTAGGCCTCAGCGCCTTACGGGCACTTGTAAACCTGGCCGACCATTTTGCTGTCCAGCGGCGCGAAGCTGGAGAGCAGGTTCTGGCTTGGGCTGTTGGCGCCGTAAATGACGTTGCCGCCCATCGCCGCTGCCTTGTTGCGCAGATCGTTGGCCGCACCGCGCATGGAGCTGCCTTCACCGCCGTTGCCGGACAGCCAGTTGCTCTGGGTGCCGGTCACTTCCCCCAGCAGCTGGCATTCCGCCGCCGGCTTGCTGTCGGTGAACTTGATCTGCTGACCCGCAGCGGTCAGTTCATGAGTGGTGCTGCAACCCGCCAGCAGCATCGCTGCCGAAAGACCCAGTAAGGCTTTAATCCGCATCTTGTTCCCCATTCGATGTTGAGAATTACGCAAAATCTTCTACCCGTCGCCTTTCAAGCTGTAGCGTTGTTGACTGCACTAGCTCACCCCAGTTACTTACTCAAGTAAGCGCCTGGGGACTCACGAGCTGGCCGCCTAGCTACAACTTGAAATTCATAGGGTATATCAGAAAGCGATGCCATCTCTTAAGCATCCGTTGCCACGCGAGCGGGCCAACGTCTTGAGCGACAGCTGATGACTTACCAGTTTACCAGCTAAATCGCCCCGGGCGGCAAAAATATCATCAAATACAGTGCGGCGGCGTTATACCCAACCGGCACCGGCCGCCGATGGCTGCGCCTGCTCTTCGTCCTGGCGCGGTTCCCCCTCCGCCAGTTTGAATACCGCCACCGCCTGCGCCAGCAGGGCCGCCTGTTCCTCCACGCCGACGGCGGTGGTCGCCACCTCCTCCACCAGCGCGGCGTTCTGCTGGGTCACCTGATCCATCTGGGTCACCGC
Source organism: Serratia sp. B501 (assembly GCF_051172315.1). Classification (NCBI taxonomy): domain Bacteria; kingdom Pseudomonadati; phylum Pseudomonadota; class Gammaproteobacteria; order Enterobacterales; family Yersiniaceae; genus Serratia; species Serratia sp. B501. The sequence goes on from NZ_JBPIZB010000004.1 coordinate 506,119, forward strand.
CACCCCGACCTGCTCGACGCCTTTGCTTTGCTCTTCCGACGCATAGGAGATGTTATCCATCAGCGACGTCACCTGGTTCACCGAGCCGACGATGGCATTCATCGTCTCGCCCGCCTGTTCCACCAGCCGCACGCCGGCGGCGATATCGCCGGTTACGCCGTCGACCAGACCGCTGATCTCCTTGGCCGAAGTCGCGCAGCGCTGCGCCAGATTGCGCACTTCGCCGGCTACCACCGCAAAACCCCGCCCCTGCTCCCCGGCACGCGCGGCCTCGACGGCGGCGTTCAGCGCCAGAATGTTGGTCTGGAAGGCGATGCCGTCGATCACGCTGGTGATATCCCCCACCTGACGCGCGCTGTCGTTGATCGCCCGCATCTTGTCGACCGCGCTGGCCATCAGCGTTTCGCCGTTGCGGGCAATGGCGGCGGTCTGATTGACCATGCCGGCGGCCTGAGTGGCGTTATCGGCGTTTTGCCGCACCGTGGCGGTGATCTGCTCCATGCTGGCGGCGGTTTCCGTCAGCGCGCTGGCTTGTTCTTCGGTGCGGCTGGAGAGATCGGCGTTGCCGACGGCGATCTCGTGCGTACCGTGGTTGATCGACTCCACGCCGTCACGCACCTGCTGCACGGTGGCACTCAGCTCCTGCTGCATCGTGCGTAGGCTGGCGAACAGCATGCCGATCTCATTGTTGTTGCGTACCGCGATCTCGCTGCGTAGATCGCCGCGCCCAACCTTTTGCAAATGTTCGGCGATCTGGCGCAGCGGCAGAATCAAGCGCCGGCGGAAATCACGCTGCACGGCGACCAGCAGCAGCAGGATCGCCGCCAGGGTGCCGCTTAGCAGGCGAGCGAAGACTTTTTGGGTCTGCTCCGCCTCTTCCACTGCCAGACGGTGGGCAGCCACCGTGGCCCGCATGTAGTCGGCAAACTGGTTATCCAGCCGCTGGCGCACCTGGCGCTTCTCTGCCGCCATGGCGTGCAGCCGCTCGATCAGCGCCGCCTGCGGCGTGTCGGCCAACAGCGTCAGTTCTTGCTTCAGCACCGCCTGCTGCGCCAGGTAGACCTTTTTCATCGCCTCGCCCAGATCCGGGCGCGATACCGTCAGGCCCGGCGTCTCCCAAAACAGGTTGAACGCGACGTCGGCGCTGCGCAGCTCACCGCGCGCCTCATCGATACCCTGTTGAATATCGGCTCTGCTGGTCTGCGCCCAGCGCTCGAACGCCATGTTGTCGATCAGCGTCTGCGTTTGCAGCAAAGCACGCCAACTGCGGTTCAGCGCCGCTTCCTCGTCGGAGAAGGTGCTCATCCTGTCGATGCTGTGGCCGTTTTGCTGCATGAAATAGAAGGCGATGGCGCCGGTTCCCATGGGCATCAAGCCCAGCAGCAACAGCATCAACATCAGCCAGGTGGCTATTTTCATATTTTTCAGCATAAGTCGTCTCCGTTGACAGTCACACCGGCGAGGGGAAATTCCCCGCTCGGTAAGGGCTATATCGGTACGAAACGACAACGGTTTAGGGTAAAAGCAAAATAATGCAATAATTCATTCAGTGAACTAATAACAAGCTAAATAAACATTCTTTTTATTGATTTTTAAGCTAAAAAAAACCCCGGTCAAATGACCGGGGTTTTCAGCACACAAGCGTGTGGGGGATGATTACATCATGCCGCCCATGCCGCCCATGCCACCCATGCCGCCTGCTGCGCCCAGATCCGGTGCGTCAGCCTTCGGCAGGTCGGTGACCATGCATTCGGTGGTGATCATCAGGCCAGCCACGGAAGCCGCGTACTGCAGAGCAGAACGGGTCACTTTGGTTGGATCCAGGATACCCATCGCGATCATGTCGCCGTATTCTTCAGAGTAAGCGTTGTAGCCGTAGCTGCCTTCGCCCGCTTTCACCTGGTTGGCGATAACGGAAGCTTCTTCACCGGCGTTGACCACGATCTGACGCAGAGGGGCTTCCATTGCGCGCAGCGCAACTTTGATACCCACGTTCTGGTCTTCGTTGTCGCCTTTCAGCGCGGCGATTTTGCCTGCAACGCGGATCAGCGCTACGCCGCCGCCGGCAACCACGCCTTCTTCCACTGCGGCGCGGGTTGCGTGCAGGGCGTCTTCAACGCGGGCTTTCTTCTCTTTCATTTCAACTTCAGTGGCTGCGCCAACCTTGATAACGGCAACGCCGCCGGCCAGTTTCGCTACGCGCTCCTGCAGTTTTTCACGATCGTAGTCAGAGGTCGCTTCTTCGATCTGCTGACGAATTTGAGCAACGCGGCCCTGGATGGTCGCTTCGTCGCCCACGCCATCGATGATGATGGTGGTGTCTTTGTTGATGACAACGCGTTTCGCCTGACCCAGGTCTTCCAGGGTGGCTTTTTCCAGCTCCAGACCGATCTCTTCAGAGATAACGGTACCGGCAGTCAGGGTAGCGATGTCCTGCAGCATGGCTTTACGACGGTCGCCGAAGCCAGGCGCCTTAACGGCAGCCACTTTCACGATGCCGCGCATGGTGTTGACCACCAGGGTCGCCAGCGCTTCACCTTCAACGTCTTCAGCGATGATCAGCAGCGGTTTGCCTGCTTTGGCAACGGCTTCCAGCACCGGCAGCATTTCGCGGATGTTGGAGATCTTCTTGTCAGCCAGCAGGATGAACGGGCTTTCCAGCTCAACAGAACCGGTTTCCGGCTTGTTGATGAAATATGGGGACAGGTAACCGCGGTCGAACTGCATACCTTCAACCACGTCCAGCTCGTCTTGCAGGCCGGTGCCTTCTTCAACGGTGATGACGCCTTCTTTGCCCACTTTCTCCATCGCTTCCGCGATCAGTTTACCCACGGTTTCGTCGGAGTTGGCGGAGATGGTGCCGACCTGAGCGATAGCTTTGGAATCGGAGCAAGGTACGGACAGTTTTTTCAGTTCTTCAACCGCAGCGACAACCGCTTTGTCGATGCCGCGCTTCAGATCCATCGGGTTCATGCCTGCAGCAACCGCTTTCAGGCCTTCGGTGATGATGGATTGAGCCAGTACGGTTGCAGTGGTGGTGCCGTCGCCCGCCGCGTCGTTCGCTTTGGAGGCCACTTCTTTCACCATCTGTGCGCCCATGTTCTCGAACTTGTCTTCCAGTTCGATTTCACGCGCAACGGAAACGCCGTCTTTGGTGATGGTCGGTGCGCCGAAAGATTTATCCAGCACTACGTTACGGCCTTTCGGGCCCAGGGTCACTTTTACTGCATCAGCGAGAACATTCACGCCGCGGAGCATTTTCACGCGAGCGTCATTGCCGAATTTTACGTCTTTAGCTGCCATTGGTATTTCCCTTCAACTCGTTCAGTTCAGAAGATAAAGCGCAATTACGCTTCAACAATTGCCAGAATGTCGCTTTCGGACATGATCAACACTTCTTCATTGTCGATCTTCTCTGCTTTCACGCCGTAGCCGTCGTTGAAAATCACGATATCGCCAACTTTCACATCCAGCGGTTGGATGTTGCCGTTTTCCAGCACACGCCCTTTACCCACTGCAACCACTTCACCGCGAGTGGATTTACCCGCAGCAGAGCCAGTCAGGACGATGCCGCCAGCAGATTTTGATTCAACTTCTTTGCGCTTGACGATAACGCGGTCATGCAATGGACGAATACTCATTGAACGCTCTCCTGTAAGAAGGTCTCTATCAGATTTAGGGTTGTACACCGGATGGTTGTTATTACCGGCCTCGTGGCATTTGAGATGGGGGCGTTCCAGCCCCCTTCAAGGGGGCGAACAAAAAAAATTTCGCATTTTTGGTCCGACGAGTGCCGCAGAGATGAAAAACGCGGCCAGAGCCGCGTTTGCTTAACGATCGTGAGGTTTGCGATCCTCGTCCGGGCGGTGTTCCAGCACCGGGCGTTCATCGTCCTTGCGCTGGAATTCGCCGTCGAAGGTATTGCCGTTGGCGGCGTCGCCGCCCGTCCAACCGCCGGGGCGATACACCGACAGGTGCGGCATCAGTTTCAGCGTCAGCGATTTTTGCACCGGCGGCAGCAGCAGCAACAGGCCGAGGAAATCGGTGAAGAAGCCCGGTATCAGCAGCAGGAAGCCCGCCAGCACCAGCGAAACGCTTTTCACCATTTCCGCCGCCGGGCTTTCGCCGGCCGCCAGTTTTTGCTGCATCTGCACGAAGGTTTTCATGCCCTGGTTGCGCACCAGCGAAATGCCGACGCAGGAGCTGAACACCACCAGCAGCAGGGTGACAGCCACGCCGAGCACGGCGGCGACTTTGATAAAGATGGATATTTCTATGTAAGCCAGCAGAAATATCAGCAGTAGCGGTAACCAGCGCACCTGGTTCTCCTATCGGTAGGTAAGGCACGGCCGCCACGGGGCGACGGCGCGAAAAAAGAGGCCGTAAACGGCCGACACTATTACAATGAGGGCATCCCCCCACCATTTCAACCGAGAGCCGGTTTTTATTGCTAAAGTTCACAAACGTGAAAGAAGTCACAGAACCGAAAAAGGGCATATCCTTAAACACCATAAGGTGATCTGGATTCAGTCATTTCTTACCAACCAGCATATGATCTGGGCAGCTACGGGCGATTTGGTTAATCGTTTCACGCCCCAAGCCTTCGGCAATATTAATTTAGGCTGTGCCCTTACTAGCCTTGACCTGACAAATTATTAATTCGGCAGCAACACATAGAGAAGGTTCTCATGTCAAACAACATTCGTATCGAAGAAGACCTGTTAGGAACACGTGAAGTCCCCGCAGACGCTTACTACGGAGTTCACACTCTGCGTGCGATTGAAAACTTCTACATCAGCAACAGCAAAATCAGCGATGTCCCCGAGTTCGTTCGCGGCATGGTGATGGTGAAAAAGGCCGCGGCGATGGCCAACAAAGAACTCAAAACCATCCCGCGCAAAATCGCCGACGTGATCATCCAGGCCTGCGACGAGGTGCTGGATAAAGGCAAGTGCATGGATCAGTTCCCGGTGGACGTATTCCAGGGCGGCGCGGGCACCTCGCTGAACATGAACACCAACGAAGTGCTGGCGAACATCGGCCTGGAGCTGATGGGCCATCAAAAAGGCGAATACCAGTACCTGAACCCGAACGATCACCTCAATAAATGCCAGTCCACCAACGACGCCTACCCGACCGGGTTCCGCATCGCGGTGTACGCCTCCAACCAGAAACTGATCGACGCCATCAACCAGCTGCGCGAAGGCTTCGATCGCAAGGCGAAAGAGTTCGAAACCATCCTGAAAATGGGCCGCACCCAGCTGCAGGACGCGGTGCCGATGACCCTCGGCCAGGAATTCCACGCCTTCAGTGTGCTGCTGAACGAAGAGACCCGCAACCTGCACCGCACCGCGGAGCTGCTGCTGGAAGTGAACCTCGGCGCCACCGCCATCGGCACCGCGCTCAACACCCCGGAAGGCTACCAGCCGCTGGCGGTGCAAAAACTGGCGGAAGTCAGCGGCCTGCCGGTGGTGCCGGCGGAAGACCTGATCGAAGCCACCTCCGACTGCGGCGCCTACGTGATGGTGCACAGCGCGCTCAAACGCCTGGCGGTAAAACTGTCCAAAATCTGTAACGACCTGCGCCTGCTCTCCTCCGGCCCGCGCGCCGGCCTGAACGAAATCAACCTGCCGGAGCTGCAGGCGGGATCGTCCATCATGCCGGCCAAAGTGAACCCGGTGGTGCCGGAAGTGGTCAATCAGGTGTGTTTCAAGGTGATTGGCAACGACACTTGCGTTACCATGGCGGCCGAAGCGGGCCAGCTGCAGCTGAACGTGATGGAACCGGTGATCGGCCAGGCAATGTTCGAGTCGATCCACATCCTGACCAACGCCTGCTACAACCTGCTGGAAAAATGCATTAACGGCATCACCGCGAATAAAGAAGTCTGCGAACACTACGTCTTCAACTCGATCGGTATCGTCACCTATCTGAACCCGTTCATCGGCCACCATAACGGTGACATCGTCGGGAAGATCTGCGCCGAAACCGGCAAGAGCGTGCGCGAAGTGGTGCTGGAACGCGGCCTGCTGACCGAAGCCGAGCTGGATGACATCTTCTCCGTGGAGAACCTGATGCACCCGGCCTATAAAGCCAAACGCTATACGGATGAAAATGAACAATAACAGACCTACCCGGTAGCCCTGAAAGGCACGCTAAATCCTCTGGATAGCGTGCCTTTTTACTTTTAGGCGCCCACAAAATTTTAACGTTTGATTTTCAATTTCTCTCATTTTAAGGAGTAAACACTATGCTAGCCGTAGAATTGGTTATCGTTCTGCTGGCCATCTTTTTAGGGGCCAGGTTGGGCGGTATCGGTATCGGGTTCGCGGGGGGACTGGGCGTATTGGCGCTGGCGCTGATCGGCGTCAAACCGGGCAATATTCCCTTCGACGTCATCTCCATCATCATGGCGGTGATTGCGGCGATCTCTGCCATGCAGGTCGCCGGGGGGATGGACTACCTGGTGCAACAGACCGAAAAACTGCTGCGCAAGAACCCCAAGCACATCACCATTCTCGCCCCTATCGTCACCTACTTCCTGACCATCTTCGCCGGCACCGGCAATATCTCGCTCTCGGCGCTGCCGGTGATCGCCGAGGTGGCGAAAGAACAGGGCATCAAGCCTTGCCGCCCGCTGTCGACCGCCGTGGTCTCCGCCCAGATCGCCATCACCGCCTCGCCAATCTCCGCCGCGGTGGTGTACATGTCTTCGGTGATGGAGGGCCATGGCGTCAGCTACCTGCACCTGCTGATGGTGGTGATCCCGTCCACCTTCTGCGCGGTGCTGTTGATGTCGCTGCTGGTGACCTGGCTGTTCGATTCCAAGCTGTCTAACGATCCGGTGTACCTGAAACGCCTGGAAGAAGGCCTGATCACCCTGCGCGGCAACAACGCGCTGGCGATCAAACCACGCGCCAAAACCTCGGTGCTGCTGTTCCTGCTCGGCGTGCTGTGCGTGGTCGCCTACGCCATCATCAACAGCCCGGGCCTGGGTCTGGTGGCCAAGCCGCTGATGAACACCACCAACGCCATTCTGATCATCATGCTGAGCGTCGCCACGCTGACCACCCTGCTGTGCCGCGTCGACACCGACATGGTGCTGAACTCCAGCACCTTCAAGGCCGGCATGAGCGCCTGTATCTGTATCCTCGGCGTCGCCTGGCTGGGCGATACTTTCGTCCAGGCCAACATCGATTGGATCAAAGAGACGGCCGGCAGCGTCATTCAGGCGCACCCGTGGCTGCTGGCGGTGATCTTCTTCTTCTGCTCGGCGCTGCTGTACTCGCAGGCCGCCACCGCCAAGGCGCTGATGCCGATGGCGCTGGCGCTGAACGTGTCGCCGCTGACCGCCGTCGCCTCCTTCGCCGCCGTTTCCGGCCTGTTCATCCTGCCGACCTACCCGACATTAGTCGCCGCGGTGCAGATGGACGATACCGGCACCACGCGCATCGGCCGCTTCGTGTTCAACCACCCGTTCTTCATTCCCGGCACCATGGGCGTGATTTTCGCGGTGGTATTCGGCTTCCTGCTCGGCAGCGTCATGCTGTAAGGCGTCGACCGGGGCTGCGGCCCCGGTTTTCTTTCTGGCGATAAACTCGCCTTCTAGCCAATCCGCCTTCAGGGTATAGTGCCCATTCGAACCGATGAGAGGGCTGAAGATGTCTGATTGCGAAGCTGTCGTCATACTCTGTACCGCACCCGATGAAGCCAGCGCCCAGGAACTGGCGGCGCGGGTCCTGGGCGATAAGCTGGCGGCCTGCGCCACGCTGCTGCCCGGCGCCACCTCGCTGTATTACTGGGAAGGGAAACTGGAACAGGAATACGAAGTGCAGATGCTGTTCAAAAGCGATCGCCGCCGTCAGCAAGCCCTGCTCGACACCCTGAAACAACATCACCCTTACCAGACGCCTGAGCTGCTGGTCTTGCCGGTGATGGCCGGAGATAAAGACTACCTGTTATGGATCAACGCTTCATTAAACTGATTTTGCTGCTGTGCAGCCTGTGCTTCCTGCCGCAGGCGGCGCAGGCTTCGCTGTTCGCGCCGAAGGGCGGCAGCCAGTTCGTGCCCGTCGATCAGGCCTTCGCCTTCGATTTCAAACAGCAAGGCGGCCAGGTGACGCTGAACTGGCAGATCCGCCCCGGCTATTACCTGTATCGTCAGCAGATCAAACTGGTGCCGCAGCAGGCGACGCTCGGCGCCTTTACCCTGCCCGAAGGGTTAAACCACAAAGACGAGTTCTTCGGCGAAGTGGCGATTTTCAAGCAGCAGCTCAATCTGCAGGTGCCGCTGCAACAGGCGGCGGCCAACGCCAGCCTGAGCGTCACCTATCAGGGCTGCGCCGAGGCAGGCTTCTGCTACCCGCCGGAAACCCGAACCATCCCGCTGGACGCGGTCAGCGCCACCGCAGCCGCGCCGCTCTCGGCCGCTGCCTCTGAGCCAGCCGAACAATCCGCAACACCGGCCAGCCTGCCGTTCTCCCCGCTGTGGGCATTGCTGATCGGCATCGGCATCGCCTTCACCCCGTGCGTGCTGCCGATGTACCCGCTGATCTCCGGCATCATCCTCGGCTGCGACCGGCCGCAAAGCAGCGGCCGCATTCTGGCGCTGGCGGTGGTTTACGTGCAGGGCATGGCGCTCACCTACACCCTGCTGGGCTTGGTGGTGGCCGCCGCCGGATTGCAGTTCCAGGCGGCGCTGCAGCATCCTTACGTGCTGATTGGCCTGTCGGTGCTGTTCATTGCGCTGGCGCTGTCGATGTTCGGCCTCTATTCCCTGCAGTTGCCCTCGGCGCTGCAAACCCGGCTGGCAAACTGGAGCAACACCCAGCGCGGCGGCTCACTGACCGGCGTGTTCCTGATGGGCGCCCTGGCCGGGCTGATCTGTTCCCCCTGCACCACCGCGCCACTCAGCGCCATCCTGCTGTATATCGCCCAGAGCGGCAATCTGTGGGCCGGCGGCGGCACGCTGTACCTGTACGCGCTGGGGATGGGCATTCCGCTGGTGATCGTCACCCTGTTCGGCAACCGCCTGCTGCCGCGCAGCGGCCCGTGGATGCAGTACGTGAAAGAAGCCTTCGGCTTCGTCATTCTGGCGCTGCCGGTATTCCTGCTGGAGCGGGTGATCGGCGATCTGTGGGGCCTGCGCCTGTGGAGCCTGCTCGGCCTGGCGTTCTTCGGCTGGGCCTTCGCCCTGAGCCTGAGGAGCGCACGCGGCTGGGCGCGCGCCCTGCAACTGCTGTTGTTGGCGGCGGCGGTGATCGCCGCACGGCCGCTGCAGGACTGGGCTTTCGGCGCCGACCAGGCGCAGCAGGCGGCTCAACCGCACCTGGCCTTTACCCGCATCAGCAACGTCGAACAGCTCGATCAGGCGCTGCAACAGGCGCGGGGCAAGCCGGTGATGCTGGATCTGTACGCCGACTGGTGCGTGGCCTGTAAAGAGTTCGAAAAATATACCTTCAGCGACGCCGCAGTGCAGGCGAGCCTGGCCAACGCGGTGCTGCTGCAGGCGGACGTCACCGCCAACAACGCCGAACAGGCGGCGCTGCTGAAGCACCTGCAGGTGCTGGGGCTGCCGACGATCCTGTTCTTCGATCCGGCGGGCCGCGAGCTGACGGCCGAGCGGGTCACGGGTTTTATGAAGGCGGAAGCCTTCAACGCGCATTTGCAGAAAGTGATGCGATAACTGACACTGAAGATCGGAAGCGAATGGGAGGAAGCACAAGTGCAACGTGAACACGTCCTTGATACCGCGCTGGGCCTGTTGGAACAACAGGGCCTGGCGACCGCCACATTAGAGATGCTGGCGGAAAAACTCGACGTTCAGCCCGGCGATCTCAAGCGGTTTTGGCCGGATCGCGAAGCGCTGCTGTACGACTGCCTGCGCTACCACGGCCAACAGATCGACACCTGGCGACGCCAGCTGCTGCTGGACGAAAACCTGAGCCCGCAGCAAAAGCTCCTGGCGCGTTATGACGTGCTGGCGGAATACGTGCAGCAAGACCGCTACCCCGGCTGCCTGTTTATCGCCGCCTGCAGCTTCTTCCCGGAAACGGATCACCCGATCCACCAGCTAGCGGAGCAGCAAAAGCTGACCTCGCTGGAGCTGACCCGCGAACTGCTGCGCGAAATGGACGCCGACGACGCCGACATGGTGGCGCATCAAATGGAATTGATTCAGGAAGGCTGCCTGAGCAAACTGCTGGTAAAACGCCAGCTCCAGGACGTATCGGTCGCCAAACGGCTGGCGGAAGACATCTTGCAGGTGGCACAGTGCCGCCGCAACGGGGCGCTGAGCTAGGCGAGCTGCGCTTGCGGCGCCGCCAACCCAAGGCGATAACGCGAACAGGCGCTTTTTTTGCGCCCTTTGCCTGAAAAGCCAGCAACCGGACGCATTTTAGCGTCTTTCACGCATAAAGCCGTTGACGGCTTTCGGCCAATACGGTTTAATGCTGCCCGTTGCCCGGATAGCTCAGTCGGTAGAGCAGGGGATTGAAAATCCCCGTGTCCTTGGTTCGATTCCGAGTCCGGGCACCATATTTAGAGAACCCAGCCTATGGCTGGGTTTTTGCTTTCTGGAGTACGGACTCTCCATCGAACTGCGTTCGATTATTCGGCCCAAAGGCCTCACCCTGCGGGCCAGCGCTAAAGCGCTGTTCAACGCGGCGCCAGCGCCGGTTGTCCGAGTCCGGGTGCCCTATTCAGAAGAACCCAGCCTATGGCTGGGTTTTTGCTTTCTGGAGTACGGACTCTCCATCGAACTGCGTTCGATGATTCGGCCAAGGGCCTCACCCTGCGGGCCAGCGCCGGTTGTCCGAGTCCGGGCACCATATTCAGAAGAACCCGCCTATGGCGGGTTTTTCGCTTTCTGGGGTACGGGCTTCCCCGAGCCGGCGCTACCCATTCAGCCATCGCCATAGCGTTTTGTCGACTATCGATTCTTGCAGGGTCAATCGCCTTTTTCTCATGCGCCTGGCATGTTGCAAAAATGAATAGAGACTCAAAAAAAACAGAAATACCGCCAGAAAAAACAGGCTCACTTGACCTTCCTTGGATGTATTTCGGTGAATAAATTCACCTTAATCACATTAGAACCGAATTATTTATAAGAATTATCAGTCCGACTAGTTCAATAACCCATCCCGACTTGGGCACCAAAAAAAGCAGGGAAAGCTCCCTGCTTTTTAATACGAACCATGATCACTGGCAGATTGCGGCATATTTTTTCATAAACGGCAACTGGCAAATAGACGTGATTAAATCACTCTGTTCTTTGCCCTTGGGCCGGGAGACACCATTAATTTCACCCACACACTGCCCGGCATTAGGGCCTTTGCCTTCAATACATACCCCGACGTTATTATTGCCCTGATTACCCTGCACATCGGATTGACCATTAAACCCGGCCTGCACCGGAGACGCCGCTAGTATAATGCCAGCCACAATAGCCGAAGCGATAGTCTGTTTCATAAGATACATTCCCTGATGATAGGTTTGTAATAATGCTCAATAGCATTCACATCATCAATTTAAAGGAAACGATAAATTGATAGCAGCAAGTGAACAGAAAATAAAATATCAGACAAGAGAAAATATAATATACCCCATCACGGTTAAGAGAATTCTCCCTCATGCGATAGAAGCCAATACAGCAACTCATGATTTCGGCAGAGCATTAACTTGCCCATGACAGAACGCTTATGGCTATGCACCGTTTTAACGCTCACCCCCATAATTCTGGCAACCTGCGACTGATCAAAACCGTGGCGCATATAACCCATCACCTGGAGCTCACGCGAGGTCAACGCGCGGCGCTCATTCACTGAATATTGAACGCCAGACAAGGTTTCAGTCAGCAACTCAAACAGCCGGTGTTGATCGTCCGAACGGTAGAGCACACGGCTGATTTCATCAACGAATTTAACCGGCCTTTCCTTAATCGTGACAATCGGCGCTGTTGACACGCCATACCCCGCCCGACGCCAGCGTTGAGCACGACGCCGTACCGACGTCAGCACGATATCGGGGCACTCTATGCTCCCAGGCGTTAAAAAACACACCGACTTATTGTTGGCCTGCGCATATTCTGTGATGCTGAGGCGCAAGCCCGCAGCGAAATAACGATTCTCGTCATCGATAATGATATTCATCGGTTTCATTATCTACCTCTCCGTAAGCGAACTGTTCTTTCATTACGCTGAAAATATTCATTCCGTGAACATTCCTCTACCCCAGTACAATCCAGACACCCGTAGCTCACATTCATGACGCCCAAAAACCGAACCAGCTAAAACAGCAGTTCGCCGAGGATTAATATTTATAAAACAGCAACCACCTTCAACTTTATAATTTTAAATCGTTAATTACTAGCAACCGCTATGAATAGCCAGCCCCTTTAAAAATTCATTAAGGCACGCTGAATATTAACGTTGCAGAACCTGAAAATGGCCCAGTAGATATATTTGTCGATGAGCTTTTGCTTTTGATCGGAACAAAAGTTAAAGTGTCGCTTCCTACACCATTTATAATTTTCGTTCTAAAGGCTTCATTTGGCTTAACTACCTTCCCATTGTACATCATGAGCACACCTATGTTGCTATTTGTGGTTTTTATTGCTTCTGGAGAGAAAACACTCGCTCCGCCAACCAATCTAATAAGAATATCTTGAGTCGCAGTGGCATCCTCACACCGATATGTAAGCTCTTGATCTTTTTTAATCACTGCATTATTGGCACTCTCTGTAAAGCTGTCTTGACTTATCCGTCCAAAGTCAACATTAATTTGTTTAGCGCCATTAATGGTGCAAGTGGTAGTACTAAAATAAGCATCATTATTAGCAATTAGCTGCCAACGATATGGGCCGCACTGAGGACAACCTGCCTGATCATTCGTCTGATAGAAATTGACAAGAGCAACCAGGTCCCCTGTCTTAATAAGAATATCCCTACTAGGTTTCTTATTCATATTTATATATAAGTCCATAGGAACATTAACGGTGTTAAGACCAGTAACTGACAGTACTCGCTTATTGATAGATGGCTGTTCCAAGTCATAATCGACCCCAGCAAGCGTCACCCCTCCAATCAAGCCATTAGTGGTAGCGGGTGGTATAAAAACAGTAGTGAGCTCTAAATAGTCCGTCCACTTAGACACATCATTCTTACAAGTAATCTGAGACAAAGCAGCTATTTTATTTTTTCCGGCCTTTAAATCTGGCCCAATATTCACCTTTACAGTGACTGGTGTCTGCGATCCTCCGGGAGGAATAACCCCCCCATCGGATGTTTTACATGTGAAGGCGCTCGCGTCTTTCATCATGGAGAACAATATAAAAACCAATACAACACAGGGGTAATATAAGCGCTTAGTCACTTTCTTTCTCCTAATAGAGACAATGCGTCACGAATAATACGATGGAGAGGCACTCATTATTTTGCGCTAACGTCTAAAAAACTATTGAAGTTAGAGATAGTCGGCCAACAATGTCGCCGTAACGCTAAATGTGCCTGATTTAAGTTCTCTCCCCGGTCTTTTTATCGGCACCGCGTATAACTCCGGAGGGCTCGCCACGGTAATATCTACACGCTTATTAAGCTCAAACGGCGTACCATCCTGAAACTGGAGACGAATGGCCAAATCAGGCATGTTAGTTTGCAATGCAGCCTTATCGAAACCACTCACTGGTCCGGAAAGTATCAGCCCCAGCGCCATTCCCGCCACGCCAGGCTCACAACGTAAACTGTAATTAATTTTTTGCAGATAATTATTACCATCAACCTTATTCACCCCTACTTTTTCGCCGAAGTCAATGTCAATCTTTTGCCCATTGCTGATAATACAAACTGGAGGTTTGTTAAGCGTGCCATAGAAAACCATCTCCCCCTGAGCGATGGCATGAACCCTCCCCAACGACAGTAAAAGAGAGGGCAAAAGGCTCAGGTACACTGCTATTCTTACTCTCCTGTTCAGGCTCATAACTCATCCTCCTTAAGACGGCTTAATACAGCGGCTATTGGTAGTCCACCAACAAGGTCGCATTAACGGAAAACGAGCCGGCGGGCAGATTGCTGTTCGCGCGTTTCACCGGTACAGCCTGTAATATTGGCTTATCAGAATAGTTAAAGTTAAACCACGTGTTAATCGCCAGCGGCTTGTTGCCGGCACGCAACTCTATTCCTAAATCATTCATGTTGGTCTGTAGTGCATACTGATTAAAACTGGCCGCATTCCCTTGTACTTTCAACCTGAGTGCATTTGAACTTTGATTGTTACATGCTAGATTGTAATTAACCGTTCTTAAATAGCGAATACCGTCCACCTGAGTGGTTATCATATCGTTGCCGAAATTGGTTTCTATCTTTTGCTTACCGTTAATCGTGCAAGGCATCGGCGCAGTAACGGTCCCGCTGAAATAGATATCGGTATCAGCCCTGACGTTGATAGACATAGCAGACAGTGCCAACATCCCCATTATCACAAGCTTCACTCTTTTCCGCCTTCCCATAGTAATTATCCTTGCTTTCATCACACAAGCCGATGAAATCGCCGCTGCCAAGAAAGTTCCCCGTAGTCAATTCAGCGCCAGGTGTGGGCTATCACGCTCAATAAAGTCTGTCTGATCGACTATCCATCGGGTCTTAATCGTAACTGAGATTGAAATCCACTACCGCTTGACAGGCGCCCGATTGTAATGGAGCAGATGTGCGTTCAGGAGTGATGGTGTAGGTTAAAACATCCGTGCCCGGTGGAGCTATCCACAACGGCGCTCCCCGGCTCTCCAAACACGCATCCCGTCCTAGGAGTCCAACAGCCGCAGACCAAACCCCGCCCCGCCACCTTCACCAGCTGTGGGTTCTCCGCGTCGGCAACAGCCATGAAGCCGAGCCGCACCGCCGGCTGCAGCCACAGCAGGGCGGTCAGGCTTAGCGGTGCCATCAGCGCCAACCCGTCCAGCATCGCGTAACAACACAGTTCGGCACGCCGTTGCCCATCCCCGACGGGTAAAACGATCGTGACTCACTCCGCCATGCTTCGTATCCACTCATTCATATTCCAGGCTAAAGGTCGCTACCGCAGAAAAGGTGCCGAGGCCGATGCTCTTTTGCGCGATCGCCGTCGGCTCCCCCTGGACATACACCTGCAGTTGCAGACTGTTGTTGCCCTGGGCCAGCGCATACCCCTTGCCGGGTTTATTCAGCGCCACCGGCGCGCCTGCCATCGTCTCGATACCCAAAGCAATCCCGGCGGGTTTACCGCCATCCGGCGCCAATAGCCCCGGCAACGCGACACTCCCTGCGCCGGTAAAGGTAACCTTCACCGTTTTCCCCAGGCTGAGATCGCAATCCTGCAGGACTAAAGCGAACGCTTTACCCGCCGTGCGGCCATGCGCATACAGGTATTTATCGATCACCGAACCGAAATCCAGGCTGATGTCCTCGTCGCCCGGGCGCAGCGTGCAAGGCTCCGCCACCAATGCGCCATGCAGGTACAGATTGTCGGCCGCCATGCTGCCCCAGCTCACCCCGGCCAATAGCATCACGCCAATTGCACGCCGGCACACAGCCTTGTACGAGCTCACCGTCATTTTCCTCTCCCGCTAACCATCGCCATCGATCAGTCGTAGCTCAGATAGAAATCCACCACTGCCCGATAGCCACCAGCCCTGAGCGGGGCGGCGGTGCGCTCTGGCGCTACCTTATAACTCAGCGCATTGCTGCCCGGCAGCAGCCACAGCGGTTCACCACGGCTACCCAGCCGCACATCGCGCCCATGGCCGTCGAGTATCCGCAGTCCCAGGCCGGACACGCCCCTGGCCTTCACCAACTGCGGGTTATCCGCATCGGCCGGTGCGCGAAAACTCACCCGTACCGCCGGTTGATCCGGCATCCAGCTCAGCGCCCCCGTGCGTTCGTCCCGGCTCCTCGCCGGGCTGCGCAGGCAGTCGCGCAGCCGCAGCTCAAACGCCACCGGCGTGCCACGCTCACCGGCCTGCGCCAGCTGCCCGGTGGCAACATCCGCCAAGCGGATATCCTGGCGGGCGCTGTCCATCTCCAGCCGGCAGGCGCTTTCGGTCAGGCTCCCTTCTACATACAGCACGCCGTTGGCCCCCTCGACGTCCCAGTTATCGACCGCCTGCGCGGCAGGCAACAACCACAGCAAGGTGGCCAGGCTGAGCGGCGCCATCATTGCCAGCCCGGCCAGCACACTGTAATAGCGCAGCTCGCTCATCGCCTGTCGCCACTCGCCCTGTTTCGCGTCGCACCCTGCCATTCCCTTTCTCCTTAACTCTGGTTCAACGCCGGATTACGACGCCGTCTTCTCCGGCACCACCGTGCAGGTGCTGCCGCTGCAGCTGAAGCTCAGCTGTGGCCGGCCGCCGTAGTCGTTGATATAGGTCAGCACCGGGCTGTTCCCCACGCTGCCCGCGCTCACCGTCAGCGGCGTGTTGCCCTTCGGCGGTACCATAAACGGCTCGAACCCTTTGGCGCCTTCCACACCTTTGCGCGTCGCGGCATCAATAATCGTGACGTAATACGGCGTCGGGTTATTGACGATGTACTTGTCACCCTGCTTGCTCAGCGTCAGCTGCTCCTGCCACGGCGCCGCGTTGCGCTCCGGGGCGATCGCCGCCGGGCGGTAGAACAGCTTGATGCGCGTCTGCAACGCAAGCTGCAGCGAATTCGGTTTGTTGCTCTTCGGCGGGATCTCCCGCAGGTTGAAGTAATACAGCGTTTCCCTGTCCTGCGGCAGTAGCTTGGCCGCCGGCAATGCCTGGATCTTCACCTGGCTCGGCTTACCCGGCTCGATGCGCTGCACCGGCGGCAATACCGTCAGCGGGCTCTGGATCTTGTTGCCCTGTTCATCTTCCAGCCAGCCCTGCGCCAGATAAGGCAACTGCTTGTTCTGGTTGCTGACGCTCAGGCTCACCGACTGCACGCCGCCGTCGAAAATCACCCGGGTGCGGTCCAGCGCGATAGCGGCATTCGCCACTGGGGCCAACAGCGAAGTGGTGACCAGCAGGCCGATAACGTTACGTTTGCTCATCATAAAAACTCCTCAATTCAGTGTTCATTGCCGCCATCACCCGCGCTCAGCGCCCGGCACGGCAGCAGTAAATTGGTGGTCAGCATCTCCGCCGGTAGCGGCGTCGGCATCTGCACCCGGCACTGCGCCGCGCCGTTCCAGTGCACCGTCATGCTTTCGCCGGCGTTGATGCCGCTCAGATAAACGCTGCCGCCGTCGTTGACGATGCCGGTCTCCTGTTTGCGGGCGTTCAGCACCGTGGCGCCGAACGGCGGTTCGCTGCCGTCCGCCAATTTAATGACCGCCATTGCCTTCTCCCCCGCGATCACTTCAAACTTGCGATAGCCGATAGCCCCTTCGGTCAGGGTCGCCTGCACCACCGATTTGGTGGCTTCGGTGCTGTCGCTCAGTTTGTCCAAATCGATGCTGGCCTTATTGCGGTAGTAACTGTTGACGTCCACCACCACCGCCTTGCCCCAGCGGTTGGTGGCGATGGCGCTGCCATAGCCGCGCACCGGCACCCCGGCCACCCCTTCGGTGTCCAGCAGCAGGCGGGTCCCCCCCGCCATATTGCTGCGATGCAACGCGCCGCCCTCGGCGGTCAGCGTCATCCCCCCCTGCGCCGACAAACCGAACGCGCTGTACCGGTCCTGCTGATAGCTGGCGTTGGCGCTCATGCGCGCCAGATCGCCGTCGCGGTTGTAATAGCCGCTCAGGCTCGCGCCGCTGCGCGAGCCGCCGGCGTTGATTTGGTAATTGCTGCGATCGTCAATGCGATCGTAATATCCCACCCGATGGCTACTGTCGTTGCGATCCAGCGTGGCGTTGTAGCTCAGCGTGGCACCGCGCCCCCAGGGCACCGACAGCGAGAGATAAGCACCATCGTCGTTGCGCTCGTTGTAGCGGTTGCGATAGGCCGACAGCGACAAACTCAGACTCTTGAAGCGGCCGAGGTCGAAATAGCGCGACAGCGTCAGGCTATAGCGATCGTTGGCCGGCCGATCCCAGTAGGTCTGGTGGTTATAGTTGAGATAGGCGCTCAACCCCAGATCGCGCAGCTGCTGGTTGTAGGTGATGGTGTACATCTCCTTGCTGTTACCGAAGCGCCGTCCATACTCCCGCGCCTCCAGGTACTCGCTCATGCTCATAAAGTTCTGCTCTGAGAAGCGGTAGCCGGCGAAGGTCACCTGGCTGTCCAACTCGTCGAAGCTTTTCGAGTAGCTGAGGCGATACGAAGCGCCACTCAGCGTCTCGCCACTGTAGGGCAGTTTGGCGCGCGATTGGGTGACGTCGAAAGACAACGCCCCCAACAGCATCAGATCGCGCCCGATCCCCATCGCCAGCGCGTTATAGTCGCCGCCCAGCAACGCGCCGCCGTACAACGACCAGCCGTTGCTGATCCCCCAGGAAAACTCGCCGGTGCCGAACAGCGGCCCACGGTAGCGGTGATCCATATCCGACGGCTTGCCCGCCGCCAGCTTGTAACGCACCGAGCCGGGGCGCGTCAGGTACGGTATGCTGGCGGTGTTCATCTTGAACTCCTGCACGCTGCCGTCCTGCTCTTCCACCCTCACGTCCAGATCGCCGGAGACTGCGTCGTTCAGGTCCTGAATGCGGAACGGCCCCGCCGCCACCGTGGTTTCGTACAGCACCCGCCCCTGCTGGCTGATAGTCACTTTCGCGTTGCTTTTCGCCACGCCGGTCACCTCCGGCGCATAGCCGCGCAGGTTGGGCGGCAGCATGTTGTCGTCGGAACGCAAACTCACCCCGCCAAAGCGGAAACTGTCGAACAGCCCGGAATCGAGATAATCCTCGCCGACGGTCAACTTGGCACGCAGGGCCGACACCGCCCGATAGGCATAGTAACGGCTCCAGTCCAGGCGCTTTTCCGTTCCCTGTCCTGTGCCGGTTTGGCGATTGAAATTCGCCTGCCAATCGGCACGCAGCCGCCAGGCGCCCAGGTTGGCGCCCGCCGTCCCATTACCGCTGACGCTGTCACTGCGCGTGCCGTAGCGCAGCTGCTTCTGAGTCTGCATATTGAGGTTGTAATCGAGCAGCACGCCCGGAATGCCTTCGTCCCAGCGCGCCGGCGGATCCCAGTCATCCGAAACATAGTCCAGGTACGCCTGCGGAATACTCAGATACAGCGCCGAGCTGGCCAGATCGCCGCGCGCTTCCATGCCCGGCAGGCTGGTTTCGTCCAGGCATTCCCCCTGGTGCCACCAGTTCAGTTTTTTGCGCATCTCTTCTTTGAGGCCGAGCTGCTCCACCAGTGCCGGCGCCAGGCAGGCGCGGCTGCCGTTCCGATCGTCGTCCGGCGCATAAAACGCGACCGGTTGTTCCGACAGATCGCTTTTATTCACGTGCACCACCATGCTGTAACTGCCGGGCATGATGTACCCGCCGCGCGAAAACTGGCTCAGGTCTATGTTTTTGCGATCGTTCACGTCCAGCACATCGGTATTGAACTGGATCTCTTCCACCGCGTCCGCATTGGACGCCAGAGACCCTAAGACCAAGGCCACGCACGCACTTAAAATATGTAAACGAAACGGCTTCCCAGCAGGCAAAAACATCATTGTCCACAACCCTATAATCTATTTCCTTAAAGGCACCGACCGTTTCAGTAATAATCCATTTTAAAACGCACCGATGAAAAATAACGCCCTGCTTTTAATGGTTGTTGATTGCTTATTAACGCCAGAGCGTAATCCAATCGATAATTTCCCGGCACAATATCACGCGTAGGCAAAGGAATTCCCGGCCTGGCGATATGTCCCGCCGAGTCGACTATTCTTAACGCCACCCCAGAGGCCTCGCCATTCACGCCGAACAACTCTCCATCCGCCTGGCCATCGAAAGTAATTTGGAATTGCTTCCAGTTTGGCAATGCGGTATTGGGTCGTTCCAATATGCAATTGACTAATTCAATACTGAAAGGCATGGATTTACCCTGCCCCTCTCTCGCCAATTCGGAAAGTGGGAGGGTTTCCATATGAATAACCTGTTCCCGGCTTTCCGTGGCGATTGCGCAGGCGGTATCGATAATGGCCCCTTGCATATTGACGCGGCCTTCTCCCTGCATGACGGCAATAGCCTGCCCGGCAGAAAAAAACAGCAGCGGCAATAGGCAAAACGTCGTTATTCCTTTGGCTCGGTTGGTCATCGTTATTCCCTTGCGATTTCACAGCCGTTGGGTAATGGCATGCGGGTTGCCCCGCATGCCCGATAATCACACGCAGTTCGTCAGATAACGAATTACTGGTAAGCCAGGGTAAAGTCGGCGACGGACTGGAACTCACCCGGGGTAATAACGGCGGTAGAAGCCGTTGCGCCCTGCAGATAAGCCGCAAAGCTCAGGGTGTTGGCACCATTCTGCAGCGTAGCCGCTTTGGTAGGTGTACCCAGTGCGATATCGTTGCCAGAGCCGTCGGTGATGGCGATGCCTGCACCCTTGGCAGTACCGGTAATGCCCAGCAGCTTGTCGTTCGCTGCAGATACAGAGCCGCTGAAGGCCACAGCAACGGTATTGTTTTTACCTGGAGTTGCAGTGATCAGGTCACAGTTTTCCAGCTTGATCTGGAAGTTGCGCGGGGTAGATTTACCGCCCGATTTCAGCGCTACGTTGGAGATGGCGCCCAGTTCAACGGTCTGATCCACAGACTCAGGTGCGATAGAGCATGGTGCCTCGATAATAGAACCGCTGAAGGTCACTTTACCGTGCCCCTGGTCTGCTGCGTGCGCCAGAGAAGAAACACCAAAAGCCATGACTGCAGCCAGCATAATTTTATTCAGTTTCATAGAGATCCCTTACATTCCTTAGTAAGTAGAGAGAAAAATTAAATCCATAAGAGTCACATTCGCCACGCCTTGGTTTATTCCCTGCGTGACGTCTGTGGCTAATACGTTGCATCATTTCGCTCCGTATCAGTGGGAACAAATTTACCCTCCAGAAACAAAAAATAAAATGTTATGTCGTAAAAATACAGAAACACAGGATTTTTATAAAAAAAATACAAATTAAATAGGTTTTAACTCCGAAAAATATAAATTAATTATCAATGTTTATTTTAAAAAACTTGTCACTTAATAAACATTTCACACCATGTATACCCATATAGAGAAAAATCCGATTTACACCTTTCAGCAAGGATTGAAAAAAGCCTGAGCAGGTCTCAGAATAATCTCTCGACAGGAAGGTTGATGGGTAAATAAAATGATTTATTGTATAAATGACAGCATCCTCTATAACGAGGAGGAAGGTACGTTGGCGCATATAGACAACGCCAATAATAAAATAGCTTTACTCAAACCTGCCAGTCGCCTGCTTTCATTATTTATCAGGAATAATAACAAGCTGTTGCTACGGGAAAGGTTGTTAAATGAGGTTTGGGTAGAGCATGGGCTGAAAGCGTCCAATAATAACCTGAACAACTATATTTCAGGATTGCGCAAGTCGCTGGCGCAGTGTGGCGCAGAGGAAATCATTATCACCTACCCCCGCCAGGGTTTTAAACTCAGCGTCAAAAGCATTCAAAAAATAAATACAAACCAAGGAGAATATACAGAAAATGAAAAAATTGGACCTGAGATAGTTCCTCCCGCCCTCCCTCAAAAGGGGGGACTGGGAATGTGGCAGGCTATCCAACGCTTAATTATGATCGCCGCCGCGTGTTTAGTGCCTTTTGCTGCCGTCGTATTGTATCAAAACAGTACACGTATCAATGTTTATCCACTGGGGAGCTATCAGCACTGCCAAATCTATGGCATGACGTTAGGCAGTGGGGATCTTGATAAGGTGAAGCGCATGATTCAACAGGCGGGCCTAAGTTGCCAACAACGGGCGGATGTCTATTACTACGATAATATTTTTAACGAGAACTCACAAAGCAACGAGGAGCAAATAACCTTCTGCCCACGCGATGCCCATAGCCCATGTATCAATAATTACAAAGATCAGAACGAGCGTTAGTCTTTTTTAGTTTATCCAACCAGGTATGAACGTGTTACAGGTTCCCTTGATTGCCTCGTTGATCAAGGGAATCCCCGTTATTACGAGGCCACGGTGCAGACAAATAGCGGCTTCGCATTGCTGACAAACAAAAAATGCCGACTGTCTATCCGTTCAATACGCAAATGATACTGCAACCCTGCCATCGGCAAACGCCGATTCAGCTCAGGCGACGCCAAAGAGTCCTGAGGTCTTTTGATGTTCGCCGCTATGGTTAAAGTATAGTTGTCGCCCTTTCGCCGATAATTCGCCATCACTACCCGATCGATATTGTACCGGGCATCGCCGACGAAAAAGCTGCCGTTGATGATCACATTGGCGCGCCGGGCGCCATTCGGCACGACGCTGATCAACAGTGCGTGCCGCATCGCTTCCCCACCCATCTGATCGGCCACCCACACGACTGCCCGGCACTCCGGGATCTGGGGTTTTACCCACAGCGCGTAAGCGGAGACCGCGCAACCCACCATCGCCAGCAGCGCGAGCATGAGATACCGGTAACG
This sequence comes from Serratia sp. B501, assembly GCF_051172315.1. Taxonomy (NCBI): domain Bacteria; kingdom Pseudomonadati; phylum Pseudomonadota; class Gammaproteobacteria; order Enterobacterales; family Yersiniaceae; genus Serratia; species Serratia sp. B501. The sequence goes on from NZ_JBPIZB010000004.1 coordinate 528,655, forward strand.
ATAAAAAAAACTATAACTCACTGTTTTCATGAAAATTCTCGCATTGAACCTTTCCTGCTTCCATCTGTTTCCGTGGGCAGTAGTAGAAATACGAGGTCCTCACTCGCCCCGTACTATTTGGCGTTATCGAAGAACTGTCGTAATAAAACAGCGTGCCGGGTTCACTGCAGTCGATATGATTCCGCTGTTCCAGCATCGTTTTCAGATGCGCCAAATCGACTTGGCCCGGCCCCGGTTTGTGATAGGAAGAGACAAATCTGACTTCACAGTTGCCGATTTTACCCACCACCATCGTGCGAACGGACGGGTAGCCCGCCTCCAACCATGCCCAGATGCCGCTAGCCAGCGCCGCTAACGCCAGCGCAACGGCGGCGAATTTAAACCCACGGCGCTGAACCACGGCGGGTTGCTCCGCGATCGATTCAGTCTGCACCGCCGCCGCATCCGGCGTTATCAGATTTTCCGCCATACTGTCCGTCGTTTTCAGCTCGCTGGCGGTAAACATAAACCCCTGCCGCGGCAGGGTGACGATGATCTCTTCCTCACCGAGCGAAGAGAACGCTTTGCGCAGAATCGAAATGGTATTGTTGAGGTTGTTGCCGGAGGCGACCTGCCCGTGCGCCTCCCACACCTGTGTCAGCAGCGTTTCGCGGGAAAGCACCAGGTTATTGTTGCGCACCAGCGCGGAAAGCAGGCGGTTCAGCGTGGCCGTCAGCACAATCGGCGGGATATCGTCATGCAGCGAGATCAGCTCCGATCTATCCTCATGATATTTAATATTATTATTAATTATGTATCTCATAATTCCCTGCGCGATAAACCCATTAATACCAATTAGCCCCTGCCAAACATGGCGATATTAGCATAGCGCAATAGATAAGAAAATTCTTAACAAAATTCATAAAATACATATAAAACAATTATATATAAAAACAAAACGTCTCGATTAGAAAGAATATTTCGCCGTATATACATAATTCAGTGAACGCGCAAAGTGAGCTAACAACCTGGAGTGAACAACCTGAATCACAATAAAAACCCGCCATAAGGCGGGTCTGTGCAAAGCCAATCAATTATCCGCGCAGGCGGCGAATTTGCCGGTCTTGCCAACCGGCGAACAGCAGTAAACCGCATAGCGCACCGAGCAAGGCGCAGAACATATCGGACTGGGTGTCCCACGGGTCGCCCTGGGTGCCGAGGAACTCATCGGCGCCCTGGCCCAGCGCCAGCGCCGCCCACCACTCGATCAGCTCGTAAACGGCGCTGATCGCCAGCGCGATACAACACACCACAAAGCCCAGCATCTTGCGCCCCTGCACATAGCCGCCGCGCAGCAGGATCTCGCGCGCCACCAGCGCCGGCACCAGCCCCTGGAAGAAATGCCCCAGTTTGTCGTACGGATTGCGGCCGAGATCCAGCCACTGCTGCACCTCAAACCCCAGCGGCACGCGGGCGTAGCTGTACATGCCGCCGAAAATCAGGATCAACGCATGGAAGAAAATCAGCGTATAGAGCAGCGGCGTTAGCGGATAACGGCGATGGGTCAGCCACAGCAGCGGCAAAACAATCAATACCGGCGCCACCTCCATCAGCCAGGTGGTGCGATCGTAAGGGCGGATGCCGCTGTGGATCAGCGCGGCCAGCAGCAGCAGGGTAATAACAGACAACAACAACGGAGTGCGCGAGGCGGCCATAACCAACGTTCCTTCGGGTCAATAGGGCAATCCCCTCTTTATACCGCAGATCGCACGGCGAAAAAAAACAGGCGGAGCGTCGCCGCTTCACCTGTTCGAGGGGGATTTACCCTGCGCGGGATTATTTCAGCGCTACGCGGATCACGTCGTCCGGCGCGGTGGCTTCTTTTTCGCGGCTGGACGCCTGTTTGACGCTGACGTACAGCGTCTGGCCATCCGGCGACAGCGCCAGGCTGTTCGGATGGGTCGGCGTCTTGATGGTGTTCAGCACCTTGTAGCTCTTGGCGTCGATTACGCTCACTTCGCCCGCCTGGCGGTGGGTGACGTAGACTTCATTGCGCGCCGGGTTGAACAGCACTGCCAGCGATTCAGGCACGTCGATCTTGCTCAGGATAGAGCCGTTGCGGGTATCCACCACCAGCACCTGCGGCTGCTTGGAATCGGTGATGAAGGCGCGATGGGTGGCGGTATCCAGGCTGAGGTTCAGGAAGAAGTGCTCTTTGGACGCATCCAGCTTCTTGCGCGACAGCACCTTGTTGCTCTGGGTATCGATGGTCACCAGCTCGCCGTCGGCGTTGGTGACGTACAGGCGTTTGGCGGCGGCGTCCAGCGCCAGGCCGGTACCGTATTTGCCGGTGTCGGCCACGGTGGCGCGCAGGGTCAGATCCTTGCCGTCCACCACCCACACCACGCTGGATTCACCCAGCCCGGTGATATACAGGGTATTGCTGTCGGCATCCGCCACCAGCTCGCGCGGCGCCAGCGGCTTGACGGTCTCGGAGCGCTGGCGCGCGTCCAGCACCAAGCGGCCTTTCACGTCACCGGTCTTGGCGTCGATGGCGGTCACCGAGTTATTGACGGTGTTGCCGAAGAACAGCGTACCGGTCTTGGCGTTGATGGCGGCGCCAAACGGCTTGATGTCGTTATGAATAATCTGGGTCACGTCCAGCGTGGTCGGATCCAGGCGGTAGACGATGCCGCCCTTATCCAGCTTGCGGCTCTGCGACGTCGCCAGGTAAAGCGCGTTCTCGCTCGGGCTGTAGGCCATTTCATAAGCGCCCTTGCCGACCGGTTTGCGCAGCACGTCCGGCGCAGTCTGCGCCTGCAGGGTGTTGGAGAACAGCAGCGTGGACAACAGCATCAGCGGAAATGCCGCCCGTTTTCCCTTGGTGATCAAAGCATTCATCGAAATCTCCTTATAGAGCCAACGGGGCGACCGCGCGGCCGCCCTCTTTTCATTATTAAAATCAGGCTTTCTCTTCGGAAAGCAGCGCCCACCAGCTGTCGATGGTCGGGTTGCGCGCCAGCGCGATAAAGTCGATATCGCCGCGGATCTTGCGCCAGCGGGTCGCCAGCTCCATTATGCGCACCGAATCCAGACCGTAATCGATCAGGTTTTCATCGTTGCCCATGTCTTCGCTGTCTTCGTCCAGCAGCGGCAGGATCTGCTGACGCAACGCGTCGATGCTGGCGATGCCGATCGCCGGCAGCAGAGACGCGGTGGTCACCACCCGGCCGCAGCGGCCGGCGGTGTAGCGCAGCGCCATCAGGTGTTCGTCACGCGAGAAGTCCGCCAGGCCGTCGGCCACCATGAAAGGCTGGATGTTGCGCATGAAGGCGTCGATGGCGGTGGTCAGGCAGCCGATGTGCGCATACACGCCGCAGATGATCAGCTGATCGCGGCCGGACTCCTGCAGGATCTCCTGCAGCGGCGAGCGGTGGAAAGCGCTGTAGCGCCATTTCACCAGCACCGTGTCGTCTTCGTCCGGCGCCAGCGCGGCGGTCACCGCCTGCTGCTCGGGGTGTTTGTTCAGGCCCGGCCCCCACATGTCGTTCAACAGCGCGCGATCTTCATCGCTCTGCTGGTTCGGCTGCGCGGTATAGAACACCGGAATGCCCTGCTGTTTGCAGTAGCGACGCAGGTTGGCGATGTTCTCCACCACCTGTTTAATCAGCGCGCTGTCTTCGCCCCAGAAATTGAGGAAATACTGCTGCATGTCGTGGATCAGCAGCGCGGCGCGCTGCGGTTCTACCTGCCAGGTGACTTTATTTTGCGGCAGTTCGTCCGCCGTCGGCAGCGCGTAATCATTAAGTTTTGGAATGGCCATCAATTAATCTCCCTGAGCCTGAGTCTGTAGTTGCGCGTCGAGCTGCTCGCGCAGCCGTTTTTTGTCTACTTTGCCGACCGGAGTCAGCGGCAGGCTGTCCACCTGAATAAAGCGATCCGGCAGTTTGAAGTCCGCCACGCCCTGTTCGCGCAGGTGGCGACGCAGCACTACCGGCTTCAGCGGCGCGTTGGCGATGATATAGGCGCAACTCTTCTCCCCCATCAGCGCGTCCGGCATCGACACCAGCGCGGCGTTGATCACGTCCGAATGACGCAGCAGCAGGTTCTCGATCTCCTCGGCGGCGATCTTCTCTCCGCCGCGGTTGATCTGGTCTTTTTGCCGCCCTTGTACGGTGATGTAACCGTCTTCGCTAATGCTGATCAGATCGCCGGAGCAGTAGAAACCGTCGGCGTCGAAGGCGTCGGCGTTGTGCGCCGGGCTCTGGTAGTAACCGCGGAAGGTGTAAGGCCCGCGCGTCATCAACCGCCCGATCTCACCCGCCGGCAACGGATTGCCGTCGTCATCCGCCACCCACACTTCGTCATCCGGCGACATCGGCCGCCCTTGCGTCGTCAGGATGTGGCGTTCGTCGTCGTCCAGCCGGGTGTAGTTCACCAGCCCTTCCGCCATGCCAAACACCTGCTGCAGTTGGCAGCCGATTTCATTCTGAATGCGCGCCGCCAGCGTTTCGCCCAGCTTGGCGCCGCCCACCTGCAGCAGTTCCAGGCTGGCGAGCTGGGCATTGCCGCCCCACTCTTCGATCGCCTGCAGCCACAGCGTGACCGCCGGCGGCACCAGCGCCGTCACGTTGATTTGATGCTGTTCGATCAGGCGGAAGCACTGCGCGGCGTCCGGATCGGCGGCGAACACCACCAGCCCAGCGCCATAAAACACGCCCAGCACGCCCGGCGAACTCATCGGGTAGTTGTGCGCCACCGGCAGCGCGCACAGATAGCGGGTCTGCGCGTCGAAACGGCAGATCTCCACGCTGCGGCGAATGCTGTAGTAGTAATCGTTGTGGGTGCGCGGGATCAGCTTCGGCGTGCCGGTGCTGCCGCCGGAAAGCTGGAAGAACGCCACCCGATCGGCCGCGGAAGGCTGCGCGACAAAACCGTCGCTGGCTTCTTCCAGCCAGGCGCCCAGCGCCAGCTCGCCCTCGGCCTGGCTGCGCAGCGCCACGGCACGCAGCGAAGGATGCGCATCGCGGAAGGCGTTCAGGAATTGATCGTCGGCAAACAGCGCGTGCCGACGATCGGCGATCAGCAGCGCCGGTTTGATCTGTTCGGCATAGGCGTTCAGCTCGCTGCGCTGATGGCTGAACAGCGCGTTGACCGGCGCCACGCCAATTTTCAGCAGCGCGAAGAACACGATATAAAATTCCGCCACGTTGCCCAGCTGTACCAGCGCGGTGTCGCCGGATTTCACGCCGCGGCGCAGCAAAGCGGCCGCCAGGCGATCGGAGCGCTGCTGCAGCTCGCGGTAGGTCAGGCTGCCCTGGACGTCGATAATCGCCGAAGCGTCGTTATTGGCCTGGCGGTCGAGGATCTCGGTCAGCGGCTTGTCAATCCAGTAGCCGCGCTCGCGATAGCGGCTGGCGAACTCCGCCGGCCAGGGGGTAAAGGCAATGCTCATCTTGTCGTTATCCTTGATTCATACCAAAGGCACGCAGAATGGTGCTGAGTTTGGTACCTGTTTCATGCCATTCAGATTCGGGTGAAGAGTCTTCCACGATGCCGGCGCCGGCGAACAGCCGCACCCGGTTGCCGTCAACGGTGCCGCAGCGGATAGTCACAACCCACTCGCCGTTGCCTTCGTCGTCGCACCAGCCGACGATGCCGCCGAACAGGCCGCGATCGAACGGCTCCAGCTTGCCGATCAGGGCGTGCGCCTCGGCCGTCGGCATGCCGCACAGCGCCGGCGTCGGGTGCAATAGGCAGGCCAGCGACAGGGCGTTTTCGTCCGGAGACGCCGCCTCGCCGTCGATCGGCGTGGAGAGATGCCACAGCGTGGTGGTGGTCAGCAGTTCAGGGGTGTGCGGCACGTTCAGGTAGCGGCAGCGGCCGGCCAGCACGTCACGCATACTTTCGGTGACGATGCGGTGCTCGTGGCGATCTTTCGCCGAGGCCATCAGCCGCTCCCCCACTTCGCGATCGCGCTGCGGATCGGCCTCGCGCCGGGCGGAACCGGCCAGCGGGTTGGAATAGAAACGGCCGCCGTCCTGGCGCAGCAGCAGCTCTGGGCTGGCGCCCAACAGTGCGCCCTGCTCCAGCGGCACATGGAAGTGGAAACCGTGCGGGTTCTGGGCGATCACGCGCGCCATCAGCGCATGGCGATCCACCGGCTGGCGCGTTTCGATCTCCAGCAGGCGCGACAAGACCACTTTATCCAGCTCACCGGCCTTCATCGCGGCAACGGCGTCGCTGACCATGTTCATGAACGTCTGCTGCGGCGGCAGCTCCGTTACCCCGGCCAGTTCAGGGCCATTCGCCGAAGGCCGAACGCCGGCCATAAAGGCGGCGCGGTCGAACCAGCGGCTCTGCTGGGGAACAAACAGCGCCGAAGGCTGCCGGGTATCGAACGGAATGGCGCCGCACAGCAGCGGCTTTTTGATGCCGGCCTGACGGGCCTCGGCAAACGCCTGCCGCACGCGGCGCTGGAACTCGCCGTTCAGATCGGCGCCGTCCGCGGCCGGCAGGCGAATGCGGCTGAAACAACCGGTGGTGGTCAAGCTGCGGTAAGGGGAGGTATAGAAGAAGCCCGACGCCGGAGAAAAATCAGCGGCGAACCGATGTTCTTCGCGCTCCTGCATTTCCTTTCGATTGATGTCGTTCACGGCAGTAACCATCGCTTCGCCCTCAAGAATTTGAAGTGATAACCAATATAATAATGATTATCATTTGAGTTGATTCCGCGCTAAATTACTCGCCGATATTTGCTATGTCAATAAACGTAAGCACTTCTTTCATTTCGAAATCATGACATAAACGCTGTGGGTTTTACGCATGCCGATGATAAGCATTGCTATTTGATCCCACAGCGTTGTTTTAACGCGTTCGACTACTTTTCTGTGGCGGGCTGCGGCTCCGGTTTGTGCAGCGTAACCTGGCGCAAACCGGTCATGGCGAACAGCAACAGGATGCCGAGCAGCGCCGCGCCAAAGCCGAAACCGCTGGCGCTCATCGCTGGCAGCATAAAGGCGCCCATCGCCCCCAGCAGCAACGCGCCCAGCGCATCGCCCACCACGTTCTGCGCCGTCCACAGGCCGTTGATGCGGCCAAGGAAATTGTCCGGCGTCAGGCCCTGGATCAGGCCGTATTGCAGCAGCGAGTTCAGCGCGCTCAGGTAGCCAAACGCCACCAGGCACAGCAACGCCAGGCTGTACCACGGCATCAGGCCGAACAGGCCAATAGAGGCGAAAGCCGCGATCGCCGTCAGCAGCATCACCCAACCGGGGCGCGCCACGTGCGCCACGCGCCCGCTGGTGAACGCACCAATAGTCGCGCCGAGCGGCACGGCGGCGTACATATAACCGAGGTGGGCTGCATCGATGCGCCAGCTTTCCGCCATCGCCGGGTACAGCACGCGCACCGCGCTGGCCATGGTCAGCAACGCGCCGATCAGCGCCACCATGCCGATCACCTTGTTCTGGAACAGGAAGGCGAAACCGCCCGCCAGCGCGCGCAGTGGATGTTCACGAGGCTGCGGTGGCGGCATCAGCTGCGGCAGGCTCAGCAGCGGCAACAGCGTCAACAGGGTGCCGAACGCCGCCAGGCCGTAGTTCCAGGCGATGCCCATATGGGCGATCACCAGGCCGCCGATGGCCGGGGAAAGAATCGAGCCGAAGCGCACCGTCAGCATGCTGATGGCGCCCGCCTGCACGATGTTTTCGCGGCCCACCAGCGCCGGCGTGGCCGCCAGCAGCGCCGTCACCCCCACTGCGCCGAAGAAACCGTCCCACACCGCCAGCAGATAAATGGCCGCCAGCGAAGGTGACGGCAACAGGGCGTTGAGGCACAGGCCGACGAACCCGATGCCGCAAGTGGAGCGCGCGAACAGGATCAGTCGGCGCCGCTCATAGCGATCGGCCAATACGCCGCCCATCAGCAGCCCGGCGAACATGCCGCCGCCGGCCAGCGTCACCGCCAACCCGACCTGCAGGGTGGAACCGGTCAGCGCCTGGATCTGCACCGGGATGGCGATCGCCATCAGCCCCAGCGCCACAATGGAGATGAAACGCGCGCAGAATACCGCGCGAAAGGCCCGGTGGGTTTTCAGCAGGCTAAAATCAAGCAGGATGGAGGGTTTGCTACTCATCGGTTGTTCACCACATCTTTAAACGGGGATTCTGCAGTTGCGGAGCGCTATGCTAGCACAGATAACGAAATCAATAATGATAATAGAAATCATTGATATTCAATTGTGAGCGGACGCAAGAAACGCCGCCAAACGCGGGGCAATCCCCGTGCCTGGCGGCGAGATGACGGGCGTTATTACAGCGTGCGCAAAATCCGGTTCAGCAGCGGCCCCAGCACTTTGAACGACGCCGGCGAAACGATATCGACATGCGCGCAGTCGAGTTCGTGCGCCTGCAGCGCATCGACGTACTGCGACCAGGTCTGCTGCACGTCCATCCCTGCCTGCAACGTGCGTTTGGCGACGAACAGCGTCGCCTGGCCGTGGAAGCGGGCGGTCCGCGTGTGCGACAGCAACCGCACCGAATCGGCGTAGTTGGCTTCGATGTTGTCGAACATCATGGTGCGCGTCTCGCCCAGCGCCGGATCGAGCGTATCCTGCGACACCGCCAGGAACTGTTCGCGCTCGCGCTGCACTTCCTTCAACACGTTGTCGTCCAACATCACGTCCCAGTTTTGGGTCTCCGGCGGATAGGTATCCAGCAGGCCGAGGAACGCCACCTGCTCGCCGCGCGCCTGCAGCCGGGCGGCGATGCCCTGGGCCAGCGTACCGCCCAGCGAGTAGCCGATGAAGTGGTACGGCCCGTGCGGCTGCACCTGCAGCACCGTCTGCAGGTGCGCCTCCACTACCTGGTCCATGTCTTCGCTCAGCGCCAGCGGGCCGTCCGGCCGCGGCGACTGGATGCCGACCAGCGACCAGTGCTGATCGAGATAGCGCGGCAATACGCTGAACTGCCAGGAGAAACCGGACGCCGGATGCAGACAGAACAGCGTCGGCCCCTCGGTGACGCGCAGCGGCAATACGCTGTCGAAGCCGCTGCGATCGGCCTCTTCCTGCGTGCGATCTTCCGCCAGCAAGGCGGCCAGTTGCTCGACGCGCGACGCCACCATCACCTGGCCGACGGATACCGCCTTGCCCAAATCGCGGCGCAGCTCGGCCGCCAGACGCATCGCCAGCAGCGAATGGCCGCCCAGCGCGAAGAAATCATCGTCGGCGAACACCTGCTCGCGCTGCAGCAGGCGGGCGAATACCGCGGCGATCTCGCTTTCCAACCCGGCCTGCGGCGGCCGCCCTGACTTGCGCTCGCCGCCCTGCGGCTGCGGCAGGGCCTTGCGATCCAGCTTGCCGTTGGCGCTCAGCGGCAAATCGCTCATTTCCACCAATGCCACCGGCACCATGTGTGGCGGCAGACGGTCGGCCAGCGCCGCGCGCAAGGCTTCCGCATCCCAGCTCGCGCCAGGCTGCATCACCAGATAACCCACCAGCTGGCGCGCATCGCCGCCGGCGTCCACCGGCGTGCCCTGCAGCACCCGCGCGTGCGTCACCGCCTGGCGCACGCCCGGCAGCGACAGCAGGGCGTGGTCGATTTCACTCAGCTCGATACGCTGCCCGCGGATCTTCAGCTGATCGTCGCTGCGGCCCAAATATTCCACCGCGCCGTCCGGCAGCCAGCGCGCCACGTCGCCGGTGCGGTACATGCGCCCGCCCTCGCCGAACGGATCGGCGACAAAGCGGCTGGCGGTCAGATCCGGCCGGCCAAGGTAGCCGTGCGCCAACTGGACGCCGGTCAGATACAGATCGCCCGCTACGCCCGGCGGCACCGGCCGCAGACGCGCGTCCAGAATGCGCAGCCCGGTGTTCCACACCGGCAGGCCAATCGGCACGTTGGCGCCGGTCACCTTCGCCAGCGCCTCGCCGTAGGCCGGATGCCAGGTCACGTCCACCGCCGCTTCGGTCGGGCCGTAGAGGTTGTGCAGCGGCACCGCCGTGCGGCTTTGCCACAGGCGGCACAGCTCCGCCGGCAGCGCTTCGCCGCTGCAGAACACCTGGCGCAGTGCGGCGCAGCTCGCCACCGCCGCGTCGTCGTCCAGGGCGGCAACGAAAGCCGCCAGCATCGACGGTACGAAGTGCATCGTGGTAATGCGGTGTTGGGCGATCAGCTGTTGCAGCTGCTGCGGATCGCGGTGCGCCTCCGGCGGCGCCATCACCAGCCGGGCGCCGACCATCAATGGCCAGAAGAATTCCCACACCGAGACATCGAAACTGCACGGCGTTTTCTGCAGCACCGCGTCGTTGGCCCCCAGCGGATACTGGTGTTGCATCCACAGCAGGCGGTTGACGATCGCCTGATGGCCGACCAGCACGCCTTTCGGGCGCCCGGTGGAGCCGGAGGTAAAGATGATATAGGCCGCATGGTCCGGCGTCGGGCCCGCGATCGCCACCCCGGCGGCGTGATCGGCCGCCAGCGGCGCGTCATACAGCAACATGTCGCCCTTGTCGGCGAAACGCGCCTGCTGCGCCGGGTGAGTGATGATCAAGCGGGGCGCGGCGTCTTCCAGCATCATCGCCAGCCGCTCGTCCGGATAACCGGTGTCCAGCGGCAGGTAGGCGGCGCCCGCTTCGACGATCGCCATCAACGCCAGCGACAGGAACACCGACCGCGGCAGCGCCACCGCCACGATGTCGCCCGGCCGCACGCCCTGCGCCACCAGTTGGCGCGCCAGCGCCGTGACCTGCTCGCGCGTTTCGCGGTAGGTGAAGCTGAAATGCGCATCCGCCAACGCCGGCGCGTCCGGCGTGGCTTGCGCCTGCTGCGCCAGCAATTGGCTCAGCGTGGTCGCCGGCACCGGATGCGCCGTGTCGTTGATCCGCGCCAGCAGCGCGCGATCGTCGGCGGTCAGCATATCGGCCTCGCCGATCGGCAACGTTGCCTGCGCGGCGAACTGCGCCAGCAGCAGCGGCAACCGTTGCAGGTGCGCCTGCAGCTCCTGGCGGCTGTAACGTTCGGCATTGGCCAGCAGCTCCACCTTCAATTGGTGGTTTTCATCGATAAACAGCGCAATCTCCAGATCGCGCACCGGCCCGGAGGCCAGATCGTGGGTAATGCCCTCGATGCCGGCGAAATCCAGCTGGTAATCGAACATTTTGAAGTTGAAGACCGTGCCGTACAGCGGTTCGCCGTCGCCGATGCGCCCCAGATCGCGCTGCACCTGTTCGGCGTCGTAGCGCTGATGGCGGCGCACCGTTTTCAGCTCGCGGCTGATGCGGGCGGCGGCCTCATACAGCGTGGCCTGCGGCTCGAGATGCATCTCCATCGGCAGCACGTTGATCACCGGGCCGGCGGCGCACAAGGCGGCCGAGCCGGTACGGCGCATGAAGATAAAACCGGCGCTGAAGCTCGGTTGGCCGCTCAGGCGCGAGACCCACAGCGCCACCAGCGCCACCGCCATATCGGCGGCGTTGAGCTTCTGCTGCGCGCCACGCTGCACCAGTTCGGCGAAGGCCTGCGGATCGCAGCGCTGTTCCAGCCGGTGGATGCGCGGCGTGGGCGTTTGCCCGGCCAGCGGCTGCGGGCAGATCGTGGCCGGCGGCGGCAGCTGCCGCGCTTTTTCGCGCCAGAAATCGGCGTCGCGTTGCCAGGCCGGCGCCTGCCGGTAAGCCTGGTATTCCGCCACCACGTCGCTGAACGCCGTGAAAGGCGTCGGCTCCAGCGCGTCGCCGCGGCAAAGGTGGGTATAAATCGCCGCCACACGGCGAGCGATGGCGGTGAAGCTGAAACCGTCCACCAGCAGATGGTGATAACGCTGATACCAGAACCAGCGATCGTCCGCCAGGCGCATCACCACATGGCGATACAGCGGTGCGCCGCTGCCGGCGCGCAGATCGCTCGCCAGATCGATGTCCATCAGCGCGCGAGCGGCAGCTTCGGGATCCAGCGACGTCGTCAGATCGACCCGTTCCGGCGCGTGCACCGCCAGCGAGTCATCCAGCCATTGCACCGGTACGCCGTCGCGTTCCGCAAAAAGCAGCCGCAGCATGTCAACCTCGCCGAGGCCCTGGGTGATGGCCTGCAGCAGGGGCTCCACGGCGACGGAGCCGTTGAGTTCGATGGCATGCGCCACCGCGTAAGCATTGCGATGCGGGGAGATTTGATCGGCGACCCAGATGCCGGGTTGCGCCGCGACCAGCGGCCATTCGCCCGCAAGCGCCGGGCCGCTGAGAGAGTTAGGGGTGTGTGACACTGCTTATTGCTCCCGTGATTACCAGGCGCCGGTCACGCCTTGCGTGCTGCGACCGGCAGAATATCTTGCCAATGCTGTTCCAGCCACTCGGCGCATTCGGTGCGCGCCGCCGGGCCAAATACGATCGTCCAATCGGGTGGAATGGCGCGGAAATCCGGCCACAAACTGTATTGTTGTTGTACGTTGCGCAGCACCAGGCTGCGCTGCTGTTGATCATCGAACGGATTCAGGCTTTCCATCCTGCGTTCCTTGTGCCGCCGTCGTTACCGATGCCGGATAAGCGGTGGCGAAAGCGGAAGCCCACACCGCCTGCAGCCCGTCGGTCAGGCCGCTGCGCCAGCACAGCGCGTCGTGCCCGCCTTCCACCACCCGGTAGTGCACCCGATGGCCGGCTTCGCTCAGGCGCGCCGCCATTTGCCCGCTGACCTGATGCACCAGCTTTTCCTGCGTACCGGCTTCCATAAATACCTTCAGCGCGCCGTGGTTGCCCAGGCCGTGGCGTTCGACCTGTTGCATCAGCCAGCAGGCGTCGTCGGGAATGCTCGGCAGCTGCAGCATGTCGCGCCGCGGCCACCAATAGGAGCCGGACTGGGTGATCACCGCGCCGAAGCGCTGCGGCCAGCGCAGCCCGGCGTACAGAGAGGCCAGGCCGCCAAAGCTTTGCCCCGCCACCACCGTCTCGGCCGGATTGTCGCTGTGCGGCGCCCATTCGGCCAGTTGCGGCATCAGTTCTTCCTGCACCGCCAGCCAGAAATCGTCCTTGCAGGTCAGCTCACGCGCCCGGTGCGGCAGATCGATAATGTCGATCAGCACATACACCGCTTCCGGCAACGCCCCCTCGCGGGTCAGTTGCATCAACGGCGCCCAGACCGGCATTTGCTTCGCCCAGAACTGGCCGTCGAGCAGGATCGCGAGCGGGCGTTCGGCCGGCTTGCTGTCGCCGGTGGTGTAGATCCAGACATCGCGGCTGTTGCCCAGACGCTCGCTCTGCCAGGTATGGCGCTGCAAACGCGCCGGCAGCGGCGGCGTGCAGCGCCCGCTGGCGATCTCATACTCATCGAACGAGCGCCACACCGGCTGCGGCGGCGCATCCGGCATATGCAGACCGGAAACGCTGTGGCCGCTGGCGCTTTGCCAGGAGCGATAGGGGTTGAGCAGATCGGGAGTGGCGCAGGCGAACACCTGGTGCCACCAGTGACGCAGGTTGTGCATGTTGGCGTGCGCGTCGTCGTCGCTGAACGCCGGCGGCCGCTCGTCAAAACAAGGAATAAAGCAGTAGCTGCCGCGCCAGGCGCCGTTCAGCTCGGTCTGCCAGTACCATACGTCGGTACCGGCCAAACGCAGCAGGCTTTGCGGCGGATTCGGCTGATGGTGGTCGGTCAGGCAGTTGATGTTGATCCACACCCGGCGGTAGGCAGAAGTCAATTCGCATCCCTGCGGATCGCGCCAGAAAAAGGTGGTTCGCCACCGGCCGTTACCCGCCGGTTCTACCCATGGCGTACCGCGTCGTGCCACCGTCAACCACCACCCTGGACTGCCCGCATTGCTGCTGGCCAATAATCTGCTGCTTTCTGATTCTAGTTCTGTATTCACAACGCCTACCCATTTTGTAGTTGGCGGCACCGGGAACGTCGACTTTTCCCTATCGCCGGCCACCGCCCGAACACACTGTAGGCCAAATACTATTGATAATAATTTGCATTTGCAATAGTGTGTAAGGCTTGGAGATCGTGCTGGTATTGCGCGCAACGGACAGGGATCGGGGATACATCAATGGCATCCCTTGCCGCAGCCGATTTTCTATTCCGACTACACAAAAACTACAACCGCCTTTCCCCCATTCGGCGAGGGAGGGCAGCAAGGTAGGGCACTCAAATGAAAAGCAAGCTATCACGTTATTCTTTGGCCACTCTTATCGGCTTGGGATTGGGCGCGTCCGCGTTCGCCAACGCCGCGCAGCAGACCGACACCCCCACCACGGAAGAAAACAGCGGCACAGCGGATAAAAAGCCGCGCGGCGAAGACACCATCGTCGTGACCGCCGCCCGGCAGAACCTGCAGGCGCCGGGGGTATCCACCATCACCGCCGACGAGATCAAGAAACGCCCGCCGGCGCGCGACATCAGCGAGCTGATCCGCACCATGCCCGGGGTTAACCTGACCGGCAACTCCACCAGCGGCCAGCGCGGCAACAACCGCCAGATCGATATCCGCGGCATGGGCCCGGAAAACACCCTGATTCTGATCGACGGCAAACCGGCCTCCAGTCGCAACTCGGTGCGTCAGGGCTGGCGCGGCGAACGTGACTCACGCGGCGATACCGCCTGGGTGCCGCCGGAAATGATCGAACGCATCGAAGTGCTGCGCGGCCCGGCTGCGGCGCGCTATGGCAACGGCGCCGCGGGCGGCGTGGTCAACATCATCACCAAGAAGGCCGGCGATGCGCTGCACGGCTCGCTGAACGGCTACTTCAACGTGCCGCAGCACAAGCAGGAAGGCGCCACCAAGCGCACCGATTTCAGCCTGTCCGGCCCGCTGAGCGATTCCCTGAGCTTCCGCCTGTTCGGCGGCTACAGCAAAACGCAGGCCGATGCCTGGGACATTAACGAATCGCACAAATCCGAACGCGTCGGCGCCTACGCCAACAGCGTGCCCGCCGGGCGCGAAGGGGTGGTCGATAAAAACATCGACGCCTTGCTGCACTGGGATTTCGCCCATCTGCAGTCGCTGGAGTTCGAATACGCCTATGGCCGCCAGGGCAACCTGTACGCCGGCGATACTCAGAACACCAACACCAACGCCCTGGTGCAGAGCAACTACGGCAAAGAGACCAACCGCATCTACCGTGAAACCTTCGGCCTGACCCACCGCGGCGCCTGGGACAACGGCGTGAGCACCAACAACTACGTGCAGTTCGAACGCACCCGCAACACCCGCCTGAACGAAGGCTTGGCCGGCGGCACCGAAGGCATCTTCGATACCAAGAACACCGGTTTCGGCACCACCAAGCTGGATGACTTCCTGGCGCACAGCGAAGTCAGCGTGCCGTTCGAGCTGGGCGTCGCGCAAACCGCTACGCTGGGTACCGAATGGAGCCAGCAACGGATGAAGGACGGCACCTCCACCAGCCAAACGCTGATGGGCGGCACCATTCCCGGCATGACGACCGGTACGCGCAGCCCTTACGCTTCCGCGCATATCTTCTCGCTGTTCGCCGAAGACAACATTGAACTGACCGACACCACCATGCTGACGCCGGGTCTGCGCTACGATCTGCATTCGGAATCCGGCAACAACTGGAGCCCGGCGCTGAACCTGTCGCAGGAACTGGGCGACTACTTCACGCTGAAGATGGGCATCGCCCGTTCCTACAAGGCGCCGACCCTGTTCCAGACCAACGGCAACTATCTGCTGTACAGCAAAGGCCAGGGATGCGCCGGTAGCGATACCAGAAACGGCTGCTACCTGCTCGGCAACGACGATCTGAAGGCGGAAACCAGCGTCAACAAAGAGATCGGGCTGGAGTTCCATAACGACGGCTGGCTGGCCGGCGTGACCTACTTCCGCAACGATTACCACAACAAGATTGAAGCGGGTAACTCCCGCATCGCCACCAGCAGCACCGGTACGGCGGTCTATCAGTGGGAAAACGTGCCGAAGGCGGTGGTGCAAGGGCTGGAAGGCTCGCTGAACGTGCCGGTCAGCGAGACCGTCACCTGGAGCAACAACGCCACCTACATGATCGAGAACAAGAACAAGACCACCGGCGATTACCTGTCGGTGATCCCGAAGTTCACCGTCAACTCGACCCTCAGCTGGCAGGCCATGCAGGATCTGTCGATGCAGTCCACCCTGACCTGGTACGGCCGGCAGAAGCCGAAGAAGTACAACTACCAGGGTAAACCGGCCACCGGCGGCGAAACCCGCGAGGTTAGCCCTTACGCCGTCGTCGGCGCCAGCGCGACCTATGATCTGACCAAAAACGTCAGCCTCACCGCCGGCATCGACAACCTGTTCGATAAACGCCAGTTCCGCGCCGGCAACGCGCAGAACGTCGGCGATCCGAACACCGGTGCGATCAATATCGCCGGTGCGGGCGCGGCCACCTACAACGAATCGGGGCGTACCTACTACATGAGCATCAACACCCACTTCTGATGACATGACCCAACGACAAAGGGCGCCGAGGCGCCCTTTTTTATATTTATATTCAGTTAGTTGGTGTGCAGCTGAATGCGCACCACGCTTTCCGGCTTGCCGGCCTTGGTGGCAGCGCCGTCGTTTTTCACCGTCACGAACAGCGTGTCGCCTTTCGGATCCAACGCCAGGCTGTTAGGGTGCGGCGGCAGGTCGACGGTTTGCAGGCGCTTGAGCGTCTTGGCGTCGAACACCGTCAGCGTCCCGGCGCCATGATCCACGCGCACGCCTTTGCGGTTGGCGACATACAGCCGCTGGCTGCGCTCGTCGAGCAGCAGGCCGATCGGCACCTCATCCGTCAGCTCGCTGGCCAGCACCTTGCCGCTGTCCGCATCCAGCGCAAACACCCGGTGGCCGCTGCTGCGCTTCACGTAATCGTGCCCCAGATGATGGTTGCGGTAGTCGTCGCGATCGATGCCCTGATCGACGCCCAGCAGGCGATTGCTCGCCGGGTCATACACCAGGTTCAGCAGCTGATCGGCCTGCACCTCGTGCGTGGCGGCGATCGCCAGCGTGTCGGCGTTCAGGGTGATCACCTGCCCCTGCATGTTGGAGACGAACACCCGGCGGCCCTTCTCATCCAGCGTGATGCCCACCGCGTTGTAACCGAAGCCCGGGATCACTTTCTCCAGCTTGCCGGCCTTGGTATCGACCACGTACAGCACGCTGTCGACGCCGAAGCCCAGCCCCGGCAGGAACAGGCGGCCGCTCTGCGCGTCATATTTAATCTCGCGGATGCGGTACAGGTAGTCTTCGGTGATCTTGAACTTCTTCAGCTCCGCCAGCAGGAAATCCAGGCGCTTGCCGCTGATGCCCGCCTGCTTGTAAGCCTGCTCTAGCACCGCTTTATCCAGCAGTTTGATGCTGCCGAGCGCATGGTTGGTGGTGGTGTCCACCACCCCGACTTCGCCATTGAAGGCCTGCGTCAGGTACAAACGGTTGCCCGCATCGTTCAGCGCCACGCCGAAGCCTTTCACCTGCAGCGGGATCTCCGCCTTGATCGCCAGGGTGTTGGGATCCAGCCGCAGCACGCGGGAGCGCGCTTCTTCCTTCCAGTCCGGCGCGCTGACGAACAGCGCCTGCTGCGAGGTGCTGTAGGCCATCTCCACCACCGCCGACGACAGCGCCTGGCGCTTGATGTCCTGCGGTTTGATGCTGGCATCGTCCGCCTGCGCGGCGCCGGCGACCACCAGAGAGGCCGCCACCAGCAGCGACAGTAACGCGCGCGGGGTTGCTAGGGTTCCAGACATCCTTTTATCTCCTTGAAAATCATGCTTTCGGTTAGAGTGAAACAACGTCATGCCTGCGGCCCGGGCGGCAGCGCCGCCAGAGCGATATCGCCAGCGATGTGCTGCGCAAACTGGGTAAAGACGTGCTGAACGCCGTCGGCGATCAGAGTGGCCTGCTCCCTGCTGTAGTGATCCTGGCGATAGGTCATCATCACCCGCAGGGATTTCTTCCCGGCCAGATCGTCTTCCATCACCTCAAACTGCAGGCCGAGCAGCGATTCGGCTTTCTCCGGCTCCACCTGACGGTAGGCGATCGCACGGCCGTCCTGCAGCCGGAACTCGCCGTTCAGCTTGATGCGGCTGTGGATCTGGATGAACACTTCGAACATGTGGTTCTTGCGGTCGGCATCCACGCCGAACAGCCCTTCTTCCACCAGGTCGATCGGAATGTCGGTGTACGGCAGCGAGCCATTGATGGTGTTTTTCACCTGACTGACCAACCCGGCGACCGTCAGCCCTTCGTCGAAGCGCACGCGGTGCACCACCACGGTGGTGAAGTAGCCGACGGTATCGAAGAACTCGGCGTCGTTACGGCCGGAGGTCGAGGTGCCCACCAGCAGATCCGCCGGGCCGCCAAGCAGGCGCAGCGCCGAGGTAATCCCGGCATACACTACGTTGAACAACGAAGCGTTGTTGCGGCGAGCGAGTTGATACAGGCCTTCCGCCACGGCGGGATCGACCTCGAACTCCAGCCAGCCGCCGTTGACGTCCGCCGGCGCCGGCACCGCCGGATGGGTGGACGGTTCTTGCCGGAAGATCGGCTGGCCGACCGGCGCGCCGCGCAGCGCATCGAGCCAGTAATCCAGATGTTGCTGCTGCACCCCCGAGGCCCGCTGCTGCCGGGCGAAGGTGTGGAACTGCGGCGGCTGTCCGCTCCACTGCGGCGCCTGGCCGACGACGCGATGGCGATAGGCGACGCCCAGCTCATCCATCATCAGGTTGAGCGACCATTCATCCAATACCACGTGGTGGAACAGCAGCGACAGCAGCTGCTGGCCGTTGTCCGCATCGCGCAGCAGCGTGACGCGCAGCGGCAGCTCGGCGGCCAGATCGAAACGGTGCTGGCCGGCGTCGGCCAACAGGGCGGCGGCGTTGCCCGCCGGCGTTTCCTGAGAGAAACGGAACCATTGGTAATCCGACAGTTCGGCAGCCGGCACCACCACCTGCACCACCTCGCCCTGCTGCTCGACGAAGCGTGAACGCAGCACGGTATGGCGAGTCATGACGTCGATAAACGCCTGACGCAGGGCCGTTTCATCCACCTCATCGAAGAAACGCAGAGAGAACGGCAGGTTGAAGATCTCGTCATGACCAAAGGCTTCATACACCTTCCACAACGATTCCTGCGCCAACGACAGCGGCGCCTGCGCCCGATCATGATCGTCGGCGGTCGTCGGTGCGGCATTCGGCTGCGCGACGTTCAGGCGTTTGGCGTACCCCGCCAGCCCGCGCGCCGTCGGATGGCTGAACAGATCGTTAATGTTGATTTCGATCTGATGCAGGCTCAGTAAGCGGCCGATCACCCGGGTGGCGACCAGCGAATGGCCGCCGCGATCGAAGAAGTCTTCATCCAGGGTCATTTCCGGCGCAGCCAGCGCCTCACGGAACGCCTGCAAAATCAGTGGTACAATGCTTTCGTCCGCGTCGCCGTTCGTCGCCGGCGCGGCCATCGCCGGGGAAACGGCCTCAGCCGCCGGCAATGCGACGGCAATCCGCTGCCCGGCCAGGAACGCGCTGAACTGCTCCAGCAGGAAAGGCGCCGCGTGCGGAGACAGACGCGGATCGGTGACCAGCTCCAGCGTCAGCGTTTCCGCCTCGGGCGAGCTCAACAGCAGCGCCAGTTCAAACGGCGTATGCAGCGGCGGCAGCAACAGGCGTTCGGCGTGAACGCCTTCCAACCGCCACTCTGCAGCCAGATCGTCGCGCCAGGCCACCAGCAGCTGCGCCCGCTGCGGATCCGGCTGTTCAGCCACGGTCTGCGCCAGCAGCCGTTGCCCGGCATCGCCGTCGCCATGACGTACGGTCAAGCGCATCAGCGGCGCTGCCGTCAGCCCCAGTTCCAGGCCGACGCACTCCGCCGTCTCAGCCGCCGGCACGCACAGCTGCACCGCTTGGCCGCCGGCCTGCGTGGCGACGAACTCGGCAAAACGCGCCGCCACCGCCGCCAGCAAGGCCCGCGGCGTCTCGTTGGCGGGCAACAGCGAGCGCGCAATGCGCGTGACCACGCGCCCACCCACCGGCGGCAACGTTTCAGCTCGCTGCGCCGGGCTGCGGTAATCCTGCAGCGAGACCGCCTGGCGCGCCCAGGGCAGCTGTGGCTCCGGGATTTCCGGCGGCTCGACCGGCTCCGCCGCGAAAGGCAGAGGCATCGCATCTCCGTTATAACGGGCGGACAACATCGCCGGCAGGTGGCGCCACGGCAGCGTTTCCGCCAGGATGTCATGCAATACCGCGCCCAACATCACGTCACCGCCCGGCGTGAGCAACAGCAAGAAGCGCAGCGGCGCTTCGCCTTCCAGTTCAAACGGCGCCGCCTGCGCCTGCAGCAGGCAATCCATGGCGTGTTGTTCATCCGCCACCTGACGCAGGCTCACCGGCAACGGCGCCGAATCGGCGGCGCGTTTAATCAGACCGTTTTCGTCATCAAAAACGTAATGCACGTTCACGCCCGGCGTTTCCCGCACCAGCGCCTGCAACGCCGCCGTCAGTTGGGCGATATCCACCTCTCCCGTCAGGCGCCAGGCCAACGTCCGCTGCCCGCGTGCGTCACCCTGCTGCAGATGGGCAAACCATGCCCGCTCTTCGGCTTCGCTTACCGGCCGCTCGCCGTTCGCCGCCCCCGCGCCCAGCGCCTGAAACGCGCTCTCCAGCCGCTGGGCCTCTTCATCGCTCAGAATGCTGTCAAAATCACCGATCACTGCGTTATCTCCTTTGCCCGGCCGTGCCGGTATAGCGCATAAAACGGGGGACATTCGTCCCCCGTCACCGCGATAGCGTTAGAAAGTCAGCTCAACCGCTGCGCCGACCAGGCGGCCTCGCTGGAGCGTCGCCGTGTAAATGTCATTGCTTCTGACCATCTCGCGGCGGTCGGAATCAAACAGATTTTTCGCATACAGCGTGGCGCGACCGTAGTCGAAGGTGTAGGCCAGCTGGGCGTTGGCCGTCCAATAGGAACCGATGCGCCCGCGCGAGTCGTTGTCGTATTGCGAATAGTAGGAGTCGGTAAACGCCACGTTACTGCTCAGCTCCCACCCTTTCAGGAACTGATATTTGGCGCCCATGTTGGCGGTGTAAGCCGGCGCGCGCGCCAGCTCATGCCCTTCCACGCCGCTGCCCGAGAACTTCTTGATGTCGGTTTTCAACAGGCCGAGGTTACCGAACAGTTCGAAATCCCAGCGCGGCTGCCAGGTAGCGCCGATTTCCGCGCCGTAGGTTTCCACCTTGTCGGCGTTGCGGATCACGCTGGAGTTCTCACCCAGCGAGTACGGCAGCTGCATATCCTTGTAATCGTTGTAGAAGATGTTACCCGTCAGCACCACGTTGGCGTCTTTCAGGTGATGGCGGGTGTACAGCTCGTAGTTCCAGACATACTCGGAACCGTAGGTGTAGCTGACCACCGGCGTGCCGATCGTGATGCCGCCGCCGCCGGCGTTATAGCCGCGTGCGATCTTGGCGCCGTAGGTTTGGGTATCCGTCGGTTTCCAGGCCACGTCCAGCTTCGGCAGGAACACGGTGTAGGTTTCATCGAAATCGATGCGCACCGCCTGGCTGCCACCGTCTCGGCGACGATGTTCGCGCTCCAGACGGCTGGCGGCGGTCACGTCCACCTGCGGCGTCAGCGCATAGGTCAGCTCGGCGAACGCCGAATGGGTATCGGTCTTATCCTTGAAGGTCGAGCCGCCAAAGATGTTAACGAACTCATCCTGCGTGCCGTGGAAGTAACGCAGCCCCGCCAGCCCGTGCAGGCGGCTGTCCGCGCCGCCGAAGCGCACTACCGGCTCCACGTGAACTTCCTGGCCGTCGATCTCGGCGTATTGGATGTTGTAAGCGGTCGGACGGTTGATGTTGAAGTCGGTGTAGATAACGCGGTTTTGCAACGTCAGTGCGTCGGACTGCTCCCAGGCCAGATCCCAGATGGTGCTGTTCATGTTGCTTTTGAACACAGCGCGGCGCGGATCGTGGCGCGGATTGGTCGGATGTGGCTGCGGGTTGAGGCTTTCGTTCTGCGGCGCGGTGCTGCCGAAGTGGTTGAAGGTCAGCTTGGTGGTCAGATCGCGCAGGCCGGCCGGGTTGAACAACAGCTTGGCGCGGGCGGTGGTGGCTTCCACTTCGCGCGGATCGCCCACCGGCGCATAGGCCGGCAGATCGGCTTCGCTGCGGCGGCGCTGGCGATCGACGCTGACGCGGAACGCCAGCTGATCTTCCACCAGCGGGCCGGACGCCATGGCCGCCAACTGTGAAGAGTGCTGGTTGCCGGCCCCGCCCTTGAAGGCGCTTTCCCACTCGAAGGTCGGATCCTTACTGGCCATGACGATGGCGCCGGCGATGGCGTTGCGCCCCTGGATGTAGCTTTGCGGGCCGAGGAACACTTCGACGCGATCCAGATCCCACAGCGACTGCGGACCGAACGCCTGTTCGTTATAAGTCAGCGAACGGCCGTCCAATGACAGATTGAGGCGCGGGCGGGTGCCGCTGAGGAAAGCGTTGGCGCCGACGTTCGGGCCGGAACCGTCGATGCCGCGCACGGTCGGCAGTTCGTTGCCGATGCCCAAATCCACCACGTTGGGGGTCATGCGCAGCAGGTCGGGGATCTGCACCGCATCGGGCATCGAGGCGATGCGGTTGCTGTCGAACACCTGCACGCTGGAGCCGGTGTCGAAAATGGACCGTTTGATCTTCTCACCGGTGACCAGCAGCGTTTCCGCGTCCTGGTAGGTTTCGTTGCTCTTCGTTTCCGCCGCGTTGACGTTACCGATCGCCAGTGAACAAACCCCTAAAAATACGGAGGAAAATGCCCCAATGGCTTTCAACCCCGCCTTTTCCCCGTTTCCTACGCTTTCATGCCGTTGAGCCGCAAAATGCTTGCCCATAGATGTCTTCTCCTTTCATCCCAGAGGTGCACAAAATTTGATTTTTTTTTACACAACCTACATCGACACTCACACAGATCATGACGCTGCGGCCTTCCCGGCCTTGCTGTTGCTTATCCCTGCGGCAAACCCATGTCTTTCGCGGCCGAACGGGCGCGGCCCCGTCCACGGCCAAGCCGCCGGCGGAGCGGCCGGCAGCTTGTATAAAAACGTAAAATAATGTTAAGAATGATAATATTTTGCATTTTCTAATGCAAATCATTATCAATAAAGGTGTGAGGGCTGACAAGATAACTGCCAGAAGCCCTTATGCTTTCGCAGGAAAAACGAGCGCTGAAATAACAAGCAATCATTTCAATGCTAAGAATAATATAGATAAATTATTCACGCCCAACGCGCTCTCTGCTCGGTATTGCTAAAACGCCTTATAGATAGCACCCGTGCGCCAAATGGATCAAATAATAATAATTTTCATTCCTATTAACATTTGGATATATTCTTGCAGTCTCGTTGGCTGAATCAAAATGGATACCCGATGAAAGCGTTAACCACGATGCAGGCCGCCTATTGGGTAGGCCGACAGTCCGCTCCCCCTCTGGGCGGCATGGCCGCCCACCTGTATGCGGAGTTCGACGGCGGCGAGCTGGATACCGCTCAGCTGCGCCAGGCCGTAGAGATGTTGTACCTGCATCATCCGCTGCTGCGCCTGCGCATTACCGACGATGGCCGACAGACGATCGCGCCCCCCGGTCCCCGGCATACCTTGCATCTCGACGACTGGCGACACGCCGATGAAGCGACGCTGGCGGCCGCGCTCGCCGCCAAACGCCAGGCGAAAAGCACCCAACTGCTGCCGCTGGAACAGGGCGTTCCCTGCGATATCAGCCTGAGCCTGCTGCCGGCGGGACGCAGCCGCTTGCACGTCGATCTCGACATGATCGCCGGCGATGCCATGAGCTTTCGCCTGCTGATGGAGGATCTGGCGGCGTTTTATCACCAGTGTCCGGCGGCGCCCTCCCATGACGCGCCGCCGGCCTACTTCGATCACCTCGAACGACGCAACGCCGACGAGGCGCTGCGCCAGCGGCGCGAACGCGGCCAGCGTTGGTGGCGTGCTCGCCTGGCGCAGGTGCCGCCGGCGCCGCGCCTGCTGCGCACGCCGGATCGCTGCCGCAGCGATCGTTTGGCCATCCAGTTGAATGCAGAAGAAAGCCGCGCGCTGGAGAGCGTGGCCAAGCGGCACCACACCTCCCTCTCGACGCTGTTTCTGGCGCTGTTCGCGCTGGCCGTCGGCCAGGGTTGGAACATGACGCGCTTCCGGCTCAACGTGCCGCTGTTCCACCGCGAGAGCGAACGGGAAGACGCGCATCGCCTCGTCGGCGACTTCTCTAATCTGGTATTGCTCGGCGTGGAATTGAACCCGACGGAAAACCTGAATGCCTTCTGCCAACGCCTGATGGCGCAGCTGGCGGAGCTGATCGAGCATGCGGATTACCCCGGCGTCAGCGTGATGCGCGATCTGTCACGCCTGCACGGCAGCCTGCAGCCTTCGCCGGTGGTGTTTACCGCCGGTTTCGGCATCCGCGGCAAGACGCTGTTTTCCGAACGGGTCGCCGACACCTTCGGCCCTCTCGGCTGGGTCATCTCTCAGGGGCCGCAGGTCGCGCTGGATGCGCAGGTCGCCCACGTCGACGACGGCATTCTGATCAACTGGGACGTGCGGCTGGACGCGTTTCCCGAGCACGTGTTGCCACGCCTGCAGGCCTGTTACCGGGCGCTGCTGCACCTGGCCGCGCGGCAAGCGGGGGCGTTCGATCGCCCGCTGTCGCAACTGCTGGCGCAGTGTACCCCCGACGCGCTGGCGCAGCAGGCGCCGGTGCGCCAGGTGTTGCACCGGCTGCTGGCACGGGTGGCTCCCGAGGCCGGCTTGCGCGACCACGACGATATCCACCGCTTGGCCCTGCCGGATGCTGGGGTGAACGCGCTGCTAACGGTGCTCAACAAATATCTGGCGGCGGCGCTGACGGCGCAGGATCTGGCGGCGCATCCCTCTCCGGCGGCGCTGGCGGCATTGATCTGCCAACGCTCGCCTGAGGCAGGACGGCATGCGAAAACGCTGCTCGCCGCGCTGGCGCCGCAGCACTGAGATCGGTTTCCGGGCGCGCGACGTCCGGCACGTTTTAATCGGTTAGCGACTATAGGGAAGCACCATGGAGACACCATTAACCGCACTGCAGCAGGCCTATCTTCTCGGCCGCAGCGATCGATGGCCGCTCGGCGGCGTGGCGATGCACGACTTCCGCGAATACCGCGCCCGGCAGCGGGATGTGCTGCGCCTTGAAGCGCGCCTGGCCGAGCTGGTACAGCACTACCCAGCGTTGCGCACCTGCATCGATGTGCAGCGAGGCACGCAGCACGTGCGCCCGGAAATCACGCTGCATCTGGATCGCCACGACCTGCGCTCGCTGGATGACGAAGCGGCGCAGCGCCAGACGGAACAACTGCGCGAGCGTTACTCCCACCAGCGCCACGATCCGAGCCAACCGCTGTGGCGCATCGCCGTGATCCAATGCGCCGAACAGCAGGATCCGACGGGATCGCCGTACGATACGCTGATCTTTACCAGCTTTGATGCCTTGATCCTCGACGGCCAGGGGATCTCCGCCGTGATCGCGCGCCTGTTCGACGATCGCCCTCTGACGCCGACCGCCGCCGCGCTGCCGCCCCCTGCGGCATCGGCGGCGCAGCGCCAGGCCGATGCCGCCTATTGGCGCGAGAAGCTGCAGGATGTCACCACCCCGTCGGCGTTGCCGTGGCGCGCCCCGCTCGCCAATCTCACCGCATCACGCTATCGCCGCGCCACCCTGACGCTGCCGCACGACACGGTCAAACAACTCGGCCGCCTGGGATCGCCGCATGCGCTGCTGCGCAACAGCCTGCTCTCGGCGCTGATCCTCGATACGCTGGCCCACTGGACCACCGACGGGGAGCTGTGCGTCGGGGTGCCGGTGGCGTTCCCCGCCGCCGACGCCGCGCTGGGCAACGCCTCCAGCTTCGTGGCGGTGCGCTATTCGCG
This sequence comes from Serratia sp. B501, assembly GCF_051172315.1. Lineage (NCBI taxonomy): Bacteria > Pseudomonadati > Pseudomonadota > Gammaproteobacteria > Enterobacterales > Yersiniaceae > Serratia > Serratia sp. B501. Next base: position 554,544 of record NZ_JBPIZB010000004.1, read on the forward strand.
CTATGGCGAAGACTTTATCCAGCGCGCGCAAGCCTTGCAGGACGATGTGCTCGGCGCGCTCGATCACCTGGCGTTTTCCGGCGTCGATCTGGCGCGTCAGTTGCTCGGCCAAAGCCAGGGCGGCCCGGCGCTGCCGGTGATCCTGACCAACTGTTTGGGTTGGGAAACGCTGCCGGCCGAGGCGCCGATGCGCTTCCACGATGGCCTGACCCAAACGCCGCAGGTCGCTATTGATATCCGTCTGACGCTGGACAGCGAAAAAAACCTGCAACTGTGCGTGGATTACGCCGAGCAGGCGCTGCACGGCGAGCAGGTAGCGGCCATGCTGGCGGCCTTGCAGCGGCGCATCCTGCACAGTTGCCAACGCGCCGATCTGGCGATCGCCCCGCGAGATTTCATCGATCTGGCGCATTACCGCCACAACGACAGCGAAGCGAATTACGTGCCTTATCCTTATCTGGCGCAGCTGGCCGAGCGGCTGTTCGGCGCGCATAACGGCGGCAACGCGCTTATCTGTGGCGAGCAGACGCTGACCTATCGCGAGCTGGGCCAGCGGATCGCCACGGCGATCGCCAACCTGCAGAGCCGCGGCGTACAGCCGGGCAACGTGGTGGCGCTGTATTTGCCGCGCAGCCCGGAACAGATCATCTTCAGCCTCGCCTGCGCCCTACAGGGGGTGATCTGGGTGCCTATCGACATCAACTCGCCGCCGGAGCGCACCGCCTACCTGCTGGAGAACTGCCGGCCGACGCTGGTGGTGCACGGCGGCGATCTGGAGACGCCGATCGGCGTGACGCCGGCGACCCTGCTGGCGCCGACGGATCGCGCGCCCGCGCTACCGGATGAACAGGCGTTGACGGAACGCAGCGCCAGCCAGGCCGCGAGCTATTACCTGTATACCTCCGGCACCACCGGTAAACCCAAGTGCGTGGTGCTCAACAACCGCGCCACCGCCAATGTCGTGCACCAAACCCAACAGCGCTGGAGAGTCACCGCCGACGACGTCTTTATTTCCGTGACGCCGCCGCACCATGACATGTCGATGTTCGATCTGTTCGGTTCGCTGTGCGCCGGCGCCACGCTGGTACTGCCGGCGCCGCATCAGGAAAAAGACGCCATCAGTTGGAACCAACTGGTGGAAAAACATCGGGTCAGCCTGTGGTGCTCGGTGCCCGCCATTCTGGAGATGCTGCTCACCTGTAAAACGGCCGACAGCCTGCGCTCGCTGCGCTTGGTGGCGCAGGGCGGCGACTACATCAAGCCGGCGACGGTGCAAACCCTGCGCACCTTGCGCCCGGATCTCGCGCTGTTCTCACTCGGCGGGCCGACCGAAACCACCATCTGGAGCATCTGGCACCCGATCGCCCCGCAGGAGAGCGGCACCGTGCCTTACGGCCGCCCGCTGCCGGCCAACCGCTATTTCATCTGCCATGACGACGGCAGCCACTGCCCGGCCGGCGTGGTCGGCCGCATCCATACCGCCGGGGTCAACCTGGCGTTGGGCTACCTGGAGCAGGGGGAGCTGAAGCAGCACGACTTCGTCACCCTCGCAGGGCCGGACGGGCAGCCGCTGCGCGCTTTCCGTACCGGCGATCAGGGCTATTACCGTCCGGACGGCAACATCATGTTCGCCACCCGGGTGAACGGCTATGTGAAGATCCGCGGCGTGCGCGTCTCGCTGCCGGAAATCGAAGACGTGCTGCGCCGCCATCCGGCGATCCGGGATATGGTGGTCGTGGATTATCCCAGCGGAGAGAACAACGAGGCGGCGCTCGGCGCCCTGTATCTGACCCGCGACGGCAAGCCGCTGCCGCTGTCCGAGATCCGCGCCTTCGCCACCGGCTATCTGCCCTGTACCCATATTCCCACGCGCTTTATCCACGCCGAGGCGCTGCCGCTGTCTGCCAACGGCAAAACCGACCGCCATCGCATCCGCGCCGACCTGAGCCAGCGGCAAACCGCGCCGGCGCTGAATGCCTGCGCAGCCCCGCCGCCGAACGCGCCTTTGGCGCGCAGCGCAGAGATCCTGACCATCTATTGGCAGGCGATCGGCGTGACGCCGCGCCCGGAATGGGGAGAAGAGACGGCGTTTATCGCCATGGGGCTGAAGCTGCCGCATATCAAACAGGTGGCGGAGCGCCTCAATGACGCTTTCGGCACCCGGCTGGTGAGCAGTGCGCTCTTGCCGTGCAAGAATGCGCGCGAAGTGGCGGCGTTACTGACCAGCTGAAGCCACATCACTCGGGCGGGGATATCCCCCGCCCGCAGGTTATCAGGCGGGCAATGCCGTCAGGGCCGCGAGCGGTTGTTCCCAGGCTTCCCGCTGCAGCGCGCGCAGCAGAAATTCTTGCAGCGCCTCGCCATAGTCCAGCGCATCCTCCGTCGGGAACTGTTCCAGATAAATGTCGATATCCACCTGCAGATCGCGGGCGTCGGTGCGGCCGCGATACGTCAGGTTGAAACCGTCGCCCGAGCCCCCGGCCAATACGCGCCGGGCGCCGCGACAACCGACAAAACGGGGCGCGTCGAAGGGTTGCACGTTGATGAAGGGAGAAATAAAGAAGCGCGAGTTCGGATCCACGCCGCGATCGGCGGCCAGTTGGCGCAGACGATAGCCGGCGTGGCTGCGCAGCTCGCGCAGCTGCTGCGTCAGGGTGGTCAGAAAGCTCCCCAGCGTCTCCATTGGCGACGGCGATACCAGCAGCGGCAGGGTATTAACCGCCAGCGAAGGGACGTTGGTGGCGGCTTGCCCGCGGCGATTCATCGCTGGCATCCACATCGGCAACGCATCGCCCTGCCGGACGTGGCGCGGCATGACCTGAAACAGCCAGGCCGCCGACAGCGCCACCAGCAAGTCGGGCCAATTGATGCCACTGCGTTCCGACTGCTGCGCCAGACGTTGCGCGACTTCTGTCGGCAACCGACGGTTGACGCTCAGGCGTCGCACGCCATACTCTCCGCCACCCTTACGCACCGTCGGCAGCGCCTGCGACGGCGGCAGATAGGCCTGCCAAAAGCGCCGATCGCGCTCGCAGCATTCAGAATCGACGTAGGCCAACTCGGCCTGTTGAAAGGGGGCGAAAGCACCCAAAGGGATGCCCGCGCTCCCCTGGCCGAGGTAGTGCGCATATAGCGCGGCGCAGCGGTGTTCGATTAGCGCCATGCCGAAACCGTCGACCAGAATATGGTGCGCACGCACGTACCAGAGGTAACGCTCCGGTCCCAGCTTCAGCAGCCAGGCGGCGGCTAACGGTTCGCGGTGCAACGCCCGGTGCTGCGCGATATCCTCGTGCATCAGGCTTTGCGCCGCCTGCCAGGGATCGCGATGCGTTTGCAGATCGATACGTTGCAATGACGGTATGCGCTGTGGCTCGTGCCGTAGCGGCGGAGGATGGTCGCCACGCCGTTCGCCAAAGCGCAGGGCAAACGCCTGCGTCTCGGCGAGGGTGGCGGCGATCGCCCGGCAGAGCGCCGCTTCATCTATTGCGCCGCACAGTTCGGTGCAATGGGCGACGGTGGATAAGGTCTGCCCAGGGTGCAAGGTGTATTCTTCCCAGAAATCAAGCTGCGCTGGCGCCAGCGGCAACCATTCAGAGGCCAAAGCGGTGTCCGACATGTTACCTACCTTTGATAAGCCTGAATAAAAGCGCCGAACGGGCGATACCCCGCCGTTCAACGGCTTTTGTGTGTCTCCATACATCATCAAATGAAAATGATAATAACATCTATTATCATTTCCAATAATTTGGTAACACTTTAGATTCTGTTAAGCGGGGATGCAAGCGACGCAGCGGGGGCAGAGAAAAGAAAGTGGCAGGCTGAAAGGGCATAAAAACAAATCGCCCCGGGCACGGATGCCCGGGGCGATTTTCATATCCCGCTAGCCGGTGATTAGCCTTGATTGGCCGGCTTCACCTTCTGCGCCAGGAACTCCGTTTCGTAGGCCAGCGCCTTCTTGCGATCGAACTGGTGCTCCCACTTGGCGATAACCAGTACCGCCAGCGCGTTGCCCACGACGTTCAGCGCGGTGCGCGCCATATCCAGGATACGGTCCACGCCGGCGATAAACGCCAGGCCTTCCAGCGGAATGCCGACGCTGCCCAACGTCGCCAGCAGCACCACGAACGAGACGCCCGGCACGCCGGCGATCCCTTTCGAGGTCACCATCAGCGTCAGCACCAACACGATCTCCTGCCCCAACGACAGCTCAATGCCGTACAGCTGGGCGATAAAGATGGCGGCGATGCTCTGGTACAGCGTCGAACCATCCAAATTAAAGGAGTAACCGGTAGGCACCACGAAACTGGTGATCGACTTGGGCGCGCCGTAAGCCTCCATCTTTTCGATGATGCGCGGCAGCACCGTTTCCGAACTGGCGGTGGAATAAGCCAGGATCAGTTCGTCTTTCAGGATGCGGATCAGCGTCCAGATGCGCAGGTTGCACAGCCGAGCGACCGCCCCCAGCACCACCAGGGCGAAGAACGCGATGGCGAAGTACACCAGCACCACCAGCTTGGCCAACGGCAGCAGCGAAGCGAAACCGAAGTTCGCCACCGTGACCGAAATCAGACCAAACACCCCGATCGGCGCATAGCGCATGATCATGTGGGTGACTTTGAACATGCTCTCGGACACGGCTTTGAAGACCTTCAGCAGCGGCTCTTTGGTCTCTTTCGGCAACGACGACAGCCCCAGACCGAACAGCACCGAGAAGAAGATAATCGGCAGCATGTCGCCCTTGGCCATCGACGAGAAGACGTTCGACGGGATCAGCGACAGAATGGTCGCCACCAGGCTGTGCGAACCGCTTTGCACCTGTTCGGTGGTTTTCTCATACTGCGAAATGTCCACCGTGGTCAGCGTCGACATATCGATGCCGTGGCCCGGTTGGAAGACGTTGGCCAAAGTGAGCCCCACCACGATGGCGATCGTGGTGATCACTTCGAAGTAAATAATGGTTTTCAATCCGATGCGGCCCAGCTTTTTCGCATCCCCCACGCCGGCAATACCGACGATCAACGTGGAAATAACGATCGGCACCACAATCATCTTAATCAGACGAATAAAGATATCACCCGCCGGGCTGAGAATATTGCTCACCAGCCACTCACGAGATTCGGTCTGGTTGTGCAATACCGCGCCAACAATAATACCCAGCACCAACGCGATCAGGATTTGCCAAGCCAGGCTAATTTTTACACTTTTCATACCCAAAAAGTCCTCAAAGACTCTTTGCGCCGTACAAAGTCGCAACACGGCGAAAAGAATACTTAATCATTTATTACAGGCTTATGTTAATTCAGTGGAAGCGTTCACCTGCCCTGGGTGCGACGCAGTATAAATCTGTATCATCCGGGCGGCATGCTCTGCAAGCCTTGATTTGTCAGGGTTGAGCGCTGAATCGAATCACAAAAAATTCGCGTAACTATTTCAAATGGCATAATTGCTTGTTATTAAAAACATAATTTTTCATATAATGAAGCACATAACCGCGCCGGCGACGTTTTTTTGAACGCGATTAAAATGCGTTATTTTTCGTCCATTCTGCATATTTAGTCCGCATCAAATGTTTATATTTTGTTACCCAAAAGTCAAATAAATGGGAATTGGCCGAGTGACATTTTCACCCATAAATGCAGCGCCGTTTTATATTCCGATTAAAAATCGAACAATTCGGCAGGATGAATGCCACAAGGTATTTCCCGAGTTTTCATCAGGAATTAAGCGTTAATAGAACGTTATTTCACGATGTGCCGTCCATCGTTATATCGCGTTAATACCAACTTCGAATATTAATAGCGAAAAATAATCAAAAAAGATTTATAGCGCGAAATAATGTCGGTCTCTGCCACCCTTATTAAGCGCGAGGCAAATACCCTCGCCTTTGTTTATTCTTTTTTGTTCTTTAGATAAGTGTTTTTGGCTAAAAAAGCGGGTTTATGATGATTTAAACGCCAAATAGATAGATACGTACTGCAAATGCGGCAGAACTATTACAAATCAATATCTTTGTTGCGTGATCTGCCGCGCAAAAAAGAAACAAAGAATCGTAGCAAACTATACTTAACCTTCAGTTGACATATCATTAACAACTTCAAGGAGAAAAGCTATGAGCCAACTGCATAAACACGCTATTCCTTCTGCAATTGCAGAACGCGCCCTGATTAATCCGGCACAATACCAACAGTATTATCAACAGTCGGTTCAAGACCCAGAAGCTTTCTGGGGTGAGCATGGCAAAATCCTGGACTGGATCAAACCCTATACCAAAGTCAAAAACACCTCGTTCGATCCGGGCCACGTCAGCATCCGTTGGTTTGAAGACGGCACGTTGAACCTGGCAGCCAACTGCCTGGACCGTCATTTGGCCGAGCGCGGCGACCAGACCGCCATTATCTGGGAAGGCGATGACCCGACCCAATCCAAGAAAGTGACCTACAAACAGCTGTACCATGATGTCTGCCAATTCGCCAACGTGCTGAAAAAGCTCGGCGTGAAAAAAGGCGACGTGGTGGCTATCTATATGCCGATGGTGCCGGAAGCGGCGGTCGCGATGCTGGCCTGCGCCCGCATCGGCGCCGTACATTCGGTGATCTTCGGCGGCTTCTCACCGGAAGCGGTCGCCGGACGCATTATCGACTCCAACGCCAAACTGGTGATCACCGCCGATGAAGGCCTGCGCGCCGGCCGCGCCGTGCCGCTGAAAAAGAACGTCGACGATGCGCTGAAAAACCCCGGCGTGGTCAGCGTGGCCAACGTCGTGGTGTTCCAGCGCACCGGCAAACCGGGTTACTGGCAGGAAGGGCGCGATCTGTGGTGGCATGAGCTGACCCAGGGCGTTTCCGCCGATTGCCCGCCGGAAGAAGTGAACGCCGAAGATCCGCTGTTTATCCTGTACACCTCCGGCTCGACCGGCAAGCCAAAAGGCGTGCTGCACACCACTGGCGGCTACCTGGTGTACGCCGCGATGACCTTTAAGTATGTGTTCGACTATCACGACGGCGACATTTACTGGTGCACCGCCGACGTCGGCTGGGTCACCGGTCACAGCTATCTGCTGTACGGCCCGCTGGCCTGCGGCGCCACCACGCTGATGTTCGAAGGCGTACCTAACTATCCGGGCGTCAATCGTCTATCGCAGGTGATAGACAAACACCAGGTCAACATTCTGTATACCGCGCCGACCGCCATTCGTGCCCTGATGGCCGAAGGCGACAAGGCGATCGAAGGCACCCGACGCGATTCGCTGCGCATCATGGGCTCGGTCGGCGAACCGATCAACCCGGAAGCCTGGGAGTGGTACTACAACAAGATAGGCAACGCCAAATGCCCGATCGTCGACACCTGGTGGCAAACTGAAACCGGCGGCTTCATGATTACCCCGCTGCCGGGCGCCACCGAGCTGAAGGCCGGTTCCGCCACGCGGCCTTTCTTCGGCGTACAGCCGGCGCTGGTCGATAATGTCGGCACGCCGCAGGAAGGCGCCTGCGAAGGCAACCTGGTGATCGTCGATTCCTGGCCGGGCCAGGCGCGCACCCTGTTCGGCGATCATGACCGCTTCGAGCAAACCTACTTCTCGACCTTCAAAGGCATGTATTTCAGCGGCGACGGCGCCCGCCGCGACGAGGACGGTTACTACTGGATCACCGGCCGCGTCGATGACGTGCTGAACGTCTCCGGCCACCGTTTGGGCACCGCCGAGATCGAGTCCGCGCTGGTATCTCACCCGAAAATCGCCGAAGCGGCGGTGGTCGGCATTCCTCATAACATCAAAGGCCAGGCGATCTACGCCTATATCACGCTGAACCACGGCGAAGAACCGACGCCGGAGCTCTATGCCGAAGTGCGCAACTGGGTGCGCAAAGAGATAGGGCCGATCGCCACGCCGGACGTGCTGCACTGGACAGACTCGCTGCCCAAAACGCGCTCCGGCAAGATCATGCGGCGTATCCTGCGCAAAATTGCCGCCGGCGACACCAGCAACCTGGGGGATACCTCCACGCTGGCGGATCCGGCTGTAGTCGACAAGCTGTTGGAAGAAAAACAATCAATGAAAGTGCCGTCATAATTTACGCCGCTTCAGGCCGCTCATTCGGATAACGCGCCGTTGAGCGGCCCTGGCGCGGCGTACTCTATCAATACCTACTGGAGACACTCTGATGAATGACACCATTTATCAAGGGATTGAAGAAAACCCGCGCTTTAAAGAGCTGGTGAGAAAACGCGGCCGGTTCGCCTGGCTGCTTTCGCTGATTACGCTGGCGCTGTACGTCGGCTTCATTTTGTTGATCGCCTTCGATCCCCAATGGCTCGGCACGCCGATCGCCGCCGGATCGACCATTACCCGCGGGATCCCGGTCGGCGTCGGGCTGATCGTGATCTCTTTCGTCTTGACCGGGATCTATGTGTTTCGCGCCAACGGCGAATTCGATCGCCTCACCGCAGAGATTCTGCGCGAGGTGAAACAATGAAGCGCTTATTGTCCGCCGCCGCGCTGCTGTTGCTGCCGGGCCTGGCCTGCGCCGACGCCATTGGCGGCGAGGTGCATCGTCAGCCGCTGAACATCCAGGCGATCGTGATGTTTATCCTGTTTGTCGGCGCCACGCTCTACATCACCTATTGGGCCTCCAAACGCACCCGTTCCCGTCAGGACTACTACACTGCGGGCGGGCGCATCACCGGTCTGCAAAACGGGCTGGCGATCGCCGGCGACTTCATGTCCGCCGCCTCGTTCCTCGGCATCTCCGCACTGGTCTATACCTCGGGCTATGACGGCCTGATCTACTCCATCGGCTTCCTCATCGGCTGGCCGATCATTCTGTTCCTGATCGCGGAACGCCTGCGCAATCTCGGCCGCTATACCTTCGCCGATGTCGCCTCTTACCGTCTGCAGCAGAAACCGATCCGCACCCTCTCGGCCTGCGGCTCGTTGGTGGTGGTGGCGTTGTATCTGATCGCGCAGATGGTCGGCGCCGGCAAGCTGATCCAGCTGCTGTTCGGGCTCAACTACCATGTGGCGGTGATCCTGGTCGGTATCCTGATGGTGCTGTACGTGCTGTTCGGCGGCATGCTGGCCACCACCTGGGTGCAGATCATCAAAGCGGTGCTGCTGCTGGCCGGCGCCAGCTTTATGGCGCTGATGGTGATGAAGTCGGTTAACTTCGACTTCAATACCCTGTTCGCCGAAGCGGTGAAGGTGCATCCGAAAGGCATCGCCATCATGAGCCCCGGCGGGCTGGTGTCCGATCCGATTTCCGCGCTGTCGCTTGGCCTGGCGCTGATGTTCGGCACCGCCGGTCTGCCGCACATCTTGATGCGTTTCTTCACCGTGAGTGACGCCAAGGAAGCGCGCAAGAGCGTGTTCTACGCCACCGGCTTTATCGGTTACTTCTATATTCTGACCTTTATCATCGGCTTCGGCGCCATCCTGCTGGTCAGCGCCAATCCGGCGTTCAAAGATGCCACCGGCGCGTTGCTGGGCGGCACCAACATGGCGGCAGTGCATCTGGCCAATGCCGTTGGCGGCAACTTCTTCCTCGGCTTTATCTCGGCGGTGGCGTTCGCCACCATTCTGGCGGTGGTTGCAGGCCTGACGCTGGCCGGCGCCTCGGCCGTGTCCCACGATCTGTACGCCAGCGTGATTAAAAACGGCAAGGCGACCGAGCGCGATGAGCTGAAGGTCTCCAAGATCACCGTCGTGGTATTAGGCCTGGTCGCCATTGCCCTGGGGATTTTGTTCGAGAAGCAGAATATCGCCTTTATGGTCGGGCTGGCGTTCTCCATCGCCGCCAGCTGTAACTTCCCTATCATCATCCTGTCGATGTACTGGTCGCGTTTGACGACCCGCGGCGCGATGATTGGCGGCTGGTTAGGCCTGCTGACGGCAGTGATTCTGATGATCCTCGGCCCGACGATCTGGGTGCAGATCCTCGGCCATGAGAAACCGATTTACCCGTACGAATACCCGGCGCTGTTCTCGATGATCGTGGCCTTTGTCGGCACCTGGCTGTTCTCGATCACCGACAGCTCACTGGCCGGGCAGCAAGAGCGGGAACGCTTCCGGGCGCAGTTTGTTCGTTCGCAAACCGGGCTGGGCATTTCTCAGGGCAGCTCGCATTGACCGAATAATAAGTGAAAAAAGCAAACACACCCTAATCAAAGGCCCTTCGGGGCCTTTTCTCTGGCTCGCTGACGGAGAAGAAGGAGGAGAAAGCAGCGCAGCGTAGCTGCGCTTTTTTGCGTTTTACGCACAGCAAAAAGCCCTGAACGTCAGTTCAGGGCTTTCGGCTTTGTTTGATGCCTGGCAGTGTCCTACTCTCGCATGGGGAGACCCCACACTACCATCGGCGCTACGGCGTTTCACTTCTGAGTTCGGCATGGGGTCAGGTGGGACCACCGCGCTATTGCCGCCAGGCAAAT
>NZ_JBPIZB010000005.1:0-317328 GCF_051172315.1 Serratia sp. B501
GGTGCTGGCGGCCTGGAGCCTGGTGCTGGCGCGCATGGCCGGACAGCAGGAGCTGGTGATCGGCACGCCGGAGGCCAACCGCGGCCGGCTGGAAACCGAATCGCTGGTCGGTTTCTTCGTCAGCACGCTGGCGCTGCGCATCGATCTTCGCGACGATCCGGATCTGCCGACGCTGCTCGAACGGGTCCGCCACACGGTGCTGGCGGCGCAGGAAAACCGCGATCTGCCGTTTGAGCAGGTGGTGGAGCTGGTCAACCCGCCGCGCCATCTGGGCTATACCCCGCTGTTCCAGGTGATGCTGGCCTGGCAGGACGGCTCGGTGCGCAATATTCCGCTGCCTGGACTGCAGGCCGAGAGCGCCGAGTTGGGCTATCGGATCGCCAAGTATGATTTGACGCTCGATCTGGCCGATACCGGCGAAGGCATCAGCGGCACGCTGAACTTCGCCACGGCGTTGTTCGATCGCGCCACCGCCGAGCGTTACGGCGCCTATCTGGTGCAGGTGCTGCGGGCGATGGCGACAAACGCTTCGCAGTCTGCTTCGCATATCGATCTGCTGCCGGCCGCTGAGCGCGAACTGCTGTTGTATGGCTGGAACCGAACCGCGGAAGCTTATCCGGCGCAGAACCCTGTTCACGTCCAGTTTGAACAGTGGGCGCGGCGCACGCCGGATGCCATCGCGTTGGTAAACGAGGCGGACAGCCTTAGCTACGCGCAATTAAACACCCGCGCTAACCAACTGGCGCACCAACTTATCGGACAGGGCGTACGCCCCGGCGACCGCGTGGCCACGTCGCTCGAACGCAGTTTCTCTCTGGTCATCGCCCAGTTGGCGATCCTCAAGGCGGGCGCCGCTTATGTGCCGCTCGATCCGCACCTGCCTGTTGCGCGGCAGGCGTGGATCATCGGCGACAGCGGAACGACGTTGATCCTGTGCGATCGCGATCTCGATCGCGAGATAGCCGGCGAGATCGAATGCCTGCGTATCGATCGTCTGCGGCAGGATCCGACCCACGATCCGGCGGTGGCTCGCGCCGGCGACGCACCGGCTTACATCATGTATACCTCGGGCTCGACAGGCACGCCTAAAGGCGTGATGGTGACGCATCAAGGCATCCTCCGACTGGCGATTAACAATCGGTTTGCGGCGTTCGAACGCGGCGATCGCTTTGCTTTCGCCGCTAACCCGGCATTCGACGCCAGCACGTTGGAAATGTGGGGCGCGTTGCTCAATGGCGCCAGTCTGGCGATCATTGCGCCGGAGGTATTGACGGATGCCGATGCGTTGGCGGCGGCGCTGGTGCGGCAAGAGATTAACGTCTTGTTCCTGACCACGTCGTTGTTTAACCAATATGTCCATAGCATCGCCGCGACGTTGGCGCAGTTGAAATATCTGATCAGCGGCGGTGAAGCCGCGGATCCGCACGCCTTTGCTCGTATGCTGAAAGAGGCGGGGCCGGTGCGTCTGGTCAATGCCTATGGGCCGACGGAAGGCACCGTTATCGCCACTGCGGCGATAGTTGAACAAGTGGGGCCATGGCAACGCCTGCCGATCGGCAGGCCGATCGGCAATACGCACATTTATCTGCTGGATGAGCATTTGCAGCCGGTGCCGCTCGGGGCCACCGGTGAGCTCTATATCGGCGGTGCCGGCGTGGCATTGGGTTATCTCAATCGCGCCGAACTGACGGCAGAACGGTTCCTGGCGGATCCCTTCAATCCCGGAGATCGGATCTATCGTACCGGCGACCTGGCGCGCTACCTGGCGGACGGCAATATCGACTATCAAGGCCGTAACGATCGGCAGGTGAAAATTCGCGGCTTCCGCATCGAATGCGGTGAAATCGAGGCGCGAGTGGCTGGTCATCCGGCGGTGCGCGAAGCGGTGGTGGATGTCCTAGGCGAAGCGAACAATAAACGGCTGGTGGCGTGGGTGGTGCCGGAGGCTGAAGCGGACCGCCAGACGTTGGCGGTGACGCTGCGGCAGTATCTGGCGGGCATGTTGCCGGAGTTTATGCTGCCGACGGCCTGGGTTGCGCTGGATACGCTGCCGCTGACGCCGAACGGCAAGTTGGATCGGCGCGCGCTGCCTGAGCCGCAAGAGGACGCCTACGTGCGTGAGGTTTACGCCGAACCGGAAGGCGAGCTGGAAACGCTGCTGGCGGGGATCTGGCGCGAGTTGCTGGGCATTGAGCGTGTAGGACGTCACGATAACTTCTTCGAACTGGGTGGCCATTCGTTGCTGGCGGTCAAACTGATGGCGCAGCTGCGCCGTGTGGGGTTGAGCGCTGGGGTGCAAACGCTGTTCACCGCGCCGACGCTGTCGACGTTGGCGCAGACATTGGTCACGCAGCAAGAGGTGAGCGTGCCGGCCAACGGTATCCAACCGGGCTGCGCTTCCATTACGCCGGAGATGTTGCCGCTGGCGGCGCTGAGCCAGCCGGAGATCGACGCGGTGGTGGCGCAGGTGCCGGGCGGTGTGGCCAATGTACAGGACATCTACGCTTTGTCGCCGCTGCAGGAGGGGATTTTGTTCCACCATCTGCTGGCGGAACAGGGCGATCCGTACCAGCTGTCCGCGGTGCTGCGTTTCGACAGCCGTGCGCGCCTGGATGCCTGGCTGGCGGCAATGCAGCAGGTGATCGACCGCCATGACATTCTGCGCACCGCGTTCATCACCCAGGGCGTGTCTTCGCCGGTGCAGGTGGTGTGGCGCAAGGCCGAGTTGTCGCTGCAAGAACTGCGGCTCGATCCGGCGCAGGGCGATATCGGTTCGCGGCTGACGGCGTTGTTTGATCCGCGCCGCGTACGGCCAGACCTGACGCGCGCTCCGTTACTGAGCTTTGTCGCTGCACGGGAAGAGGAGGACAGTTGGTGTGTGCTCCAGCAGTGGCATCACCTGATCGGCGACCACTCGACCCTGGCGGTGATGCAGGAGGAAATCAATCTGATCCTGGCCGGACGCGGAGACGAATTGGCCAAGGCGCCGCCGTTCCGCAACGCGGTGGCGCAGGCGCGGCTCGGCGTCAGCAACGCTGAACACGAGCAGTTCTTCCGCACTCTGCTGGCGGATATCGATGAACCGTCGCTGCCGTTCGGCCTGAGCGATGTGCATGGCGAAGGGCGAGATATCTCGACGGCGCACCTGGCATTGCCGCATGCGCTCAATCAGCAGCTGCGGCGGCAGGCGCGACGGATGGGCGTCAGCCTGGCCAGTCTGTGCCATCTGGCCTGGGCGCAGGTGCTGGCGCGCGCCACCGGCCGCGATGAGGTGGTGTTCGGCACCGTGTTGCTGGGCCGCATGCAGGCCGGAGACGGGGCGGAACGGGCGCTCGGACTGTTTATCAACACCTTGCCGCTACGGCTGGATGTCAATGAGGTTGGCGCAGAATCGGCGGCGTTGCAGGCGCATATCCTGCTGAGCGGACTGCTGGCCCATGAGCATGCGCCGCTGGCCTTGGCGCAGCGCTGCAGCGGCGTCGCCGCGGGCACGCCGCTGTTCAGCGCCCTGCTGAACTATCGGCATAACAGCGGCGAGGAGACCGCCTTGCCGGCCGGCGTGACGCTGTTGGATAGCCAGGAACGCACCAACTATCCGTTCGTGTTGTCGGTCGAGGACGGCGGCGATTCGTTGGGCCTGACGGCGCAGGTCAGACAGCCGATTGAAGCGCTGCGCGTGTGCGGTTACATGGCGCAGGCGTTGAGCGCCTTGGCGCAGGCGCTGGAAGAGGCGCCGCAGACACCGATCTGCGAACTGGACGTGATGCCGGATGAGGAGTATGCGCTGCAGCTGTGCAGCTGGAATCATACGACGGAACCTTACCCGGCGGATACCTGCGTGCACGAACTGTTTGAACAACAGGCACAGTTGACGCCACAGGCCGTCGCCGTGATCCAGGGGGAGCGGAAGCTCAGTTACGCGCAGTTGAATGCGCGCGCTAACCGGTTGGCGCACCGGCTGATTGAGCGCGGCGTACAACCGGGAGATCGGGTCGCGGTGCGGCTGACGCGCAGCATCGAACTGGTTTGCGCCCAACTGGCGATCGTCAAGGCCGGTGCGGCGTATGTGCCCCTCGATCCGCAACTGCCGACCGCGCGTCAGGCGTGGATCGTCAATGACAGCGGCGCGTGTCTGATGCTGGCAGAGACCGCCGGCAATGAGGGCATTACGCAGCTGCCGGTCGAGGATTGCGAAGGCAATGACGGTAATCCGGCGTTGCGATTGTCGAGCGGCACGACGGCCTACATCATGTATACCTCCGGTTCGACCGGTACGCCGAAAGGGGTCATGACGCCGCACCAGGGCATTACTCGTTTGGTGCGCAACAATCGCTACGCCGCCTTTGACGCTGAAGACCGGGTTGCCTTTGCCGCCAACCCGGCGTTTGACGCCAGCACGATGGAGGTGTGGGCGGCCCTGCTGAACGGCGGTGCGCTGGTGGTGATAGCGCCGGAGGTCATGATGGAAGCCGAACGTCTGGCGGCCGAACTGCAGCGTCATCGCATCACCACGCTGTTCTTGACCACCGCGTTGTTCAATCAGTATGTGCACAGCATCAGCGGCGCGCTGGCGCAGCTGAAATATCTGATCAGCGGGGGGGAGAAAGAGGATCCGGGCGCTTATGCGCGGTTGCTGCAAGAACAAGGGCCGGTGCAACTGATCCATGCCTATGGGCCGACGGAGACCACGACCTTTGCGACCACGGCGCGTATCGAGCGGGCCGAAGGGGAGGCGCGTTTGCCGATTGGTAAACCGATCGGCAATACCCGCGCGTACTTGTTGGACGCCCGTGGGCGCCCGGTGCCGATGGGGGCGATAGGAGAACTGCACATCGGCGGCGTGGGGGTGGCGTTGGGATACCTGAACCGGCCGGAACTGACGGCGCAGCGTTTCCTGAGCGATCCGTTCAACCCGGTCGGCGGCGGCCGCATGTATCGTACCGGCGATCTGGCGCGTTATCTGCCGGACGGCTGTCTTGAATACCAAGGGCGGTGCGACCAGCAGGTCAAGTTGCGCGGGTTCCGCATCGAACCGGGCGAGATCGAGGTGCAGCTGGCAGCGAGCCCGTGGGTGCGGGAAGCGGTGGTGCAGGTTTGTTCGACGGAGCACCACCCGCGCCTGGTCGCCTGGATCGTACCGGCGGCCGAGGGGGAACGCAGCGCGCTGCAAGGGCAGTTGCGGGCCTATTTGAGCGAACGGTTGCCGGAGTACATGGTGCCGTCGGCTTATGTCTGGCTGGATGCGCTGCCGTTGACCGCCAACGGTAAGTTGGATCGGCGCGCCTTGCCGGAGCCGGAGTGTGCGGCAGTCGGCGCTCGGGAGTATGCGGCGCCTCAGGGTGAGACCGAAACGACGCTGGCGCGGGCATGGTGCGAGCTGCTCGAGATTGGCCAGATAGGACGCCACGACAATTTCTTCGAGCTCGGCGGCCATTCACTGCTGGCGGTGCGTCTCTCCAGCCAACTGCGTCAGCAAGGCATCACCTTGCCGGTACAGGCGATCTTCAACCATCCGATCTTGGCCGAATTGGCCGAACGGATCGATCGTCGCACCGCCGAGGCTCCGCTGTGCAAAGCGGTGCCGGCTCGCAGCAGCGGCAGCCGACCGCCGCTGTTCTTCGTCCCGACCGGCTTTGGCGATCACTCTTATGTATTTGAATTGGCCAAGGAGATCGATGAAAGCTTCCCTGTTTACGCTGTGCCGTGGCCGGCGGTGGAGGAGAAGCCGGCGACCATGAGCGACATGGCCGCCAGCGCCGTGGCGTTGATTCGCGAAGTGCAGCCGCAGGGACCCTACCATCTGGCGGGGTACTCTTCCGGCGGGGTGTTGGCCTATGCCATCGCCGAGCAACTGCAATCGAGCGGGGAAGCGGTCGCTTTCCTGGGGCTGATTGACACGTTGCGGCCGGTGGAGGCGATGCACAGCCCGGTCCAGCTGTTGCTGAACTGGGTGGAATCCACGCAGGAGAGGCCGGATCCGCAGTTCTGTCAGCAGTTGGCCGAGCTGCCGTTACCGGAGGCGATAGCGGCCGTGCAACGCGCCGGGATCAAGACTCAGCGTGCGGAAGTGGCCGACGAGGCGGCCCTCTGGCAACAGCGACACCATTACGCCAAGCTGGTGGAAGCGACTCAGGTGCAGCCTGCATCGCTCAAGATCCATCTGTTCAAGGCGAAGCAGGAGCAGGTTTCCGCCAATTCGCAGAACGAGCAGTTCCAGGCGTACTGGCAGAAGATCAAGCAGGCGGGATATTGCCGCGAAGACGCTTCCGCGCTGGGATGGGATAGGCTGTTGCCGCCGGCGACCGTCCGCGTCAGCCAGGTCAACGGCGACCATGTGTCGATGATGGAGCATCCGGTTCACCGGCGTGAGCTGGGCCAGCACTTCAATCTGGCGTTGCGCGATCTCGGACAGGCGTAAGTCGGCGGGATAGACGATCAGAAAGCCCTCGCAAGAGGGCTTTTTTTATCCGGTGACAACGCCCCGATGGCGCCGATGAACCTTTGTTTACCCGTTGGCGGCGGCTTTGACGAGTTCCACCACCAGCGGTGAAAGCTCGCCGCGCAGCGCGGCGCGTTCCGACTGGAAAAGCGTGGCGGCGTAAAAACGCCGGCCCGGCAGTTCGATGGCGCGTACGTCGCCTTCGGTGTCGTGGCCGCTGATGATCAGCGGGAAACGCTGCAGATCGGCGACGAAGTCCGGATTCACGCCGAAGTTGCAGTGGTAGCCTTCATGGGCGTTCAGGCTGCCGTAGGCCTGCGCGACGCGGGTGTCAGGCTGAAAAACGATGTCGCCGGTTTTTTCCACCAGCGAGCAGCTCAATGGGGCGATCACCAGCCGGCCACCGCTGTCGGTTTCCGCATGACCGGCGTCGTGCCAGCCCATCACATTGCGGGCGTATTCGACGATGGCGTATTGAAAACCGCCGCAGGAGCCGAGGAACGGCACGTCGTTTTCCCGCGCATGACGGATCGCCATAAACGCGCCGTCGTCGTGACGATACGGGCTGCCCGGCACCACCCAGATGGCGTCGAAATCTTGCAGCGCGTCGGGGGAGGTCAGGGTTTCGGTCGGGAGCCACTGGGGCTGAACGTCGATGTCGAGGTGGGCGGCGGTGAGCTGGAGTGCCACGGGGATAGCCTGGTGGGCCACGGCTTGCGGGTTGTAATCACCGACCAGAGCAATGCGGACTTGAGCTTTCATCATTTCCTTTCCTGTGCGGGTAAAAAAGGAGATTACAGGAAAGCGGGAGCCCGAGCCGCAGATTTTTTAAACGCGGCGCACAAAAAAGCCCGG
The DNA here is from genome assembly GCF_051172315.1 of Serratia sp. B501. Taxonomy (NCBI): domain Bacteria; kingdom Pseudomonadati; phylum Pseudomonadota; class Gammaproteobacteria; order Enterobacterales; family Yersiniaceae; genus Serratia; species Serratia sp. B501. The sequence goes on from NZ_JBPIZB010000005.1 coordinate 7,295, forward strand.
CGTTGGCCGGGCTGAAAAAAGAGGGTCAGTACAGCGAGGGCGCGCCAGCCGGTCGGGTTTTGAAACGGCGGTGCAGCCACATGTATTGCTCCGGCGCCCGCATGATCTCTTTCTCGATCACTTTGTTCATGTAAGCCGCCGCCGCCTGTTCGTCGCTCAGCGGATAGTCTTCCAGGGCCGGTTGGATCAGCAGGTCGTAGCCGCGGCCGCCTTCGCGGCGGATCAGCACCACCGGCACCAGCGCCGGGTTGGCCATGCGCGCCAGCATGAAGGTGCCGCTGGTGGTGGCGGCCTTATCGACGGCGAACAGCGGCGCGAATACGCTGCCGCGCGGGCCATAGTCCTGATCCGGCGCGAACCACACCGCCTCGCCGCGCTTGAGCGCATGCACCATGCCGCGCAAATCCTTGCGATCGATCATCGCCTTGTTGGAACGCATGCGGCCTTTGGTCTGCGCCCATTCCATCGCCTTGTTGTTATGCGGACGGTACATCGCCATCATCGGCTGACACAGGCCCATCGCCCGGCCGCCCAGCTCCAGCGACATAAAATGCACGCCGATCACCAGCACGCCGCGATCGTCGCGCTGCGCCATTTTGAGGTGGTTGATGCCGGAGACGTTGAACCAGCGCTTGACGCGTTTATCTGACCAGAACCAGGCCATGCCGGTTTCCAGCAGGCCCATGCCGAGGGATTCGAAATTGCCCACCACTTTGCGCTCGCGCTGCGCTTCGTCCATCTCGGGGAAGCACAGCTCGAGGTTGCGACGGGTGATGGTGACGCGGCGCTTGAGAAAACGCATCGAGGTGCGTCCCATCCACACCCCCAGACGGTAGAGCAGCGGATAGGGGAGCTGTACCAGCAGGAACAGCAGAGCGAGGCCGAACCAGGTTAGCCAGTAGCGCGGGTGCAGCAAGGCCAGTTGAAATGCTTTGGCTGATTTCATAGAAACTCGTTTTATACGTTAAAAGGGGCAGCAAGCTGTAACGCATAAAGGTTCCACTCGATAGCGATACGACTACTCAGACACCCGGGTACGGCCAGGGTTTAGTCGGAATTCCATAATTGACTAAACATTTACATTCGAAGGGCGGTTTGCGCTGCTATCAGGCTTCGGAGGGATAGCTGTTGGCCAGCGGAGGCGGCTCTAGGAATGCTTATGCTAACACAGGGTACGGGGTGCGGCGGAAGAGGGGCATGCGAATATTCTCATTCGCGTTGCCCCTGAGTTGAGGATTGGCGCGTTTTACAGGCTGGGAATGATAATCGCGGCGAAGATCGCGGCGATCACCAGCCATTTCAGCAGGTAGTAACCGCGGCGGTTGCGCGCTTTCAGGCGTTGGCCGGCATCGCGCACCGCGTTGACGTATTTGAAGATGCGGTTGATGCCGCCGGTGCGGTCCTGATCGTCGTTCGGCGAACTGGCCGCCGACATCAGCGTAGCGCCGACCCAGTGGTTGACCGCCTGCGCCCAGCGCCATTTCATTGGCCGCTCGACGTCGCAAAACAGAATGATGCGCGTCTGATCGGTGGCGTTCTGCGCCCAGTGCACGTAGGTCTCGTCGAAGATCACCGCCTCGCCGTCGCGCCAGCTGTGCTGCTCGCCGTCTACTTCGATGAAGCAGCGATCGTCGTTGGGCGTCATCAGCCCCAGGTGATAGCGCACCGAGCCGGCGTAAGGATCGCGGTGTTTACCCAGGTGGCTGCCGGGCGGCAGCTCGGCGAACATCGCCGCCTTGACTGACGGGATGCGGTTGAGCAGCTCGACGGTTTTTGGACACAGCGTCTGCGCCGAAGGGTGACTGTCGCTGTACCATTTCAGATAGAAACGTTTCCAGCCGCGTTTGAAGAAGGTGTTGAAGCCGGCATCGTTGTGCGACTGCGCCTTTTTGATGTGATCCTGCAGGCGCACCGCTTCTTCGCGGATCGTCTGCCAGTTGTCGGTCAGCGTCTGCAGCTCCGGGAAGCCTTTTTCGTCGAAATAGGGCTGTTTGGCGGGCAAACGGGAGAAACCGGTCATAAACATGTTGATCGGCCCCATAAACGTGGAGTGATCGAACAGCTGACGGATAAGCTTTTGTTTCTCTTTGCCGCGGGAGTGTGCGTAGAGGAAGCTGATGATAAAAATGCCGATAATGATCGCGGCAACCATAGAATCCATCCCTGTTAGTGCTTGTTAAAAATTCGTACAAATTATAGTTTTGTGACAGGAAAAATTTAACTTTTTCGTGCGCTTTCCCCGCTCATGCTGCTTAGTGGCATAAAAAATCAATAAAACTGTTTGTAATAAAATTTTATATCGATTTTTTTGGTTTTAGTCCTATTCTTAAATCGTTCAAGGGGCGTTTCATGCCATCTTGTTTCATGACGAATGGCACGTATCTGAGAAAAGAGGGACTTATGAAGAAATCAATCATTGCCTTGTCTGCACTGCTGCTCGCTTCCCCGGTGTTCGCTGCTGAAACCGCGACCGACACCGCCGCTCACGCCAGCAACGAGGTTGTCGCTGAGGCGCACAAAGGGGCGGATACCGCCAAAGAAAAGCTGCACCAGTCTCAGGACAAGGGTGAAGAGCTGAAGCTGAAAGCCAAGCACGCCGCCGAAGGCAAGAGCGATAGCGTTGGCAGTAAAGTGAGCGAAGGCTCGCAAAAAGCCTGGCACTCCACCAAACAGGGTACGGAGAAGGCTTGGGACAAGACCAAGCAAGGGGCGGAAAGCCTCAAAAACAAAGCGACCGAGTAAGGTCTCCGCTTTTTACCCCAAGGGCCGCGTTGCGGCCTTTTTTATTGCCTGCAGATCGGGCGTGCCCCAAAGAAAAAGGCGCTTATCAAATGAGATAAAGCGCCTTTTCAACACGTTAACTGACTAGTATCAGTTCATGCCGTATTTTTTCAGCTTCTTACGCAGCGTGCCGCGGTTGATGCCCATCATCAGGGCTGCGCGGGTTTGGTTGCCACGGGTGTATTGCATCACCATGTCCAACAGTGGCTGTTCAACTTCAGCCAGTACCAGCTCATACAGGTCATTTACGTCTTGACCGTTCAGTTGAGCAAAATAGTTCTTCAGTGCTTGTTTAACCGAGTCACGCAGAGGCTTTTGAGTCACCTGATCTTGTGAGTTAACGGTAGAAACGGTCAGTACGTCAGAATTTACGCGTTGTTCGAACATAGTTCTGTCAGCTCTTTTTTTACGCTAAGATTTTCGAAATATGCCTCCAACGCCTCCAGCTGTTCGCTGGCATCCTCTATGGCGTTGAATGTGCGCCGAAACTGGTCATTCGGAGCGTGTTCCTGGAGATACCAGGACACGTGCTTACGAGCAATCCGGAATCCCTTGCCTTGGCCATAGAAGCCGTGCAATTCCCGAATGTGCCCAATCAACAAGCGCTTCACCTCGCCAAGCGGCATCGGCGGCAGCAACTCCCCAGTGTCCAGATAATGCTGGATTTCCCGGAAGATCCAGGGTCTCCCCTGAGCAGCGCGGCCTATCATCAGGGCGTCGGCCCCGGTGTAGTCGAGCACTGCTCTGGCTTTATGCGGGTCAGTAATATCCCCATTCGCGATAATCGGAATGGAAACACTCTGCTTAACTGCCCGAATGCTGTCGTATTCCGCGTTGCCGTTAAACAGACAGGCGCGGGTTCGGCCGTGAATCGTCAGGGCCTGAATACCACAGTCTTCGGCCAGTTGGGCAATCTCTACACAGTTACGGTGCTCTGGCGCCCAGCCGGTGCGAATCTTCAGCGTTACCGGCACATCCACCGCGTCGACCACCGCGTGGAGGATCCGTTTAACCAGATCCGGGTACTGCAACAAAGCGGACCCGGCAAGCTTCCGGTTCACTTTTTTGGCCGGGCATCCCATGTTGATGTCGATGATCTGCGCGCCGCTGGCCACGTTGATACGCGCGGCGGCGGCCATATCATCAGGATCGCATCCGGCAATTTGCACGGAGCGGATCCCAGGTTCATCGCTATGCACCATACGCAGACGCGACTTATCCGTCCGCCACACCTCCGGGTTGGAGGAGAGCATTTCGGATACAGCCATCCCAGCACCCATTGCATGACAGAGGGTTCTGAACGGGCGATCTGTAATACCGGCCATCGGGGCCGCAATCAGGCAATTAGTAAGCTGGTGGTGTCCAATGCGCATAGACAAAGAGTGACCATACTGTGTCCGCAAGGGCGCGTATATTACGCATTTTTGCGTCGAGATGAAAGGCCAAACTTTAACCAATTGGCCCGATATTAGGACGAAAAATACGCTACGCGGCGATTCATAAAAATATTATATATATTTTACAATAAGTTGACGAAAAGTGCTTATTTTGTGTGCGGCAAAATATTCGCCTTTGCGCAGGATATTATCTGCATTCGCCCGCTATTTTTGCCGGGATAGCCTGCCTGGAAGGCGCATTCTCAGGGCGATCCGTCGTTGAGCGGCGAAAAATTGCATAAAATTTTGTGCCGCCCGAGGGCCGATCGCCGGACAAAAAAATCCACCGGCGCAGGGCCGGTGGACGAGAGGGACACTATACCGTGACGCTTACTTGCGGCGGCCGGTAATGCGGCACCACTCTTCGCGCTCGGCGACCGGGTCGAGCGTGAACTTCTCTGCGTAGGCTTCCGCTACGCTGCTCGCCTGGCTGGCCAGCACGCCGGACAGCCCCAGATGGCCACCGGCCTTCGGCAGACAGCCGATCAGCGGCGCCAGCTCGCGCAGCGGGCCGGCGAGGATGTTGGCGACCACCACGTCCGCCAGCAGGTCGGCAGGCTGGTCTTTCGGCAGATACAGCTCCAGACGCTCTGAAACGCCGTTACGCTGCGCGTTGTCGCGGCTGGCCTGAATGGCCTGGGGATCGATGTCGATGCCGATAGCGCGCGCCGCACCCAGCTTCAGCGCGGCGATCGCCAGGATGCCGGAGCCGCAACCGAAGTCGATAACGGTTTTGCCGGCCAGATCGAGGCCGTCCAGCCACTGCAGGCACAGCGCGGTGGTCGGGTGGGTGCCGGTGCCAAACGCCAGGCCCGGATCGAGCATCACGTTGACCGCGTCGGGATCGGGCACGTCACGCCAGCTCGGGCAGATCCACAAGCGCTCGCCGAAGCGCATCGGGTGGAAGTTGTCCATCCACTCGCGCTCCCAGTCCTTGTCTTCCAGCTGTTCTATCTTGTGGCGGAAACCGGCGCCCAGCAGCGGGTGCTGTTCCAGCATCGCCACCACCTCGGCCATATCGGTTTCGGCGTCGTACAGGCCGATCACATCGGTATCGCCCCACAGCAGGGTTTCACCCGGCAAGGGTTCGAACACCGGATTGTCGTGGGTGTCCTGGAAGGTCACCGACACGGCGCCGCTTTCCACCAGCGCGTCGCTCAGGTCTTCCGCCTGGCTGCCGGTGGTGTTCAGTTTGAGTTGGATCCAAGGCATAGCAATTCTCTTCAAGAGGGTAATGATGACGCCGCCCGGCGCTTTTCGCCGACGACGTTACCGAGATAAAACGCCAACAGGCTGAGCAACAGCGAAGGCACGATAGGGTGCAGCCCCGCCGGTTGCAGGTTGAAGCTGGCCAATAGCGTATAGCATACCGCACCCGACACCATTGAGCTAAGCGCTCCCTGTGCATTGGCGCGTTGCCAATACAGACCCAGCACCAGCGGCCACAGGAAGACCGCCTCCAGCCCGCCGAAAGCCAGCAGATTGAGCCAGATGATCATCTCAGGCGGCCGCCAGGCCGCCAGCAGCACCAGCAGACCGAGGATCAGCGTGGTCAGGCTGGAGAAGCGCTTGATCAATCGCTCGTTGTGGATCTGCTGCGGCCGCACGCCCAGGTAGAGATCCTTGATGATGGTGGCGGAGGATTGCAGCAGTTGGGCGTTGATGGTCGACATGATCGCCGCCATCGGCGCCGCCAAAAAGATCCCGGCGGCGTACGGCGGCAGCACGGTGATCATCAGCGTTGGGATCACCTGATCGGGGATCTTGAGATCGGGCAATACCGCGCGGCCGAGCGCGCCGGCCAGGTGCATGCCGAACATCAGCACCGCCACCACTACGGTGCCGAGCAGAATGCCGCGATGCACCGCCTTGCTGTCCTTGTAGGAGATGCAGCGCACGGCGGTGTGGGGCAGGCCGATCACCCCAAAGCACACCAGGATCCAGAATGACGCCATAAACGGCAGGCTGAGGATCTGATCGCCGCCCTGCGGCGACACCAGCGCCGGATCGATCTGCTGCAGTTTGCTTACTGCGCTGTCCAGTCCGCCGGCGGCATGGATCACCGCCACCAGCAGCAGCACGGTGCCAAGCAGCATCACCAGCCCCTGCATGGCGTCGTTCAGCACGCTGGCGCGGAAGCCGCCGAAGGCGGTGTACAGCGCGATGCTGATGCCGAAGATCAGCAGGCCGGTGTCATAAGGAATGCCGGCGGCGGTCTCCAACAGGCGGGCGCCGCCGATGAACTGCACCGTCATGGCGCCGAGAAACGCCACCAGCAGGCTGAGGCTGGCCAGCCACACCAACAGGCGGCTTTGGTAGCGGCCATACAGCATGTCATTGAGGGTAATGGCGTTGTAGCGCCGCGCCAGGATGGCGAATTTCTTGCCCAGCACGCCGAGCGACAGCCACACCGCCGGCAGTTGGATCATCGCCAGCAGTACCCAGCCCAGGCCGTATTTGTAGGCGGCGCCGGGCCCGCCGATAAACGAACTGGCGCTGATGTAGGTGGCGGTCAGGGTCATCGCCAGCACAAAGCCACCCATCGAGCGGTTGCCGAGGAAGTATTCGCTGAGGAAATTTCCGTTCTGACGGCGGCGATAGGCATACACCGACAGGCCGAACACCAGCAACAGGTAGGCGACCAGCGGCAGGATCACTTCAGTTTGCATCGCTGTCCTCCAGCGAAATGTCGCGGAACACCGTGCGCACCATCAGCCAGCACAGGCCGATGAACAGCAGCGGTACCAGCAGGCAGGCCATTTCGAACCAGTGCGGCAGGCCGGTGACGCCGATGGCGCTGTCCGGCAGGTAGGCCGCCAGCCCCCAGGCCAGCAGGTAGAGCAGCGTCAGCCCCAGCGCCCAGCGCGCTTCGCGGTGCGCCTGAATAAAGCGTTTGTCCATCCGTGTCTCCCATAGGTTTACGGTGATGGATTCATCAAAGGTAGGGAATTTTACGGCATGACGGCGTTTTGCCAAGCCGTTACTGGCGTCAACGCCAAAGAAAAAGGCCGGTGATTAACCGGCCTTTCGTCAGACGATGCTGCGTGCCTGCTTAGGTTTCCTGCAGACCCAGCTTCTTCTCCAGATAGTGGATGTTGGTGCCACCGTGCTGGAAGTTTTCGTCGTTCATGATCTTCTGCTGCAGCTCAACGTTGGTTTTGATGCCGTCGATGATCAGTTCAGCCAGGGCGTTTTTCATGCGGGCAATCGCCACGTCACGGTTTTCGCCGTAGGTGATCAGTTTGCCGATCATGGAGTCATAGTACGGCGGTACGGTATAACCGGCGTAGATATGAGATTCCCAACGCACGCCGAAACCGCCTGGCGCGTGGAAGCGGGTGATCTTGCCCGGGCTCGGCAGGAAGGTGTTCGGATCTTCGGCGTTGATGCGGCATTCTACCGCATGGCCGTGGATCTTCACTTCTTCCTGTTTGATCGACAGCGGCTGACCGGCAGCGATGCGCAGCTGCTCTTTGATCAGATCCACGCCGGTGATCATTTCGGTAACCGGGTGCTCTACCTGAATACGGGTGTTCATTTCGATGAAATAGAACTCGCCGTTTTCATACAGGAACTCGAAGGTGCCCGCACCGCGATAGCCGATTTCCACACAGGCTTTCGAGCAGCGCTCGCCGATGTAACGGCGCATTTCGCTGGTGATGCCCGGCGCCGGCGCTTCTTCGACCACTTTCTGGTGGCGACGCTGCATGGAGCAGTCGCGCTCGGCCAGATAGATGGCGTTGCCCTGGCCGTCGGCCAATACCTGAATCTCGATGTGACGCGGATTCTCCAGGTATTTTTCCATGTACACCATGTCGTTGTTGAAAGCCGCTTTGGCTTCCGCTTTCGTCATGTTGATGGACTGCTCAAGGTCTTTGTCGCTGCGCACGACGCGCATGCCGCGACCGCCGCCGCCGCCGGAGGCCTTGATGATCACCGGATAACCGATGCGCTTGGCGAAGGCACGGTTTTTATCCATGTCGTCGGTCAGCGGGCCGTCGGAGCCCGGCACGCATGGCACGCCGGCTTTTTTCATGGCGTTGATCGCGGAAACCTTGTCGCCCATCAGGCGGATGGTTTCGGCTTTCGGGCCGATGAAGATGAAACCGGAGCGCTCAACCTGCTCGGCGAAGTCGGCGTTCTCGGACAGGAAGCCGTAGCCCGGGTGGATCGCCACCGCGCCGGTGATTTCCGCCGCCGAGATGATGGCCGGGATGTTCAGATAGCTTTTTACCGATGGCGCAGGGCCGATGCAAACGGTCTCGTCGGCCAGCAGAACGTGTTTCAGATCGCGGTCGGCCGCGGAGTGAACCGCAACGGTCTTGATGCCCAGTTCTTTACAGGCACGCAGGATGCGAAGCGCGATCTCGCCGCGGTTGGCGATAACAATTTTATCAAGCATGGGGGCGCCTCGTTATTCGATGACGACCAGCGGCTCGTCATATTCGACCGGCTGGCCGTTTTCCACCAGGATGGCTTTCACGACGCCGGACTTGTCCGCTTCGATCTGGTTCATCATTTTCATGGCTTCAACGATGCACAGGGTATCGCCGGCGTTCACTTTCTGGCCCACTTCCACGAAGGCTTTCGCGTCCGGGCTTGGGGTGCGGTAGAAGGTGCCTACCATTGGAGAACGAACGACGTGGCCACTCACGGCCGCCGGTGCTGCAGGGGTTTCTGCCGCAGGCGCGGTGGCAACGGCGTTAGCCAGGGCTGGCTGCTGCTGTGCCGGCATCGCGTAGGCCTGCTGCATGACGGGATAAGCCTGCGCCGGTGCGGCACGGCTGATGCGAACCGATTCTTCGCCTTCAGAGATTTCCAGTTCAGAAATGCCTGATTCTTCAACCAGTTCGATCAGTTTCTTGATTTTACGAATATCCATGAGTGTGATTCCGTACTCTTTTTGTGGAGCAATTAGTGGGTTTTCGACAGACGGTTAACCGCTGCCTGTAAAGCGAAAGCGTAGCCATCCGCGCCGAGGCCGCAAATCACGCCTACCGCTACGTCTGAGAGATAAGAGTGATGGCGGAAAGGTTCGCGGGCGTGCACGTTGGACAGGTGGATCTCGATGAACGGGATCTGCACCGCCAGCAACGCATCGCGCAGCGCCACGCTGGTATGCGTGAACGCCGCCGGATTTATCAGAATGAAATCGGTATTGCCGCGCGCCTGATGGATGCGATCGATCAGTTGATGCTCGGCGTTGGACTGCAGATGGCTCAGGGTAATATCCAATGCGGATGCCTGGTTTTCCAATCCGTTAACAATCTCTGTCAGCGTCGTGCTGCCGTACTTCTCCGGCTCACGCGTCCCCAGCAGATTGAGATTGGGGCCGTTCAGAAGCAAAATGTGAAACTTATCCGCCATTGTGCTGGTATCTCCGGCAATAAAACCATCATCGTAGAAAATAACCCGATGTTACCGATTTGTCACCTGTTAAGGGGCAAATTCACCCTGAGAACAGAAACAAGGTCGGGCATTATAACGATATCGTAGCAATTCGCAGCTAAATACTGGTCTTATCAGCGAAGATATTCAACCCCAAATCGACGAACTCGGGAAGCCGTGACAGGAATATGAGCGCTGGAACACAAAAAAAGTTCCCGCCGGCGGCGCGCGTTTTTCAGCGGCAATCCCGCGCGCCGCCGCGCGGTTCAGCGCCACCAGGCGCGGAATTTCTTGTAACGCAGACCCAACAGCGCCACCGCCAACAGCGCGTAAATGAACGGCTGGGGTGAAAACGTTTTGACCGACCACAGATAGTGAATGGGCGCGAAGATCGCCGCCAGATAGACGAAGTTGTGCAACGTTTGCCATTTGGCGCCCAGTTTGCGCATCGCCCACAGCGTCGAGGTGGCCGCCAGCGCCAGCAGGATCAGCCAGGTGAGGATGCCGAGCGTCAGATACGGGCGGTTCACCAGCTCGCTGCCCAGCAGGCCGAGATTGCTCAGCCCCAGTTCCAGCGTAGAGTAGCTTATCAGGTGCAACGTGCCCCAGGCAAAGCACCACAGCCCGACCAGGCGGCGGCAGCGGATCAGCAGCGGCTGCCGGGCGTAGCGCGCCAGCGGGGCGATAGCCAGCGTGGCCAGCAGCAGTTTCAGCGTCATCCTGCCGGTAAAATGCTGAATGTCCTTGGACGGATCGGCGCTGAACCAGCCCTGATCCACCGCCAACACCAGCCAGAGAAAGGGCAAAAACGCCGCCAGATGCAGGGCGGCTTTCAGCCATTTGATATGAACAGGCGTCAGGCGCACCTAGAAATTCTCCCGCAGGTCCATGCCGCGATACAGCGACGCCACCTGATCGGCATAGCCGTTAAACAGCAGAGTCGGTTGGCGTTTGACGTCGAGTATGCCGCCGGTGCCGATGAAACGCTCGGTGGCCTGCGACCAACGCGGATGATCGACGTGCGGATTCACGTTGGCGTAAAAACCGTACTCGTTCGGCGCAGATTGGTTCCAGGTGGTCGGCGGCTGATCGCGCACCAAACGGATATGCACGATCGACTTGATGCCTTTGAAGCCGTATTTCCACGGCGTAATCAACCGCAGCGGCGCGCCGTTTTGCGGCGGCAGGGTTTTGCCGTACACGCCGACGGTCAGCAGCGCCAGCGGATGCATCGCCTCGTCCAGCCGCAGCCCTTCGACGTAGGGATATTTCAGGCCGCCGCCGATAAAGCGATCTTTCTGGCCGGGCATCTGTTCCGGATCGTACAGCGTCTGGAAGGCCACGTAGCGCGCGTTGCCGTTCGGCTCGGCCAGCTTGAGAAGCTTGCCCAGTTCGAAACCGATCCACGGCACCACCATCGACCAGGCCTCGACGCAGCGCATGCGATAAATGCGCTGCTCCAGCGGGAAACGTTTCATCAGATCGTCGATATCCAGCGTTATCGGCTTCGCCACTTCGCCGTCGATGCGCACTTTCCAGCCTTCGGTCTTCAGCCCGCCGGCGTTGGCGGCCGGATCGGCCTTGTCGAGGCCGAACTCATAGAAGTTGTTGTAGCCGGTGACCTTGTCTTCCGGCGTCATCGCCAGCTGCGCCTGCCAGGCGGCCGGTTTGCTGAATTCCAGCGCTTTGCCCGGCGGCGCCTTGGGACGATCGTTGCCTTTGAACCACGACAGCAGGTCCGCCTGTGCGCCGGTAGGCAGCGCCAGCGTGGCGGCGGTGATGCCGAGCGCCTGCAGCACTTTGCGCCGCTGGTGGAATACGCTCTCCGGCGTGACGTCGGCCTCGGTCAATTTGGGGTGTTTGTTCATGCTTATGTTCTCCGCGACTGATGCCCGCCGCCCGCGAGCGGTTAACGGGGCTCCATGAAATAAGCATGGCGCTAAAGCCGGCCGGAAGCGAGGGGACGCGGGAAAATATGAAATTTCGCAGACGCCGGTGAGCCCCCCGTCGCCGGGGGGAGTCCGTCAGCGGATTTTCACCAGAGTGCGGCCGGTGATTTGGTTGTTCAGCAGCGCGGCGGCGGTGGCCGGCGCCTGTTCGAGGGTGATTTCGTGCGTGGCTTGCTGATAGAAACTGTCCGGCAGAATGCCGGCCAGCCGTTCCCAGGCGGTTTGGCGGCGATGCAGCGGCGTATGCACCGAGTCCACCCCTTGCAGGCGCACATTGCGCAGAATGAACGGCATCACGGTGGTCGGCAACTGATAGCCGCCGGCCAGGCCGCAGGCGGCGACGGTGCCGTTATAGTTCATCTGCGCCAGCACCCGGGCCAGCAGTTTGTCGCCGACGGTGTCCACCGCGCCGGCCCACAGCTGTTTCTCCAGCGGACGCGGCGTGTCGATATAGCCATCGCGCGACATCACCTCTTTGGCGCCGAGCGCTTTCAGGTAGTCGGTATTGCTGTCGCGGCCGCTGATGGCGGTCACCCGGTACCCCAGCGCCGCCAGCAGGGCGATGGCGGTGCTGCCCACGCCGCCGCTGGCGCCGGTAACCAGGATATCGCCGTCGTCCGGGTGTACCCCGCCTTCCTCCAGCGCCATCACGCACAGCATGGCGGTAAAGCCGGCGGTGCCGATGATCATCGCCTTGCGCTCATCCAGGCCGTTCGGCAGCGGCACCAGCCACTCGCCGGAGACGCGAGCCTGCTCGGCCAGGCCGCCCCAGTGGTGTTCACCCACGCCCCAGCCGGTGAGCACCACGCTTTGCCCCTCTTTAAAGCGAGCGTCACCGCTGTGGCGCACGGTGCCGGCGAAGTCGATGCCCGGCACCATCGGGAAATGACGCACGATCTTGCCTTTCCCGGTGATCGCCAGCGCATCCTTGTAGTTCAGGCTGGACCAGTTGATGTCGACGGTAACATCGCCTTCCGGCAACCGATCGCTGCCGATATCTTTGATATGAGCCAGAGTTTGGTCGTCTTGTTGTTCCAATAACAGTGCACGCATGTCACTCTTCCTCTCGTTTACACTTTTCTATCAATGGCTGAATCACATTTATTTGACTATATGCATAATAAGCGGCCCAAGTCCTGATAAAGGACAAAAACGGCGCTTGCAGGTTTAATTCCTCAGCAAGGCTTGTTAGGGTTGGACGGCCCCTTTTAGCTAAAGGGTGAACACTCACTTAACCATAGCGGACAAGGCACAGGGATGCGATTTACCACCAAACTCTCTGCATTGATCACTCTGTTGGTCGCGCTGGCGATGTTTTTGATGCTGATGGGATGCTCATACAGCTTCTTTTACGTTACCCAGGATCGCCAGGAGCGTCGCTTTGATTCGCTGGTCACGTCTCTCGATCAAGCCATGTTGCGCGAGTCGCCGCGCGATCAGGAGAAATGGTTGCCGATTGTCATGCGCCCGCTCGGCATTGTGTCGATCCGCGTAGAGGCCGGCGCCAGCAAGCTCCTCGACTATAAATTGCCGACGGCGAAAAAAGAGCCCTGGGATGCGCTGAACGGCTATCGTCAGGTCTCGCGGCCGCTGTTGCAGCACCCGGGCAGTACGCTGCAAATCACCTACCTCGATCCCTTCGCCAGCGATGTGCGCACGTTGCAATCCACGGCCGCCGTCACGCTGTCGATCGTCGTTATGGTGGTGATTTTGCTGTTCAGCCTGCGCTGGCTGCGTGAACAGGCCGACGGCGAGGATCGTCTGGAGCGCCGCGCGCGGCGCATTCTGAACGGCGAGCGCGAAAACGTCATGCAGGGCGACGTGCGCGAATGGCCGGCCAACGTCAGCGGGGCGCTCGACCGCCTGCTGGCCGATCTGGCGGAAGCCCGGGAGGAGCGCAGCCGGGTCGATACGCTGATCCGCGCCTTCGCCGCGCAGGACGCCAAAACCGGGCTGAACAATCGCCTGTTCTTCGATAACCAATTGACCACTCAGCTGGAAGAGGAAGGCTCGCACGGCATCGTGATGATGGTGCGGCTGCCCGATTTCGAGACCCTGCGCGACACGCACGGCAGCGTAGCGGTGCAGGAGCTGATGTATTCGCTGGTCAATCTGCTGTCTACCTTCGTGATGCGCTATCCGTCGGCGCTGCTGGCGCGCTATTTTCACAGCGATTTTACCGTCTTGCTGCCGCATCGCACGCTGAAGGAGGCCGACGGCATCGCCTCACAGCTGGTCAACGCCATCGATGCCTTGCCTTCCACGGCGATGATCGACCGTGAGGCCTTCCTGCACATCGGCATCGTGGCGTACCGCAGCGGCCAGACCACGGAGCAGGTGATCGATTACGCGGAGCAGGCGACGCGGCACGCCACGCTGCAGGGCGAAAACGGTTGGTACGTGTACGACAGCCAGGTGCCGGAAAAGGGGCGCGGCAGCGTCAAGTGGCGCACGCTGCTGGAACAGGTGCTGGCGCGCGGCGGCCCGCGGCTGTATCAGAAACCGGCGGTGACCGTGGAAGGCGAGGTGCACCACCGCGAGATCATGAGCCGAATTTATGACGGCGCCCAGGAATTGCTGCCGGCGGAATATATGCCGCTGGTGGAGCAATTGGGGTTGGCGGAGAGTTACGATCGCCAACAGGTGAGCCGCATCATCCCGTTGCTGGCGCAGTGGCCTGAAGAAACGCTGGCGTTCCCGCTGTGCGTGGACTCGATTTTGCAGCGCTCTTTCCAACGCTGGCTGCGCGATACGCTGTTGCAGTGCGAAAAAAGTCAGCGTCGACGAATTCTGATTGAACTTGCGGAGGCAGATGTGTGTCAACATATCGACCGTTTGCGTCCGGTGCTGAGGTTGCTGTCAGGGCTGGGTTGCCGCCTGGCGGTGTCCAAAGCGGGGTTAACCGTGGTCAGTACGTCCTATATCAAGTCGTTGCAGGTGGAGATCGTCAAGCTCCATCCGGGGTTGGTGCGGAGTATCGATAAGCGGGACGAAAACCAGCTGTTCGTGCAGAGCCTGACCGGCGCCTGCGCGGGCACGCGCGCTCAGGTGTTCGCTGCCAGCGTTCGTACGCGCAACGAATGGCAGACGCTGAAAGAGCGTGGGATCCATGGCGGGCAGGGCGACTTTTTCGCGTCGCCGGAACCGATCGACGTGGGGCGTAAAAAATATTCACGTCGTTATCGTGTTTAAGCTGATTGACGGACAAAAATTGACGTAGAATGAGGACCGGATCCATCTGGGCCTCGTTACCGTCTTTTTGGAGTTTTTTCCAAACTGCCTGCGACAACAACGCCTATTTGAGATAGGCTCTTGTCTGCCTTTATCTGGTTGACGTTGGTAGGTGCTTACCACCGGCGGCAATCAGGGAATATGTTAGATTTTATGAGCTGTGTTACGCCGTTTCGTGCGTTGACAGGGTGGTAAACTGAGCCTTTGTTCAGGGAATTCAGGCCTCATCCAATTTCCGTGCATTCGAGCAGAAACAATACAGACTATTTTTCACCGAAGTAGAACGTTTTTGCGCCTTGTCGCTGCTTCGTGTGGTTGGTAAAGTAGGCGGATTTTATTTTCCGCCCCCAGCTTGCAGGATTATCCTTTCGTTATGTTTAAGAAATTTCGTGGCATGTTTTCCAACGACTTGTCCATCGACTTGGGTACCGCCAATACCCTGATTTATGTTAAAGGGCAAGGCATCGTACTGAATGAACCTTCGGTGGTTGCCATTCGCCAGGATCGTGCCGGCTCCCCAAAGAGCGTAGCGGCCGTCGGTCATGACGCCAAACAGATGCTGGGCCGCACCCCCGGCAACATCGCGGCTATTCGCCCGATGAAAGACGGCGTGATCGCCGACTTCTTCGTGACCGAAAAAATGCTGCAGCACTTTATCAAACAGGTTCACAGCAACAGCTTTATGCGCCCAAGCCCGCGCGTGCTGGTCTGTGTGCCGGTCGGCGCAACCCAGGTTGAACGCCGCGCTATCCGCGAGTCCGCCCAAGGGGCCGGCGCGCGTGAAGTGTTCCTGATTGAAGAGCCGATGGCGGCGGCGATCGGCGCAGGCTTGCCGGTTTCCGAAGCGACCGGCTCCATGGTGGTGGATATCGGTGGCGGTACCACTGAAGTGGCGGTGATCTCGCTGAACGGCGTGGTGTACTCCTCTTCCGTGCGCATCGGCGGTGACCGTTTCGATGAAGCCATCATCAATTATGTGCGCCGCAACTATGGCTCGCTGATCGGCGAAGCCACCGCAGAGCGCATCAAGCACGAAATCGGTTCTGCCTATCCGGGCGACGAAGTGCGCGAAATCGAAGTGCGCGGCCGTAACCTGGCTGAAGGCGTACCGCGCGGCTTTACCCTGAACTCCAATGAAATCCTCGAAGCCCTGCAAGAGCCGCTGACCGGCATCGTCAGCGCGGTGATGGTTGCGCTGGAGCAGTGCCCGCCAGAATTGGCCTCCGACATTTCCGAACGCGGCATGGTCTTGACCGGCGGCGGCGCGTTGCTGCGCAACCTCGATCGCCTGCTGATGGAAGAAACCGGCATCCCGGTCGTGGTGGCGGAAGATCCGCTGACCTGCGTGGCGCGCGGCGGCGGCAAGGCGTTGGAAATGATCGACATGCACGGCGGCGATTTGTTCAGCGAAGAATAGTCAGCCCCTGGAAGGAGGAATCGTATCGGATGAATGCGCACAGCGAAAATCGGGTACGGTTCCTCTTTCTGTTGTCGAGGAACTCGCATAATTTATGAAGCCGATTTTTAGCAGGGGGCCTTCCCTGCAACTGCGACTTTTTTTGGCGGTGATCGCGGCCATTGGCCTGATCGTTGCCGACAGCCGGCTCGGCACGTTCGTGAAGATACGTAACTACATGGACACCGCGGTCAGCCCTTTCTATTTTCTGGCCAACGGGCCGCGTAAAGTTTTGGACAGCGTGTCGGAAACGCTGGCCACCCGCCAACAGCTGGAGCTGGAAAACCGAGCTCTGCGGCAGGAACTGCTGCTGAAAAACAGCGATATTCTTCTTCTTGGCCAATTCAAGCAGGAAAACGCCCGCTTGCGCGAGCTGCTGGGTTCCCCGCTGCGCCAGGACGAACACAAGATGGTCACCCAGGTGATCTCCACCGGTTCCGATCCGTACAGCGACCAGGTCGTTATCGACAAAGGGTCGGACAACGGCGTCTATGAAGGCCAGCCGGTGATCAGCGACAAGGGCGTGGTTGGCCAGGTCGTGGCGGTGGCGAAGGTGACCAGCCGCGTGCTGCTGATCTGCGATGCCTCGCACGCGTTGCCGATTCAGGTGCTGCGCAACGATATTCGGGTGATCGCCGCAGGCAGCGGCTGCGCCGACGATCTGCAGCTGGAACACCTGCCGAACAATACCGATATCCGCGTTGGCGACGTGCTGGTGACCTCCGGCCTCGGCGGCCGTTTCCCGGAAGGTTATCCGGTGGCGGTAGTCTCTTCGGTCAAGGTCGACAATCAACGCGCTTACACCGTCATTCAGGCGCGGCCGACCGCCGGTCTGCAGCGCTTGCGCTACCTGCTGCTGCTGTGGGGCGCCGATCGCAACGGCGACATGCCGTTGCCGCCGGACGAAGTTCACCGCGTGGCCAATGAGCGCCTGATGCAGATGATGCCGCAGGTGCTGCCGCCTGCCGGTTCGGTCGGGCCGCAGCTGCCGGCGCCGGCCACCGGCGTGGCGCCGCAAACCGTCGCTCCGGCGTCTGCCCAGCCTCCAGCCCAGCCTGCCGCGGCGGGAGTGGTGCAATGAACAGTTACCGCAGCCACGGGCGCTGGATCATCTGGCTGTCGTTCCTGGTGGCGTTGGTGCTGCAAATCATGCCGTGGCCGGAACAGATCTACATGTTCCGGCCTTCGTGGCTGGTGCTGATCCTCATCTACTGGGTGATGGCCTTGCCGCACCGCGTCAACGTCGGCACCGGTTTCGTGCTGGGGTTGATCATGGATCTGATCCTCGGTTCCACGCTGGGCGTGCGCGCGCTGGCGCTGGGCATCATCGCCTACCTGGTGGCGTTCAAATTCCAACTGTTCCGCAATATGGCGCTGTGGCAACAGGCGCTGATCGTCGTGCTGCTGTCGCTGTCGATGGACGTGGTGGTGTTCTGGGCTGAGTTTTTAGTGATCAACGTCTCTTTCCGCCCAGAGGTGTTCTGGAGTAGTGTGGTAAACGGCATTTTGTGGCCGTGGTTATTCCTGTTGATGCGCAAAATCCGCCGTCAGTTCGCCGTACAGTAAGGGTATCTCAATGACTTCGCTTTATCTGGCCTCCGGCTCCCCACGTCGACGTGAACTGCTGACCCTGCTGGGCGTATCGTTCGACATCCTGTTGACGCATACCGAAGAGCAGCGCCGGGAAGGCGAAGCCGCAGAAGCCTATGTGCGCCGCCTGGCGCAGGACAAGGCCAAAGCGGGCGTGGCGCTGGCGCAGGAAGATCGGCCGGTGCTGGGCGCCGACACCATCGTGGTGCTCAACGGCCGGGTGCTGGAGAAGCCGCGCGACGAAGCCCATGCGGCACAGATGCTGGCGGCCCTGTCGGGCAAACAGCATCAGGTGATGACGGCGGTGGCGATCGCCGATCGCCAAGACGTGCGTTGCCAGCTGGTGGTGACCGACGTGACGTTCCGCAGCCTGTCGCAACAGGATATCCGCGACTATATTGCTACGGGCGAACCGATGGATAAAGCGGGCGCCTACGGCATTCAAGGAAAGGGTGGTTGTTTCGTCAGAACGATAACCGGGAGTTATCACGCGGTGGTCGGTCTGCCACTGGTCGAAACACATGAGCTGCTCAGTAATTTTGTCGCATTACGTGATGTAAGAACCGGTTGATGGGCGCTGCCATTATCGACCGGCTCTGAGGAGAAGGCATGACAGCTGAGCTACTGGTTAATATCACACCGTCTGAAACGCGGGTCGCCTATATCGATGGCGGCATTCTGCAAGAGATTCATATCGAACGCGAATCCAAACGCGGCATCGTCGGCAATATCTATAAAGGGCGCGTCAGCCGCGTCCTGCCGGGGATGCAGGCGGCGTTCGTCGACATCGGCCTGGACAAGGCCGCCTTCCTGCACGCCTCCGACATCATGCCGCATACCGAATGCGTCGCCGGCGACGAGCGGAAAAACTTCCACGTGCGCGACATCGCCGAGCTGGTGCGCCAGGGGCAAGACCTGATGGTGCAGGTGGTGAAAGATCCGCTCGGCACCAAGGGCGCGCGTCTGACTACCGACATTACGCTGCCTTCGCGCTATCTGGTCTTCATGCCGGGCGCGGCGCACGTCGGCGTGTCGCAGCGCATTGAAAGCGAAGCCGAGCGCGAACGCCTGAAGTCCATCGTTGCGCCGCACTGCGACGAGCTGGGCGGTTTTATCATCCGCACCGCGGCGGAGGGCATCGGCGAGGAGGAGCTGGCGCAGGACGCGGCGTTCCTCAAACGCCTGTGGACCAAGGTGATGGAGCGCAAGAAGCGCAACCAGACCAAATACAAGCTGTACGGCGAGCTGGCGCTGGCGCAGCGCATCCTGCGCGACTTCGCCGGCGCGGCGCTGGATCGCATTCGCGTCGATTCGCGGTTGACGCACGATCTGCTGGTGGAGTTTACCGGCGAGTATATCCCGGACATCACCCGCAAGCTGGAGCTGTACACCGGCAGCCAACCGATTTTCGATCTGTACGATGTGGAAAACGAGATCCAGCGCGCGCTGGAGCGCAAGGTAGAGCTGAAGTCCGGCGGCTATCTGATCATCGATCAGACCGAGGCGATGACCACCGTCGACATCAACACCGGCGCCTTCGTCGGCCACCGCAACCTCGATGAAACCATCTTCAATACCAACATCGAGGCGACGCAGGCCATTGCCCGCCAGCTGCGGCTGCGCAACCTGGGCGGCATCATCATTATCGACTTCATCGATATGAACAACGAAGAGCATCGCCGCCGGGTGCTGCACTCGCTGGAGCAGGCGTTGAGTAAAGATCGGGTAAAAACCACGATCAACGGCTTCTCTCAGCTAGGCTTAGTTGAAATGACGCGTAAACGAACGCGTGAAAGCATTGAACATGTGCTCTGTCACGATTGTCCTACTTGCAATGGGCGCGGCACCGTGAAAACGGTGGAAACCGTGTGCTACGAGATCCTGCGCGAAATTGTGCGCGTGCATCACGCCTACGATTCCGATCGCTTCCTGGTGTACGCCTCCGCGGCGGTCGGCGAAGCGCTGAAGAGCGAAGAGTCGCACGCGCTGGCCGAAGTGGAGATCTTCGTCGGCAAACAGGTGAAGGTGCAGATCGAACCGTTGTACAGCCAGGAGCAGTTCGACGTCGTCATGATGTAGCCCGCCCGACATCGGTAGGGGCCCGGTACGCCGGGCCCGTCAGTGCATAGATATTCCCGTTGCCAGGCAGCGGAGCAAGGAGAACTGCGTGAGGCGACTGCCTGGGATTCTGTTAGCAACAGGCGCCACCCTAATTGTGATTGTGGCGCTGCTGATCAGCGGGCTGCGCCTGATGCTGCCGAAGCTGAACGACTACCGCCCCCAACTGCTGGCACAGGTGGAGAAGCTGTCCGGCGTGCCCGTGCGGATGGATTTCGTGCAGGGCAGCTGGGAAACGTTCGGCCCGCAGCTTGAAATGCGCAACCTGAGCGCTACGCTGCCCAAAAGCGATGTGCATATCGAGCGCGTGACGCTGGCGTTGGACGTGTGGCAGTCGCTGCTGCACTGGCGCTGGCAGTTCCGCGATCTGACCTTCTACCAATTCCGCCTCGATTTGAACGCCACGCTGGGCGGCGACCAGCAGGGCGAAGGCCTTGAGCCGGGCAAGATCAGCGATCTGATGCTGCGCCAGCTCGATCACTTCGATTTGCGCGACAGCCGTATCTCGTTCCTGACGCCCGCCGGCGCGCGCGCCGAATTTGACATTCCCCAACTGACCTGGCTCAACGGCCGCGATCGTCACCGCGCCGAGGGGCAGATCAGCCTGTCGACGCTGAACGGCCAACACGGCGTGGTGCAGCTGCGCATGGACCTGCGCGATAATCAGGGCCTGCTGGATACCGGCACGGTCTACCTGCAGGCCGATAACATCGATATGAAACCCTGGTTTACCCGCTGGCTGCGCGCCAACACCGGGCTGGAAAGCGCAGACTTCAGCCTGGCGGCTTGGCTGCAGGTGCAGAACGGCCAGATCGCCGGCGGCAATGCGTTGCTCAAGCAGGGGGCGGCCAACTGGGACACCGGCGCCGCGCAGCACCGGCTGGACGTGGATAATCTGGCGCTGTCGCTGCGCCGCCAGGGCACCGGTTGGCAGCTCGACGTGCCGCAACTGCGGTTGAGCACCGACGGCCAGGCCTGGCCGCAGGGCGGGCTTTCCGCGCTGTGGCTGCCGGAAAACACCGAATTCATGGGGCCGGCGCAGAATGAAGAACTGCGTGTGCGCGCGACTGATATTCAGCTGGAGCGTCTGTCGGCGCTGTTGCCGACCTTCTCGTTCCTCAGCCCGGACGTGCTCGACCGCTGGAACGATCTGCAGCCGCAGGGGCAATTGGAAGCGCTGGCGCTGGACATTCCGCTCAAGCAGCCGGAAAAGAGCCGTTTCCAGGCGCTGTGGCGCGATGTCAGCTGGCAGCGTTGGGAACTGTTGCCGGGCGTTAACCACTTCTCCGGGGCGTTGAGCGGCGGGGTGGAGAACGGCCGCCTGACGCTGGGGCTCACCGACAGCACTCTGCCTTACGGCGACATGTTCCGCGCGCCGCTTGAAATCAGCCGCGCGCGTGGCGCGCTGACCTGGCGTTACAACGATCAGGGCTGGGAACTGGCGAGCCAGGGGCTGGACGTCAAGGCGAAGTCGCTGTGGGCCAACGGCGATTTCCGTTATCAGCAGCCGGCCAAGGGCGATCCGTGGCTGAACATCCTGGCGGGCATCCGCCTGTATGACGGCGCCGACGCCTGGCGCTATTTCCCGGAACCGTTGATGGGCAAGCATCTGGTGGACTATCTGAGCGGCGCCATTCAGGGCGGCCAGGTGGATAACGCCACGCTGATTTATTCCGGCGATCCGCAGCACTTCCCGTATCGCAAAAACGAAGGACAGTTCGAAGTCTTCGTACCGCTGCGCCATGCCACCTTCCAGTTCCAACCGGGCTGGCCGGCGCTGACCGATTTGGCGATCGATCTCGATTTCGCCAACGAGGGGCTGTGGATGCATGCGCCGCAAACCCGGTTGGGCAAGGTGGCGGGTAAAAATATCAGTGCGGTGATCCCGGATTACCTGAAAGAGCGGCTGCTGATTGACGCCGACGTGGCCGGCGCGGGCAGCGATGTGCATGACTACTTTATGCAGACGCCGTTGCACGATTCGCTGGGGGCGGCGCTGGAGCAGCTGCAGATCGGCGGCGATGTCAGTGGGCGCTTACATCTGGATATCCCGCTGGACGGCGAGCAGGTCAAAGCCACTGGTGAAGTGGCGCTGAACAATAATTCGTTGCTGATAAAACCGCTGGAAAGCGAGCTGCAGAAGCTCAGCGGCAAATTCCGTTTCAACAACGGCAATCTGGAGAGCGACACCCTGTCGGCCAACTGGTTCGGGCAACCGGTGGCGGTCAACTTCACTACGCAGGAAGGCGAGCGTGACTACAAAGTCAACGTTGGTCTGAAAGGAGACTGGCAGCCGGGCAAGTTCCCCGGCCTGCCGAAAGAGGCCGCCGATGCGCTCAGCGGCAGCGCGCCCTGGCAGAGCCAGGTGGCCATCACGCTGCCGCACCAAGGTTCGGCCAGCTACGATATCGGTCTCGACGCGGATTTGAAGAAAGTGAGCAGTCACTTACCTTCGCCGCTGGACAAGGCGCCGGGAGAGGCGCTGCCGGTGAACGTCAAGGTCAAAGGTGGTCTGAACGGCTTCATGTTGACCGGCAGCGCGGGCAAACAGAACCGTTTCAACAGTGAATGGAACTTCGATAAAAAACAGGTGAATCTGGCGCGCGCCGCCTGGCAAACCAACGGGGGCGGTACGCCGCCGCTGCCGGCCGGCAAGTCGATGACGCTGAATCTGCCGGCGTTGGACGGTGAGCAGTGGCTGGCGCTGCTCGCGCCGGCGCTGAAACAGGGCGGCGGCATTCAGGGCGGCCAGGTGGGCGGTTTCAGCTTCCCCACCACCGTGGCGCTGACCACGCCGCAGCTGCTGTTGGGCGGCCAGGCCTGGCATAAGCTGACGCTGTCGGCCGAGAAACAGCTTGGCGCTACCCTCGTGAGCGCCAAGAGCGACGAAGTGGACGGCAGCCTGCGGGTGGCCGATCGCGGGCCGTGGCGCGCCGATATCAATTATCTGTATTACAACCCGCAGTTCGCAGAGACGAAAAACACGGCGGGCACGCCGCCGTCGACCGAAAAAGTTTCCTTCCGCGACTGGCCTTCGTTGATGTTGCGCTGCAAGTCGTGCTGGGTACTGGGGCAGAACCTCGGCAAGGTCGAGGCGGATCTGACTAATCGGGGCGATACTCTGACGCTGGATCACGGCCTGGTCGATACCGGCCAAGGGCGCATGACCGCCACCGGCCTGTGGAAACAAAACGCGCAGGAAGAGCGCAGCTCGCTGAAAGGCAAGCTGCTCGGCGGCAAGATTGATGAAACCGCCGCCTTCTTTGGCATCACCATTCCGCTCAAGGGAGCGCCTTACGACGTGGATTTCGATCTGTACTGGCATGGCACGCCGTGGCAGCCGCGGGTCGATACGCTGAGCGGCGCGTTGCAGGTCAAAATGGGCAAGGGCGAGATCGACAGCATGGGCGGCGGCCGCGCCGGTCAGCTGCTGCGGCTGGTCAGCTTCGACGCCTTGCTGCGCAAGCTGCAGTTCGACTTCAGCGATACCTTCGGTAAAGGCTTCTACTTTGATTCCATCCGCAGTACCGCCTGGCTGAAAGATGGCATAATGCATACTGATAATCTATTAATCGACGGCTTGGCGGCGGATATTGCTATGAGCGGCCAGATCGATTTGGCGCGCCGCCGCATCGATATGGAAGCGGTGGTGGCGCCGGCGATTTCAGCGACCGTCGGCGTGGCCACGGCGTTTGTCGTTAACCCGATCGTCGGCGCGGCGGTGTTCGCCGCCTCGCAGGTGCTGGGGCCGCTGTGGAGCAAGATTTCGCTGATTCGCTACCATATCGGCGGCGATCTCGACCAGCCGAAGATCAATGAGGTACAGCGTAAGTCAAAGGAGGATAAGGCGTCATGAGGAATGCTAACGTTGCGTTGTTGCAGTTGTGCAGTGGCGATCAGGTGCGCGATAACCTGGCCCAGATTGAACAGCAGATTAAGCAGCTCAATGCCGGGGTAAAACTGGTCATGACGCCGGAGAACGCGCTGCTGTTCGCCAACTCCGCAGCCTACCGCCAACAGGCGGAAAAACAGGGCGATGGCCCGCTGCAGAATGCGGTGCGCGAACTGGCGCGCCGCTATGGCGTGTGGTTGCTGGTGGGCTCGATGCCGCTCGTCAGCCGTGAGAACCCGGAGCTTATCACCACCAGCAGCCTGTTGTTCGACGAGCAGGGCGAGATCCGCGCCCGTTACGACAAGCTGCACATGTTCGATGTGGACATCAACGACGCGCACGGCCATTACCGCGAGTCGGATACCTACCAGCATGGGCAGCACCTGACGGTGGTGGATACGCCGGTCGGGCGTTTGGGCATGACCATATGCTACGATCTGCGCTTCCCCGCGCTGTTCCAGGCGCTGCGGGCGCAGGGCGCCGAACTGATTTCGGTGCCGGCGGCCTTTACGCGGGTAACCGGCGAGGCGCATTGGGAAATCCTGCTGCGCGCCCGAGCGATCGAGAACCAGTGCATGATCCTGGCGCCGGCGCAGGTCGGGCGCCACGGGCCGACCCGTCGCACCTGGGGCCACACGCTGGCCGTCGACGGCTGGGGCAAGGTACTGGCCGAGAACCCGGACGCCGTGGCGGCACTGAAGGTGCGCGTGGACGCCGCAAGCCTGAAAAATATTCGTGCGCAGATGCCGGTGCTGCAGCACAACCGATTCCAGACGTCGCTGACGGCGCCGTCTGACAAGTTATCCTCCAATCAAGAGTGAAACCATTATGAGTCTGACGTTTGTCAGTGAGCAGTTACTCGCTACCAACAAGCTGAGTCATCAAGACCTGTACTCGGTACTGGGTCAACTGGCAGAACGCCGTATCGACTACGCCGATCTCTATTTTCAGTCCAGCTATCACGAAGCCTGGGTGATCGAGGACGGTATCATCAAGGATGGCTCTTACAATATCGATCAGGGCGTCGGCGTGCGCGCCGTCAGCGGTGAGAAGACCGGGTTCGCCTATGCCGATCAGATCACTCTGAATGCGCTGCAGCAGAGCGCCCAGGCGGCGCGCAGCATCGTGCGCGAGCAGGGCGACGGGCGGGCGCATACCCTGGGCGAAATCGGTTATCGAGCGCTGTACCCGCTGCTCGATCCGCTGCAAAGCCTGCCGCGCGAAGAGAAAATCGCCCTGTTGCACCGCGTCGACAAGGTGGCGCGCGCCGCCGATGCGCGGGTGCAGGAAGTGAACGCCAGCATCACCGGCGTTTACGAGCAGGTGTTGGTGGCCGCCACCGACGGCACGCTGGCGGCGGACGTTCGCCCGCTGGTGCGCCTTTCCGTCAGCGTGCTGGTGGAGCAGGACGGCAAGCGTGAGCGCGGCTCCAGCGGCGGCGGCGGCCGTTTCGGCTATGACTACTTCCTGGAAACCGTCGACGGCGACGTGCGCGCCGACGCTTACGCTAAAGAAGCGGTGCGCATGGCGCTGGTCAACCTCGGCGCGGTAGCGGCGCCGGCCGGCAATATGCCGGTGGTGTTGGGTGCCGGCTGGCCGGGCGTGCTGCTGCACGAAGCGGTGGGCCA
Organism: Serratia sp. B501; assembly: GCF_051172315.1. Lineage (NCBI taxonomy): Bacteria > Pseudomonadati > Pseudomonadota > Gammaproteobacteria > Enterobacterales > Yersiniaceae > Serratia > Serratia sp. B501. Next base: position 32,764 of record NZ_JBPIZB010000005.1, read on the forward strand.
TGGCCTGGAAGGCGACTTCAACCGGCGCGGCACCTCGGTGTTCAGCGGCCATATGGGCGAGCGGGTGGCGTCTGAGCTGTGTACCGTGGTGGACGACGGCACCCTGCAAGGGCGCCGCGGTTCGCTGGCGATCGACGACGAAGGCGTGCCGGGCCAATACAACGTGCTGATCGAAAACGGCGTGCTGAAAGGCTACATGCAGGACAAGCTCAACGCGCGCCTGATGGGCGTCGCGCCGACCGGCAACGGCCGCCGCGAGTCCTACGCGCATCTGCCGATGCCGCGCATGACCAATACCTACATGCTGGCGGGTAAATCGACGCCGGAAGAGATCATCGCCAGCGTTGAGTACGGCCTGTACGCGCCGAACTTTGGCGGCGGCCAGGTGGATATCACCTCCGGCAAGTTCGTGTTCTCCACCACCGAAGCCTATCTGATCGAGAAGGGCCGCATCACTAAACCGGTGAAGGGGGCGACGCTGATCGGCTCCGGCATCGAGGCTATGCAGCAGATCTCGATGGTCGGCAACGATCTGGCGCTCGATAAAGGCGTGGGCGTGTGCGGCAAAGAAGGCCAGAGCGTGCCGGTGGGCGTCGGCCAACCGACGCTGAAACTGGACACGCTCACCGTCGGCGGCACGGCGTAATTTTTCCTCCAGGGGCCACGCGTTGGCCCCTCAATCATGCTCCATTTTGCGGCCTTTCTCGCATTCGTAACGCTAAGCGCGGCAGGACGCCGTAGCCTGCACGATATAATGGAATAAAATTGACGTGGCGAAAAAACAGAGCAATACGATGATGACGCGTCTGGCTATACCCGCCCGGCGTTGGCTGCTGGCGCTGGGCGTCCTGTCCCTGACGGGCTGCGCCCGCTCCGATGCGCTGTGGGGCGTGGTCGAGAAGCTTTGCATGGCCAATTATCAGCAAAAGCGCGATCCGGCGCCCTGTGAGCAGATTTATATGCCGCAGGGGAAGGCCCAGGGCTTCAGCGTGCTGCAAAACCCGCGTTACCCCTATCATTTTATTCTGGTTCCGACGGCGCCGCTCTCCGGCATTGAAAGCCCGCAGCTGCTGGCCGGGGAACGGACGGACTATTTTGGCTATGCCTGGCTGATGCGTTATCGGCTGGCCGCCGAATATGGCGGGCCGGTGCCGGATGATATGTTGGGCATGGCGATCAACTCCGCTTATGGCCGTAGCCAAAACCAATTGCATATTCACCTGACCTGTCTGCGTGAGGACGTGCGGCGTCAATTGCAGGCGGAACGTCCCTACATACAGGAACAATGGCGGCCCTTGCCGGATAAGCTGTTGCGCCACACCTACTACGCGCGCCGCGTGATGCAGCCAACCGCGATGGGCGTTTACCCGATTAAGGATCTGGCGGATTATTTCCATCTATCGCCGCCGCAGATGGCGGAATATGGCGTGGCGTTAGTGCCCACTACGTTTGGCGGCCAACAGGGGTTTATTTTGCTGGCCTCGAAGCGCGGCTGGGACGTCGGCAACCGCGCTTCGGTAGAATCGCTGCTGGATAAAGAGTGCGCGATTTTGCCGCGTTAATTTTGCGACATAAAATGACGCAGGTGAGAGGGGCGAGGCATCGCTCTCACCTCGTTGTCCCTACCTGAACCGCGCATCCCGCGCAAACAGAAAAGCGGCTTCCCGCTGGCGAGCATCGGCTTGTGCCTGCTCCCCCTGATAGCGCAAGATCATGATCAGCGTGGCGTAGACGTTGGCGTCGATGCGGCGCTGCAGATAGGCATTGGCCCACTGCCGATAGCCGGTCAACAGGGCATCATCGCGCGTTTGGTTATAGACCAGCAGCGCGTGAGATTGCTCGTCGAAGGTTTTGCGCTCCCGGTAGATCCAGGCGGCCGGCGGCGGCATCTGCTCGATGCTGTCGATGTTGGCCAGCATAGTGCGCTCCGACTGAGTGAGCGCCATGCGCCCTTGCCAGGCGAAGGCCGCCATCACCAGCACGCCGAGCGCCGCCATCGCCACCGGCAGGCTCAGGGCTTTGGCGACCGGCAGCGGGCGGGGCTCGCCGGTTTGGCCGTCCAGCAGCGCCAGCAGCAGCAGAAACGCCAGCCAGTGCGGCGCAGACAGATAGAAAGGGTATTCCAGCTGAGTGTGTATCAGCATCGGCAGCAGCACCAGGAACAGGCCGACGCGCGCACCGTTCGGCTGTTCTCGATCCCGTTGCCAGGCGCTTTTCAGCAGCCGTACGCCGGCGGCAAGGACGATAGCGATACCCGCCAGCGCCGTCAGGCCGCCCTCGACCCACCACAGCAGGATTTCATTGTGCGGATGCCCGGCGACTTCCAGCACTTCGCGCCAGGGCATTGTCTGCAGGCGGAAGTGCGCGAAGCTGTATTCAAAGCCGCCGTAGCCCCAGCCCAGCAGCGGCTTGGCCAGGATCATGGCGCCGACGTCGTGCAGCATGGTCAGGCGCGCGCTGTTGGAAAGCTCCCGTCCGAGCAGGCCAGCGCGGCCATCCAGACCAAAACCGGTGAACAGCACCGTCAGACCGATCGCGGTGCCCAGCAGCAGCGCGCCGCCGGCCCAGCGGCTTGCGGCCGGGCGTTGGCGGGCAAAGCGCCACAGCAGCAGCGCCGCCGCCAATGCGGCCCCCAACCAGGCGGCGCGCGACTGGATCAGCACCAGCAGGGCGGAGAAAGCGGCCAGCAGCGCGAGCAGCGGGATTTGCCGCCGCCGCGTCGGCGCAGAGAAGGGAGCCAGCAGCAGCCAGAGCGCCAAAGCCAGCCCGGTGGCGATAAAGCTGCCCAGCACGTTCGGCTGCTGAAAGACGCCGTAGACCCGGCCGCCGTTAGGGGATACCCAGGCCAGCGCGGGGGCGAACAGCTGTAAAGCCGCCAACAACGCCTGAATGCCGACGGCAAACAACAGGCCGAACAGCAGCAGCTCGCGCTGCCGGGCGGTGACGCGCAGCTGCAGGCAGGCGACATAGAACAACCAACCGCCGAGCAAACCGGCGCAGCGCCACAGGGCGTCTTCGCGCCATTCGGGGCGGGTATACAGCAACGGCAGCGCCAGCACGGCGATGCCGAGCAGCAACAGGCGCGCGGTGGGCGTGAGCGAAAGGTGGATGCGACCCAGGCAAACGGTAAACGTCACGATCAGCGTAGTGAGCGCCATGACGCCCCAGGCCAGAATGTTTTGCGGCAGCGCCAGACCGTCGCCGCCCATGTTGGGGTAATAAATCGGCAGGACCGCCGCCATCCAGATCAGCAGCAGGGGCAGCACGGCGATGGTCGCTGCGTTAGCGGGAGATTTATCGGCCATGGTTAACCTGCCAAGGCCTGATAGCGTTTATTAAATGCATGTTTTGATTATTCCCTATCCTTTATCCTGGTGTTGAAATGCGTGTAATGTTGAAATCGAAAATGTCTCACGGGAAATTTAAACCGTCTTTATGGTAAAGCGATAAATAATGTTTGCCCTGAGAATGCGCGAGGCTGTTTGCCCAAAGAAAGGTTAAGCCGTATTTTTCACTCGCAAAAGGCATTTTTGTTGTTTGCAAAAACAGACGCGCTATTTTCTCAAATCTATTGTTATTCAGTCAATTTTTAATCTTAATATTATTTTTATTAATTAAAATCAATGTCTTGTCTGTGGTTCTCGCGTGTGTGGATATCGAGGGGTATCCCGGCAATGGTCTATATTGGCAGGCAGTGTGAAGAATAAAAGAGGTATCTGCTTGTTTAATTGATGCCGTCAGTGGCGGCGTGAGGGCGGAGATTTACTTCATCGTTTCCCATTGCTGGTTTTTAAATTCAATGTGATTTTCATGATTTTATTTTTATTAAGATTCTTCTTGTCATTATCTGTTTTTTTTTAATTTTTATGAAATGATTTATTATTAGGATTGTTCTGCTGCATTGGAAATAAAAGCGGTTATGACTTGAGCCTCCCCGTTGCTGCGGCAGAATAGAGACTAACGCGCCTGCCCAAGCGCGTTAATCTCGTCTCTTGTGCGCTTACTCCACGTCGCCGATCCGCTCCAGCGCATCCACCACCAGATCCCAGAATTTATCCTGATCCAGTTTGACCGCCACCTGGGTGTGGCAATCCGGCGGCGGCGGCGCGCGGAAGTCCGCGACCGTCATGCCTAAGGTGAGGGTGCCGGTCAGCTCGATATCCACCGGCACTTTGCGCACCGACATAACGCTCGGATCGATCACATAGGCCACTGCGCAAGGATCGTGCACCGGCGGGGCGCTGAAGCCCTGCGCCTGTTGGTACATACGGCCAAAGAATGCCAGCAGTTCGCCGACGAAGGTGGCCGGCCGGGTGCCGAGGGCGGCGATACGTTCGCAGACTGCCGGCGTGGCCAGCGCCTGGTGGGTGAGATCCAGCCCGACCATGGTCAGCGGCCATTTTTCATTGAACACGATGTGCGCCGCCTCGGGATCGATTTTGATATTGAACTCCGCCACCGCGCTCCAGTTGCCCACATGATAGCCGCCGCCCATCAGCACCACTTCCTTGACCCGCTCGGCAATGCGCGGCTCTTTACGCACTGCCATGGCGATATTGGTCAGGCCGCCGGTCGGCACCAGCGTCACGCTGCCGGGCGGGTGGGCCATCACGGTCTCAATGATCAGGTCAACCGCGTGGCGCGAGTCCAGCTGCAGGTGAGGTTCCGGCAGCACCGGGCCATCGAGGCCGGAGTCGCCGTGAATGTCGGGTGCCACTTCGATATCGCGCACCAGCGGGCGCGGGCAGCCGGCGGCGAAGGGCACGCCAGTGATGTTGGCGATGCGCGCCACCGCCAGGGCGTTGCGCGTCACTTTGTCCAGCGTCTGGTTACCCACCACGGTGGTGACCGCCAGCAGGTCGATCTGCGGATTGCCCCAGGCCAGCAGCAGGGCGATGGCGTCGTCATGCCCCGGGTCACAGTCCAGTATGATTTTTTTCATGGTTATTCCTGATGCAGGGAGAGGTGCCCGCAGCATAACGCAGCGCGGCGGCGTGGGATAATGCCGATGATGCTTTTGTTAACGGCATCAAAGCCTTGCCATTATTACGATGTAATGAAACGTAAATCCTCATCGCCGGGCTTTACCCTGGAGTTTACTCCAGGGTTTACAGTGAGCTTCAGCGTTAATGCACAGAGGAGAGGCGGGATGAGCTTACTGAAAAGGTTGTTGGGGCAAGGCGGTATTAACGGCGGTCATCGGCGCGCGGGCCACGGCGGTGGCCACCATGGCAACCGCTATAGCCAGCATGGCGAACAGGGGCCGCAGTGCCAGGAATGCCAGGCCGTGAATAAGCCGGGCGCGCGTTATTGTCACCGCTGCGGCCAGCCGTTTGCTGCGGTGAGCGCCACCTGCGGACAGTGCGCCGCGCCGCTGCCGCCGGGCAGCCGCTTTTGTCCGCAGTGCGGCGGCGGTGTGCCGTGAATCGGGGCGGCTGGACGGTCGCGCTGCTGCTCGGCGCCATGGCGCTGTGGACGTTGCTGGCCTGGGGCGTATCCGGCCTGCTGACCTGGCTGCCGGCGTTGGCGGAGGCGACCGGAAACGCAACGTTGCCGGTGAACGGTACGCTGAGCCTGGTGCCGCAGACGGTGTTGGACGCCTGGCTGCCGTGGCTGAAACAGCTGGGCAACGGGCTGGCGAGCTATTTTCCTCTGCTGCTGGCCTGGGCGGGCTACGCCGTCTGGCTGCTGTGGGGCATCGGCATGTTGGCGCTGATGCTGCTGGCCGCGCTGGCGCGCCGCTATTTAAGCGTTGCTCAGCGATAACCCTGATAGACCGCCGCTACGCGTTCGAAATAGTCGGTTAAATAGTTGATGCACACCTGTACCTTCAGCGGCAGTTTGTCCTTCTCGGTATAGAGCGCGTAGATCGGCCGCGGATCCGAATGGTAGCTTTTGAACAGGATCTCGATCTCGCCGCGTTTGATCTCTTCGATCACCCACATCAGCGGGGCGTAGGCGATGCCGGCGCCGTTTTTCAGCCAACGGATCATGGTGGAGGAGTCGTTGGTGACGAAGCGCCCCTGCGGGGAAATGCGCGTGGTGATGCCTTCCGGCGACATCAGTTCGAATTCGCTGTCGGGCCGCACGCTGTACTCCAGCCAGGAAAAGTTGACCATGTCGCTCGGCTTCTGCGGCGTGCCGTGCTGGCTCAGGTAGCTTTTGGCGGCGCACACCACCATCGGCATCTGCCCCAGGCGGCGCGAGAACAGACTCGAGTCTTGCAGCGCGCCGGTGCGGATCACCAGATCCAGCCCGTCGGTGATCAGATCCGGCGCCGGTATACCGGTCACCAGGTTGACCGTCAGACCCGGGTACTCTTTCATCATCTCGGCGGTCATGTTCGCCAGCACGTTTTGCGCCATGGTGGACGAGCTGCCGATGCGCAGCGTGCCGGCGGGCGTATTGTTAAACGCGTACAGCTGCTCATGCACTTCGCTGACTTCCTGCAGCATGCGTCGGCAGCCCTGATAGTAAATCTTGCCGGCCTCGGTCAGGCCGATGCTGCGCGTGCTGCGGTTCAACAGCTTGACCTGCAGCTCATTTTCCAGTTTCGAGACGGTTTGGCTGATCGATGAAACGCTCATGTCGAGTTGACGCGCGGCCGCGGTAAACGACCCGAACTCAACCACTTTGGCGAATACCGACATGCGTTTTAATCTTTCCATTATTCACTCTGGCTTAAAAGTGATTTAGATCACAGATTGTTGATGCCTTGATAGTAAGCAGGCTAATATAACGTGGTCGGGTGAATAGACCTCACCAACGTGCGAGAGCGAGCGGCGACGTCATCCTGCCGCTCCTCCGGCACCCTCGCAATCCCTGTCGTGGATGTCTGCCCCAAAGTTTAACCTTTTTTCGGGTTCGTGACCTGGACAAGCTGCCTGGTCAAGATTTGTGGCGCGCGCACGCTAAAATGTAAAGAGAATGTGAATGGCGAGACCTGTCTTTCCCCGGCGCAGTGAACAATAAGGAAAAAGTGATGAGTTTGCTTCCGGTTATGGTCATCTTTGGACTGTCGTTTCCGCCGGTGTTTTTCGAGCTGCTGGTGTCGCTGGCGCTGTTTTTTCTCTTGCGCCGCCTGCTGCAGCCGACGGGGATTTACGATTTTGTCTGGCATCCGGCGCTGTTTAATACCGCGCTGTATTGCTGCTTGTTTTATCTGATTTCGTGTCTTTTTGTTTGAGGTCGCTGTGAAAAATTTTTCGATAAAAATAACCCGAATCGCGATCACTTTGATTCTTGTGCTGCTGGGCATTGCCGCGGTATTCAAGGCCTGGGTGTTCTACACCGAGTCGCCGTGGACGCGTGACGCCAAGTTCACCGCCGACGTGGTGGCGATCGCGCCGGACGTCAGCGGCCTGCTGACCGACGTGCCGGTGGTGGACAACCAACTGGTCAAGAAAGGCCAGGTGCTGTTCGTGGTCGATCGGCCGCGTTATGAGCAGGCCTTGGCGGAAGCCGGCGCCGACGTCGCCTACTATCAGACGCTGGCGGCGGAAAAACGGCGTGAGGCCGGCCGCCGCGTGAAGTTGGGCGTGCAGGCGATGTCGCAGGAAGAGATTGACCAGTCGAACAACTCGCTGCAGACCGTGCAGCACCAGCTGGCGAAGGCCATTGCGGCGCGCGAGCTGGCGCAGTTGGATCTGGAGCGCACCACGGTGCGCGCCCCGGCCGATGGCTGGATCACCAACCTCAACGTACACGCCGGTGAATACATCACCCGCGGGTCGGTCGCGGTGGCGCTGGTGAAGAAAGATTCCTTCTACATCCTGGCGTACCTGGAAGAGACCAAGCTGAACGGCCTGAATAAGGGCGATCGCGCAGAGATTACCCCGCTCGGCAGCAACCGCATCATGCATGGCACCGTCGACAGCGTGGCGGCGGCGGTGAACAACAGCAGCAGCACGGTGAACAACAAAGGGTTGGCCTCGATCGACAGCAACCTGGAGTGGGTGCGCCTGGCGCAGCGCGTGCCGGTGAAGATCCTGCTGGACGCCAAGGACCAACAGCATCCGTACCCGGCCGGCACCACCGCCACCGTGGTGATCGTCGGTAAGAACGATCGCAATGCCGACAGCGGCTCGCCTTTTGTGCGCCTGATGCACCGGCTGCGTGAGTTCGGCTAATGAGCAGCCCAACCTTTATCCGGCTGAGATTTGCCTTCAAACTCAGCTTCGCGATTGTGTTTGCGCTGTTCGTCGGCTTCCATCTCAATCTGGAAACCCCGCGCTGGTCGGCGATGACCGCCGCCATCGTCGCCGCCGGCCCGGCCTTTGCCGCCGGCGGTGAACCCTTCTCCGGCGCCATTCGCCATCGCGGCTGGCTGCGCATCATCGGCACCTTTATCGGCTGCTTCGTCGGCCTGCTCATCATCATCACCACCGCCCGCGCGCCGGTAGTGATGCTGATGCTGTGCTGCATGTGGGCCGGTTTCTGCACCTGGCTCTCTTCGCTTATCAAGGTGGAGAACTCCTACGCCTGGGGGCTGGCCGGCTATACCGCGCTGATCATCATCGTGACGGTCGCCACCAGCGAGGCCCACCTGCTGGAAGCGCCGCAGTTCGCCATCGAGCGTTGCAGCGAGATCGTGCTGGGGATCGTCAGCGCCGTGTTGGCCGATCTGCTGTTTTCGCCGCGTTCGATCAAGCAGGACATCGATCGGGCGGTGGATAAGCTGCTGGTGGATCAATACCGCCTGATGCAGATGTGCATCAGCCATGCCGATAAAGAGGACATCGACCGCGCCTGGAGCAATCTGGTGAAGAGCACCACGGCGCTGGACGGCATGCGCAACAACCTGATGATGGAATCCTCGCGCTGGCAGAAGGTCAACCGACGGGTGAAAGCGCTGCATACCCTGTCGCTGACGCTGATCACCCAGGCCTGTGAAACCTATCTGATCTTGTTGAATCACCCGGAGGCGCTGAAAGAAAGTTTGCGGGAACAGCTGATGGTTCCGGCGGAGACCCCGCAGGAGATCCACAAGCGCATGAAGCTGTTGCGTCAGGTGCTGACCACGCATCGCTCCGAGGAAACGCTGCCGACCATCACCGGCTGGGTCGGCGCGGCGACGCGCTACCTGCTGCTGTCGAAAGGCGTGCACACCAACTGCAGCATCAGCGCGGTGGAAGAGGGCGTCTTGAGCAACGAAACAGTGGTCAAGCCGACCTCGGCGGAAGGGCATCACGCGATGATCAACGGCCTGCGCACCTTTGTGGCGACGGCCTTCGGCTGCCTGCTGTGGCTGTGGACCGGCTGGACGTCCGGCAGCGGTTTTATGGTGATCATTGCGGTGATCACCTCGCTGGCGATGCGCACCCCGGCGCCGCGCATGGTGGCGATGGATTTCGTGCTGGGTATGCTGGCGGCAATCCCGGTCGGTTCTCTGTTCTTCATGGTGATCCTGCCGGCGACCCAGCAGAGCATTTTGCTGCTGTGTCTCAGCCTTGGCCTGCTGGCGTTTTTCATCGGCATCGAGGTGCAGAAGCGGCGGCTCGGTTCGCTGGGGCTGTTGGCGGGGACCATCAACATTCTGGTGCTGAGCAACCCGATGGAGTTCAACGTGACCCAGTTTCTTGACGGGGCGCTGGGCCAGTTCCTCGGCAGCTGCGTCGGGCTGATGGTGCTGCTGCTGATCCGCGATAATTCGCGCGAACGCACCGGCCGCACGTTGCTCAACCAGTTCGTCAGCAGCGCGGTGTCGGCGCTGACCACCAAGGCGGCGCGCCGTCGGCAAAACCACCTGCCTGCGCTGTATCAGCAGCTTAATCAGCTGCTGATGATGTTCCCGAACGACATCGCCAAGTATCGTCTGGCGCTGAACCTGATCATCGCCCACCAGCGCATGCAGCGAGCGGAAATTCCGGCCAGCGAAGAGCTGTCGGCCTTCCACCGCCAGATCCGCAGCACCGCCGATCGGGTGGTCTCCGCCAAGAACGACGTCAAGCGCGCCTATTACTACGATCGCTTGCTGGGCGAAATGAACGAGTACCAGCAGAAGCTGGTCGACAATCAGGCGCCGCTCAGCGTCACCGGGCCGGTGAAACGCCTGGCCGACATGCTGCACCGCTATCGCCACGCCTTGATCGATTGATGCGTTCCCTCCTGTTGCGCCGCGCTGTGCGGCGCCTTCCCTGACTATACTGTAAGCAGTCGTTGTTCGGCGGGCCGTCTCAGAGCAGGCGGCTCGTTTTCAGAGAGACTCCGAGTGCCAGAACGGCTGGAAAGTGGCATCATTGACATGAATGGATGAAACCCTCACCGCCGCGAAAACGCAACGTGTCGGTCATCTTAGTTTCATCCAGCTCGACTATATACCTAACTAGCCTGGGGGAGCTGCGGCGCCTCCGGCGGCATAATTTCAGGGAATGTCATGAACAAGCGGATTCTGTTGGCGATTGTCATCGCCGTGGTCATCGCCGTCTTCAGCGCGTTGCGCGGCAACGAGCACCGTGCGATTGGCGGCAATGCGGCGGTGGTGCAAGCGCCGGCGGGGCAGCAACAGAGCATCGATCGGCTCACGCAGCAGCAAACGGTGGTGAGTTACCTGCAGCAGCATCAGCGGCTGCCGGGTTATTACATCACCAAGAAGCAGGCGCGCGAGCAGGGCTGGGACCCGCGTTCAGGCAACCTCTGTTCGGTATTGCCGGGCAAGGCGATTGGCGGCGATCGATTTTCTAACCGTGAAGGGCAACTGCCGAGCGCCGGCGGCCGGGTCTGGCGTGAAGCGGACATCAATTACCAGTGTGGCCGGCGCGGCGCCGATCGCCTGCTGTATTCGAGCGACGGTCTGATCTTCGTCTCGCGTGACCATTACAAAAACTTCATTCGTGTGGAGTGAGTTTGATGGCAAAAGTAGAGTTTGATTTTGAGCAGATCCAGGATGTGCCGGCCTTCTACCGCGATTTCGCGCATAAGTTTGCGCTGGACGAGGGGTTTGGTGCCAACCTCGACGCGCTGTGGGACGTGGTGACCGGCGATATCGGTCTGCCGGTGGAAATCGAGTTCACCCACCTCAATGCCCGCAGCAAACGTCGTTTTGGCGCGATCATTCTGCTGTTTGAAGAAGCGGAAGAAGAGCTGGAAGGCAGCCTGCGTTTCAATATCCGCGAAAGCAGCGGCGAACCGGCGCATCACCGGGGATGAAACGGGTTCATCCCGGGATAGCGGCGGCGCTTAGTCAGCCGCTTCGGCCAGCTCGCGCAGGTATTGGAAGATCTGGCGGTAAGCCTTAGGCGGCTTGTTGGCGGCCTTCTCTTTCTGCGCATTGCGCACCAGTGAACGCAGCTGTTGACGATCGGCGGCCGGATACAGATCCAGGATCGACGGAATGACGTCATCGCCTTCTTCCACCAGGCGGTCGCGCAGCGCTTCCAGCTTATGGAACAGCGAAACCTGCTGGTTGTGGCGGTTTTTCAGCTTGTCGAGCGCGGTCTGGATCGGCTCGATATCGCGGGCGCGCAGCATCTTGCCGATCAGCTGCAGCTGACGGCGACGGCCTTCTTTCTTGATCTTCTGCGCCAGCTCGATGGCGGCGCGCAAATCTTCGTCCAACGGAATGCGATCCAGCGCGTTTTTGCCCAGATCGACCATTTCGGCCCCCAGGTCTTTCAGCGCTTCGGCATCACGTTTAATTTCACTTTTACTGACCCAGATAATCTCGTCATCGTCCTCGTTTTCATTCTCCGGGACATCGTCGAGCCAGTCTTCAGGCTGTTTGTTCATGGTAGGCTCCGTTAAAAAGAGGCTAATCCTAACAGGTTGCCGGCTTTATGCGAAATTCAACGCGGTTCCTGTTAGACTCAACGGCAGAGATCTCAGGATTTTTGCGCGCCGCCCCGCGTGCACAACTACGCCGCTCCGGCACTTTTCTCAACGATTTTCTGATTAATTATGGCAGATTGATGAAAGTAGTCACTCAAGTTGCAGAACAGCGCAAGGCGCTGGAACAGGCCGTTTCTCAGGCTCTGGAGCTGGCACGCGCCGGTTCCGACGCGGCGGAAGTCGCGGTCACCAAATCGACCGGTATCAGCGTCAGCACCCGCTTCGGCGAGGTGGAAAACGTCGAGTTCAACAGCGATGGCGCGCTGGGCATCACCGTGTATCACCGTCAGCGTAAAGGCAGCGCCTCTTCCACCGATCTCAGCCCGGATGCCATCGCCCGCACCGTACAGGCGGCGCTGGACATCGCGCGTTACACCTCTGAAGATCCCTGCGCCGGCCCGGCGGAGAAAGATTTGTTGGCGTTTGAGGCGCCGGATCTCGATCTGTTCCACCCGACCGAGCTGGACGCCGAGCGCGGCATCGAGCTGGCGGCGCGCGCCGAGCAGGCTTCGCTGGCGGCGGACAAACGCATTACCAACACCGAAGGCGGCAGCTTCAACAGCCACTACGGCATCAAGGTGTTCGGCAACAGCCACGGCATGCTGCAAAGCTACTGTTCCAGCCGTCATTCGCTGTCCAGCTGCGTCATTGCGGAGCAGGACGGCGACATGGAGCGGGATTACGCTTACACCATCGGCCGTGCGATGGGCGATCTGCACAGCCCCGAGTGGGTGGGGCAGGAGTGCGCCCGCCGCACGCTGGCGCGTCTCGCGCCGCGTAAGCTGTCGACCATGAAGGCGCCGGTGCTGTTCGCCTCCGAAGTGGCCACCGGGCTGTTCGGCCATCTGGTGGGCGCCATCAGCGGCAGCAGCGTCTACCGCAAATCCACTTTCCTGCTGGACGCGCTCGGTAAGCAGATCCTGCCGTCGTGGCTGACCGTCGAGGAACACCCGCATCTGCTGAAAGGGCTGGCGTCAACGCCGTTCGACAGCGAGGGCGTGCGCACCCAACGGCGCGATATCGTCAAGGATGGCGTGCTGCAAACCTGGCTGATGACCAGCTACTCGGCGCGCAAGCTGGGCCTGCACAGCACCGGCCATGCCGGCGGCATCCATAACTGGCGCATTGCCGGGCAGGGCGCAGACTTCGCCGGCATGCTGAAACAGCTTGGTACCGGCCTGGTGGTCACCGAATTGATGGGCCAGGGCGTCAGCGGCGTCACCGGCGATTATTCTCGCGGCGCCGCCGGTTTTTGGGTGGAAAATGGCGAGATCCAGTACCCGGTCAGCGAGATCACCATCGCCGGCAACCTGAAAGACATGCTGCGCAACATCGTCAGCGTCGGCAGCGATATCGAAACCCGCAGCAATATCCAGTGCGGTTCGGTGCTGCTGCCGGAAATGAAGATCGCCGGCCAGTGATCCTCTGTGCGGTCGGCGCCCGCCGGCCGCGCGTTATCCCGCCTCAACCTTGCTTACAAATCTCCGGTTTCGATTTTGCCCGGCCTTGCCTATGGTAGCGGTGGGTTAACTAAAACAATAACTGGAAGGTGAGCAAACATGCAGAATACCCTGAAAGCGCTGGCGGCGTTGACGCTGCTGGCGGCCAGTTCGCTGGCGGCCGCCGCCGATCTGGGCGACGATATGGACACCCTGGCGGAAAACTACAAAACGGTGCTGAATACCGACTCCGCCGCCACCCTCAAACAGAGCCTGCAGAACATGCGCGCCGCCGCGCAGGATGCCAAGCAGGGCACTCCGCCGAAACTGGAGAGCAAAGCCGCCGACAGCCCGGAGATGAAAGATTTCCGCAGCGGGTTGGATACCCTGATCGGCCAGATCGATCAGGCGCTGGCGCTGGCCAATCAGGGCAAAGTCGCCGAAGCCAAGCAGCTGGCGCAGGGCTTCAAGCAGACCCGCGACGCCAACCACAAGAAATTCCGCTAACCCGTCAACCGTCGCGCCCGTCTTCCGTCAGATAGGAGGAGGGCGCCTGCCCCAGCACGCGGCGAAACATGGTTGAAAACGCCGCGCTGCTGTCATATCCCATCTCCATGGCCACCTGCGTCACGCTGCGCCCTTCGGCCAGCAGCGCCAACGCCAGCACCACGCAGGCGCGCTGACGCCATTGCGAAAAAGGCAGGCCGGTCTGCGCGCGAAAGAAGCGACTGAAGGTGCGAATGCTCATGTACAGACGAGGGGCCCATTGCTGCGCGGAGTCGTGGGCGTCGGGGTGCTGCAAAAAGGCGCGGCACAGCTCGCCCAGCCGAGGATCGGCGGGCAGCGGGATGTGCAACGGCAAGGGTTGCAGCCGGGCCAGCTCGTGCAGCAGCAACGTCGCCAGCGCCCCGTCGCGTCCCTCCCGCTCATACTCCAGCGGCATGTCCACCGCCGCCATCAACAGTTGGCGCATCAGCGGGGTGACGCTGACCACCTGGCAAGCCTGAGGCTGTTCGGCGGGCAACGCGCCCGGTTCGAGGTACAGACTGCGGGTAGTGACGCCGACCATCCTCACCGCGTGCGGCATCTGCGGCGGCAGCCACACCGCGTGTTGCGGCGGGACGATCCAATTGCCTTGCTGCGTGAAAACGTGCATGACGCCGGTGGCGCCGTACAGCAACTGCGCGCGCCGGTGGCTGTGCATCGGCAGCAAATGCCCCGGCGGATAATCGGTGCCGATGGCGATCACCGCGCGTGCTACGTGGTCGATGTCATCAATGCGGACGTTGCGCATGTGTCCCCTTTGGCGGCAGGTTGGCCGAAACGCAATGATAGTTGGCCTTTCATATAAAGCAAGCCAGCGGCGGTCGCCCTACTATCGGGGTAGAAAAATAACGCTTGTCTGGGGCGCCGTTATTTTATCGGCCATAAAGCCCGCGCAAGTTTTCACACCGGGGTGAGAAGAAGGTTTTCGTTCTCGCAATACAAGAAGTTAATAAGGAATAAAGCGTCATTTTATTCCAACACCTGAAGCAATAGTTCTTAGTGCAGTTCAATGACTATAAGGTGATATTTCATGTATAAGTTCGGTGTGATTGGCGGCGGAGCCGCCGGCATCTCTTTTGCGTATAACTTTATAAAAAATAAGTCGGTTAATCATTGCAAAAGGCCGCTTTCCCTGACGGTGTTCGACAAGCAGGGCTTCAAGGGCGGTATGGCATACAGCAGCGATTTTGACAGCCATATATTAAATATGACGCCGGAAAATATGTCGGCGGATATTTTCGACGACGCGCACTTCGTCGATTGGATCGCCATGCATTTCCCGCAGTTTTGCCAGGATCGTTATCCACCGCGTTGGCTGTATCGGGAATATCTCGATTTTATTCGCGACATGACGATGTATATGGCGGCGGACAGCAACGTGGCGCTGAATTTCGTGACCGCCGAAGTGAATGCCATTGCGCCGCACGAGGCAGGCTATCGGCTGACCACCGCCTGCGGCTCCGCCGAACAGATGAACGCGCTGGTGTTGTGTTCGGGGCATAACCCGCCGGAATGTCTCTATCCGGTGGACGGGGTGATCGCTTATCAGGCCCACCGGGATCTGCCGCCGATCAATCCTTACTCAACCATCGGCGTGATCGGCTGCAGCCTGACGGCGATCGACGCCATCGTTGAACTGATGGAGCGCCTGGGGGCCACCGATATCTGCGCCCTGTCGCGTTCGGGCCTGTTCCCCAGCGTACAACCGGCGTTGATGCGTCCGCCGCCGGAGGCGTTTGTTGAGGGGCTGCGGCGCTTTGTCGCCGGTAACGATTTTATTGATGCGCATCAGCTGGTGCATGCGATCAACGCCGCGCTGGCGCGTCACTATCCGGGGCCGGAACGATTGACGGTGCTCTCGGCGCTGGGGGAAAGGCGCGATTGTTACCGCGATCTGGCGGACAGCCTCGACCGGGCGCGCTTTGCCCGGGAGCACATTTGCAGCTACCTGGCGGCGATCCATCCGACGGTGTGCGCCGCCTGGGTCAAAATGGATGCCAACAACCGGCAGATCTTCATGCGCTTTTACAACTCCTCCTGGATGCGCAATCGGCACGCCATGCCGATCAAGAACGCCTACAAGATCGTGGCGGCGTTGGAGAGCCAACGCCTGCGCGCCTGTGGTGGCCTGGCGGATATCAGCAAGGGGGAGGACGGATTTATCCTTCGTTGCCATGAGACGCGGGTGCATGCGCAGTATCTGTTCAACTGCACCACGCCTTCTTATCAACTGCCGCCCAACCGCCTGAGCCATCAACTGCTGCAAGACGGGGTGGTGCAGGAGAACCTGTTCGGCGGCGTGAAGTGCAACCCGCACACGCTGAAAATCGCCGATCGCCGCGGCCGCGAGCAGCATCTCTACTCGCTCGGCGCGCCCGCCAAGGGCGACCTTTTTTACACCTCGGCGATGGAATCCATCACGCGAGATATCAGCAAAATCGTGTTTAACAACCCTATTTTCAACGCAAAGAAGGCTGAAGCATGAAAAACGTAGCGCTCTTTGTCGGCAACGACATTTTCTCCTGGCTGGTATGTCAGGATCTGATCGCCGCCCTGAAAGGCGAGTGTGCTTTTACGGTGTATTTCCCCCTGGCGAAAAGCGGCGGCCGCGCCCAGGAGCCGGCGGTTCGCCGCCTGGGGCTGTATGAGCGCGAGGTGCTGAACGATTTCGTGTTCCCGTTCGTTGGCCGCAACGCCGCCGCCTGTGAGGGCGCCTATCAGCCGCCGGCTCTGTTCCTGGCCGCCGCCGGAGTCAAAGCGCATCGCGTTCTCGACATCAATGACGCCGCGTTTATCAGCAGCCTGGGTCATATGGACGGGGTGATTTCTTTGCGCTGTTATCAGAAATTTTCCGCCGACTATGTGCGCGCCTTCAGCCGGCGCGGCAAGCTGCTGTGGAACCTGCATCCGGGCGACTTGCCGCGCTATCGCGGGGTGATGACGCTGTTCCGCGCGATGATGAACGGTGACAAGGGCTGTGCGGTGACGCTGCATGAAATGGACGAACATTGGGATGCCGGCCCGGTGCTCGCCCGGCTGCCCGCCGAGCTGCGCCACGACCTGTCGTTCCTGGAAAACATGATGTTGCTGGGCGTGCAGAGCGGCACCTTCCTGGCGCGCCAGCTGATGCGGGCGGAACGGAGCGAAGCGATAGCGGCGGAAAAGCAGGGCGATTCGCGCTATTGGGGCTTCCCGGATGCGCAGACGCTGGCGCAGGCGGAACAGGCGGGCATTGAGCTGGTGGATCACGACGCCGTGCGCGAGCAGTATCTGGGGCTGTTCGTCGGCGATCGTTTCCACCCGCTGGCGGGGCAGTTCTGCGCCGGGTTCGACGACTTCGTGCGGGCGCACGGCCATGATTGAAATGTTAATCGTTCTGGGTGCCGGTTTTCTGACCGGCATCACCACCATTCTGTTCGGCTTCGGCGGCGGCTTTGTGGTGGTGCCTTTCGTTTACCATTTGATCTCCGCCTCAGGCGAGCAGCCCGGCCAGGCGATGCATATTGCGGTGGCGACCTCGACGGCGGTGATGATCCTCAACGCGGGGTACGCCACCCTGACCAACTGGCGCAGCGGCAACCTGCTGCGGGAAACCATCGTGCCGCTGATCTTTTTCATCGGCATCGGCGCGGCGCTGGGCGCGTTTGCCTCCTCGCTGCTGGCGGACGGCGTGATCCGCGTGCTGTTCGTGGCCTATATGGCGGTGACCATCGCCGACTGTCTGTTCCGCCGGGGGTTCCTGACCAAACCGGCACGCGCTGAACTTTCCCCTGCCACGCTGTGGGGCGGCGGGCCGCTGATCGGCGGCATCGCCACGCTGCTGGGGGTGGGCGGCAGCGTGATGACCGTGCCGCTGCTGCGCCGCCATGGCTATGACATGAAGTATTGCGTCAGCGCCGCCAACCCGCTGTCGATCCCGGTGGCGGTGATCGGGGCGCTGATGTATATCGTGTTGGGGTGGCGCGAGATGAACGGGCCGCAGTATCTGGGCTACGTCAATCTGAACATTCTGGGGCTGCTGGTGGTGGCGGGGATTGCGGGGATCGTGTTTGCCAGGCGCTGTTTGCCGAAGGTGAGCGATGCGCTGCATGCCAAAATCTACGTGCTGCTGCTGATCGCCGTGCTGATCGCTATCTGCCTCTGAAACAGAAAGGGCGGCCGGATGCCGCCCTGAGAACCGCTTAACGGTGGTATTCGCCCGCCGCTTCCGGCTGGTACAGCAATTCCAGCACTTCAATCCGCGCTTCTTCACCGTTCGGCAATTGCCAGGAGATCTGCTTGCCGACGTGCATGCCGAGCAGCGCTGCGCCCAGCGGCGCCATCACCGACAGCTGATCGTGGCTGTCTTTCAGCGAGGCCGGGTAAACCAGCGTGCGCACGTGCTCTTCATCGGTGTGCAGATCGCGAAAACGCACGCGGCTGTTCATGGTCACCACGTTGGCCGGCATTTTCTCCGGCGGCAGGATTTCCGCGCGATCCAACTCGTCGTTCAGCGCGGCGGCGACGTCGGTGTTGGCAAAGGCCGGTTGTTCCAATAGCGCATCCAGGCGTTCCGCATCCAGCTCATTAATAGTAATGATGGGTTTGGTCATTCCACTCTCCAGTCAAATCAAAGGGCGCCAGTCTGTGCACCCATAAATTCGGAAAAACAACACAAAGCAACACCCCCGCGCCAGAGGAGCGGGGGTGTGGGTAATGTCGATTTGTCCCATTGATAGTAGGCGGTTGGGGCGAGAAAAGAAAGAGATCCCGATCACGAAGGCTTTTATCGTCAATCGAGGCAAAAAAAACCGTTAGCCGGGTTATGTAATTGTTATCTCATTTACTTTTTCGCCTTAGCGCCGTTTTGCGAAATGGATCTCCGCGCGTCATTCGATTTCCACTTCGAACTGGAAAAAACCGGTCTCCACAGAAAATCTTACCGGGGGTAGGGTAAAGACATCACAGAAAGCGGGTTATTCAGGTGATGCGCTTTACGGCTTACTGATTAATGTGGGATCTAGGGGTACTGAAAAGTGAATGATGGATCTGCTTCGATAAAAGAAATTGAACAATCCGATATCAGCGAAGCCGGTGAGATCACCGCTCGGGTGCTGGCGGATATTACCGCGATGCTGAATGCTGAGAATATTTATACCAATGCGGTGCAGCAACAGATGCTGGAATCGCATATTCGCGCCATGGTGCTGCGCTCAATAACCGGTGAGCCGTTGCCGGAGGTGGATAAATCACTGTTCGACGAAATTTCCGCCGAGTCCATGCAAATGGCGGAGCGCGTGGTGGATCAGTTTGGCACATTGCCTATCGAAGAAGCCTATTTGCTTTCAGTGCACTTCGAAGTGGCGAAAGATAATAACGCATAGCGGTTAACGCATCGATTTCAATCAGGAGAATATACCATGGGTCAAATTACCGTAGTGATCGGCGATCGTTTGGGAAAAGGGCAAAAAGTCGGCCAGGGCGTTGAAAACGCAGGCGGAAAAGCGGTGGTTATCCCCGGCGTGGCGGCGGATATGAAGCTGGGCGACGTCATGAAAGCGGAAAACGCGCAGCTGGGCATCTCTTTTTGCGGCAGCGGCGGCGCCGGCGCGATTACCGCGCAAACCAAATACGGCTACAAAGCCAAATACGGCATGCGTTCGGTGGAAGAGGGCGTGACGGCAATTAACGAAGGCTGCAACGTGCTGGGGTTCGGCTTTATGGATAAAGAAGAGCTGGGCCAGAAACTGGTGGAAGCCTACGTCAAAAAACATGGCAACCCATAATGAAAGAGCAATATACCACATCGGTAAAGGTGGAGGGTAAAGGCGACAGCAAAGCGAAAGCTTTTGCTTCCGCCTTGGCTAATGTGCAGGGCGCGGTATTAAAGTCCACCAACAATATTCTGCTGCGCATCGAGCCGCAGGACGTCAGCGTGGTGAAAGCGGAAGAGAAAATAACAAAAGAGAAATTTCTTTTCTTCTTTTTGCCGCGTGAAAGAAAGAGCTATGCCGTTTCTCTGGAAATAACCGTGAACGTAACCATTATCAATACCGAGAAGGTTGTCTTCGTCACGAAATAAAAACGTTAGCATAAATGAAAGGGTATACTGATGTTTTTAATCATCTTATTTAAATCGATTATTATCGGTGGGCTGGTGGGGGTCGGCGTAGGGGCCGGCGCCGCACGCATGTTCCACGCGCCGACAACACAGGGCATGGGGGCGTTTCGTACCCTGGGCGAGCTGAACTCCTGCGAGGGCGATCCGGCTTCCCACTTCTCATTCGGTCTGGGCTTCTTCTTCAACGCCTGGGCGTCTTCCGTGGCGGCGGGCTCCTTCACGCAGGACGTCGATCACCGCATCATCCCGCACTGGGGCGCGGCGGCCCTGATGGTCAAGAACCGCAATCTGGCGCAAACGCTGCACGATCCGAAAAAAATGGCCATCGCCTGCGGCATCATCGGCATGCTGGTGGTGGCCTTCCTCAATACCACCGCTTCCGCCGTGCCTGCCGCGCTGCAGGTCACCGCGATCAAGGTGCTGGTGCCGGCGGCCAACCTGCTGGTGAACACCGTGATGCCGGTGATCTTCTGGCTGGCGGCGATCGACGCCGGGCGCCGTTCTGGCTTCTGGGGCACCATTTTCGGCGGCCTGGCGCAGCTGATCATGGGCAACGCCGTACCGGGCCTGGTGCTGGGCATTCTGATCGGCAAAGGCGTGGAAGAGAGCGGCTGGAACAAAATCACCAAGATCATGATGGCGGTGATCGTGCTGCTGTTCGTGCTGAGCGGCTTCTTCCGCGGCTTCGACATGAAAGTTCTCGAGTCCTTCAGCCTCGGTGTGCCGGGCTGGCTGGACGCCATTCACAACACCCTGAGCGGTAAATAAGGAGCGGGATGATGGAAGAGCAAACCCAAAAAGGCTTCTGGTACGCCGACTGGTCATTCCCGATTTTTGTTGGCCTGCTGTCCTCCGGCGTGTTCGCCGGGACGCACATGTACTACCTGTACGGCATCGGCGCCTTTAACGAAGTGGCCTTCGTCTCCATGCTGCGGGCGGGGATGGATACCGGCGTGTACGGCGCGGTGGCGGCGTTCGGCGCCAGCTTCCTGTTCGCGCGCATCATCGAAGGTTCACTGGTGGGCATCCTCGACATCGGCGGCGCGATCCAGACCGGCGTCGGGCTGGGCGTACCGGCGCTGCTTTTGGGGGCCGGCATCGTGTTCCCGGTCGCCAACTTCGCCGCTTCGCTGGCCACCGGCCTGATCATCGGCCTGGCGATCGGTTATGTGATCATTCTGGCGCGCAAATTCACCATCAATCAGAGCAACTCCACCTACGGGGCTGACGTGATGATGGGCGCGGGCAACTCCTCGGGCCGCTTCCTCGGGCCGTTGATCATCCTGTCGGCAATGACCGCCTCGATCCCGATCGGCATCGGTTCGCTGCTCGGCGCGCTGCTGTTCTATATCTGGGGCAAACCGATCACCGGCGGAGCGATCCTCGGCGCGATGATCCTGGGGGCGATCTTCCCGGTAGCCATTTCTTAAGAGGCCTGCGCCAGGCGCCGCCCGAGGCTGCTGCGGCGCCCGGGCTAACAGGAGCAATGCGGTATGTATGACTTAGTAATCAGAGGCGCCAGACTGGCGGACGATACGCTGATCGATCTGGCGGTGAAAGACGGCAAAATAGCCTCGGTGGGGCGATTGGCGGCGGATGTCAGCGCCGTTCGCCAGCTGGATCTGGCGGGCAACTGCCGCCTGAGCGCCGGTTGGATCGATGCGCACGTGCACTGCTATCCCGAATCGCCGATCTACCATGACGAGCCGGATCGGGTCGGCATCGCCAGCGGCGTCACCAGCGTGGTCGATGCCGGCAGCGCCGGTGCCGACGATATCGACGCCTTTTATCAGCTGACGCGCAGCGCCAAAACCAACGTTTTCGCCTTCCTCAATATCTCGCGCATTGGCCTGCTGCGGCAGAACGAGCTGGCGGAGTTGACGGACATCGACAAGCGCGAGGCCGGCCAGGCCATCGGCAACCATCCCGGTTTCATCATCGGCATCAAGGCGCGCATGAGCAGCAGCGTGGTGGGCAAGAACGGCACTCGCCCGCTGGTGTTGGCCAAAGAGATCCAGCAGGAAAACCGCCAGTTGCCGCTGATGGTGCATATCGGCAACAACCCGCCGGATCTGGACGACATCGCCGATCTGCTGACCCGTGGCGACATCATCACCCACTGCTACAACGGCAAACCGAACCGCATTCTGACGCCGGCGGGCACGCTGCGCGAGTCTATCCAGCGCGCGCTGCGGCGCGGCGTATTGCTCGACGTAGGGCACGGCACCGCCAGCTTCAGCTTCGAGGTGGCGCGCCAGGCGATCAAACTGGGCATTTTGCCGCACACCATCAGCTCCGATATTTACTGCCGCAACCGCATGAACGGGCCGGTGCACAGCCTGGCGACGGTGATGTCCAAATTCTTCAGCGTCGGCCTGACGCTGCCGCAGGTGATCGCCTGCGTGACGGAGAACGCCGCGTCGGCGCTGCAGCTGAGCGGCAAAGGGCGGCTGGAGCCGGGCTATGACGCCGATTTCACGCTGTTTGAGCTGCGCCGCGAACCGCAGGTGTTCGCCGACGCCGAAGGGCAAACCGCCGAGGGCGAACGGCTGCTGGTGCCGCTGGCCGCGGTGGTGGCCGGGGAAATCCTATTAACCGAACAAGGGGAGGCAAGCCATGTCTTCGATTTATGAAAAATACGGTTTGAAGCAGGTGATCAACACCTCCGGCCGTATGACCATTCTCGGCGTTTCCACGCCGCGCCAGGACGTGATCGACGCCGTTGATTACGGCCTGAACCACTATTTCGAAATCAAGGATCTGGTCAACAAGACCGGTGCCTACATCGCCGATCTGCTCAACGTGGAAGATGCGGTGATCGTCTCCTGCGCCTCGGCGGGCATCGCCCAGTCGGTGGCGGCGGTGATCGTTAAAGATAACGCCAATCTGCTGGTGAACCTGCATTCGGCGCCGATCGCCGTGCCGCGCGAGATCGTGCTGCCGCGCGGTCACAACGTCAACTTCGGCGCGCCGGTGGACACCATGGTGGCGCTGGGCGGCGGCAAGGTGGTGGAGGCGGGGTACGCCAACGAATGTTCGCCGGAGCAGATTGAAGCCTGCATCACGCCGCAGACTGCGGCGATCCTGTACGTCAAATCGCACCACTGCGTGCAGAAAAGCATTCTGTCCGTCGAACAGGCGGCGGTGGTGGCGCGCAAGCATAACCTGCCGCTGATCGTCGACGCCGCGGCGGAAGAAGATTTGATGTGTTACTACCAGATGGGGGCCGATCTGGTGATCTACAGCGGCGCCAAAGCCATCGAGGGGCCGACCAGCGGTCTCGTTATCGGCAAGAAACAGTACGTCGAGTGGGTGAAGTTGCAATCCGGCGGCATCGGCCGGGCGATGAAGGTCGGCAAAGAGGGCATCCTCGGCCTGACCCAGGCGATTGAAAGCTATCTGACGCTTGAGAAAACCACCGGGCAACAGATGGTGGAGCGGATGACGCCGTTCCTCGACAGCCTCAACACCCTGACCGGCGTCAGCGCCAGGACCGTCTGGGACAGCGCCGGCCGCGATATCGCCCGCGCCGAGATCGCCTTTGATGAGGCGGTGCTGGGGCGGTCGACCTATGACATCGTCCAGGCGTTGAAAACCGGCGATATCGCCATCTACTTCCGCGGCTACAAGGCCAACGAAGGCAAGATTGAGGTCGACGTGCGCAGCGTCGACGAGCGGCAACTGATGACCGTCTTTACCTGTATCAAAAACCTGTTTACGGAGAAACAAGCATGAAGCTGCAGCCTAACTACTATCGCGACCGCGTCTGCCTGAACGTGCTGGCCGGCTCCAAAGCCAACGCGCAGGACATCTACGCTGCGGCGGAAGGCCATGTGCTGGTGGGCGTGCTCTCCAAGAACTACCCGGACGTCGACAGCGCGGTGACCGACATGCTGCGCTATGCGCGCCTGATTGAAAACGCGCTCTCGGTCGGCCTGGGCGCCGGCGATCCGAAGCAGTCGGCGATGGTCAGCCTGATCGCTCAGCAGGTGCAGCCGCAGCACGTTAACCAGGTGTTCACCGGCGTCGGCGCCAGCCGCGCGCTGCTGGGCCAGAACGACAGCGTGGTCAACGGCCTGGTGTCGCCGACCGGCCGCGTCGGTTGGGTGAAGATCTCTACCGGCCCATTAAGCGCCGCGACGCCGGACGGCATCGTGCCGGTGGAAACCGCCATCGCCCTGCTGAAAGACATGGGCGGCAGCTCCATCAAGTATTTCCCGATGGGCGGCCTGAAGTGCAAGGACGAGTACCAGTACGTCGCCAAGGCCTGCGCCGAGCATGACTTCATGCTGGAGCCGACCGGCGGCATCGATCTGGAGAACTTTGAGCCGATCGTCGAGATCGCGCTGGCGGCCGGCGTGAAACGCGTGATCCCGCATATCTACAGCTCGATCATCGACGCCGCCAGCGGCGACACGCGGCCGCAGGACGTGAAAACCTTGCTGGCGATGACCAAAAAGCTGGTGAGCTGAACGCGTAATGGGATGAGGTAAACGCTGGGAGGCGAAGGTTTTCCCGTGGCGCGGCATGCCGCGCCGTTACCTATAGCCTATAGCTTTCAAGTTGCAGCTAGGCGGCAAGCGCAGGAGCCCCAGGAGCTTACTTAAGTAAGTGACTGGGGTGAAAAATCTGCCGGGAGCAGATTTAAACGCTGCTTGCAGCGGCCCCGAAGGGGTGAGGCCCATGGATGGGCCGAGTAACTGCGCAGCCAACAACGCTGCGGCTTGAAAGATGACGGGTATATACTGAGGACTACTATGCGAAACTGGCAGGCTCCAACCCGACGCGCCGCGTTGTTCCTGGCGCTGCTGGCCGTGACCGGCCCGGCGCTGCATGCTGAGGATGCAATGAACTCCACGTCATCTCATTTTGCCTATATCGGCACCTACAATCCCAACGGCGAAGGCGTTTACCGAGTGCGGGTCGATCCGGCCAGCGGCGCGCTGAGCCACGCCACGCTGGTCAGCAACGTGCCGAATCCGGCGCAGCTGACGTTGGGCGCTGATGGCAAAACGCTGTATGTCGCCAGCGAAGTGGCCGATTTCAACGGCGGCAAGCACGGCGGCATCACCGCCTACCGGATCAATCCGGCCGATGGCGCACTGACGCAGCTCAACCAGGTGGATTCGCAGGGGGCAGGGCCGGTGTATCTTACCTCGACGCCGGACGGGCGGCATCTGCTGGTGGCGAACTACGTCAGCGGCAGCGTGGCGGTCTTCCCGATTGAAGCGGACGGCAGCCTGGGCGCCGCCAGCTCGGTGCAGCAGCAACAAGGCCCGGCGGGCGCGGCCAAACCGGCGGCGGCGGTGAACGGCAGCTTCGCCATCAGCGATCACAACGGCCCGCATGCCCATATGATCGCCAGCGATCCGAGCGGCAAGTTCGTGTTCTCCACCGATCTGGGATTGGATCGCATCTATCAATGGCGCTTTGACGCCGCGAGCGGCCGGCTGACGCCGAACGATCCGCCGTGGATCGCCGCCTCTTCCGCCGGCGCGGGGCCGCGTCACTTTGTGTTCCATCCGGACGGCGAAACCGTGCTGCTGGTGAACGAAGAGGCCTCGACGTTGACCAGCTACCGTTTTGATCGCCAAAAAGGTACTCTGAAACAACTGCATGCGGTTTCCGCGCTGCCCGCCGACTATCAGGGCACCAGCTTCGCTTCGGGGCTGGCGCTCAGCAAGAACGGCGGCACGCTGTACGTCGCCAACCGACTGCATAACAGCATTGCCCAGTTCAGCGTGGGCGCTGGCGGTGAGTTGAAACCGGTAGCGGAAACCTGGACGCGCGGCGATTATCCGCGTTCGCTGGCGCTGAGCCCGGATGGCCGCTATCTGTATGCGTTGAACCAGCGCAGCGATAACGTCACCCGCTTCAGCGTCAACCCGACGGACGGCAAACTCAGCTTTGTGGGCGGCTATCTGCCGATCGGCAGCCCCTCGCAAATGGCGTTCCTGCCGCCGGCGAAGTAACCCGTGGCCCGCCCGGTTCGCCGGGTGGGCCACCTGATTGACGGACACAGAATGGTGCGATTTCCTTACCCGCGTTTGGCTTACTTGTTCGATGCTTTGCAAACCGAGACTTTGCCGCAGGATGAGCTGGCGAAGCGTTTCGCCGTGTCTACCCGCACGGTGCGGGCGGATATCACCGCGCTGAACGAGATCCTGGACAAATACGGCGCGCGCTTCGTGCATAGCCGCGGGGCAGGCTATCGTTTGCAGGTCGATAATGCTGCGCTGTTCAGCGCCCTGCAGCATCAGGAGCGCCGCAAACACGCCACCCCGCGCAGCGCGCAGGAGCGGGTGCATTATCTGCTGGTGCGTTTTTTGACCTCAGCCTTCTCCCTCAAACTGGAAGATTTGGCTGACGAGTGGTTCGTCAGCCGCGGCACGCTGCAAAACGACATGGCTGAGGTGAGAGAGCGTCTGGCGCACTATCAATTGACGATCGAAACCAAGCCGCGTTACGGCATGAAGCTGTTCGGCGCGGAGATGGCGATCCGCGCCTGCCTGACCGACCTGCTGTTCCAGCTGCAGCTGGCCGACGCCGAGAACCCGCTGCTCAACAACGAGATCCTGCTGCAGCCGCAGGTGGCGGCGTTCGCCGGATTACTGCACCCGCTGCTGTCGCAATATGCCATTCGTCTGACCGACGAGGGCGAGCAGTACCTGATTTTCTACTGTGCGGTGGCGCTGCGGCGCATCAACGATGGCTATCCGCTGTCGGACTTCGAGGTGGAGGACGGCGACGAGGCGGTGCGCCAGGTGTCGACCCGCCTGGCGGCGGAGCTGCGTGCGGCCTCCGGCAAAGAGATCTCGATGGCCGAAGAGGCCTATCTGCGGGTCAACATCGCCGCGCGCCGCGTGCAGGACGTGCAGCCGACCGAAATCAACGCCGACGATGAAGAAGCGCTGGTGGACTACATTCTTTCCTACATCAACGCACACTATAACTACAACCTGCAGGGCGACGAGCAGCTGCGGGCCGATCTGCTTACCCATATCAAGACCATGATTACGCGGGTGAAATACCAGATCAACATCCCCAATCCGCTGTTGGCCAACATCAAGCAGCACTATCCGATGGCTTACGACGTGACGCTGGCGGCGGTCTCCAGCTGGGGCAAGTACACGCCTTATACGCTGAGCGAGAACGAAATCGGTTATCTGGTGCTGCACATCGGCGTGGGGCTGGAGCGGCATTACAACATCGGTTATGAACGCCACCCGCAGGTGATGCTGGTGTGCGACACCGGCAACTCGACGGTGCGCATGATCCAGGCGCAGATTGCGCGCAAGTACCCGCAGCTGGTGATGACGCGCATCGTCTCGCTGCGCGATTACGAGATGCTCGCGCACATCGACGAAGACTTCGTGATTTCCAACGCCCGCATCGGCGAAAAGAACAAGCCGGTGGTGGTAATGTCGCCGTTCCCGACCGATTATCAGCTGGAGCAACTGGGCAAACTGGTGCTGGTGGATCGCACCCGACCGTACATGCTGGAGAAGTTCTTCGACGCCGAGCATTTCATGGTGCTCAACGAGCCGCTGACGCAGGCGGAACTGTTCAGCCGGGTGTGCGGCCAGCTGGAGCGGGAAGGGTACGTCGGCGCGGACTTTTATCCGTCGGTGGTCGAACGCGAGGCGATCGTCTCCACGCTGCTGGGCGAAGGCATCGCGCTGCCGCACTCGCTGGGGCTGCTGGCGAAAAAAACCGTGGTGGTGACGCTACTGGCGCCGCAGGGCGTCGTCTGGGGCGAGGGCGAGGTCGCGCACGTGATTTTCCTGCTGGCGATCAGCAAGAGCGACTATGAAGAGGCGATGGCGATCTACGAGCTGTTCGTCACCTTCGTGCGTGAACGCTCAATGAGCCGCCTGCTGGGCAGCGACAGCTTCGACAGCTTCAAAGCGGTGGCGCTGGACTGCCTGAGCCGGAGTTGAGGGGCTAATCTGCTTCCGGCAGGAACAGGGCTGGGGGCAGATTGAAGCGTTTGGCCAGCGCCATAATGTGCGGAATGGTCAGCGATCTTTTGCCGTTCAGGATTTGGTTGACCAACGACTTTTTGCCGATCTCATGTTCAAAATCACTTTGGCTGAGTTGGTGCTGTTCCATCAATACGCGAAGCGCGGCCACCCCCTGCGGGAGTTGGGCGATACGCTGGTTGAATGCGGTAAATTCGGCGCTGTTGTCTTCATATTCGGCGATTTTTTTTGCCAACATGTCAATCAGCGGATGGCGTTCATCGTTTTCCAGCAGATATTCCACCAATTCGAGCGCTTCTCGGTAGTCTTGCTGAGCGTGGCTGCCCTGCAATAAG
The DNA here is from genome assembly GCF_051172315.1 of Serratia sp. B501. Lineage (NCBI taxonomy): Bacteria > Pseudomonadati > Pseudomonadota > Gammaproteobacteria > Enterobacterales > Yersiniaceae > Serratia > Serratia sp. B501. Next base: position 60,992 of record NZ_JBPIZB010000005.1, read on the forward strand.
GGTACGGCGCGCAGTAGCGCATCGGCCGCCTTAATGGCATCTGTAATCATGACGAACTCCTTCGATAGTGCTGCATCAGCTTGTCGTATTCGGCGTGGCTAACGATATGCTTTATGAAGACTTTCTGTGTCTCGAAGCTGGCAAAGAACAAGATCCGCAGGTGGTTGCCGCCGACGTCAATGACCCACCATTTCTCTTTGTACTTCATACGATCGAGCGAAGGAAAAAGCGCTTTTAACTCGTCCGGCGTGCGGAACTCACCCCGTCGCAACGCTTTATAAATGGCCTCGAGAGCAGTGGCTTCATTGGGATATTGCTTCGTTGCGTTATTGAACGGTTCCCTGGAAATGATATGCATCGTTCCTTCGATTCCTACCCGGTGAACATTATAGCGACTGCCGGTGAAGTTCACAAATTGTAAACTTTCTGTTGTCCCGCAAGCAAAGCGTGGGGAAACATCCGCCTGTTGTCTGTTTTTGCGTTACACACTATTGCTATTACCGTGGTGGGGGTAAATCCATAACGTGAATTTACAGGCGGTTACGGCTGATTCTGGAAGCGGATTCGCAAAATGAGAAACGGGAGGGCTACGTTATGGGAGGGGCGGAGGCAACACATGCGCCGAGGCGACGCATGGGAAGAGTCTCAGCGACTAATCTTCATCAAACCCGGAGTTGAACAGCTCGACCACCGCCGCCAGCGCGTTGACTTCATCGGGGCCGGTCGCTTCGACTTCGATGTGCCGACCCTGGGCGGAGTCCAGCATCAGCAGCGCGATGACGCTGCTGGCTTCGGCTTCGGTGCCGCTTTCGTTGCGCAGCATCACTTCGGCGTCGAAGCTTTGCACCAGTTCGAACAGTTTCATCGCCGGGCGCGCGTGCATGCCCAGCTTGTTTTTGATTTCAACCGTCTGTTTGACCGTCATTGCTTGCGCTTTTCCAGCGTGCGGTGGCGCGATTGCACGTTCTTGCCGCGCGAGCGGAAGTAATCGGCCAGCTGTTCCGCCACGTACACCGAACGGTGTTTGCCGCCGGTACAGCCGATGGCGACCGTCAGGTAGCTGCGATTGTTGGTTTCCAGCATCGGCAGCCACTGTTCCAGATAGCTGCGGGTCTGGTAAATGAAGTTATGCACTTCGGTATGGCGATCGAGGAACGACGCTACCGGCTTGTCCAGACCGGTCATCGGCCGCAGCTTCGGATCCCAGTGCGGGTTAGGCAGGAAGCGCACGTCGAACACGTAGTCGGCGTCGATCGGAATGCCGTGCTTGAAGCCGAAGGATTCGAACACCATCGTCAGTTCGCGCTCGCGCTTGCCGAGCAGGCGGGTGCGCAGCATTTCGGCCAGTTCGTGCACCGACATTTCCGAGGTGTCGATAATCAGGTCAGCCCGCGAGCGCAGCGGTTCGAGCAGATCGCTCTCTTCGTCGATCGCGCTTTCCAGCGACAGGTTTTTGCTGGAGAGCGGGTGCAGGCGGCGGGTGTCACTGTAACGGCGGATCAGCGTGTTGCGATCGGCGTCGAGGAACAGCAGCTGCGGCGAGAAGCTGTCCGGCAGCTGAGTCATCGCGTATTCGAACACTTCCGGCGATTCCGGCATGTTGCGCACGTCGATGCTGACCGCCGCGGAGATATTGCGTTCCGCCAGCGTATTGGCGAGCTGCGGCAGCAGAACCACCGGCAGGTTGTCAACGCAGTAAAAACCCATGTCTTCCAGCGCCCGCAAGGCGACGGATTTTCCGGAACCGGAACGGCCGCTGACAATCATCAGCACCATGTGGCAACTCCCCTGGCATCGCGGCGGCGTTCATCGCCACCGTTAAACTTTGTTATTCCGGCCGCAGCCGGATCCATCATCGTAAAACAGTATCGTTATCCGGGCTGGAAGTCACGCCGGCCGGGCATCACTCGGTGATGATTTGGTAAAGTTCTTCGTCGCTCTGCGCGGCGCGCAGGCGGCGGCATACGGTTTTGTCTGCCAGGCGTTTGGCGACCAGCGACAGCGTATGCAAATGGGTTTTGCACTGATCGGCAGGCACCAGCAGCGCAAACAGCAGGTCGACCGGCTGATTGTCGATAGCGTCGAAAGCGATGGGTTGGTCGAGACGGATAAACACGCCAACGGCCCGCAGTGTGTCCTCTTCCAGTTTGCCGTGGGGAATGGCGATACCGTTGCCGATACCGGTGCTACCCATGCGCTCCCGGGTGAGAACCGCGTCAAACACCACCTGCGAAGGCAGATTGAGCTGTTTGGCGGCCAGTTCGCTGATAATTTCCAAAGCCCGCTTCTTGCTGGTGCAGTGTACCGAGCTTTTGGTGCACTCGATGTTTAACACCGAGCTTAATTGCATATATTCGTTGTTCATCTCATCTTCACTTAAAACCGCGCCGCCGGGCGAACCCGGCAAGGCGGTTTTTCGTCGGTTTTGACCCTGATTACCGTTCGGCGCGTCACCCATGCGGGTCACGCGCCGAAGGGAGAGGTGGCGACGGATGCCGCCTCACGGAATGGGTCAGGGTGTCAGTGTTGCTTCAATTTGTCTTTATGTTTGTTCAATTGACGTGCCAATTTGTCGATCAGCGTATCAATTGCGGCATACATATTCTCGTCTTCCGAGGTGGCGTGCAACTCGCCTCCATTCACGTGCACCGTTGCTTCCGCAATTTGCTGCACTTTTTCCACACTTAATACAACATACACCTGATTGATGCGATCAAAATACTGTTCGAGTTTGGCGAACTTGTTGTTCACGAACTCGCGCAACGGATCGGTGATTTCGATGTGGTGTCCGGTAATGTTGAGCTGCATAGTGTCTTCCTTCTCAATAGAGGTCAAACCAACTGTTTGCGTTGGTTCGACGGCGGGATGGACAAAGACTCTCGGTACTTGGCGACGGTGCGCCGGGCCACGATGATCCCCTGATCGGCGAGCAGGGTGGCCAGCTTGCTGTCGCTGAGTGGTTTGGCGGGGTTTTCCGCCGCAATCAATTTCTTCACCAACGCGCGGATCGCCGTCGAGGAGGCTTCGCCGCCGCTGTCGGTATTCACGTGGCTGGAGAAGAAATATTTCAATTCGAAAATGCCGCGCGGGCTGTGCAGAAACTTCTGCGTGGTGACGCGCGAGATCGTCGATTCATGCATCTCCACGGCCTGGGCGATATCCGCCAGCACCATGGGCTTCATAAACTCTTCGCCTTGCTCGAAGAACGCCTGCTGCTGATCGACGATGCAGCGGGTGACCTTCAGCAACGTCTCGTTGCGGCTCTCCAGGCTTTTAATCAGCCACTTGGCTTCCTGAAGGTTGCTGCGGATGAACTGGCCGTCGGCTTCGCTGCGGGCGCTGTTGCCCAGCGCGGCGTACTGCTGATTGATCTTCAAACGCGGCACGCTGTCGCTGTTGAGCTCGACCGTCCATTTGTTCTGCGTCTTGCGCACTAGCACGTCCGGAATGACGTATTCCGATTCGCCGGTATTGATTGACTGGCCCGGGCGCGGATCGAGCGACTGAATCAGCAGCATCGCTTCTTTCAGTGTATCTTCTTTTAGCCGGGTTGATCGCATCAGGCTGCGAAAGTCGTGGTTGGCCAACAGATCCAGATGCTCGCTGATGATCAGCCGCGCTTCGGCCAGATAAGGCGTATCTTTGGCGTATTGGGAGAGCTGCACCAGCAGGCAATCGCGCAGATCGCGCGCGGCGACGCCGATCGGATCAAAACGCTGCACGCGCTTCAGCACCGCCTCGACTTCCTCGAGGGTCACGTTCTCGTCGCCCAGGCTTTCCAGAATGTCTTCCAGCGGGACGGTGAGATAGCCGGTGTCATCCACCGCGTCGACGATGGAGGTGGCGATGGCGGCGTCGGTATCGGAAAACGGCGTCAGATCCACCTGCCACATCAGATAATCCTGCAGCGTTTGGGTGGTCTCGCCCTGATAGACCGGCAGCTCGTCGTCGCTGTAGTCGGTGCCGGTGCCGGACGGCGTGCCCGCGGTATAGATTTCATCCCAGGTGGCGTCCAGCGGCAGCTCTTCCGGCATGTCTTTCTGCTCCAAGGCCTCGCGGGTATCGAGCCCCTCGGTCTCCTGGGTTTCTTTGGCGTCGATTTCGTCGTGCAGATCGGTCTGTTCAAGCAGCGGATTGCTCTCCAGCGCCAGCTGGATCTCTTGCTGAAGCTCAAGCGTGGACAACTGCAGCAGGCGGATCGCCTGCTGGAGCTGAGGTGTCATGGCCAGCTGTTGGCTGAGCCTGAGTTGCAAACCTTGCTTCATAGTTTTCTGTCTACTTCCGTTAACGGTGTCGTCCCGCAGGACGCGCCGGCGCTTAGAGGCGGAACTCTTCGCCCAGATAAACGCGTTTAACCTGCTCGTCGGCCAGAATAGCATCCGGCGTGCCGTGGGCAATCAGTTTGCCTTGGCTGACGATGTAGGCGCGTTCACATACGTCCAGCGTCTCGCGCACGTTGTGGTCGGTGATCAGCACGCCCAGGCCGCTGTCACGCAGGTGCTCGATGATTTTCTTGATATCGATAACGGAAATTGGATCCACCCCGGCGAAGGGTTCGTCCAGCAGAATGAATTTCGGGTTGGCCGCCAGCGCGCGGGCGATTTCGACGCGGCGGCGTTCACCGCCGGACAGCGCCTGGCCGAGGCTGTCGCGCAGATGGGAGATATGGAACTCTTCCATCAGCTCTTTGGCGCGGTCTTCGCGCTGTTCGCTGGTGAGATCGGGACGGATCTCCAACACCGCCATCAGGTTGTCGTACACGCTCAGGCGGCGGAAGATCGACGCTTCCTGCGGCAGGTAACCGATGCCGCGGCGCGCACGGGCGTGCAGCGGCAACAGGCTGATGTCTTCCTCGTCGATCACGATGCGCCCGGCGTCGCGCGGCACGATGCCGACCACCATGTAGAAGGTGGTGGTTTTACCGGCGCCGTTCGGGCCGAGCAGGCCGACGATCTCGCCGGATTTCACTTTCAGGCTGACGTCTTCGACAACTTTACGGCCCTTGTAGGCTTTCGCCAGGTTTTCTGCGATGAGTGTTGCCATAAGTGATTAGTTACTCTTTTTTTGCCCGTTTTTGTCTTGCAACTGCGACGGTACCAGAACCGTTGTCACGCGTTTGCCTTTGTCGCTAAACGCCTGCATTTGCTGCTGTTGCACCAGATAGGTGATGCGATCGCCTTTCACGTTGCTGTCGAGCTGCTCCAGATAGGCGTTGCCCGTCAGGGTCACCAGCTGGGTCGCCACGTCGTAACGCACTTTCTGCGCGTGGCCTTTGACCGGCTTGCCGCTGTCCTGCATCTGGTAGAAGGTTACCGGGTTGCCGAACGCTTCAATATAGGTCTTATTCTGATCTCCGCCCGGACGGGTGACCACCACCTTGTCAGCGCGGATATCGATGGTGCCCTGTTTGATCACCACGTTGTCAGTAAAGGTGCTGACGTTGCTTTGCATATCCAACGACTGCTTGAGCGAGTCGATGCTGACCGGCTGGCTGGAGTCGGATTTCAGCGCCAGAGCAGGGGCGCTGGCGGCCAAAACTAAGCTGCCGATCAACAGATTACGGAGTTGGTTTTTGGTTCTGGATTTCATAGTTGGTCTTAACCTTATCAATCAGCTCAGCGGTTTTGGTCCGCAGGTTCCCACGCATTTTCATGCCGTTAGAGGTAAAATTGGTCCCGTAAAGCGTGACTTCGTCATCGGAGGTGACGTCCTGGGTGACCAGGTTTACCTGAGCGTTGTCCGTCTTAATTTTTTCCAGCTGCGAGGTGGTGGTCAGGCTGTTTACCTCGACGTGGCCATACAGATACAGCATCCGGTCTTTTGTCAGTTTGGCGCGATCGGCGCGAACTGACCAGGTGGCCACCGCATTCTCGTCGAACAGCGTCATCACCGGCTGGGTGAACCAGCTCAGCTCGCCGGCGGTGTAATACTTCGCGTCTTCCGCCACCAGCTTATAATTCAGTTTACCGGCCGGATTGTACACCACGGTGACCGTGTGCTGGCTCTGGTAGGTCGGATCCTGATCGTTAGCCGGGCCAGGAGCCGTATCGTCGCTGAAGTCCGTCATGTTCCAGCCGATCAGCGCCAGAACGATCACCGTCAACAGGATGGTGATCCAAAGTTTGGTTTTACTCATATCGACAGCCCTTTGGCGTCCTCCAGCTTATTTTGAGCCAAAAGAATGATGTCGCACAGTTCGCGCACCGCGCCGCGGCCGCCGGCAATGCGGGTGACGTAGTGGGCTCGCGGCGTCAGCAGCGGATGGGCGTCCGCGACCGCGACCGCCAGGCCCACCTGCGCCATCACCGGCCAGTCGATCAGGTCATCGCCGATATAGGCGACCTGATCCGCCGTTAACGACAGTTTATCCAACAGTTCGCGGAAGGCCAAAAGCTTATCGGATTGCCCCTGATACAGATGGGCGATGCCGAGCGTTTGCGCGCGGTCTTCCAGCAGCTTGGCGGAGCGACCGGTAATGATCGCCACCTCGATGTCGGAGGTTTTCAGACAGCGGATGCCGTAACCGTCGCGCACGTTGAACGCCTTCAATTCTTCACCGTTGTTGCCCATGAAGATCAGGCCGTCCGACAGTACGCCGTCAACATCGCAAATCAACAGGCGGATGTTCCCGGCACGCGCCATAACCTCTTGTTCTACCGGCCCGTAGCAGGTTTCTACCATACCCATTCCGTTCTATTCCTTAATTAAACGACGCCGGCGCGCAGCATGTCATGCATATGTACCACACCCAGCAACTGGTCGCCATCGGCAACCAGCAGTGCGGTGATGTGGCGTTGCTGCATCAGATTCAGCGCATCGACCGCCAGGATGTTGGGACGCACCCGCACGCCGCCCGGCGTCATGACATCGGCGATCTTGGCTTCGTGCAGGTTGATGCCCATATCGAACACCCGGCGCAGGTCGCCATCGGTAAAGATGCCGGCGATTTTCATCAGATCGTCGCAGATCACCGTCAGACCCAGATTTTTGCGGGTGATTTCCAGCAGCGCGTCGCGCAATGAGGCGTCGGCGCTGACGTGGGGCATTTCGTCGCCGCTGTGCATGATATCGCTAACCCGCAGCAGCAGCTTGCGGCCGAGTGCGCCGCCCGGATGCGACAGTGCGAAATCTTCCGGCGTGAAACCGCGCGCCTTCAGCAGCGCGACGGCCAACGCATCGCCCATCACCAGCGTGGCGGTGGTGCTGGTGGTCGGCGCCAGCCCCAGCGGGCAGGCCTCCTGCGGCACCTTGATGCACAGGTGGATGTCCGCCGCCTTGCCCATCGAACTTTCCGGATTGTTGGTCATGCAGATGAGGGTGATCCGCTGCCGTTTCAACACCGGGATCAGCGCCAGGATCTCGCTGGACTCACCGGAGTTGGAGATGGCGAGCACGATATCCTGCGGAGTGACCATGCCCAAATCGCCATGGCTGGCTTCCGCCGGGTGAACGAAGAATGAGGGGGTGCCGGTGCTGGCGAAGGTCGCGGCGATCTTGCAGCCGATATGGCCGGATTTGCCCATGCCCATCACCACCACTTTGCCGCCGCAGGCGGCGATCGTTTCGCAGGCGCGGGTGAAGTCTGCGTTGATGTAGCTGTCGAGCTGAGCCAGCCCGTCACGCTCTATCTGAAGCACTTCTTTGCCGGCCTGTTGAAAATCGAAGCCCGGTTGCAACTCAATGTTCGACATACTCATTCCCGTCGGTTTAGCCGAAAGTACTGAAAGGGTTAAAGAACAGCACCGCAAGATACGCAATAAAGCCGCATAATAACAGCGCGCCGGCCAGGTGGCCGATGCGGTGTTTGCGGCCGATGCACAGCACGCTCAGCAGCACGCTGGCCGCCAGCATCACCCAGTAATCGCGCTGGAAGGCGGCGGCGTCCACGCTGCCCGGCGACAGCAGGGCGGGGACGCCCAGCACGATCACCGTGTTGAAAATATTGGAGCCGATGATATTGCCAATCGCCATATCATCTTCGCCCTTTAATGCTCCGGCGATGGACGTGGCCAGTTCGGGCAGGCTGGTGCCGATGGCGATAATGGTCAAGCCGACCACCAGTTCGCTCAGGCCGAAATAGTGCGCGATCACCGTCGCGTTATCGACCACCATTCTGGAAGAGAGCGGCAGAATGATAAACGCCAGCACCAGCCACAGCACCGCCACGGTATTGCTGCTGTCCTGCGGCAGTTCGGCGATCTGCTCCATGGTCAGGCTGTCGCTGCCCTCGCGCTGCGCCAGCCGGGCGATTTTCAGCATCAGCAGGATGAAACCGGCGGCGGCGGTCAGCAGCAGCACGCCGTCCAGCCTGCTCAGGGTGCCGTCCATCAACACGAAACCGCACAATACTGTGACCGCTAACATCAGCGGCAGTTCGCGCCGCAGTATTTCCGATCGTGCAGCCAGCGGGTGAATCAGCGCTGCGACGCCCAGGATCAATAAAATGTTGGTGATGTTGGAACCTAATACGTTGCCAACGGCCATATCTATCTGCCCGTTCAGCGCGGCGGTGGTGGACACGATCAGCTCCGGCAGTGAAGTGCCGATGCCGACGATGGTCATGCCGATGATCAACGGCGGCACGCCAAGCGAACGGGAAATCACGGCAGCACCATAAACTAAGCGGTCTGCACCATACACCAGTAGAAATAAACCAACGATTAATAATGCTATTGCGAGAAACATGCAGGGTCCTTTGTCGGGTATTATCCCGGTTCGTTGGTTAAAGCCGTCAATGCGGCGGTATTGCTTGCCCTCCGGTGCGTGCGCTTGAGCGCAGCAACGGTTTTTCCCGGCTAATTGTTGAACACTTTCGTTTTTTTTCGTTATGGCGCCAATTTTGACCGGGTGGCGCGGAAAAGTAAAACCAATGGCATCATTGGTTGCGAAATGGCAGTAAGTTTTTGTAAAGATGAGACGGATTGCGCCCATTGCTTTAACATCACGGGTAGATTCAGCAAAAGATGAGTCGTAAAGGGTCCATTAACATGCTCCAAAAGGCAGATAATTTGGTCGAAGTGCGCGACATGAGCTTCTCGCGCGGCGACCGGCGGATATTTGAAGACATCAACCTGACGGTGCCTCGCGGTAAGATCACGGCGATTATGGGGCCGTCGGGCATCGGCAAAACCACGCTGCTGCGTCTGATCGGCGGTCAGCTGACGCCGGACCGCGGGGAGATTTGGTTTGACGGCGACAACATTCCCGCGTTGTCCCGCCGTCAGTTGTACGACGCGCGCAAAAAGATGAGCATGCTGTTCCAGTCGGGCGCGCTGTTCACCGATTTGACCGTATTCGAAAACGTGGCCTACCCGTTGCGTGAGCACAGCAACCTGCCTGAGCCCCTGCTGCGCAGCACGGTGCTGATGAAGCTGGAAGCGGTCGGGCTGCGCGGCGCGGCGCAGCTGATGCCCAATGAACTCTCCGGCGGCATGGCGCGCCGGGCGGCGTTGGCGCGCGCGATCGCGCTGGACCCGGAAATGATCATGTTCGACGAACCTTTCGTCGGCCAGGATCCGATCACCATGGGGGTGCTGGTCAAGCTGATCGACGAGTTGAACCATGCGCTGGGCATTACCTGCATCGTGGTGTCGCACGACGTGCCGGAGGTGCTGAGCATCGCCGACTACGCCTATATTGTGGCCGATCACCGGGTGATTGCCGAAGGCACCACGCAGCAATTGCAGAACAATCCTGATGCGCGCGTGCGCCAGTTCCTGGATGGTATAGCGGATGGACCGGTGCCGTTCCGCTATCCGGCCGGGGATTATCAGACTGAACTGCTAGGCTTAGGGAGTAAATAAGCTCATGTTATTAAGAGCGTTAGCGTCTCTGGGGCGCAGTGGCATCAACACCAGCGCCAGCTTCGGCCGCGCCGGGTTGATGCTGTTCAACGCGTTGATTGGCCGGCCGGAACCCGGCAAGCAGTGGCCGCTGTTGTTGAAACAGCTCTACAGCGTCGGCGTGCAGTCGCTGCTGATCATCATGGTTTCCGGGCTGTTTATCGGCATGGTGCTGGGCCTGCAGGGCTATATCGTGCTCACCACCTACAGCGCCGAGGCCAGCCTCGGCATGATGGTGGCGCTGTCGCTGCTGCGTGAACTGGGACCGGTGGTGACGGCGCTGCTGTTCGCCGGCCGCGCCGGTTCCGCGCTCACGGCGGAAATCGGCCTGATGAAGGCGACGGAACAGATCTCCAGCCTGGAAATGATGGCGGTCGATCCGCTGCGGCGCATCGTGGCGCCGCGTTTCTGGGCGGGGATGATCAGCATGCCGCTGCTGACCATCATCTTCGTGGCGATCGGTATTTGGGGTGGCTCGGTGGTCGGCGTGGATTGGAAGGGCATCGACAGCGGCTTCTTCTGGTCGGCGATGCAAGGCGCCGTAGAGTGGAAAAAAGATCTGCTCAACTGCCTGATCAAGAGCGTGGTGTTCGCCATTACCGTAACCTGGATTGCCATTTTCAACGGGTATGACGCCGTGCCTACCTCTGAAGGGATTAGCCGGGCGACGACGCGTACCGTGGTGCATTCGTCACTGGCGGTGTTGGGATTGGATTTCGTGCTGACCGCACTGATGTTTGGGAATTGATTCGATGCAAACGAAGAAGAGTGAAATCTGGGTTGGGGCATTCATGCTGATCGCGCTGTGCGCCATCGTGTTTATCTGCCTGCAGGTGGCGAACCTTAAATCGATCGGCAGCGAGCCGACCTACCGCGTTTACGCGACGTTCGACAATATCGGTGGCCTGAAACCGCGTTCGCCGGTGAAGATCGGCGGCGTGGTGATCGGCCGCGTGGCGGACATCGAACTCGATCCGAAAACCTACACGCCGCGCGTGGCGCTCGATATCCAGAAAAAGTACGACGAAATCCCGGATACCAGTTCGCTGGCGATCCGCACCTCCGGCCTGCTGGGCGAGCAATATCTGGCGCTTAACGTGGGCTTCGAAGATCCTGATATGGGCACCACCATTCTGAAAGACGGCGGCACCATTCAGGACACTAAATCAGCCATGGTTCTGGAAGATCTGATCGGCCAGTTCCTGTATAAAAGCGGCGGTCAGGACAGCGCCAAACCGGGAGACGCGGCCGCTGAGCCGGCTGCCGGCGCTGCACCGCAACCCGCTGTTCCAAATCATTAAGAGAGGATACCTGCATGTTTAAACGTTTACTGATGGTGGCTCTGCTGGTGGTTGCGCCGCTGGCGAGCGCAGCCGACCAAACCAATCCTTACAGCATGATGCAAGACGCGGCGCAGAAGACCTTCAGCCGTTTGAAGAACGAACAGCCGAAGATCAAGCAGGACCCGAACTACCTGCGCTCCATCGTGCATCAGGAACTGATGCCGTTCGTGCAGGTGAAATACGCCGGCGCGCTGGTGCTGGGCCGTTACTACAAAGATGCGACGCCTGCGCAGCGCGAAGCTTACTTCACCGCTTTCCAGGCTTACCTGGAGCAGGCTTACGGCCAGGCGCTGGCGATGTACCACGGCCAGACTTACCAGATCGCGCCTGAACAGCCGCTGGGCAACGCCGACATCGTGGCCATTCGCGTCACCATCATCGACAACGGCGGCCGCCCGCCGGTGCGCCTGGATTTCCAATGGCGCAAGAACAGCAAAACCGGCTACTGGCAGGCGTATGACATGATCGCCGAAGGCGTCAGCATGATCACCACCAAGCAAAACGAGTGGGCGTCTACGCTGCGTACTCAGGGCATCGACGGCCTGACCAAACAGCTGCAGGCCGCTGCCGCGCAGCCCATCTCGCTGGACAAGAAAAACTGATGTCGGCAGCGCTCAGCTTCGAATCAGAGCAGCAGACGCTGATCCTGCGCGGTGAACTGGACCGTGAAACGCTGCTGCCGTTGTGGCGGCAGCGCGGCGCGCTGATGGCGGATAAAACCGCGATCGACGTGGCGCAACTGCAGCGCGTGGACTCCTCCGGGCTGGCGCTGTTGCTGCATCTGCAGGAAGAGCAGCGCCAACGCGGCGTCGCGCTAAAAATTTTCGGCGTCACCGAGCGTCTGAAAACGCTGATCGCGCTCTACAACCTGCAGGCGATAATGCCTGTCGATACCGCCGGTTAGCGGCGTTTTACACCGCCTTTGCGTGGTTAAACGATACAAAGCCTCTGTTATGCAGGGGCTTTTTCTTTAGTTTAAGAAAACATCGTATTCCACTAAGATACTAGGCTGTTTATGATCCTTTAGCGGCAGAACTGGATACTATGGAAACCAACGAGATTAAAGACGTGCTGATGCAGGCATTGGCACTGGATGAAGCGCACGTGACGGGCGACGGCAGCCATTTTCAAGCGATCGTGGTCGGCGAACTGTTCGCCGGCATGAGCCGCGTCAAAAAACAGCAGACGGTTTACGCACCGCTGATGGAATACATTGCGGACAACCGCATTCATGCCTTGTCTATCAAGGCGTACACCCCTGAAGAGTGGCAGCGAGACCGCAAACTCAACGGATTTTAAGGCTGTTTGCCCTGCCGGGCGGGCAGCTTCAGATTAGATAACAGAGAGTAGTCAGATGGATAAATTTCGTGTGCAGGGTCGGACCCGCCTGAGCGGTGAAGTGTCTATTTCCGGGGCCAAAAACGCCGCCCTGCCGATCCTGTTCGCCGCCCTGTTGGCGGAAGAGCCGGTCGAGCTGCAGAATGTCCCCAAGCTGAAGGACATCGACACCACCATTAAACTGCTCAGCCAGTTGGGCACCAAGATTGAGCGCAACGGTTCGGTCTTCGTGGACGCCAGCGGCGTGAACGAGTTTTGCGCGCCTTACGATCTGGTGAAAACCATGCGCGCTTCCATCTGGGCGCTGGGGCCGCTGGTGGCACGTTTCGGCCGCGGCCAGGTTTCCCTGCCGGGCGGCTGCGCGATCGGCGCGCGTCCGGTCGATCTGCACATCACCGGCCTGGAGCAGTTGGGTGCCGAGATCAAGCTGGAAGAAGGTTACGTCAAGGCGTCCGTCGATGGCCGTCTGAAAGGCGCGCACATCGTGATGGACAAGGTGAGCGTGGGCGCGACCGTGACCATCATGAGCGCCGCGACCCTGGCAACCGGCACGACCGTTATCGAGAACGCCGCGCGTGAGCCGGAAATTGTCGATACCGCCAACTTCCTCAATACGCTGGGCGCGAAGATCAGCGGCGCAGGCAGTGACAAGATCACCATCGAGGGCGTCGAGCGTCTGGGCGGCGGCGTGTATCGCGTGCTGCCTGACCGTATCGAGACCGGTACCTTCCTGATCGCCGCCGCGGTTTCCGGCGGCAAAGTGATGTGCCGCAACACCCGTCCGGATACGCTGGATGCGGTGCTGGCCAAGCTGCGTGAAGCCGGTGCCGATATCGAAGTGGGCGAAGACTGGATCAGCCTGGACATGCACGGCAAGCGCCCTAAAGCGGTCACCGTGCGCACCGCGCCGCACCCGGGCTTCCCGACCGACATGCAGGCCCAGTTCAGCCTGTTGAACCTGGTGGCGGAAGGCACCGGCGTTATCACCGAGACCATCTTCGAAAACCGTTTCATGCACGTGCCGGAATTGATCCGCATGGGGGCGCACGCGGAAATCGAGAGCAACACCGTGATCTGCCATGGCGTTGAACAGCTGTCCGGTGCTCAGGTGATGGCGACCGATCTGCGCGCTTCCGCCAGCCTGGTGATCGCCGGCTGCATCGCCGACGGCGTGACCGTCGTCGATCGCATCTACCATATTGATCGCGGCTATGAGCGTATTGAAGACAAGCTGCGCGCGCTGGGTGCGAACATCGAGCGTGTGAAAGGCGAGTAAGGCATTAACGCCGGCGCGGCTGCGTCGGCAGGATGAAAATCAAAGGGCCGGCTATCAATGCCGGCCCTTTTTTAATTGCTGTCTTCCGGGAATTCACCCACCGTCATTTTCAACGTAATGCGCTTGCCGTCACGCAGCACAATAACCGGTATCTCGGTGCCCGGTCTGATCTCCGCCACCTGATCCATGGTCTCCAGCACGGACACCGCCGGTTTGTTATCCACGTTGATGATGATGTCGTTGATCTGGAAGCCGGCGCTGCTCGCCGGGCCGTTCGGCGTAATCTCGGTCACGATGATGCCTTGAAGGCGATCGATGCCGGAATTGGACGAGCGCAGCGGAATGATCTCTTTGCCCTGAATGCCGAAATAGCCGCGGATGACGCGGCCGTCGCGGATCAGCTTGTCCATGATTTTGGTGGCCAGTTCGATCGGAATGGCGAAGCCGAGGCCCTCCGGCGTTTCGCCGTCGGTAATTTTGTCATAGGTCAGGGTGTTGATGCCGATCAGCTCGCCCAGCGAGTTGACCAGCGCGCCGCCGGAGTTGCCGCGGTTGATGGAGGCGTCGGTCTGCAGGAACGTCTGTCGGCCGGTGGTGCTCATACTGATGCGGCCGGTGGCGCTGAGGATGCCCTGTGTGACGGTCTGCCCCAGGTTATAGGGGTTGCCGATCGCCAGCACGACGTCGCCGACGTGGGCAACGCGATTTTTATTGGTCGGGATCACCGGCAAATTGCCGGGATCGATCTTCAGCACCGCCAAATCGGTCAGGCCGTCCGAGCCGACCAACAGCGCTTCGTAGCGGCGGCCATCCTGCAACACCACGGTGATCTGCTGAGCGTCTTTGATCACGTGGCGGTTGGTGATGATATAGCCGCGTTCATTCATGATCACGCCGGAACCGAGCGACAGCACGTTGGCGGCGCCGTTCAGGTTGCGGTTGTAAATGTTCACCACGGCGGGCGCGGCGCGGCGCACCGCTTTGTTGTAGCTCACTGGCGTTTCGTCGCTGGTGCTCTCAGGTTTGTCTGCAAACAGGCCGTTGGAAGAACGCAGCATGGGCAGTGCGGCCAACAGCAGGCCGGCAACGATGAGACCGATAACGACAGAACGCAAGAGCTTAGCAAACATGGAGTTTTCGTGGTGTGGTGAACGATGTTCGGAGGATAGCATGAGTTAACCGGGCGCAGTATGTCACCGAGCCCGGTTTTTGCACAAATTAACGCAGCAGCAGATAAATGGTTTCGTTGCCGCGCACGATATTGAGCGCCATCACCGGTGGCTTGGCCTCCAACACTTTACGCAGCGTGGTGATGTTGTCCACGCGCTGACGGTTGACGCCGATGATCACGTCGCCTTTCTGCAGGCCGATCTGCGCCGCCGTTGACCCTTTATCCACGTTCTCCACCTTCACGCCCTTGTCGCCGCTCGGCAACGCGCCATTGCTGAGGGAAACACCCTGCAGCGCCGGCGACAGCGTTTCGGCGTTGGTCGAGGCGCTCTCGCTGTTGTCCAGCGTGACCGAGACTTCCTGCGGTTTGCCATCGCGCAGCAGGCCCACCTTGAGGGTTTTGCCCGGCGCGGTGGTGCCGACTTTGGCGCGCAGTTCGGCGAAGCTGCTCACCGGTTTACCGTCGACGGAGACCAGGATATCCCCGGCCTTGATGCCCGCCTTGGCGGCGGCGGATTTCGGCAGCACTTCGCTGACGAAGGCGCCGCGCTGCGCGTCGGTGTTGAAGGCTTTGGCCATATCCGGGGTCATTTCGCTGCCCTTGATGCCCAGCAGGCCGCGTTTCACTTCGCCGAATTCAATCAGCTGCTGGCTCAGGTTCTGCGCCATATTGCTCGGAATGGCGAAACCGATGCCAACGTTGCCGCCGCTCGGCGCCAGAATGGCGGTATTAATGCCGATCAGCTCGCCGTTCAGGTTAACCAGCGCGCCGCCGGAGTTGCCGCGGTTGATGGAGGCGTCGGTCTGAATGAAGTTTTCCAGCCCTTCCAGATTCAGGCCGGAGCGGCCCAGCGCCGAGATAATGCCGGAAGTGGCGGTTTGGCCCAAGCCAAACGGGTTGCCGACCGCGACGGCAAAGTCACCGACGCGCAGCTGATCGGAATCGGCCATCTTGATGGCGGTCAGGTTTTTGGTGTCGCTGAGCTGCAGCAGGGCGATGTCGGATTGCTCATCGCGGCCGACCAGCTTGGCGTCCAGCTCGCGACCGTCGTTCAACTGCACGCGGATTTTATCGGCGTTGTTGATGACGTGGTTGTTGGTCAGCACATAACCTTTGGCGGCGTCGATGATCACGCCGGAGCCCAGCCCTTCAAACGGACGGGAGCTTTGCTGCTGGCCGGGGAAGTTAGGGCCGAAGAAGCGTCTGAACTCTTCCGGCAGTTGTTGACGCTGCACCTGAGTGCCGGCGACATGCACGCTCACTACGGCGGGCAAGACTTTTTCCAGCATCGGCGCCAGGCTCGGCAGCGGCTGCCCCTGAACGGCGACGGGCAGGGCCGCGTTGGCCACCGGTACGGAGCTGAGCGTCAGGCCGAGGCTCATTGCCAATGCACTAAGAATTAACGACTTTTTCTTCATTGATTATAACTCTCTCAATACCTGCCGATGAAAATTTGATGATAAGGCAATCACCTTGTCATAGTGAAGGGTAAGACCGTGAATTTGCGTGCAAAGTTCAGTAAAGGTAATACGAGGGAAGGTCAAGACGGTAAACGGAGGAAGCCCGCGGGTGGCCCCGCGGGCGAAGGGGGTCAGTCGCGGCGCGCGCTTTGCCCGCGCAGCAGGCCGGAGGCGCCTTCCGAATAGTCGCGCGGCATTTCCACCGGCGCTTGATCGTTGTCTGCTTCCGCTTCGGTCAGGCGATAGCGGAACGGATTTTCCTGCATCGGCAGATCCGGCAGCAGGTTGTTCGAGCTTTTCGCCATGTGCTGATACAGCTGACGATAATCGCGCGCCATGTTGTCCAGCAGCTCGGCGCTGCGGGCAAAGTGGCCGACCAGCTCCTGACGGTACTCTTCCAGCTCGGTTTTGCTCTTGTCCAGCTCGTTCTGCAGGACTTGTTGTTGACGTAATTTACGGTTGCCAAAACGCATCGCCACCGCACCAATCACGATACCGACGACCAAACCAATCAGCGCATACTCCCAGGTCATGATGACTCCTATTTTGACTTCGTTGTTCCGCAGGGATTTTTCACTTAATAATATCCACTATAACCGTTAACCTTGTCCGAGTGGAATCCTGATGCGCTTCCACCTAATTTTTACAGGGTTTTCAGCGGCGCCCGCAGCGGGCATTTGTGGCGATAACGGTGCGAATCGGCATCAACTTGCCGCCAACGTTGGCTAAATAATTTCTAAGCGTTCTTAGGGAACATCGAACAGATGCAGGCACTATCACCGTTATCTCGCTACCAGCAGGCGCTGGATGCGGGGGAATATCAGGCCGATGAGGTTCAACGCCGGGCCGTCACTCAACTGGATCGCATTTATCAGGCTCTGTTGCAAAAGCCGGCGGCGAGCGCGCCTGCCGGTGGGCTGCGCGGTAAGCTCAGCCGCTTGCTGGGCAAGGGCGGCGACACGGCGCCGCAGCGCCCGGTGCAGGGGCTGTATATGTGGGGTGGCGTCGGGCGCGGCAAAACCTGGTTGATGGATATGTTCTTCCACAGTTTGCCGGGCGATCGCAAAATGCGTCTGCACTTTCACCGCTTCATGCTGCGGGTGCATGAAGAGCTGACCGAGTTGCAGGGGCGGGAAAACCCGCTGGAAATCGTCGCCGACGGCTTTAAGGCCGAGACCGACGTGCTGTGTTTCGACGAATTCTTCGTGTCCGACATCACCGACGCCATGCTGCTGGCCACGCTGCTGCAGGCGCTGTTCGCGCGCGGCATTACGCTGGTGGCCACGTCGAACATCCCGCCGGACGATCTGTACCGCAACGGTCTGCAGCGGGCGCGTTTCCTGCCGGCCATCGATCTGATCAACGAGTACTGCGACGTGATGAACGTCGACGCCGGCATCGACTATCGTCTGCGTACCCTGACCCAGGCGCACCTCTACCTGACGCCGCTGAGCGACCAGACGCGCGAGACGCTGGATCGGATGTTCGTTAAGCTGGCGGGCAAGGCGGGGGATGACGCGCCGGTGTTGCAGATCAACCATCGGCCGCTGCAGGCTATCCGTTCGGTGGACGGCGTGCTGGCGGTGGATTTCCACACACTGTGCGAAGAGGCGCGCAGCCAACTGGACTACATCGCGCTGTCGCGGCTGTATCACAGCGTGATCCTGTATAATGTGCGGGTGATGGGGCCGCTGAAAGAGAATACCGCGCGCCGTTTCCTGGCGTTGGTGGACGAATTCTACGAGCGGCACATCAAGCTGGTGATCGGCGCTGAAGCGTCGATGTTCGAGATCTATCAGGGGGTGCAGCTGAAATTTGAATTCCAGCGCTGCCTGTCGCGCCTGCAGGAAATGCAGAGCGAAGAGTACCTCAAGCTGCCGCATTTGCCCTGAGTCTGCCGGGCTTGCCGCCGCCGTATCGCCGGTTGTCCGCCGCCGGCGATAAATTTATTTTCCATTCAAAAACCGTTCGATCTTTGTGAGCGACTTCTCTATAATCTTGCGACCCCACGTTACAACAAAGTTTTTTTTCCCAAAAACTTTATAGTGCCGGCAATGGCTATTCGAAGGGGTAGGTTTGCTGGACTTGTATGGTCGTGTGAGCCTCAACTGTTTTCGAGCGTTTGGGTGTTCACCAACGTGTAACTAATTATTGGGTAAGCTTTCTAATGAAAACTTTTACAGCTAAACCAGAAACCGTAAAACGCGACTGGTACGTTGTTGATGCAGATGGTAAAACTTTAGGCCGTCTCGCTACTGAACTGGCTCGTCGCCTGCGCGGCAAGCATAAAGCGGAATACACCCCGCACGTGGATACCGGTGATTACATCATCGTTCTGAACGCTGACAAAGTTGCTGTAACCGGCAACAAGCGTACAGACAAAGTGTACTACCACCACACCGGCCACATCGGTGGTATCAAGCAAGCGACCTTTGAAGAGATGATTGCCCGCCGTCCTGAGCGCGTGATTGAAATCGCGGTTAAAGGCATGCTGCCAAAGGGCCCGCTGGGTCGTGCTATGTTCCGTAAACTGAAAGTTTACGCGGGCACCGAGCACAATCACGCGGCACAGCAACCGCAAGTTCTGGACATTTAATCGGGATTAATGGCAATGGCTGAAAATCAATACTACGGCACTGGTCGCCGCAAAAGCTCCGCCGCTCGCGTCTTCATCAAGCCGGGCAACGGTAACATCGTTATCAACCAGCGCAGCCTGGAACAGTACTTCGGTCGCGAAACTGCCCGCATGGTAGTTCGTCAGCCGCTGGAACTGGTCGACATGGTTGGCAAACTGGATCTGTACATCACCGTTAAAGGTGGTGGTATCTCCGGTCAAGCTGGCGCTATCCGTCACGGTATCACCCGTGCACTGATGGAGTACGATGAGACTCTGCGTTCTGAACTGCGTAAAGCTGGCTTCGTCACCCGTGACGCTCGTCAGGTTGAACGTAAGAAAGTCGGTCTGCGTAAAGCACGTCGTCGTCCGCAGTTCTCCAAGCGTTAATTTCCGCTGCTTCGGCAGTGCGATTTACGCAAAAAACCCGGTGCTTCACCGGGTTTTTTTATGCCTGAAATTCGCCTTCCCCGACTAAAATCTGTGGCATATCAGACAATTCAACATGAATTCGCCGCAGCGCCCCCACAAAACAAGCAAAATCTGGTAAACTATCACCCACTTTTGCGCCTGTTCGCCGTGCAGTTGACCTCCTGGGCCGGTTTTTTATGGGTTCGGGTCGCGCTGCGTGCTGCCGGCCTGCGGCAAGATTATTCAGGATAGCAGCCTGTCAGTTGGCTATTCGCAGTATTTTCTAGATAACTTGGAGGTTTTCATGGCTGTCGCTGCCAACAAACGTTCGGTAATGACGCTGTTCTCTGGCCCGACCGACATTTTTAGCCATCAAGTACGCATCGTACTGGCGGAGAAAGGTGTCAGCGTCGAGATCGAGCAGGTCGAAATGGATAACCTGCCGCAAGATCTGATTGACCTCAACCCTTATCAGACGGTGCCTACGCTGGTCGATCGCGAACTGACCCTGTATGAATCCCGCATCATCATGGAATACCTGGATGAGCGCTTCCCGCACCCGCCGCTGATGCCGGTTTACCCGGTTGCCCGTGGTGAGAGCCGTCTGATGATGCTGCGCATCGAGAAGAACTGGTACTCGCTGATGGACAAGATCGAGAAGAGCAGCGGTCAGGAAGCAGAATCCGCCCGCCGCCAGCTGCGTGAAGAGCTGCTGGCGATCGCGCCTATTTTCGGCCAGGCGCCGTATTTCATGAGCGAAGAGTTCAGCCTGGTGGATTGCTACCTGGCACCGCTGTTGTGGCGTCTGCCGCAGCTGGGCATCGAGTTGAGCGGCGCCGGC
The DNA here is from genome assembly GCF_051172315.1 of Serratia sp. B501. NCBI lineage: Bacteria > Pseudomonadati > Pseudomonadota > Gammaproteobacteria > Enterobacterales > Yersiniaceae > Serratia > Serratia sp. B501. The sequence continues at coordinate 81,288 of NZ_JBPIZB010000005.1, forward strand.
TCCAAAGAGTTGAAAGGCTACATGACCCGCGTCTTCGAACGCGACGCTTTCCTGGCTTCCCTGACCGAAGCCGAGCGTGAAATGCGCCTGCAAACCCGGGGCTAAGCGCGATGGACATGTCTCAGATGACGCCGCGTCGCCCGTATCTGCTGCGGGCGTTCTACGACTGGCTGCTGGATAACCAGCTGACGCCGCACCTGGTGGTCGACGTGACTCGCCCTGATGTTCAGGTGCCGATGGAGTTCGCGCGCGATGGCCAGATCGTGTTGAATATCGCGCCGCGCGCGGTAGGCAACCTGGCGTTGGGCAACGAAGACGTGCAGTTCAACGCGCGCTTCGGCGGCGTGCCGCGCCAGGTTTCGGTGCCGATGGCCGCCGTGCTGGCGATTTATGCGCGTGAGAACGGCGCCGGCACGATGTTTGAACCGGAAGCCGCCTACGATGAAAGCGAAGGCGTGTTCGAAGGTTTGGACAATGAGACGATCCCTTCGGAAACGTTGATGTCAGTGATCGACGGCGATCGCCCGGATACCGCGGAAGATGACGGCCCGGACGACGAACCGCCGCAGCCGCCGCGCGGTGGCCGCCCGGCGCTGCGCGTGGTGAAATAAGCCCGCGTGAACAAACGAAAAAGCACCCCGTGGGGTGCTTTTTTTTGCCCGGACGAAGTGGATCAGCCTTTCAAGGCGGCAATGCAGGCATCGCGCGGCGCGCTGAGATCGCCTACGCGCACGGTGGACAGCGCGCGGGCCGCGCGCTCACGGAAGCTGGTGATGGCGGTGTCGCCTTGCACTTCCGGCGGCGCGGTGCAGATGTCATTGAGCGGCAGATCGTTGCCTTTGTTGAGCGCCTGCAATACCGCCGCCGGGTTGTAGATCAGGGCGGCGGAGAGGGCAGATTTAATGCCGGCGGTAAATCCGGCATTGCCGCCGCCGGCCAGCTTGGGCGCCAGGGCAATCCAGCTGTCGTCCCCCAACCGGATGCTGTTTTCCACGGCGCCGAACTGCCCGGCCTTGCCCAACTGCGCCACGACCGGCCGCGCGCCGCGCGCTTCGATATTGTAACCAACCTCCTGCGAATCCAGCGCCAGGGCTGAGGCGCTGAAACTGACGGCCAGCAGCGCGCTGGCCAACAGGGAAATGGAGCATTTCATGTTCGCTATCCTTATCTCGGTGTCAGGCGCAGCCGCGCCCTGCAATGGTGCTAACTCAATACTATAGCGCGTTGAGGCAGTGAGGAGGGGGGAGGTTGTTACAAAGCGTGGCCGATTAAAACAAAGGCCCGGCAATGTGCCGGGCCTTTGGCGGTACGGAAGGTTTACACTTCCAGGTAGTTCATGATGCCGTCTGCCGCTTTGCGGCCTTCGGCGATCGCCGTCACCACCAGGTCGGAGCCGCGGACCGCGTCGCCACCGGCGAAGATTTTCGGGTTGCTGGTCTGGAATGCGTTGTCGCTGCCTTCCGGCGCCACGATGCGGCCCTGTTTATCGAGCTGCACGTCGTGCGCCGCCAGCCAGTCCATACGGTGTGGGCGGAAGCCGAACGCCATCACCACCGCGTCGGCGTCGATCACGTGTTCGGACCCCGGCACCTGCTCCGCCGCCTGGCGGCCGTTGGCATCCGGTGCGCCCAGCTGAGTGCGCACCATTTTCACCCCGGCCACGCGGCCGGCGCTGTTCAGTTCGATGCTCAGCGGCTGCAGGTTGAACTGGAAGTCCACCCCTTCTTCCCGCGCGTTCTTCACTTCGCGTTTGGAACCCGGCATGTTGGCTTCGTCGCGGCGGTAGGCGCAGGTGACCTGCGTCGCGCCCTGACGCACCGAGGTGCGCACACAGTCCATGGCGGTATCGCCGCCGCCCAGCACCACCACCCGTTTGCCTTCCATGCTGACATAAGGCTCGTGCTGCTCGGTTTCATACCCCATCAGCTGCTTGGTGTTGGCGATCAGGAACGGCAGCGCGTCGTACACGCCCTGCGCATCCTCATTCTCCAGCCCGCCACGCATCGATTGATAGGTGCCGACGCCGAGGAACACCGCATCGTACTCGCTCAGCAAAGTCTCCATGCTGACGTCTTTGCCCACTTCGGTATTCAGCTGGAACTCGATGCCCATCTCGCTGAAGATGCCGCGGCGTTTGACCATCACTTCCTTTTCCAGCTTGAAGGCCGGGATGCCGAAGGTCAGCAGACCGCCGATCTCAGGATGACGGTCATACACCACCGCCTTGACGCCGTTGCGGGTCAGCACGTCAGCGCAGGCCAGACCGGCGGGGCCGGCACCGACGATCGCCACGCGCTTGCCGGTCGGCTGCACGTGCGACATGTCCGGCTTCCAGCCCATTTCGATGGCCTTATCGCTGATGTAACGCTCGATATTGCCGATGGTGACCGCGCCGAACTCGTCGTTCAGGGTGCAAGACCCTTCGCACAGGCGATCCTGCGGGCATACGCGGCCGCACACCTCCGGCAGGCTGTTGGTCTGATGCGCCAGGTCCGCCGCTTCCATGATGCGGCCTTCGTTGGCCAGCTTCAGCCAGTTCGGGATGTAGTTGTGCACCGGGCACTTCCACTCGCAATACGGGTTGCCGCAGGACAGACAGCGGTCCGCCTGGGCTTTGGCCTGGGTTTCCGAAAACGGTTCGTAGATCTCGACGAACTCGATTTTGCGGATCTTCAGCGGTTTCTTAGGCGGATCAACACGCTGCAGGTCGATAAATTGATAAACGTTCTGGCTCATTAATGACCTACCTCTTACACTGCGCCTGCACCCGCAGCTCGGCTGCGGAACGGCTACGGTGACCCAACAGCGCTTTGACATCGCTGGACTTCGGTTTGACCAGGGCGAACTTCGGCGCCCACTCCGGCCAGTTGGCCAGGATCTCTTCCGCGCGGGAAGAGCCGGTCGCCTGCACGTGTTCGGTGATCAGGCCGCGCAGATGCTCCTCATGGATCGCCAACTGATCGACATCCAGCACTTCCACCAGCTCCGGGTTCACGCGCTTGCGGAACTCGCCGTCTTCGTCCAGCACGTAGGCGAAGCCGCCGGTCATGCCGGCGCCGAAGTTGATGCCGGTTTTACCCAGCACGCAGACGATGCCGCCGGTCATGTATTCGCAGCCGTTGTCGCCGATGCCTTCCACCACGGTGATGGCGCCGGAGTTGCGCACCGCGAAACGCTCGCCCGCGCGGCCGGCGGCGAACAGCTTGCCGCCGGTGGCGCCGTACAGGCAGGTGTTGCCGACGATGCTGGCTTCATGGCTGCGGAAGGCGGAGCCGATCGGCGGACGCACCGCGATGCTGCCGCCGGCCATGCCTTTGCCGACATAGTCGTTGGCGTCGCCGGTCAGGGTCAGCTCGACGCCGCCGGCGTTCCAGACGCCGAAGCTCTGCCCGGCGGTGCCGGAGAAGTGCGCCTTGATCGGATCGGCCGCCATGCCCTGATCGCCGTGCACGTTGGCGATAGCGCCGGACAGCATGGCGCCCACGGAGCGGTCAGTGTTGCGAATGTCGAAGTAGAAGGTTTTACCCTGTTTCGCTTCGATATGCGGCTGTGCCTGCGCCAGCAGCTCTTTGTTCAGCAGGCCCTTGTCGAACGCCGGGTTGCTGCTTTCGGTGCAGTACACCGCTTTACCCGGATGCGGCGTGGCGGTTTTCAGCAGCGGCGACAGATCCAGCTTGTTCTGCTTGGCGGAAATGCCGTCCAGCTCGGTCAGGAACTCGGTGCGGCCGATCAGATCCACCAACTGGCTCACGCCAAGTTGCGCCATGATCTCGCGGGTTTCACGCGCGATAAACTGGAAGTAATTCGTCACGCGTTCCGGCAGGCCGTGGTAGTGATCGCGGCGCAGCTTGTCGTCCTGCGTCGCGACGCCGGTCGCGCAGTTGTTGAGGTGGCAGATGCGCAGGTATTTGCAGCCCAGCGCCACCATCGGCCCGGTGCCGAAGCCGAAGCTTTCCGCGCCCAGGATCGCCGCTTTGACGATGTCCACGCCGGTTTTCAGGCCACCGTCCACCTGCAGGCGGATCTTGTGGCGCAGACCGTTGGCCACCAGCGCCTGCTGGGTTTCCACCAGGCCCAGTTCCCATGGGCAGCCGGCATATTTCACCGAGGACAGCGGGCTGGCGCCGGTGCCGCCGTCGTAACCGGCGATGGTGATCAGATCGGCATAGGCTTTCGCCACGCCGGTGGCGATGGTGCCGACGCCCGGCTCGGACACCAGTTTCACCGAGATCACCGCCTTCGGGTTGACCTGCTTCAGATCGAAGATCAGCTGCGCCAGATCTTCGATCGAATAGATGTCGTGGTGCGGCGGTGGGGAGATCAGCGTCACGCCCGGCACCGAGTAACGCAGTCTGGCGATGTACGGGGTGACTTTGTCGCCCGGCAGCTGGCCGCCTTCGCCCGGCTTGGCGCCTTGCGCCACCTTAATCTGGATCACGTCGGCGTTCACCAGGTAGGCCGGCGTTACGCCGAAGCGGCCGGAGGCCACCTGTTTGATGCGCGACACCTTGTTGGTGCGGTAGCGCGCCGGATCTTCGCCGCCTTCGCCGGAGTTGGAGAAGCCGCCGAGGCCGTTCATGGCGATCGCCAGTGACTCGTGCGCTTCCGGGCTCAGCGCGCCGATCGACATCGCCGCCGTGTCGAAGCGTTTGAACAGCGATTCCGCCGGTTCGACCTGATCGACCGGGATCGGTTCGCCTTTCGGCGTGATGGCCAGCAAATCGCGCAGCATGGCGACCGGCCGCTCGTTCACCAGCTTGGCGTAAGCCTGATAGTCGCTGTACTCGCCGCTGTGCACCGCTTTTTGCAGCGAGTTCACCACGTCCGGGTTGTAGGCGTGGTATTCGCCGCCGTGCACGAATTTCAGCAGGCCGCCTTGCTCCAGCGGTTTGCGTTTCAGCCAGGCGCGCTTGGAAAGGTTCTGCAGATCCTGCTGGAAATCGCTGAAGCTGGCGCCGCCAATGCGGCTGACCACGCCCTGGAAGCACAGATCCGCCAGATCGCGGTGCAGGCCGACCGCTTCGAACAGCTTGGAGCAGCGGTAAGAGGCGATGGTCGAAATGCCCATCTTGGACATGATCTTGTACAGGCCTTTGTTGATGCCGTTGCGGTAGTTCAGCATCACGTCGCGGTATTTCTTGTCGATCGCCTGGCTGTCCACCAGCTTGGCCAGGGTTTCATACGCCAGATACGGATAGATGGCGGTCGCGCCGAAGCCGAGCAGTACGGCGAAGTGGTGCGGATCGCGGGCGCTGGCGGTTTCAACGATCAGGTTGGCGTCGCAGCGCAGGCTTTTTTCCACCAGGCGGGTTTGCACGGCGCCGACTGCCATCGGAGCAGGCACCGGCAGGCGGCCGGGCGCGATGGCGCGGTCGGACAGCACCAACAGCACCGCACCTTCACGCACCTTGCGTTCCGCTTCGTCGCACAGGGCGCGAATGGTCTGCTCCAGATCCTGCTGCTGCGGATCGAAGGTCAGATCGAGGGTCTCGGCGCGATAGTATTCGCCTTCCAGCGTGGTGAGCTGTTTGAAATCGGAGTACAGCAGGATCGGCGATTTGAAGCTCAGGCGGTGCGCCTGGCCTTCGGCTTCGCAGAACACGTTCATTTCGCGGCCGATGCTGGTGGCCAGCGACATGACGTGCGCTTCGCGCAGCGGATCGATCGGCGGATTGGTGACCTGCGCGAACTGCTGGCGGAAATAGTCGTAAACGATGCGCGGCCGGCTGGAGAGCACGGCGAACGGGGTATCGTCGCCCATCGAACCGGTGGCTTCCTGGCCAATTTCGCCCAGCACGCGGATCACCTGATCCAGCTCTTCACTGCTGTAGCCGAACTGTTTCTGATAGGTTTCGAGCTGCGCGTCGTCGAGCTCGCGGCTGCCGACCTGATCGTCCGGCAGATCTTCGAACGGCACCAGGCGTTTGACGTTTTTCTCCATCCACTCTTTATACGGGTGGCGGCTTTTCAGATCGTTGTCGGTTTCCGCCGAGTGCAGGATGCGGCCGCTGCGGGTGTCGATCACCATCAGCTCGCCGGGGCCGACGCGGCCTTTTTCCACCACTTCATCCGGCTGGTAATCCCAGATGCCGACTTCGGAGGCGCAGGTGATCAGCTTGTCTTTGGTGATCACGTAGCGCGCCGGGCGCAGGCCGTTGCGATCGAGGTTACAGGCGGCGTAGCGGCCGTCGGACATCACGATGCCGGCCGGGCCGTCCCACGGCTCCATGTGCATCGAGTTGAAGTCGAAGAAGGCGCGCAGATCGCCGTCCATGTCCGGGTTGTTCTGCCAGGCCGGCGGCACCAGCAGGCGCATGGCGCGGATGAGATCCATCCCGCCCGCCAGCAGCAGCTCCAGCATGTTGTCCAGCGAACTGGAGTCGGAGCCGGTTTCGTTGACGAACGGCGCGGCGGCCTGCAGATCCGGGATCAGCGGCGTTTGGAATTTATAGGTACGGGCGCGCGCCCACTGGCGGTTGCCGGTGATGGTGTTGATTTCGCCGTTGTGCGCCAGGTAGCGGAACGGCTGCGCCAGCGGCCAGCGCGGCACGGTGTTGGTGGAGAAGCGCTGGTGGAACAGGCAAATGGCCGACTCCAGGCGCAGGTCCGCCAGATCGAGATAGAAGCGCGGCAGATCCGCAGGCATGCACAGGCCTTTATAGATCGTCACCAGGTTAGAGAAGCTGCAGACGTAGAAACTGTCGTCCTCCACGCGTTTCTCGATGCGGCGACGCGCCACGAACAGGCGGCGCTCCATATCACGCGGGCGCCAGCCGGCCGGGGCGTTAACGAAGATTTGCTCGATGCGCGGCAGGGAGGAGAGGGCGATTTCACCCAGCACGTCCGGGTTGGTCGGCACTTCGCGCCAGCCGACGATCGACAGCGTTTCGTTTTGCAGCTCTTCTTCCACGATGCGGCGGCTGAGGCGCGCTTCCTCTTCATTCTGGCTGAGGAACATCATGCCGACGGCGTAGTTCTTGGCCAAACGCCAGCCGCGCTCTTCCGCCACCATGCGGAAGAAACGATCGGGTTTTTGCAGCAACAGGCCGCAGCCGTCGCCGGTCTTGCCGTCGGCGAGGATCGCGCCGCGGTGCTGCATGCGGGCCAGCGCGTGAATGGCGGTGCGCACCACCTTGTGGCTAGGTTCGCCTTCTATATGGGCGATCAGGCCGAAACCACAGTTGTCCCTCTCTTGGGATTTATCGTACAACATATCGTGAACCTCCCCAGGCTCTGCGTGACTCTCACAACCTACTGCGAGGGGGCTTCCCAATTTCAGGCAGAAGTCCAATCAGCAAGTTAACCCCGCCAATCTGCTTTTCCGCCCTCCATCAATGGCCTCTCGTGACGGTCTCACAAGTGGTATAGGACTTGTTTTAAGAGGGAGTCTTCAATTACTGCATAAATATGACGAGACGTTTGCCCGTCCAGAAAGCTTCCAGCGGACTTCCAACTTAGCGAGAAAGAATTCGCAGGTCAAATGTGGGCTTAAGATAGATTCTTATCGAATTAATGATGTTTATTTATTTGAAAAATAAGTATTTTAATGCATTTTTGCACTATCGTGGGGCAACGCCGATCCCCGCAGAAGTGTGAGCTGTCTCACTATAGTGCAACCCCTTAATCTCTGCACCATGCTAGTGCGGGGGGGTAATGTCAGAATTTTATTCTATAAGATATTGCTTAGTTGATGTTTATGACTATTTTTCACCGTGTTGTCATATTGCCGTTAACGGTTGCGTGACGATTAGAATAATTCATCAGAATTAGAGTGAATTGATTTGCGTTTATGATGAATAGTTATGCCTGATGGCGCCTTGCGGGGAAAGCGTTGATCTCTGTCATCGCGGGAAAAACCGTTTCTTATTAGCATCGCGGCTTTGAACACAGAGAAGCACCAAGATTATGCAGTTGCCGCAATTAGTCAATATGTTTGGCGCGGATCTCCAGCGCCGCTATGGCGAAAAGATCCATAAACTCACGCTGCACGGTGGATTCAGCTGCCCTAACCGCGACGGCACGTTGGGGCGCGGTGGCTGTACGTTCTGCAATGTCGCCTCGTTCGCCGATGAAGCGATGCAACGCCAGAGCATTGCCGAACAGCTGGCGCAGCAGGCCGCTCGGGCCGATCGGGCGCGGCGCTATCTGGCCTATTTCCAGGCCTATACCAGCACCTATGCGGAGGTTGAACGGCTGGCGTCGATGTATCGGCAGGCGTTGGCGCAGAGCGCCATGGTCGGCCTGTGCGTCGGCACCCGGCCGGACTGCGTGCCGCCCGCTGCGCTGGATCTGCTGACGGGATACCGCGAGCAAGGCTATGAAGTGTGGCTGGAGCTGGGGTTGCAGACGGCGCACGATAAAACGCTGAAGCGCATCAACCGCGGCCATGATTTTCGCTGTTATCAGCAGACGGCGCGGCTGGCCCGGCAGCGCGGGCTGAAGGTGTGCTGCCATCTGATCGTCGGGCTGCCGGGAGAAACTCAGCGCGATCATCTGCTCACGCTGCAGCGGGTGACGGAGACCGGCGTGGATGGCATCAAACTGCATCCGCTGCACGTCGTCACCGGCAGTACCCTGGCGCGGGCGTGGCATGCCGGGCGGTTGCCCGAACTGGCGTTGGAAGCTTACGCCGTCAGCGCCGGGGAGATGATCCGCCATACGCCGGGCGGGGTGGTGTACCACCGTCTTTCCGCCAGCGCCCGTCGGCCGACGCTGCTGGCGCCGCTGTGGTGCGAAAACCGCTGGAGCGGCATGCAGGCGGTCGGCGCTTATCTGCAGCAATACGGCGGGCAGGGCAGCGCGCTGGATGAAAAGCGGCGCTACCGCCCCGGAATGCCGCTCTGAAGTGCAATCTTTGCCACACTTCGGCGTTTGCCGCCTTATCTCATCGCGGTTTTACGGTATGATTCAAAAGATTGTGTCTGATGGGAGCCGCTATGAAGCAAATCCGGGTGTTGGCCCAGTACTACGTTGATTTAATGGTGAAACTGGGGTTGGTGCGCTTCTCGCTGCTGCTGGCCTCGGCGCTGGTGGTGCTGGCGATGGTGGTGCAGATGGCGGTGACCATGCTGCTGCGCGGCGAAGTGGAAAGCATCGACGTGGTGCGTTCAATCTTCTTCGGTCTGTTGATCACCCCGTGGGCGGTCTACTTTCTCTCGGTGGTGGTGGAACAGCTGGAAGAGTCGCGCCAACGGCTGGCGCGGCTGGTGGACAAGCTGGAAGAGATGCGCCACCGCGATCTGGAGCTTAATCAGCAGCTCAAAGACAATATCAGCCAGCTGAATCAGGAGATCGCCGACCGTATCAAAGCGGAAGAAGAGCGCCTGCAGGTGATGGAAAAGCTGACGGAAGAGATGGAGCAGCGCGAGCAGGCGCAGATTGAGCTGGGCCAGCAATCGGCGCTGCTGCGTTCCTTCCTCGATGCCTCGCCGGATTTGGTCTACTACCGCAACGAAGACAAAGAGTTTTCCGGCTGTAACCGCGCGATGGAACTGCTGACCGGCAAGAGCGAGAAACAGCTGATCGGCCTGACGCCGTTCGACGTCTACGGCCAGGAGATCGCCGAAAAGGTCATTGAGACCGACGAGAAGGTGTTCCGCCACAACGTTTCGCTGACCTACGAACAATGGCTGGTGTATCCCGACGGCCGCAAGGCCTGTTTCGAGCTGCGCAAGGTTCCGTTTTACGACCGGGTGGGCAAACGCCACGGGCTGATGGGCTTCGGCCGCGATATTACCGAGCGTAAGCGCTACCAGGACGCGCTGGAGAACGCCAGCAGGGAGAAGACCACCTTTATCTCCACGATCAGCCACGAGCTGCGTACGCCGCTTAACGGCATCGTCGGCCTGAGCCGCATTTTGCTCGATACCGAGCTGAACGACGAGCAGCTGAAATACCTGAAGACCATTCACGTCAGTGCCATCACCCTCGGCAATATCTTCAACGACATTATCGAAATGGACAAGCTCGAGCGGCGCAAGGTGCAGCTCGACAACCAGCCGGTGGACTTCACCGGTTTCCTGGCGGATCTGGAGAACCTCTCGGGCCTGCTGGCGCAGCCGAAAGGGCTGCAGTTCATCATGGAGCCGCAGACGCCGCTGCCGCAGCAGATCGTGACCGACGGCACGCGCCTGCGGCAGATCTTGTGGAACCTGATCGGCAACGCGGTGAAATTTACCCAGCAGGGGCAAATTGTGGTGCGCGTGCGGCGCGAGGCGCAGGAGAAGCTGGTGTTCGAAGTGGAAGACTCGGGCATGGGCATCCCGCAGGACGAGCAGGACAAGATCTTCGCCATGTATTATCAGGTGAAAGATCAGCGCGGCGGCCGTCCGGCCACCGGCACCGGCATCGGGCTGGCGGTCTCCAAACGGCTGGCGCAGAGCATGGGCGGCGACATTACCGTGCGCAGCGAACAAGGGCACGGTTCTTGCTTCACTTTGACCATCAAGGCGCCGGCGGTGCAGGAAGCCGTCAGCGCGGCGCCGGAGGAAGAGGAGCTGCCGTTGCCGGCGCTGCACATCCTGCTGGTGGAAGATATCGAACTGAACGTGATCGTGGCGCGCTCGGTGCTGGAGAAGCTGGGCAACAGCGTCGAGGTGGCGATGAACGGCCACGACGCGCTGGCGATGTTCGATCCGGACGAGTTCGATCTGGTGCTGCTGGACATCCAACTGCCGGACATGACCGGGCTGGATATCGCCCGGGCGCTGCGCGAGCGTTACGCCGGACAGGCGCTGCCGCCGTTGGTGGCCCTGACCGCCAACGTGCTGAAAGACAAAAAAGAGTATCTCGAGGCGGGCATGGACGATGTGCTGAGCAAGCCGCTGTCGGTGCCGGCGCTGACCAAGGTCATCAAACACTATTGGGATCATCAACCTTCTCACACTTCTAAGAAAACGGAGCACAAGGCGATGCAGATTAATGAGTCGTTACTCGATACCGCGATGCTGGAGCAGTACATGGACCTGGTTGGCCCGCAGTTGATCCATCAAAGTCTGGAGATGTTCGAACAGATGATGCCGGGTTATCTGGCGGTGCTGGATTCCAATATGACGGCGCGCGATCAGAAAGGCATCACCGAGGAAGGGCACAAGATCAAGGGCGCCGCCGGTTCGGTCGGCCTGCGTCACCTGCAGCAGTTGGCGCAACAGATTCAAACGCCGACGCTGCCGGCCTGGTGGGATAACGTGCAGGACTGGGTAGATGAGCTGAAGCAAGAGTGGCGCAACGACGTGCAGGTACTGCGGGCTTGGGTAGAGAACGCTGAAAAAAAATGACCCCGACGTGAGCCGGGGTGCGCGAATATTGCGCCAACACCAGGGAAATTGTGAACCTGCGTATTGGTTTCAGTGTTCTGGTCGAGCAGGTTGTAGCGAATTCCTAAACATCATACAGCCAACAACATAGCAAATGTAAGCGCTCTTGTTAGAAGATTCATTAAAATGTGTGATGTAGATTAGTGTTTGTCAACTCCGAGCACGAACCAGTTGACAGCAGCGACAGGAGGAAGAGTGATGAAAAAGGTGGGTGTAGTCCTCAGCGGCAGCGGCGTTTATGACGGTACGGAGATCCACGAAGCGGTGCTGACGCTGCTGGCGCTGGACCGTGCCGGCGCGCAGGCGGTGTGTTTTGCGCCTGATAAACCGCAACGCCATGTTATTAATCACTTATCTGGTGAGGAGATGGCGGAATCGCGCAACGTCCTGATTGAATCGGCGCGCATTGCCCGCGGCGCAGTGCAGCCGTTGGCGCTGGCCGAGGCCGCGCAGCTGGATGCGCTGATTGTGCCCGGCGGCTTTGGCGCCGCCAAGAATCTCAGCAATTTCGCCGAGGCCGGCGCGGAATGTTGGGTCGATGAAGCGTTAGCGCGTCTGACGCGCGAGATGCATAAGGCCAACAAACCAATTGGCCTGATGTGCATCGCACCGGCGCTGTTGCCGAAGCTGCTCGATCAACAAGCGCGGCTGACCATTGGCAACGATCCCGACCTGGGAGAAGTGATTGACGCCATGGGCGGCGAGCCGGTGATTTGCCCGGTGGACGACATCGTGGTGGACAGCGAGCACAAGATCGTGACCACGCCAGCCTATATGCTGGCGCCGTCGATCGCGCAGGCGGCCGTCGGCATCGATAAACTGGTGGCGCGGGTGCTGGAACTGGCTGAATGAGCAAATCGGTCGGCGGATGGCGGCGGCTGCGTCCGTGGTATTGGCTGAAACGCGGCGTCATCGCGATTATCGGCCTGTGGGTGTTGGGCATTGTGGCCTTCGCCTTCCTGCCGGTGCCGTTTTCCGCCGTGATGGTGGAGCGGCAGATCAGCGCCTGGCTGAGCGGCGACTTCGGCTACGTCGCTCATTCGGACTGGGTGTCGATGGACGACATTTCGCCGCAGATGGCGCTGGCGGTGATGGCGGCGGAAGATCAGAAGTTTCCAGACCATTGGGGCTTCGATGTGGCGGCCATTGAAAAGGCGCTCAGCCACAACGAGAAGCGCCCGACGCGCATTCGCGGCGCGTCCACGCTGTCGCAGCAGACCGCTAAAAACCTGTTTCTGTGGGATGGACGCAGCTGGCTGCGCAAAGGGCTGGAGGCCGGGCTGACGTCGGGCATCGAATTGGTGTGGACCAAGCGGCGTATTCTGACGGTGTATCTGAACATCGTGGAGTTCGGCGACGGGGTGTTCGGCGTGGAAGAGGCTTCACAGCGCTTTTTCCATAAGCCGGCCAAGCGCCTGACCGCGGCCGAAGCGGCGCTGCTGGCGGCGGTATTGCCGAATCCGCACCGCTTCAGGGCCGATGCGCCGTCCGGCTATGTGGCGCAGCGACAGCAGTGGATTATGCGCCAGATGCGCCAGTTGGGTGGGGAAGGTTTCCTGAAAGAGAACAAGCTGGATTAACCAAGCGATACCCTGCTTTCGGGCAAGGTATCCCTCTCTTCGGTGGCTAATGCCGCATCAGGGCTTTTCGCTGATAAATGCAGTTAAATCCGCGTGCATCTTTTTAAGCGATAGTTCATCCACGTACGGCATATGCCCGGTGTCATACCAATAGAAACGGATATTGTCGCGTAATTTGGGCGACACGGGCAGATGGCTCATCTCATATTTGGCGATGAAGTAAGGGGTGGCCAGGTCGTAAACCCCGCCAATCACCATCACTCTCATTGTCGGAGTCATTTTCATCACTAGCGACAGGTTCGGCAACACGTTAAATGATCTGTCCCGGCTGTTGCTGGACATGTTCCAGTCATAGACCTCATTGGAAAATGCGCGATAGTTTTGGTCGGCGCTAAAATGCAGCGTTTTGCCAAGATAATCGTGGAATTGCGCGACGTAGGCGGAAGTAATTGCACTGACGTTGGGATCGTAGTTGGACGTTTCAGCGATATTATCCAGCGACGGCCCACGATAGCGGGTATCGATTCTGCCAATGGTCTCGTCTTGGCTGCGCAACAGTTGCTTGGCGAAGACCGGTCCACTCAGGCGCAAATTGGCCTTGAGCCAATAATCGGCCGGAATGCCGGTAAATTGGTAAAGCTGCTCGGCGAGCGTTTGGCGATCTTTTTCAGGCAGATTGGCACCTTGCAGCAAGGCTGGGGCATAAGTCCCCAGCGCAAACTGCTCGGCCTGGTCTAACAGGGTTTTCAGGCTCTGGTGTTTGCCCGGCAGCCGCTGGTGGTACCATGCGCTGGCTGCGTAGGTTGGGAGCGCCAGATAGTAAGGTTGATCGACGCCGGGGTTTTGATTGGGATCGTCGACGTTATTGTCGTAGTTCAGAAACTGCGACATCAGGATAATACCGTTAAGATCGATATTCTGATTTTTTAGCGTCTCGGCCAATACCACCGAGCGGGTAGTGCCGTAGCTTTCACCCAATAAATATTTAGGTGAGTTCCAGCGTTGGTAATGCGTTAAAAACTGAACGATAAATTGAGAAAAAGCCTGAGCATCACCGTTGACGCCATAGACGTTGCTGGCACTCTGTGCTTTTTGCTGCGCTCTCTCCGGCTGGCTGGCGGCACTGCTGGAAAAGCGGCTGTAACCCGTTCCGGGGGCATCGATAAACACCAGATCGCTGACGTTGAGCAGACTGTATTGGTTATCGGTGAGTTGGTAAGGCGCCAGCTGTGTTTTCTCTGGCTGAGTAGCGATAACCCGTTTAGGCCCCAGCGCCCCCATATGCAGCCACAGCGAGGCGGAGCCCGGCCCGCCGTTGTAGATAAAGGTAATCGGCCTACTTTCGTTCTTATTCTCATTCTTTTTGAAATACGCAACATAGAACATGCCGGTCACGGGATCTTCCGGATCCTCTTTACTCAATTCCAGCACCCCGGTTTGCGCCTGATAATTGATTTTTACCTGGTCGACCGTGATCGCGCCTTCAGTAGCAACGGTTTGACCGGTCATCGGGGGCGGGGCATGTTCGGCGCGGGGCGTATCCTGAGTGGGATTGGCGGCGGAAACTCCGGCGGTGAATAAAGAAACGGCAGTGAGAAAACCGATTAAAATTCTGTCCATTTGAATTTTATCCGTAATGAAGTGAGAGATTACTTTAAACGCGGCTCATTAAACCAGGGTAAAACAGCGGGAAGCGTACAGAAAAGCGGCAAGGGGAAGCCCCCTTGCCTGAAGGATCATTTCACATAGGTAAAGGCGGTCGTGACGTGCTTCACGCCGCTGACCTGGCTGGCGATCTGCGCCGCCGACTGCCCTTCCTGCTGTGTGACCAGGCCCAGCAAGAACACTTCGCCGTTTTCGGTGGTGACTTTCACGTTGGACGATTTCACCGTATCGCTGGTCAACAGCTGCGAACGCACTTTGGTGGTGATCCAGGTGTCGGAGGACGCGGTGCTCAGGCTGACCGGCGTGCCCTGGCGAATTTCGTTATACACTTCGGTCGTGCCTTCCACGCCCATGGCGATCTGCTTGGCGCGCGCGGTGAGATCGGCGTTAGGCGACTGGCCGGTCAACAGCACCTTGCCCTGATAGGCGGTGGCGACCACCCGGGCCTCTTTCTTCAACTGCTGGTCTTTGCTCAGGGCGCTTTCTACCCTGGCTTCCAGCGTGCCGTCATCCACCTGGGTCCCTACGCTGCGCGGGTCGGTGGCGGTTTTGGTGGCGACGGCCGCACTGCCGACGACGACGCCGGCGATACAGCCTTGCAACAGCAGGGCGCTGGACAGCACTGCAAATGTGGCTTTTAGCTTCATCTCAGTTCCTTAATCGTCCTGGTGGGGGAATAACGTATTGTCTATCAGGTCGCACAGGCAGTTTACGGTCAGCATATGCATTTCCTGAATGCGCGAGCTGCGGTGCGACGGGATGCGGATCTCGACATCCTGCTGGCCGAGCAATCCGGCCAGTTCGCCGCCGTCGTAGCCGGTGAGCGCGACGATGGTCATATCGCGCGTGACGGCCGCCTCGACCGCTTTCACAATATCACGGCTGTTGCCGCGGGTGGAAATCGCCAGCAGCACGTCACCGGTGTGCCCGAGTGCGCGTACCTGCTTGGCGTACACTTCGTCGTGCAGCCGATCGTTGCTGATCGCGGTCAGCACCACGTTGTCGGCGTTGAGGGCGATGGCCGGCAGGCTGGGGCGCTCGGTTTCAAAACGGTTGATCATGCTGGCGGCGAAGTGCTGTGCGTTGGCCGCCGAGGTGCCGTTGCCGCAGCACAGGATTTTGTTGCCGTTGAGTAAGGATTGAACCAGCGTCATCGCAGCGCGGGAAATGGCGTCAGGTAACGCTTCCGCCGCCGCGATCTGGGTTTGGATGCTTTCGGTAAAACAGACTTTAATTCTATCCAGCACGTTGTATTAATCCACTAAGTCAAAGGGCCGGTCTGCGCCGCAAAACCCCAATTAATCCGCATTGAAGGCGTTGGGTATCCATTCTAACTGGCTACCGGTAATGGCCAAAACATCAAAACGGCAAGATGATGTGTCAAAACTGGCGCCGCGCCCCGCCAGCCAGACGGCGGCGGCGTGCAGCAACCGTTGTTGTTTGCGAGAGGTAACGCTGGCGGCCGCGCCGCCGAAGGCGTCGTTGCGGCGGTAGCGCACTTCGACGAACACCCAGGTGGCGCCGTCGCGCATGATGAGGTCGAGCTCGCCGCCGCGCACCGCAACGTTGGCGGCGCAGAAGGTGAGCCCGGCGCGTTCCAGATGACGGCGGGCCAGTAACTCATAGCCCGCCCCGGCGGCGCGTGGGTTCAAGAGACCGGCACGACCGTACCCTGACGATATTGCAGCCAAGGCAGCTTGCGGTTGATCACGCAGTTCGGCGACGCGCTCAGCGTGCCGGTGGTGCCGGAAACCTGGAAGCCCGGCAGCTGGCGCATTTCAGCAAAGTGGTTGGCCAATGTCCAGGCATCCATCCCCATCGCATACAGGCGCACCAGCGAGTAATCGTTGCGGAAACGCGCGCTGGCCTGCTGCAACAACTGAGGGTTTGAGCCCGCCAGCAGAGGAATATCGCTGAACTGCAGACCCTCCATTTCCAGACGGAAGTCCGGGCCGGCGCCGGCCTGGTAGCTGCGCGAGCTGGCGTACATCGCCGGTTTGCCGCGCGAGCTAGTGGCCATGTCGATCATCGGTTTGATCAGCGTCAGTTGGGACTGGGTAGCGACGATATACACCGCGTCGACGCTGCCGCCGGTAGCGGCGGGCACGTCGCTCGGCGGCGCCGGAATGGTCAGCCCGGCGATGGTTACGCTCTGCGGCGCCGGGGCGCTCGACATCGGCGTGCCGGTCATGCGGATGCCGCCGCTGTTCACCATCTGGCGCAGTTCACCGGCGGAGCCGATGTCCTGACGCAGCACGGTTTGCCCGCCTTGCTTCTGCCATTCCTGGTTAAAGGCCTTGGCGACGCGATCGCCGAAGGCGCCGCGCGGCACCAGCAGCAGCGGTTGACGTTTCTGTTGTTCCCAGATGTGGCGGGCGGCGTCGCGCGCTTCATCTTCCGGCGACAGGGCGAAGTAACAGATGTTCAGATTGTCCTTCGGCGTTTCGGGCTGGTTGAGCGCCAGCACGTTTAGCGTGGTGGTGCTGGCGGACAGCTGATCGACGTTCTCTTTCAGCAGCGGCCCGACCACCAGAGTGGCGCCATCCTGCTGCGCCTGGCTCAGCAAGGCGGCCAGCGGCTGGCTGGTGGTGTCGTACACTTTGACCTGCGCATTAGCGGCCTGCAGCGGCGTTATCGGCGCGCTGGACGGCGTAGCGGGTTGCGCGGCGGTCACGGCCGGCTGGCTCTCTTGCGCCGAAGGGCTGACCGCGCCGTTGGCGTTGATGTCACCGGCAGCGGCCTGATCGGCCGGCGCCGTTTGGGCCGGCGCGCCGGCCGGTTGCGCGGCTTGAGGCTGCGGCGCCGGCAGGGAACCGCCGTTTTTCGCCGCTTCGAACCCTTGCTGGATGGCGTCGGCGAACACTTTCGCCTGGCCGTTCAACGGCAGCAGCAGGGCGATTTTCGAGGTGGAGGCCTGGGTGAAGTTCAGCACCTGATTCAGGCGAGCCGGCAGCGTTTTGGCCGCCGGGTTCTTCGGATAACGGTTCTGCCAGTCTTTGATGCCGGCCTTCAGCAGATCGGGATCCTGCTTGTTGTCCTGATAGACGCGCAGCAGATCCAGCCAGCCTTGCAGCACGTTCTCGTCGGCGTTGATCACCAGGCTGTTCATCTCCTGCGGCGTCAGCTGCAGCAGGGCCTGCCAGGTTTGATCCAGATTGTCCTGGTGCGCCTTGCCGGTCAGCAGCGGCTCCTGGGCGATATAGGCGCGGATCAGCGGCAGCGATGCTTTGCCCTGATTGGCGGCGATCTGCGCCTGGTAGTAGCGCACCTTTTGATTCGGCGACAGCGCACCGCTGTCCAGGTGGCCCAGCGTGCTGCGGGCGCTGACGTAGCTCTTGTTGGCGATCTGCAGTTCGGCGGTCAGCAACTGGCGTTCGGTCTGCTGTGCGCCGCTGAGGTTTTTCGGCAGCTGATTCAACTGGTCGCCGGCCTGCGGCAGTTTTCCTTCACGCAGCAAGGCGCGAATAGCAAGTAATTGCCAGTCAGCCTTGTTATCATCGCTGCTTTGCTGCAACTGCTGCAGGTAGTAATCGGAGCTGGCGCTCGCTTCGTCCTGTATATTGGCGGGCGGCGTTTGCGGGGCCCGACTCGGACAGCCTGCCAGGAAAAGGGCGGCCGCGATGACTGCGGTAAGTCGGACAGGCTTGGAACGCCCTGCTTTGGTACGAACGAATGTTGAGGAAAGCATACTGTATCCAGTGATGTTTTTTTCAAGATGCTCAATATTAAATCGGCAACCCGGATGAAACAATGAATCAACACCAACAATCAGTCATTTCTGCATCAACGCTGTATGTGGTGCCCACCCCAATCGGCAATCTGGGCGATATTACCCACCGCGCGTTAGAGGTACTGAAAAGCGTTGATCTGATCGCGGCGGAAGACACGCGCCATACCGGATTGCTGCTGCAACACTTCGCGATCAACGCGCGTCTGTTCGCGCTGCACGACCACAACGAACAGCAAAAGGCCGATCAGCTGCTGGCGAAACTGCAGGAAGGCCAGAGCATCGCGCTGGTTTCCGACGCCGGCACGCCGCTGATCAACGATCCCGGTTATCACCTGGTGCGCCGCTGCCGCGAGGCCGGCATTCGCGTGGTGCCGCTGCCGGGCGCCTGCGCCGCCACTACCGCGCTGTGCGCCGCGGGCGTCGCTTCCGACCGTTTCTGCTACGAAGGTTTTCTGCCGGCGAAAACCAAGGGGCGCAAGGATACGCTGATGGCGCTGGCGGAGGAACCGCGCACGCTGATTTTCTACGAATCCACTCACCGCCTGTTGGAAAGTCTGCAGGACATGGTCACCGTCTGGGGCCCACAGCGCTATGTCGTGCTGGCGCGCGAGCTGACCAAAACCTGGGAATCCATCCACGGCGCGCCGGTGGGCGAGCTGCTGGCGTGGGTGCAGGAAGATGAAGTGCGCCGCCGCGGCGAAATGGTACTGATCGTCGAAGGCCACAAGGCGCAGGAGGATGCGCTGCCGCTTGAGGCGCTGCGCACGCTGGCGCTGCTGCAAAAAGAGTTGCCGTTGAAAAAGGCGGCGGCGCTGGCGGCGGAAATCCACGGCGTGAAGAAAAATGCGTTGTATAAGCACGCGCTGGAGCAACAACAGCCGTAAAGCGGTTGACCTGCCGCCGCCGCGACGCTACTATCCGCGCCGGAGTTGACCAGACAGTCGCCGCTTCATTGCCGTCCTCTTCGGGGAGACAGATGGAGGGGAGGAAAGTCCGGGCTCCATAGGGCAGGGTGCCAGGTAACGCCTGGGAGGCGCAAGCCTACGACTAGTGCAACAGAGAGCAAACCGCCGATGGCCCGCGCAAGCGGGATCAGGTAAGGGTGAAAGGGTGCGGTAAGAGCGCACCGCGCGGCTGGCAACAGTTCGTGGCACGGTAAACTCCACCCGGAGCAAGGCCAAATAGGGGTTCACATGGTACGGCCCGTACTGAACCCGGGTAGGCTGCTTGAGCCAGTGAGCGATTGCTGGCCTAGAGGAATGACTGTCCACGACAGAACCCGGCTTACCGGTCAACTCCCTCGACAAAAGAAAACCCCGCGCAACGTCAGTTGCGCGGGGTTTTTCGTTTTCCGGCCGGCTTACACCGGCAGATCAATCAGCAGCGCGCGCAGCGGCGTCTCGGCGCGGATCGTCAGGCGATTCTCCTCGCGCACGAAGGCGCCGTCGCCGCAGGTCAGGCGTTGTTCCTCGTGGCGCTCGCCGGTGGCGGCGATGGTGCCGTGTATCGACTGCAGATAAGCGCGCGGCCCGTTAATCGTCAGCGTTTGTTCTTCGCCCGGCTGCAGATCGAGATGATGGATCCAGACCTGTTGACGCAGCTGCAGGCTGCCCTGCGCGCCGTCCGGCGAAGCCAACAGCAGGCTGCCTGCCGCCGGCAGCGCCAGGCGCTGCACCCGTTCGTTGCTGCGTTCCGGGCAGGCGTCCAGCCACAGCTGCAGGCGGGTGAGCGGCGTATCGCCGCTGACGTTCTGCTCGCTGTAGCTCAGGCCCGGGTGGGTGGCCAACAGCAACGCTTCGCCGGCTTTAACGCGCGTGGTGTTGCCGTCGCTGTCGCGGTATTCCGCCTCGCCCTGCAGGATCAGGTTCAGGATATCCACGTTGGGATAGGTGCGCGGCTGGAACGACGCGCCCGGCGCCAGCACCTCCTGATTCAGCACCCGCAGCGACGCGTAGCCCATCAGTTTGGGATCGAAGTAGTGACCAAAGGAAAAGGTGTAGCGAGCCTGCAGCCAACCAAAGTCAGCTTGCCCGCATTGTTGTGCTGTTCTGCATGTAATCATGGCAATCGGCTCTCTAAATTCATTATCCAAATGGTAAGCATCTGGACGTCGGATTGTTAGCCAGTTAATCTGGTCGGCATATTCAAATTTCCTGACAGAGGGATGCGATGGCCAGAGATCGGGCGCTCACGCTTGAGGCATTAAGGGTGATGGATGCAATCGACCGGCGCGGCAGTTTCGCCGCAGCCGCCGACGAATTGGGCCGGGTGCCGTCGGCACTCAGCTACACCATGCAAAAATTGGAAGAAGAATTGGACGTGGTGCTGTTCGACCGTTCGGGCCACCGCACCAAGTTCACCAACGTGGGGCGCATGTTGCTGGAACGCGGTCGGGTGCTGCTGGAGGCGGCCGATAAGCTGACTACCGACGCCGAAGCGTTGGCGCGCGGTTGGGAAACTCACCTGACTATCGTCAGTGAAGCGCTGTCGCCGCCGAGCCTGCTGTTCCCGCTGGTCGACAAGCTGGCGCTGAAGGCCAACACCCAGGTGTCCATTTTCACCGAGGTGCTGGCGGGCGCTTGGGAGCGGCTGGAGCAGGGGCGAGCCGACATCGTGATCGCGCCGGACATGCATTTCCGCGCGTCGTCGGAGATCAACACCCGCAAACTGTATAAGGTGATGAGCGTTTATGTCGCCGCGCCGGATCACCCGATCCACCTGGAGCCGGAGCCGCTTTCCGAAGTGACCCGCGTGAAGTACCGCGGTATTGCGGTGGCCGACACCGCCCGTGAGCGCCCGGTATTGACCGTACAGCTGCTGGACAAGCAACAGCGCCTGACGGTGAGCACCATTGAAGACAAACGCCTGGCACTGCTGGCCGGGTTGGGGGTGGCGACCATGCCGTACCCGATGGTGGAGAAAGATATCGAAGCCGGGCGGCTGCGCGTGGTCGGGCCGGAATACAGCCGCGAAGCCGACATCATCATGGCTTGGCGGCGCGACAGCATGGGGGAGGCGAAAGCCTGGTTCCTGCGTGAGATTCCGCGCCTGTTCGCGCAGCGTTAACGTCGGTTGGATGAGATCCCCTTGCCGGGCGGCAAGGGGATTTTTTTCGCCTTAACCGAAGCGCTGGTCGCGGCCGTGTGGCTCGTCCAGATCCTGCGCCGGCCCGATGGAAATGATGCCGTGCGGGTTGATGGTGGCGTGGCTGCGGTAGTAGTGGTTGCGAATGTGCGGCAGGCTGACCGTCTCGGCGATGCCCGGCATCTGGTAGATGTCGCGCAGGAAGCCGTACAGATTGAGGTAGTCGCTGATGCGGTGTTTGTCGCACTTGAAGTGGGTGACGTACACCGGATCGAAACGCACCAGCGTGGTCCACAGACGCAGATCGGCTTCGGTCAGCCGATCGCCGGTCAGGTAACGATGCTGCCCCAGGATCTGCTCCAGGCGTTCCAGCGCGTTGAATACCCCGTTGACCGCTTCGTCATAGGCTTCCTGGCTGGTGGCAAAACCGGCCTTGTACACGCCGTTGTTCACTTGATCGTAAATCCAACCGTTAAGCTCATCGATCTTGCCGCGCAGCGCGGTCGGGTAGTAGTCGCCTGCCCGAGCGCCGACGCCGTCAAACGCGCTGTTGAACATGCGGATGATGTCGGCGGACTCGTTGCTGACGATGGTTTGCCGCTGTTTATCCCACAGCACCGGTACGGTCACGCGCCCGCTGTAGTGCGGATCGGCCCGCAGGTAGATCTGGTACAGGAAGTCGGCGTGATACAGCGGATCGCCGGTGGTTTCAGGAAAATCCTGGCCGAAGGTCCAGCCGTTTTCCAGCATCAGCGGGTGCACCACCGAGACCGGAATGATCTGCTCCAGCCCTTTCAGTTTGCGCATCAGCAGCGTGCGATGCGCCCAGGGGCAGGCGAGAGAAACGTACAGGTGATAACGGCCCGCTTCGGCCTGGAAGCCGCCCACGCCGTGTTCGCCCGGCTGACCGTCGGCGGTCACCCAATTGCGAAACTGAGCGGTTGAACGTTTGAAACGGCCGCCGGTAGATTTGGTGTCATACCAGATGTCTTGCCAAACGCCATCGACGAGTTGTCCCATGGGAATCTCCTTGGTGTCCGAGTTAAAAAACGACAGGGCCCGGCATGCCGGGCCCTGAATGACAGTTTAGATTACCATTTCTTGTTCAGAAGACGGTCGATGCTGAAGCCGCCCGGGCCTGCGACCGCCAACACGATGAAGCCGCCGGCGATGGTCAGGTTTTTCATGAACATCAGCTGGTTTACTTCGTTCGCAAAATCAGTGTGGAACAGCAGCGCGGTCAGGATGGTGAAACCGGCGGTGAACAGCGCCACGGTGCGGGTCAGGAAACCGAACAGGATCGCCAGACCGCCGCCAAATTCCAGCAGGATGGTCAGCGGCAGCAAGAAGCCAGGCACGCCCATCGATTGCATGTACTGTTGGGTACCGGCATATGCGTCACCCATTTTGCCGTAGCCTGCCACGATAAACAGGATTGGCATCAGAATACGAGCAACCAACAAACCTGTATCTTCTAATTTTTTCATCATCTACTCCAAAGTGTTTTTGTATGCCTGTTCGGCGGAAGCCATGTCAACGAGCGGTATATCAGGACGTTCGCCCTGTCCGGCTCGTATCGTATTGATGGAGTGAATGTTAAGCGGGAAGTGCTCAGGTTGTTAGCAAGTAAAACTGTCGTAATTTTTCAAAAAATCTGAATCTTTAGCGTGCTAATAAAATGCCGCCGATCAGCAGGTTGCCCGGCCCCGGGGTTGGACGCGTCGTATCAGGAGAGAAAATGCGGGCAGAGCAACAGGAGGTTTGAAGGAAAGACGAGCAGGCCTACTTGGCAGAAAACGTCTTTTTAAACAGACGGATAGCGCTCCACGCACCGAAAGCGCGACGCGACCAGCGGATCATCTTGCTGGGGTGGCGGATGCCGTACAGCGCCATGACGCTGGAACCGAGCACCAGATAGCGGCGCAGGCCAAACACCGTTTGCCAGCCGCGGTCAATGCGTTCGGTCTTTTCCAGCCACAGAGACTTGTGTTCGGCCAGATCCAGACGCTGTTGCTGGATCTGCCGAATCAGCCTCTCTTTTTTCCATTCCAGATAGCGGCGGCGGCTCATGGCTCTCGCTCCAGTTCGGCGCGATCGAGCTCCAGTTGCTTGCGCGTGGCGCCCAGCAGCGTGGTGCGACGGGCCTTGACCAGCGTCCAGATGGTGCCGACTACGGCGAGGAACAGCAGCACGCCGGTTGTCGCGCCCAGCGCCACCAGCCGATAGACCGGATCGATGGCCCAGAAGATCAGGATCAGCAGGCTCATCAAACCGAAGGCGGTGAACAGCAGCGTCATGCCGGCCATGATCAGCAACTGAATGAGGTTGGCTTTCTCCTCTTCCAGCTCGACTACCGCCAGCCGGACACGGGTTTCCACCATGCCGACCAGGATCGTGATGATGCGCTGACCGATATCCAGGACCCCTTTAGCGGGGCCCTGCGCGCGCACTTGCGGTTGTTCAGCCATGATTAACGACGCGCGAGCAGCACGCCCAACACCACGCCGACCGCCGCGCCGATACCGATGCCGGTCCACGGGTTGTCGCGCACATAGTCGTCGGCCTGGCCGGCGATCTGTTTGGTTTGCGAAGCCAGCTTGTCACCGGCGTCGCTCAGGCGAGCGCGAGTCTCTTTCAGCGCGCCTTCCGCCTTCGAGCGCAGCTTCTCCAGCTCGGCTTTCGGCTTGTCGGTGGAGGAGTTCAGCACTTCCTCCAGCGTATCGGCTAAGGACTTCAGTTCAGCGCGTAAGTTTTCTGCATTTGAATCATGTGCCATGTGATTATTCCTTAACGTTTATTTCGACAGACTTTTAACATAGCGGATTTTTTCGCCGGAGCAAAGGGGTGATGACCAGCAGATAACACCAGGCATCAATTCCATATGCTTAAGAAATCCCGTGTGATGGGGCTCTCATCGATAAATCCGCTGGTGTAAAAAAATTATTCCGCCTGGGCGCGTTTCAATTCAGCCTGCGCTTCGGCCAGCTTTTGCTGCTTCTTGGCGACCTTGTCCAGCTTGCCGGTTTGTTGCGCTTCTTTCAGCTCTTCCCGGCGCTCGTCCACCTTGCGCTGTTTCTCTGCGATATTTTTCTGGCGTTCGGCCTGCAGGCCGGCTTCGGTGCAGTGGGTCTGCACTTCGCTCAGCGCTTTTTTCAGCCCATCCACGCGGTGGGTGTTGCCGTGCTGAGTCGCGTAGTCGATTTGCTGCTGGATATTTTGCGCTTTGGCGGCGCAGCCGCCCTCAGCGGCCGATGACAGCGTCGGCAGCGCGCAGAGTGGCAGCAGCAGTAACAGTGAGTGGCGAAATTTCATTTCTCAGTTCCTTTTCATGGGATGCCTGAACAGGCATCCGCTTTCCTGACTGCCTGAGGCGGCAGCGCGAGAGGAGGGCGTTCATCGCCGGCTGAAGTTATCCTTCAGCATAGCCATGAAACCGGCGCGCCCCCAAAGAATCAGCCGAAATTCGGCGCGACTGATTGTTTTTTGAGCTAAATGATGCGAATGAAAATGAAGATAACGGCAATGAAAGGAATCCCCTTCATTTTAAGGGGATTATCCCAGATTGAGTGGGGAGCGCGCAAATTCGCGCACCCAATGCGTTGGCACGGGAGATTCGCTCAGCACGATGTGGTAACCGGGAGGCAGGATGGTTTGCAGCGCTTCGCGCGCCAGCAACTGCTGCTCCGGCGAATCCAGACGGATAACCAAGCCATCGCCTTCCGGCGTGATGCTTTTGATGCGGATACCGCGCTCATCCAGGCGCTGGTAAACATAAAAACCGTCGGGCAGCGACAGCCCTTGCTGGCTGGCGCGAATGCGCAGCTCGCTCTCGGTGCGCACCATGCAGGGCACCAACAGCGTCGCCAGCGCCAGCAGGGCGAGCGCGATCATCAGGACGTATTGCCAGCGCGGGCGCTTTGCTGTCACGCCCCTTTCCCCGGGTTCTGGCCGCTGGCGCGTTTCTTGCGCCACAGCACGATCAGCGAGCCGACCAGGCCGACCACCAGCAACACCAGCGGCAACATCATCAGGCAGAACATCAGTTGATCTTCATACTTGCGGAACACTGGGGTTTTTCCGAGGGCGAAGCCCAGTGTCGTCAGGATCAAGACCCACAGCAGGCCGCTCATCCAGTTGAAGAACTGGAAGCGTGCGTTGCTCAGGCCGGACAGGCCGGCGATGGTTGGCAGCAGGGTGCGCACGAAGGCCAGGAAGCGGCCGACCAACAGGGCGGAAAGGCCGTGGCGGTGGAACAGGTTATGCGCTCGCTGATGGTAGTGGGCCGGCAGATGCGAAAGCCAGCCTTGCACCGTTCGCGTATTGCCGAGCCATCGGCCCTGTATGTAACTGACCCAGCACCCCAGGCTGGCGGCGACGGTCAGGATAACGATGGTCAATGGGAAGCCCATGGTGCCTTTGGCGATCAGCACGCCGACCAGGATCAGCAGGCTGTCGCCCGGCAGAAAAGCGGCCGGCAGCAGGCCGTTTTCCAAAAACAGGATCATGAACAGCAGGATGTAGAGGGTCCACACCAACGAAGGGTTCGCCAGCGTCTCAAAATCCTGCTGCCATAAGGCATGTATCAGTTCTTTAATGATGTCCATCCGGTGTTCCTAAAACGTCATTGTTTATTTTTATCTCAGCGGCGGAGCGGGCGTGGGCTGAAAGCGCGCGGCGATCCTGAATGCTGATAACGATGAAACGGCGTTGCTTTAAGGTTTCTAAGCGGTGCGACACCGGTCATAGGTGGTAAGTCAGCGTGCCACGGTACTGCATGTTGCTTTCTTTCCAGCCGGCCTGCCGACTTTGTTGCCTGGAGGCGTCCAGCATCCAGTCGACCTGGGCAAGCCGGTTGGGGGCCGGGGTGTCCTGGCGGGGGAAACGAATTCGGTAGCCCGGCTCTGCGGCCAGGGTATAGACCGGCGCCGGCAGGGAGGACGCGAGCAGCGAACCGGGGAAAGAGTACGCTCTGGGCAGCAGCAGCGGCAACTTGCCGGGCGCTTTGCGGCGCGCTTCGGCCGGCGCCCGATACACATGATCATAGGGGGAAAGCGCCGGCTCCGCCAGCAGCGGCAGGCTGCTCAGCGCGCTGGGGGTGGGCTTGGATGACGCCACGCATAGCTGTTGGCCGGAGACCGAACCGGTCCAGCAGAAAAGAGCAATCAGCATGGCAAACAACCAGCGCATTTATTCGCGTCCCGCCCCCGCAGCAATGGGTAAAAAAGTGGGCTAACTCTACCAAAATAGCACGATTGGCAACAGGGAAATCTACGTTGCCGACGGTGAAATAGTACACGGCAAACGGCGGTTCCGGCATCGATTCAGCGGATTTTACATTACCTGACATAAGCCGACGGTTTTTGACCGCCGTGGCTATTTCTGCTCGTGGCTCACGCCGTCCAGATGCACCACCGGGTTCTCGGCGAACAGATAGCGGTCGGCGTTGTATTCGAAGTCGTCGCTGGTGGCGTTGAACAGCATCTGCTTGGTGTTCTCCAGGTGCTGCCACATCGCCAGTTTGGCGGCGTAAGGATCTTTGCGCATCAGCGCCTTGAGGATCTGATCGTGATCGTCGCACCAGCTGGCGATCGAGCGTTCGTCGATATGCTCGTGCAGTTTCTTCCAGTAAGGGTTGTTGACCCGCTGCACCCACATTTTTTCCACGATGGTGGCCATGGCGGTGTTCTGGGTGGCCAGCGCCACCTGCACGTGGAACTTCAGATCCCACTGCGAGTCGCGGAAACGGTCTTCTTTGCGGGCGTGCTCCTGGATCTCCATCAGTTGCACGATATCCTGCTTGGTCACCTGGGTGGCGGCGAATTCGGCGATGTTGCTTTCTATCAGCTGGCGCGCCTGCAGCAGCTCAAACGGGCCGGCGGTGGCGAACTCGATGCTGTCGCCCGGCACCACCAGGTGCTTTTGCTGGTTGGACACCACGTGGATCCCGGATCCCTTGCGCACGTCCACATAGCCTTCCACTTCCAGCATGATGATCGCCTCGCGCACCACGGTGCGGCTGACATTCATCTCTTCGGCGATGTATCGCTCGGCCGGCAGCTTGTCGCCTACCGGGTAACGGCCGCTTTCGATGCGTTGCTTCAGCTCGGCGGCCAGTTGCTGATACAGGCGTCTGGTTTCAGTGAATTCCATAGTGAATGCTCTATAACGGTGCGGTGGGAAGGGGCGCGTGGCCATCGGATTTGTTATACCACTTATTCGGCACCGCTGCCAGAGGAGCAAGGGGCCCGGCGCAGCGGCCGGGCGGGGGATCAGCTGCGCGCCGGGGTGGGCTGCAGCGCGGCCGGCTGCGGTTCGGCGGCCGGGCGGTTTTGCAGCACCGTCCAGATGACGATGGCGCCGAGAATGTCGAAGACCGACAGCGCGGCGAACAGCGGGCTGAAGCCGAGGGTATCTGCCAGGGCGCCGACCACCAGGGCGAACAGCGTGCTGGCGGTCCAGGCCGCCATGCCGGTCAGCCCGTTGGCGGTCGCCACCTCATTGCGGCCGAACACGTCGGAAGAGAGGGTGATCAACGCGCCGGACAGCGCCTGATGGGCGAAGCCGCCGACGCACAGCAGCGCGATAGCCGCGTAAGGGCTGGTGAACAGGCCGATCATGCCGGGGCCGATCATCAACACCGCTCCCATCGTCACCACCAGCTTGCGCGAGACGATCAGGTTGACCTTGAAATACTTCTGGAACAGCGGCGGCAGATAACCGCCGACGATGCAGCCGAGATCGGCGAACAGCATCGGCATCCAGGCGAACATGGCGATCTCTTTCAGGTTAAAACCGTAGGCCTTGAACATGAACAGCGGGATCCAGGCGTTGAAGGTGCCCCACGCCGGCTCCGCCAGAAAGCGCGGCAGCGCGATGCCCCAGAACTGGCGGTTGCGCACGATCTGCCAGGCGGACATCTTTTTGGCGTTAGAGGTCTGGTGCTGCGCTTCCTGGCCTTCGAGGATGTAACGGCGTTCTTCCTGGCTCAGTTTCTTCTGATCTTTCGGGTGTTTGTAGAACAGCAGCCAGCAGATGGCCCAGATCAGGCTCAGCACGCCGGTGATGATGAACGCCATCTCCCAGCTGTGCGCGACGATGGCCCATACCACCAGCGGCGGGGCGATCATGCCGCCGATCGACGAGCCCACGTTGAAATAGCCGACGGCGATCGAACGTTCTTTGGCCGGAAACCATTCGCTGCTGGCCTTCAGCCCGGCGGGGATCATCGCCGCTTCCGCCATGCCGACCGCGCCGCGCGCCAACGCCAGCCCGCCCCAACTGTTGGCCAACGCGGTGCCCATGCAGAACAGCGCCCACAGAATGGCGAACATGGCGTAACCGACCTTGGTGCCCAGCACGTCCAGCACGTAGCCCGCCACCGGTTGCATCACGGTGTAGCACGCGGAGTAGGCGGCGACGATATAGGAATACTGTTGGGTGGTGATGTGCAGCGTATCTTCCAGCGTCGGCGCCGCCACGGCGATGGCGTTGCGGGTCAGGTAACCCAGCACGGTGCCGATGGTCACCAGTCCGATCATGTACCAGCGTAACCCTTTAATTTTACGCATCCGAAGTGTCTCCCCGTTTGAAGGTGTGGCCGTCGATGCGGCTGGCGAGACAATAACCTGTCATACAGGTTTAAAAGTTGAGTGATATCACAAAAGGAATTATTCGCCTGAGTGATACTGTGGCCGGTGAAACAGGGCATTTTTGCCGGTAAATTGAGCGAAAAAAGGCGTGGAGAGAGGATGAACGGTAGACCTCGGGAAAAATTTGCTGGACGCTAGTGAAAATTGGTGTGATAACTTTTGTGATTCGAACCCCGTGCCGCACGGCAAGTAAGGAGCCCGAGATGGCGACGTTTTTGAGCGAAGATTTCCTGCTGGACAGCGAATTTGCCCGGCGCTTGTATCACGACTACGCGGCGCAGCAGCCGATTTTCGATTACCACTGCCATTTGCCGCCGCAGCAGATCGCGGAGAATACCCGCTTCAGCAACCTGTACGATATCTGGCTGCGGGGCGATCACTACAAATGGCGGGCGATGCGCACCAACGGCGTGGCGGAGCGGTTATGCACCGGCGATGCGGGCGATCGCG
Source organism: Serratia sp. B501 (assembly GCF_051172315.1). Classification (NCBI taxonomy): domain Bacteria; kingdom Pseudomonadati; phylum Pseudomonadota; class Gammaproteobacteria; order Enterobacterales; family Yersiniaceae; genus Serratia; species Serratia sp. B501. The sequence goes on from NZ_JBPIZB010000005.1 coordinate 110,761, forward strand.
AGAAATTCGACGCCTGGGCCGCCACGGTGCCGCACACCATCGGCAACCCGCTCTATCACTGGACGCATCTGGAGCTGCGCCGCCCGTTCGGCATCACGGATATGCTGTTGTCGCCGGCCACGGCGGATGAAATCTGGCAGCGCGGCAATGCGCTGCTGGCGCAGGATGCGTTTCGCGCGCGCGGCATCATGCAGCAAATGAACGTGAAAATGGTCGGCACCACCGACGATCCGATCGACGATCTGCGTCATCATCGGGCGATCGCCGACGATCGCAGTTTCGCTATCAAAGTGCTGCCGAGCTGGCGGCCGGACAAGGCTTTCACCATCGATGCGCCCGGCTTCAACGACTATCTGCAGCAGTTGGAGGCGGCGGCGGACACCGCCATCGGCCGCTTTAGCGCGCTGTGCGACGCCCTGTACAAGCGCATGGATTACTTTGCCGCCCACGGCTGCAAGGTGGCCGATCATGCGCTGGACGTGGTGGTGTTCGGCGAGGCCGATGAAGCGGCGCTGGATGCGATCCTGCTGCGCCGCCTGAACGGCGAGCTGCCGACGCCGGAACAGAGCGCCCAGTTCAAAAGCGCGGTGCTGCTGTTTTTGGCCGGCGAATACCGGCGTCGCGGCTGGGTGCAGCAGTATCACATCGGCGCGCTGCGCAATAACAACAGCCGCATGTTGGCCGCCGTCGGGCCGGATATCGGCTTCGACTCGATCAACGACCGGCCGCTGGCGGAACCGCTGTCGCGGCTGCTGGATGCTCAGGCGCGGCAGGGCGGTCTGCCAAAAACCATTCTCTATTGCCTCAATCCACGCGATAACGAAGTGATCGGCACCATGATCGGCAATTTTCAGGGGGAAGGCACGCCGGGCAAGATGCAGTTCGGCTCCGGCTGGTGGTTCAACGATCAGAAGGACGGCATGCAGCGCCAAATGACGCAGCTGGCCCAGCTCGGGCTGCTGAGCCGCTTCGTCGGCATGCTGACCGACAGCCGCAGCTTCTTGTCTTATACGCGCCATGAATACTTCCGCCGCATCCTTTGCCAGATGATCGGCCGCTGGGTGGCGGACGGCGAAGCGCCGGCGGATATCGCGCTGCTGGGCGAGATGGTGAAAAACATCTGTTTCGACAACGCCAAAAACTATTTCGCCATTGAACTGGCGTAGCCGTTATCCGGGACCGGTTTATGCAAAGTACGATAAAGATTCACGAGCAGGATAACGTGGCGGTGGCGCTGCGCGATCTGGCTGCCGGAGAGCGCGTTGAGCTGGAAGGCGCGGTCGTCAAACTGGCGCAGCCGGTGGCGCGCGGGCATAAATTTGCGCTCGGCCCGATCGCCGAGGGTGAAGACATCATCAAATACGGTCAGCCGATCGGCCATGCGCTCGCGGACATTGCGCCTGGGGAGCATATTCATTCGCAAAACGTCAAAACCAACCTGAGCGATCTGGACAGCTACCGTTACCAGCCGCAGTTCCCGGCGCTGCCGCCGCAGGCGGCGGATCGCGAGGTGCGGCTGTACCGACGGGCCAACGGCGAAGTGGGGATCCGCAACGAGCTGTGGATCGTGCCGACCGTCGGTTGCGTCAACGGTATCGCTCGCCAGATCCAGCAGCGCTTTTTGCAGCAAACACAGGCGGACGGGATCGACGGCGTGCATCTGTTCAGCCACCCGTTCGGCTGCTCGCAGCTGGGGCAGGATCATGCCAACACCCGCATCATGCTGCAAAACCTGGCGCGCCATCCCAATGCCGGCGCGGTGCTGGTGATCGGGCTGGGTTGCGAGAACAATCAGGTGGATGCCTTTCGCGCCACGCTGGGGATAGGGGACGAGAGGCGGTTGCGCTTTATGGTGTGCCAACAGCAGGACGACGAAGTGGAGGCCGGGCTGGCGCTGTTGCACGAGCTGTATCGGGAGATGCGCCACGATCGCCGCGAGCCGGGCCGCCTGAGCGAGCTGAAGTTCGGCCTGGAATGCGGCGGTTCGGACGGGCTGTCGGGCATTACCGCCAACCCGCTGCTGGGGCGCTTTTCCGATTATGCGATCGCCAACGGCGGCACCACGGTGCTGACCGAAGTGCCGGAGATGTTCGGCGCCGAGCGCATTCTGATGAGCCGCTGCCGCGATGGAGAAACCTTCGACAAAACCGTCGACATGATCAACGATTTCAAACGCTATTTCATCGCCCATCAGCAGCCGATTTATGAGAATCCGTCGCCGGGCAACAAGGCCGGCGGCATCACCACGCTGGAGGAGAAGTCGCTTGGCTGCACCCAAAAGGCGGGGCTAAGCCAGGTGGTGGACGTGCTGAAATACGGCGAGCGGCTGCGCGTGCCGGGGCTGAATCTGCTCAGCGCGCCGGGCAACGACGCGGTGGCGACCAGCGCGCTGGCCGGCGCCGGCTGTCATATGGTGCTGTTCAGCACCGGGCGCGGCACGCCGTACGGCGGCTTTGTGCCGACGGTGAAGCTGGCGACCAACAGCGAGCTGGCGGCGAAGAAACCGCACTGGATCGATTTTGACGCCGGCAGCCTGATCCACGGCGTGGCGATGGAGACGTTGCTCAGCCGCTTCATCGATCTGATTGTCGAGATTGCCAACGGGCGTCCGGCGCGTAATGAAACCAACGACTTTCGCGAGCTGGCGATCTTTAAAAGCGGGGTGACGCTGTAAAGCTGACAAAAAAGGCGCTCGAGGGAGCGCCTTTTTATGAAGCAACGCGCGATTAACGCACCTTCAGCGGGTCTTCGTTCGCCAGCCGCTGGTCTTCCGCCTGGCAGGCGGCGGCGGTGAACAGCACGTCGGTGGAGGAGTTGAGGGCGGTTTCCGCCGAATCCTGCAGCACGCCGATGATAAAGCCGACCGCCACCACCTGCATCGCCACGTCATTCGGAATGCCGAACATGTTGCACGCCAGCGGGATCAGCAGCAGCGAGCCGCCGGCCACGCCGGAGGCGCCGCAGGCGCACAGGGCGGCCACCACGCTCAGCAGCAGGGCGGTCGGGACGTCCACCGCGATGCCCAGCGTGTTTACCGCCGCCAGCGTCAGCACGGTGATGGTGATCGCCGCGCCGGCCATGTTGATGGTGGCGCCCAGCGGGATGGAAACCGAGTAGGTGTCCTCATTCAGATTCAGCTTTTTGCACAGCTCCATGTTCACCGGGATGTTGGCGGCGGAGCTGCGGGTGAAGAAGGCGGTCACGCCGCTCTCGCGCAGGCAGGCGAACACCAGCGGATACGGGTTGCGGCGGATCTTCCAGTACACGATCAGCGGGTTGAGCACCAGCGCTACCAGCAGCATGCAGCCGATTAACACCATCAGCAGTTGCGCATAGCCCCACAGCGCGCCGAAGCCGGTTTCCGCCAGCGTGGAGGCCACCAGGCCGAAGATGCCGAGCGGCGCACAGCGGATCACTGCGCGCACCACCAGCGTGACCGCATGGGACATGTCGTTGATCAGCCCCTTGGTGGTTTCGGAAGCGTGGCGCAGCGCCAGCCCCAGCCCGACGGCCCACGCCAGAATGCCGATGTAGTTGGCGTTAATCAGCGCATGGAACGGGTTGGCCACCACGCTCATCAACAGGCCCTTCATCACGTCCACGATGCCGCCTGGCGGGGTGATGTCGGTTGCGCCGGTGGTCAGCGCCAGCGTGGAAGGGAAGATAAAGCTGACGACGACCGCCACCAGCGCCGCAGCGAAGGTGCCCAGCAGATAGAGGAACAGGATGGGGCGAATGTTGGTTTTCTGCCCCTGTTTATGGTTGGCGATCGAGGCCATCACCAGTATCAGCACCAGCAGTGGCGCTACCGCTTTCAGCGCGCCGACGAACAGGGTGCCGAGCAGGCCGACCGCCGCTGCCGCCGCCGGTGAAACCAGCGCCACCAGAATGCCGGCCACCAGGCCGACCATGATTTGTTTGACCAGGCTGCCCTGCGTGATCTTTTGTAGTAGTTTTTGCATAGTGCTTCTCTTCCTGATGTTATCTGGCCGCCGCGGCGGGAACGACGCCGGACAGCTTTATATGATTCTGTAACTAAGTGTGTTTGCCGAATCAGTATTCAGTAATCGAATGATGTTGGAAAGAGGCGAGGGTGAAATTCTGAGCGCGGATCAACACTTGATAACATACTGGTTACATTTGTGTGATCGTAATAACGTTTGGCGTTTTGGGGGAATTGCCAAACAATCGCGGGGCGACTAGCGCCCCGGATAACAGATTATGGTTATTTCTTCGCCAGGCGATCGTTGCGGCGATTGACCCAGGCGTTGATCAGCAAGGTGAGCGTCAGGATGCCCGCCACCACGCCGAGCGAGATACCGATCGGGATGTGGAAGAAGTCGATTATCAGCATCTTGATACCGATAAACACCAGGATCACCGACAGGCCGTATTTCAGCATCGAGAAACGTTCCGCCACGTTGGCCAGCAGGAAGTACATGGCGCGCAGGCCCATGATGGCGAACAGGTTAGAGGTCAGCACGATGAACGGGTCGGTGGTCACGGCGAAAATCGCCGGGATGCTGTCCACCGCGAAAATCACGTCGCTCAGTTCCACCAGGATCAGCACCAGCACCAGCGGGGTGGCGAACAGGATGCCGTTGCGGCGCACGAAGAAACGCTCGCCTTCCAGGCTGTCGGTCATGCGCAGGCGGCTGCGCAGCCATTTCACCAGCGGCTTGTCGCCGATTGCCGAGTCGTCTTCCTTCGCCAGCGCCATCTTGATACCGGTGAACAGCAGGAAAGCGCCGAACAGATACAGCAGCCACTGGAACTGGCTGACCAGCCAACTGCCGGCGAAGATCATGATGGTACGCAGCACGATCGCCCCCAACACGCCGTAGATCAGCACCCGCCGCTGCAGGTTGGCCGGCACGGCGAAGTAGCTGAACAGCATCAGCCAGACGAACACGTTATCCACCGCCAGCGCTTTTTCGATCAGGTAGCCGGTCAGGAAGGCCAGCGCCTGGGTATCGGCGACGGCGCGCCCGGCGGTTTCATTCAGGTAGTACCAGAAACCGAAATTGAACAGCAGAGAGAGGCTGACCCACACCAGCGACCAACTGGCGGCCTGCTTCAGGGTCATGGTGTGCGCGCCTTTACGGCCCTGCAACAGGAGGTCGATTGCGAGCATCACGACTATGACGGCGGCGAAGCTGCCCCATAACCACGGTGTGCCAACGGAATTCATCATCAGAGGTATCCTTCAAAAACAAAAACGGCCAACGTCGGAAGACGCCAGCCGCTCTGTGAACGCTGCAAGCAAACCTCGCCTTCCGGCAAGGTCTCACTTACAACGTTGATGAAGGTGGTTACACCTTTGACATCAGGTTGCCCGGTAACCGGATGCTTGCGCATCGTAATGACGATTGACCGGCAATGAAGTTACTCCCCTTTGCAGAGCAGAAAGTAATGCAAAATGTGTCGGCGGTCAACGTGAATCGCGTTAGCCGGCCAACGCTTTTTGCGCGCCCAGGCTGACGACGAATCCCTGCAGCAGCAGGCGGCTGAACGGCGTGTCGCTAACCTGTTGTTGTTGCTGCTGATAGCGAGCCTGCTGCTCGGGATGCAGCTCGCCGAGCCACTGCAGATACTGGCTCATCACCGCGCCGTTGAATTCCGGGTGGAACTGGGTGGTCAGGGCATGATCGCCATAGCGCAGGATCTGGTGCGCGTCCTGCTGCGAACGCGCCAGCGTCTGCGCGCCGGCGGGCGGCGTCAGCACGCTCTGCGAGTGGATCAGGTTGGCTTTGAAGCGCGGTGGCAGCAGGGTGAGCCGCCGGTCTTCGGCCGCGGCGGGCAGCAGTTCGATCTCCAGCGTGCCCACCTCCATGCCCTGCGGGTGGTAACCCACTTCGCCACCGAGCGCGTAGGCCAACAGCTGGTGGCCGTAGCAGACGCCGAACAGCGGCAGTTTGAGCGCCATCGCCTGGCGCAGCCACTCGGCCGCCGCCTCGCTCCACGGTAGCTGTTCGGTCACCATCGCCGGCGAGCCGGTGATGACCACGCCGCAATAGGCGGCCGGCGGCAACGGCCGCTCGCCGGCGGGCAAGTGTACGATGTGCGCGCGTTCGGCGTCGATATTACCCTGTTGCAGGAACATGCCATCAAAGTTGGCCAATTCCTGACGAATGGCCTGCGGCGCGTCGCCGGTTTGCATCACGAGCAGCGGTTTCATCTCATTCTCCGTCGGCGGGGAAGACGACGCCGGTCTGGCGGCGGATATCGGTCAGCAGGCGGGCGACGATCAGCGAATTCTCCAGCCCCGGATGTTCCACCCGGTGATTTTCCACCAGCTCGGCGAAGGCCAGCGCTTCATACAGCATGGTGTTGATGTGCTGCGGCTGGCTCAGATCTTGGCGGTTGCCGCCGCGCGGCGTCAGCGCCACGCCCTGACACTCGGAAATCTTGTCGATAATCAGCGTGCCTTCCTCTCCCTGGATCTCGCTGGGGATCGCCGAGTCGCTGACCTTGGAATGGGAAAGCGTGACGTCGAAATCGCCGTAGTTCAGGCAGACGGTGCCGTGGGCGTCCACACCGGTATCGAGCAGCGTGGCGCTGGCGAGCACCGACTGCGGCGCGCCGAACAGCGCCACCGCGCTGGCCAGGCAGTAGTAGCCGATATCCATGATGGAGCCGTTGGAGAACTGCGGGTTAAACGTGTTGGGGTTCTCGCCGGCCAGGTAGCGCGGGTAGCGCGAAGAGTATTGGCAGTAGTTGATGAAGGCTTTGCGCAGCCGGCCGACTTTCGGCAATGCCTGCTGCAGCGCCAGAAAATTCGGCAGATAGGCGCTTTTGAACGCTTCGAACAGCACCACCTGATTTTCCCGCGCGCAGGCCGCCAGCTGTTCCGCTTCGCGCTGGTTGGAGGCCAGCGGTTTTTCACAGATCACGTGCTTTTTATGGCGCAGGAACAGCAGCGATTGCGGGCAGTGCAGGGAATTGGGGCTGGCGATATATACCGCGTCTATGGCGTCGGACTGGGCCATCGCCTCGAGCGAGTCGAAAAACTGCGTGACCTGATAGTTGGCGCCAAACGCCTGCGCCTGTTCCAGCGAGCGTGAATACACGGCGCTCAGCTTGAGTTTGCCGCTCTCATGGGCGGCATCGATAAAACGTTCCGTAATCCAGTTGGTGCCGACGACGGCAAAGCGAATCATGGCGAACTCCGGTCCAGGCTTAAAACCGCAGATTATCACGCCCTCATTCGCTATGCATACAGCTCGCCGAACAGCGAAAGGTGCGTCAGATACAGCCGGGTATCGAACTCCAACTGGTGGTAATCCGGCTCCATATGGCAACACAGGCTGTAGAACGCCTTGTTGTGATCTTTCTCTTTCAGGTGCGCCAGCTCATGCACCACGATCATGCGCAGGAACGGTTCGGGCGCGACCTTGAACACCGTCGCCACGCGGATTTCCGCCTTGGCCTTCAGCTTGCCGCCCTGCACGCGCGAGATGGCGGTGTGCAGGCCCAGCGCGTGCTTCATGACGTGGATCTTGCTGTCGTAGGCCACCTTGCTCAGCGGCTGGGCGTTGCGCAGATACTGGTTTTTCAGATCGACGGTAAACTGATACAGCGACTTGTCGGTGGTGCAGTCGTGCACCTGCGGATAGCGCTGCAGCAGCACGTCTCCCAGCCGGTTCTGGTGGATCAATTGCTGCACCTGGCTTTGCAGATGCGCCGGGTAGCCTTGCAGGTAGGTCAATTCAGACATTCTTGTTCCGTATCAACGGCCATTCAGCCGGTCATTCTATGCTGTTTTTTCGCTCAAATCCTGACATACGCAATTTATCCGAAAAAACATTTTACTGACGGGCGTTTTTAGGGGATAAACAGCCCAAATTTTATCAGTCAGGAGGGGCAATGAGCCAACTCGATCTGGGAACACAGCAACTTGAGCTGGAGCGTTATCCCCAACAGGAAGAATCCACCCAGCTGCAGGCGTGGGAAGCGGCGGACGAATATCTGCTGCAACAGCTTGAAAACGTAGATATCGGTGGCCGCCCGGTGCTGATTTTCAACGATAACTTCGGCACCCTGGCCTGTGCGCTGCACGCGCATCGTCCTTACAGCGTCAGCGACTCGTACATGAGCCAGCTGGCGACGCGTCACAACCTCAAGCTCAACGGTCTGGATCCTGAGCAGGTCACGCTGTTGGACAGTCTGGCCGAGCTGCCGGCGGCGCCGGCGGTGGTGCTGATTCGCGTGCCGAAAGCGCTGGCGCTGCTGGAACAGCAGCTGCGCGCGCTGCGCCACGTCGTGACCGAAGACACGCTGATCGTCGCCGGCGCCAAAGCGCGCGACGTGCATACTTCGACGATGCAGCTGTTTGAAAAGGTGCTGGGCCCAACGCGCACCAGCCTGGCGTGGAAGAAGGCGCGCCTGATCTTCTGCCAGGCGGCGGACATCGTCCCGCCGGCGGCGGCGGAAACCACCAACTGGACGCTGGACGGCACCGATTGGCTGATCCACAACCACGCCAACGTCTTCTCGCGCGGCAGCCTGGATATCGGCGCGCGCCTGTTCCTGGAGCATCTGCCGCGCGGCCTGAATGGCCATATCGTCGATCTGGGCTGCGGCAACGGCGTGATTGGCCTGACGGCGCTGGCGCAGAATCCTGACGCGCAGGTGACTTTCGTCGATGAATCCTACATGGCGGTGGCCTCCAGCGAGCTGAACGTGGAGCACAACCTGCCGCAAGAGCTGGACCGCTGCCAGTTTGAGGTGAACAACGCGCTGGCGGGCATCGAGCGCGAAAGCGTGCAGGCGGTGCTGTGCAACCCGCCGTTCCACCAGCAACACGCCATTACCGATCACACCGCCTGGCAGATGTTCTGCGACGCCAAGCGCTGCCTGCAAGTGGGCGGCGAACTGCGCATCGTCGGCAACCGTCACCTCGACTACCATCAGAAGCTCAAACGTCTGTTCGGCAACTGCACGCTGGTGGCCTCGAACAAGAAGTTCGTGATCTTGAGAGCGGTGAAATCCGGCGCGCGTCGCTGAGAATCAATAACAAGGGGCGCGGTGCGCCCTTTTTTTACAGCGCCATCGCCAGCCGCGTGCCCTGATCGATCGCGCGGCGGGCGTCCAGCTCGGCAGCCACGTCGGCGCCGCCGATCAGATGCACGGTTTTCCCCATCGCCAGCAGCGGCTGCTGCAGTTCGCGGCGCGGTTCCTGCCCGGCGCAAATGACCACCGTGTCCACCGGCAGGCAGCTGTCTTGCTCGGCGCGGGTGATGTGCAGCCCTTCGTCGTCGATCAGCCGATAGCTGACGCTGTTGAGCATCTTCACGCCGCGCATCGCCAGGCTGGCGCGGTGGATCCAACCGGTGGTTTTCCCCAGACCTTCGCCCACCTTGCTGGTTTTGCGCTGCAACAGGTAGATCTGCCGGGCGGCGCGTGGTGCCTGCGGGCCTTGCGCCGCCAGCCCGCCGCGTTGCTCAAGGCGGCCGTCGATGCCCCATTCGCGGTTGAATTCCGCCTGATCCAGGCTGCTGGAGACGCCGTGTTGGCTAAGGTACTCGGCGGTGTCGAAGCCGATGCCGCCGGCGCCGATGATCGCCACCCGCTGGCCGACCGGTTTTTTATCGCGCAGCACATCCAGATAGCTCAGCACCTTGGCGTGCCCGATGCCGGGAATATCCGGGGTGCGCGGCACGATGCCGCAGGCGAGGATCACCTCATCGAATTCGCTTAAATCCGCCGCCTCGACCTTGACGCCCAGTTTGACCGTCACTTCACGCAGCGCCAGCTGGCGGCGGAAGTAACGCAGGGTTTCATGGAATTCTTCCTTGCCGGGGATCTGCTTGGCGATGTTGAACTGGCCGCCGATCTGCTCGGCAGCGTCGAACAATGTCACCTGATGGCCACGGCTGGCGGCGGTGGTGGCAAACGCCAGCCCGGCGGGGCCGGCGCCGACCACCGCCAGTTTTTTCGGCTTTTCCGCCATCGTCAGCGGCATTTCGGTTTCACGGCAGGCGCGCGGGTTGACCAGACAGGAAGTCAGCTTACCTTCAAAGATCTGGTCGAGACAGGCCTGGTTGCAACCGATGCAGGTATTGATCTCGTCGGCGCGCCCCTCGGCGGCTTTCTGCACAAAGGCGGCGTCGGCGAGGAACGGGCGCGCCATCGACACCATGTCGGCGCAGCCGTCCGCCAGCACCTGCTCGGCTACCGCCGGATCGTTGATGCGGTTGGTGGTGATCAGCGGGATGCTGACCTTGCCCATCAGCTTGCGGGTCACCCAGCTGAATCCGGCGCGCGGCACCATGGTGGCGATGGTCGGAATACGCGCTTCGTGCCAGCCGATGCCGGTATTGATGATCGTGGTGCCCGCCTGTTCGATCGCCAGCGCCAGCTGCTCGATCTCCTGCCAGCTGGAGCCATCTTCCACCAGATCGAGCATCGACAGCCGGTAGATCAGAATGAATTCCGGGCCCACCGCCTGGCGTACCGCCTTGACGGTTTCGACGGCGAAGCGCATGCGGTTGGTGAAGCTGCCGCCCCATTGGTCGTCGCGCTGATTGGTGCGCGTCGTCAAGAATTGGTTGATCAGATAGCCCTCGGATCCCATCACCTCAACGCCGTCATAGCCGGCCTGCTGCGCCAGCGCCGCGCAGCGGGCGAAGTCGGCGATAGTCTGCTCGATCTCCGCTGCGCTGAGCGCGCTCGGCGTAAACGGGTTGATCGGCGCCTGCAGCGCGGAAGGGGCCACCAGCTTGGGTTGATAGCTGTAACGGCCGGTGTGCAGGATCTGCAGCGCAATTTTGCCGCCCGCCCGGTGGACGGCTTCAGTCACCGGGCGGTGGTGAGGCAATTGCTCCTCGCTGTTGAGGATCGAACCGCCGCGAAACACCACGCCCTGTTCGTTCGGGGCAATGCCGCCGGTGACGATCAGCGCCACGCCGGCGGCGGCGCGCTCGGCATAGAACGCGGCCAGGCGCTGCGGGCCGTCGGGCAGCTCTTCCAGGCCGGTATGCATCGATCCCATCAGCACCCGGTTTTTCAGGGTGGTGAAGCCGAGATCCAGCGGCGCCAGCAGGTGAGGGTAATTGCTCATTGCACTCTCCATCGGGTGAAATCGGGGCCCGTTGTTATAATTATGTGAACACAAGTGGTCGGATGAGATAAATCTAGCCGTTGTCGCGCCGCTTGGGAATCTGCGTTGCGCCGAATGTGATAGATGTCATGAATCTCAGACTCTGTTTGCATAACGAACAAAAGATCGGTTAGCCTTTACGCGTTGTAAATTCCTTCTCTCTGCGGAGCCATCACCGAAAATGAACACCCACACCTGTTGATATCGTGTCCCACGCTGTGCGCTCTCGCGCCCTGTGGGGATGTTTTGATCTCATTCAGGAGTGCTTATGGCTCATTCAGCGCAGTCCCCTTATTTCGTTTTACATCAACTGACCTGCCAATTTGCTGACGGCGAAACGCTGTTCGGCCCGCTGGATCTCGCTTTCGACCGGCAGCGCTGCGGTCTGGTAGGGCGCAACGGCGTCGGCAAAACCCAGCTGCTGCGCCTGATCGCCGGGCGGGATCAACCGGGCAACGGGCACGTCGAATCTCATGCCGCAGTAGCTTACGTTGCACAGCAACCGGAGATCGCCGCGGACACCACGCTGGCCCAGCTGTTGGGCTATGGCGAGGTGTTCGCCGCGCTGGCGCGTCTCGAGCAGGGGCGGCCGCTGGCGGACGATATCGATCGTCTGGAAGGGCGATGGGATCTCCACGATCGCCTGCAAAACGCCTTCGCCGCCGCCGGGCTGCCGGCCTTCGATCCGTTGCGATCCGCCAGTTCGCTGAGCGGCGGCGAGCGGATGCGCGCGGCGCTGTGCGGCGCCTTGCTCGGCGAGGCGGATTTTCTGCTGCTGGACGAACCGACCAACCATCTCGACAGCGTCGGGCGCGCCTGGCTATATCAGCAACTGGATCAGTGGCGGGGCGGGTTGCTGATCGCCAGCCATGACCGGCAGCTGCTGGCGCGCATGGAGCGCATCGTTGAATTGACGCCCGGCGCGCTGCGCAGCTACGGCGGCAACTATGATGACTACCGGCGCCAGCGCGATACGGAGCAGCAGGCGGCGCGCGCCGATCTGGAGCATGCACGCGAGGAGCGCCGCCGCACCCGCGCCCGCCAACAGAAAGAGCACGACATGAGCCAGCGGCGCTCGGCGCAAACGCTGCGCGTCGTCGATACGCTGAATATCGCCTCTTTCGAGCGGGTGGCCTACAAGTCGGCGGCGAAGGAGAGCCTCGGCACGCTGCGCAAACAGCATCAGGATCGGCGCGACAGCCTCGATGCGGCGGTGCGCGAAGCCTACCAGCGGGTGGAAGAGGAACAGCCGGTGTTGCTGGCGCTGCCGGGCAGTGAAGTGAGCGCGAACAAGCAGGTGCTGGTGCTCGAGCGGCTGCAGCTGCCGTTCGTCAGCGCGCCGCCGCTGGATCTGCGTATCGACGGCCCGATGCGCGTGGCGTTGACCGGCCCCAACGGCTGCGGCAAATCCACTTTGCTGAAGACTATTCTCGGCCGGCTGGCGGCGCTTTCCGGCCATTGTCATTGTCCGCTGTCGACCGCCTACCTCGATCAAACCCTGTCGCAGCTCGACCCGGGCCTGTCGGTGATGGAGCATCTGGGGCTACAGGATTCGCCGTTGGCGGAAGGCGCGTTGCGCACCCGGCTGGCGCAGCTGCAGCTTGGCGCGGATCGCATCGCGTTGCCGCTGGGCTCGCTGAGCGGCGGTGAACGGCTGAAGGCGGCGTTGGCCTGCGCGCTGTGGCGGCGACAACCGGCGCAGCTGCTGTTGCTCGACGAGCCGACCAACCACCTGGATCTGGCGTCGTCGCTGGCGATTGAAACCGCGCTGGCGGATTTCCCCGGCGCGATGATGGTGGTGTCGCACGACGAAGACTTCCTGCAGGCGCTGCGGCCGACGCACCGCCTGCACCGACAGGCGGACGGCTGGTGGCTTCAGGCCTGGTGAGGCAGGTGGGCGGCGCTCTGACTTAGTGCGGGGCGTTGATGCACGCCAACAGTTGGGTGAAGGCGGCGGCCATCTGCTCTTCCGGCACGCAGGCAAAACCCATCAGCAGGCCGCGCCGCCGATTGGGCAGCATGTAGTAGCGCGACAGCGGCCGCACCAGCACCCCTTGCGCGCCGGCGGCGGCGGCGATCGCCACGTCGTCGGCCTCGTCCGGCAGGTTGAGGATCAGGTGCAATCCGGCGTTGCTGTTGAACTCGCTGAGCGCCTGTTTGCCGAGGTGCCGTTCGATCAAGCCGGTCAGGAAGGCGCGCCGCCGGGCGTACAGCAGCCGCATGCGGCGGATATGCGCGGTGTAGTGCCCCGCCTGGATGAACTCCGCCAGCGCGCTCTGGATCAGCAGGTGCCCGCCGCGATAGAGCTCGGCGTGGGCGGTTTTCAGCGCCTGCACCAGCGGCGGCGGTAACACCACATAGCCGAGGCGCAGCGCCGGGTAGAGTGTTTTGCTGAAGGTGCCGATGTAGATCACCGGCGCGTCGGCTTCCAGCCCTTGCAGCGCCGGGATCGGTTGGCCGGAAAAGCGGAATTCGCTGTCGTAGTCGTCCTCGACGATCCAACCGCCGGCGTTGCGCGCCAGCGCCAGCAGTCGTTGGCGGCGCGCCAGGCTCATCACCGAGCCGAGCGGATACTGGTGCGACGGGGTGACGAAGATCAGCCGCGGCGGGTTGGTCGGCTGCTCCGGCGGCACCAGCCCGGCTTCGTCCACCGCCAGCGGGCAGATGTTCAGCGCATTGATGCGCAGGATATTGCGGATCCCCCAATAGCCCGGCTCTTCGATCCAGGCGTCATCCCCCGGATTGCACAACATGCGCGTCACCAGATCGATCGCCTGATGGATGCCCTCGGTGATCAGGATCTGTTCCGGCGAGCAGCGCACCGAGCGCGCCACCCGTAAATACTCCACCAGTGCATGCTGTAGCTCCGGGCTGCCGCCCTGATTGCTGTAGGTCAGCCGCTGCGGCGTCGGGCGGCGGCTGAGGCGCGCCTGGATCTTGCTGAACAGCTGATGAGGAAAGGCGTTGACGTCGGGCACGCCGGGAATGAACGCCCCCCACTGTTTGGGGCTGGCGCTGGCGTGGTGCAGCAGCGTGGCGCCGCGCTCCGACAGTTCGACGCGCCGCGGTTGCCCGCTGCCGTCCGCCGGAGCGCCGCCGGTGGAGAGGCAGCTGTCCGGCACCGTGTCAGCGACGAAGGTGCCGCTGCCGGCGCGCGCCGACACGTAGCCTTCCGCCAGCAGTTGTTCATAAACGGTTAACACGGTGTTGCGGGACAGGCTGAGCTCCTGCGCCAGATCGCGTGAGGCGGGCAGGCGGCTGGAGGGCGGCAGGCTGCCGTCGAGAATGCTGGTGCGGATCGCGTTATAAAGCCGCTTGTGCAGCTTGTCATCGGACTGTTCGCCGAGGCGCTGCAGCAACAGATCACCACTCAATGAGCGCAATTGGATCCCTCAATTATTCGTAACTGGCACTCGATTATAGGGCCACATCCTGTGTAAATAAACGGCATTGTTTCACGAATGTGAACGAAACGTGTAACTGGCACCGACCGGAGAGAACAGCATGAAAAACGCAGAATTGAACCAACGCCGTCAGGACGCCACCCCGCGCGGAGTGGGCGTGATGTGTGGTTTTTACGCCGAGCGCGCAGAGAACGCCACGCTGTGGGATGTGGAGGGCAAAGAAGTGATCGACTTTGCTTCGGGGATCGCCGTGCTGAACACCGGGCACCGTCACCCGAAGGTGATCGCCGCAATTGAAAAGCAGCTGCAGGCCTTCACCCACACCGCCTATCAGATCGTTCCTTACGAAAGCTATGTTTCTTTGGCGGAGCGCATCAACCAGCGCGCGCCGATCGCCGGTCCGTGTAAAACCGCTTTCTTCACCACCGGCGCGGAAGCGGTGGAAAACGCGGTGAAGATCGCCCGCGCTTACACCGGCCGTCCGGGCTTGATCACCTTCGGCGGCGGCTTCCACGGCCGCACCTATATGACCATGGCGCTGACCGGCAAAGTGGCGCCTTACAAACTGGGCTTTGGCCCATTCCCCGGCTCGGTGTTCCACGGCCAGTACCCGAACGCGCTGTACGGCGTGACCACCGAAGACGCGATGAACAGCCTGGATCGCCTGTTTAAAGCGGATATCGATCCCAAGCAGGTGGCGGCCATTGTGCTGGAGCCGGTGCAGGGCGAGGGCGGTTTCAACGTGGCGCCGGCCGATTTCATGCAGGCGCTGCGCGCGCTGTGCGACCAGCACGGCATCCTGCTGATCGCCGACGAAGTGCAGACCGGCTTCGCCCGTACCGGCAAGCTGTTCGCCATGGAGCACTACAGCGTTAAGCCCGATTTGATCACTATGGCGAAAAGCCTGGCGGGCGGCATGCCGCTGTCGGCGGTGGCGGGCCGCGCCGAGGTGATGGACGCGCCGGCGCCGGGCGGGCTGGGCGGCACCTATGCCGGTAACCCGCTGGCGGTGGCCGCCGCGCACGCGGTGCTGGACGTGATCGACGAAGAGCAGCTGTGCCAGCGCGCCGAGCGCTTGGGGCAGCACCTGGTGGAAGTGTTGCAGCAGGCGCGCAAAACCAGCCCGGCGATCGCCGATGTGCGCGCGCAGGGATCGATGGTGGCGGTAGAGTTCAACGATCCGGTTACCGGCAAGCCTTCGGCGGAGATCACCCGTCAGGTGCAGCAGAAGGCGATGGAGGAAGGGCTGCTGCTGTTGAGCTGCGGCGTGAACGGCAACGTGATCCGCTTCCTCTACCCGCTGACTATCCCGGACGATCAGTTCACCAAGGCGATGGGCATTCTGTCCCGCGCGCTGGCCCACTAAGGAGCGATCGGCATGAAATTGAATAATCCCGAGCTGTTGCGCAGCCAGTGTCTGATCAACGGCGAGTGGTGCGATGCCCTGAGCGGCAAACGCGAAGCGGTGATCAACCCGGCCACCGGCGCCGAACTGGCCAGCATTCCGCTGGTCAGCGAAGAGGAAACCCAGCAGGCGATCGCGGCGGCGCTGCGGGCGCAAAACGACTGGAAACAGCTGACCGCCAAGCAGCGTTCCGCGCTGCTGTTGGCCTGGGCCGACAAGGTGCTGGCCGCACAGGAAGATCTGGCGCAGCTGATGACTGCCGAGCAGGGCAAATCGCTGGCGGAAGCACGCGGCGAAGTGGCGTACGCCGCGTCGTTCATCACCTGGTTCGCCGAAGAGGCCAAGCGGGTGGACGGCGCGGTATTGCAGGCGCCGCAGGCTTCGCAGCGCCTGGTGGTGGTGAAGCAGCCGATCGGCGTGTGCGCGGCCATCACCCCGTGGAATTTCCCGGCGGCGATGATCACCCGCAAGGTGGCGCCGGCGCTGGCGGCAGGCTGCGCCATCATCGTCAAACCGGCCGAGCAAACGCCGCTGACCGCGCTGGCGTTGGCGAAGCTGGCGCAGGACGCCGGTATTCCCGCCGGCGTGTTGCAGGTGGTGACCGGCGAAGCGGCGCAGGTGGGAAAGGTGCTGTGCGACAGCCCGGTGGTGCGCAAGCTGAGCTTTACCGGTTCGACCGAGGTCGGCCGCATTCTGATGGCGCAGTGCGCGCCGAGCATCAAGAAACTGTCGCTGGAGCTGGGCGGCAATGCGCCGGTCATCGTGTTCGACGACGCCAATCTGGACGCGGCGGTGGCGGGCATCATGGCCTCCAAGTTCCGCAACAGCGGCCAGACCTGCGTGTGCGCCAACCGTATCTACGTGCAGGACGGCATCTACGAGCGGCTGGCGGAGAAACTGGTGGCGGCGGTCGAGCAGTTGAAAGTCGGTGACGGCAGCCAGGAAGGCACCACTCAGGGGCCGCTGATCGACAGCGATGCGGTGGCGAAGGTGCAGAGCCATATCGACGACGCGCTGATCAAAGGGGCGCAGATCGCCACCGGCGGCCAGCCGCACGCGCTGGGCGGCACCTTCTTCCAGCCGACGGTGGTGACCGGCGTAACGCAGAAGATGCGCTTCGCCAAAGAAGAGACCTTCGGGCCGGTGGCGCCGCTGTTCCGTTTCCATGACGAGGCGGAAGCCATCGCCATGGCCAACGACACCGAATTCGGCCTGGCCGCCTACCTGTTCACGCAGAACGCCGCGCGCCAGTGGCGCGTGCCGGAAGCGCTGGAGTACGGCATGGTCGGCATCAACACCGGGCTGATTTCCAACGAAGTGGCGCCGTTCGGCGGCGTGAAACAGTCAGGGCTCGGGCGTGAAGGATCGCGCTACGGGATAGAAGAATATCTGGAGCTGAAATACCTGTGTATCGATGTGAGCTGTTGAGCGTCAGGACGTTAACCCATCCCGGCGGCCAGCGTCGCCGGGCGATGAAGGATGATGCATGTCTGATAATATCTCTGTTTCTCCGGCGCTTGCCGCCGGGGTGCGAGCACCTGCACCCGCCAAATCGTTAAGTTTCCTCGAAGGGGTGGCGATGATCGTCGGCACCAACATCGGCGCCGGGGTGCTCTCCATCGCCTACGCCTCCAGCAAGGCCGGCTTTCTGCCGCTGCTGTTCTGGCTGGTGCTGGTGGGAAGCCTGACCACCATCACCATGCTGTACGTCGCCGAATCCACGCTGCGCACCCGCGCGCATCTGCAGCTGAGCGGGCTGGCGAAGCGCTACGTCGGTGGACTGGGCGCCTGGCTGATGTTCGCTTCGGTGTGCGTCAACAGCGTTGGGGCGCTCACCGCCTATATGACCGGCAGCGGCAAGCTGCTGCAATCGCTGTTCGGCATCTCGCCGGCTCTGGGCAGCCTGCTGTTCTTCGTGCCCGCCGCCGGCGTGCTGTACCTCGGTTTGAAAGCGATTGGCCGCGGCGAGAAGTTCATCAGCATCGGCATGGTGGTGATGTTGACCGCGCTGGTGGCGGCGACGCTGCTGAAAGACACCACCCAGATGCGCAACCTGCTGGACGGCGACTGGCGCTATATGGTGCCGGTGTTCAACGTGGTGGTGTTCTGCTTCTCGGCGCAGTACATCGTGCCGGAAATGGCGCGCGGCTTTGCCGACAAACCGGAGCAACTGCCGAAGGCGATCATCGTCGGCATGGTGGTGACGTTCATTTTGCTGGCGGCGGTGCCGATGTCGGTGATTGCGCTCAGCGGGTTGAATGACATCTCCGACGTGGCCACCATTTCCTGGGGCCAGGCGCTGGGGCAGTGGGCGTTCTTCTCCGCCAACATCTTTGCGCTGTGCGCGATGCTGACCTCGTACTGGGGATTGGGCGGCAGCTTCCTGACCAATATCTTCGACAAGTTCCGGCTGGGCAACGACGAGCTGCCGCTGCGCCGCTTCGGCGTGCTGCTGCTGGTGGTGGTGCCGCCGTTCGCGCTGGCCTACAGCGGGCTGGTGTCGTTCGTCAACGCGCTCTACTTCGCCGGGGTGTTCAGCGGGGTGATCCTGTCGATCATGCCGATGCTGATCCTGCGCGGTGCGCGCAAACAGGGCGACCAGACCCCGCGCTGGCAGTGCAACTGGATCACGCACCCGTTGCTGCAGGTCAGCATTGTGTTGCTGTATCTGGCCAGCGCGGTGTACGCCATCGCTTCATTGTTAGGCTATCTGCCCTCTGGATGGTGATTTGCCTTCCCTCAAGCAGTGATGTTGTTTCTCGGCATTGAGAACGGCGGCGTCGTGGCCGCCGATTTTTTTCTCAGGCGCGCCGTTTTTCCGACAACGCCAGCCAGGCCTGCACCGACGGGCGCTGCCACTGCTTGTGCGCATAGTGGCGCACGCGCTCCGGCACCGGATCGCCGTGCATCACCAGCCGGTTGAGCATCAGCGCCAGATCGGTGTCGGCGATGCACCACTCCCTGAACAGATTGTCCTGCCCGTGGCTCAGCAGCTTTTCCACGGCGGCGATCAGCTTGCGCGCGGCCTCCTGCGCGGCTTCGGACAGCGGCGGGAACTTGCCGTTGTTGAACACCACCTCGGTCGAGCGCTCGGCGCGGATCGGCAGCAGATCGCTGCGCAGCCAGGCCTGGATCTCGCGCGCCTTGGCGCGCAGCTTCACGTCGCGCGGGTATACGGCGTGGGCTGGATGGATGTCTTCCAGGTATTCTGCGATCGCCGAAGACTCCGAGAGCTGGAACTCGCCGATCGCCAGCGTCGGCACCCGGCGGGTGAGCGACAGCGCCGCGTAGGCCGCCTCTTTGTTCTCTTCTTTCGCCAGGTCCACCGGCTTCACGGTGAACGGAATGCCTTTTTCCGTCAGCACGACAAAGGCGGACATGGCGTACGGGCTGAAAAATTCACTGTCGGTATAAAGCTCGGTGATCGGTTGAGACATCGGCGGTTCCTCGGGGTTAAGGGGGGAACATTCATCATTGTTGAGGGGAGGCTAAAAATCAATCTGTTAGCCTAAAAGTTCTTTTATGACGCGGCGGACGGCGGCGCTGGCGCGACGTGATATATTTGTTGCCAACACGTGAATTGAGCCGTATCGGGTAACATGAAGACGCAGTGGATAGAACGGGTAAGAGTGGGAGTTGCGCGCCTGTGGCCGCACCCGCTGGCGGTGGGCAAGCGAGAGATGCTGATTTCCAGCGTCGGCGCCGGTTTGGGGCTGATGCTCGCCGGCTGGATCAGCCACTTTATTTTGGGTGAGGTGAACCTGTGGTTTATCGCGCCGATGGGCGCTTCGGCGGTGCTGCTGTTCGGCGTGCCCAACAGCCCGCTGGCGCAGCCCTGGTCGATCGTCGGCGGCAATGCGCTGGCGGCGACGGTGGGCGTCAGCGCCGGTCTGCTGATCCTCGATCCCGGCCTGGCCTGCGGCGTGGCGGCGGCGGTGGCCATCGGCCTGATGTTCAAGCTGCGCTGCCTGCATCCGCCGGGCGGCGCGGTGGCGCTGACCGCCATCCTCGGCGGCCCCGGCATTCACCAGATGGGCTATCACTTTGTGCTGTACCCGGTGCTGCTGAACTCGGTGCTGCTGGCGGTGCTGGCCATTCTGTTCAATAACCTGGCCGGGCGACGCTACCCGCACGCGCTGGCGCCGGCGGAGGCCAAGCCGGCCAATCTGCCGATCGATGCCGTTGCCATCACCCGCGCCGATCTGCACGAGGCGCTGATGGAGGGAGATCTGTTCGATATCGACGAGGACGATCTGCAGGAGATCCTGCTGCGCGCCGAGCAGCTGGCGCACCAGCGGCAAAGCAAGGCCGCCTGATCAGCCCAGCGTTTTATCTGATGGCGGAAGGCGCGTAACCAAAACGCTTTTGAAAGCGTTCGCTAAAGCGCGCTCTGGATTTGTAGCCGCAGGCTTCTGCAATGCGGGTCATATCCCATCGGGTGGTTTGAACCAACATCATGGCGTGATGCATACGGACGTCTATCAGTAAGTCTTCGAAGCGCGTCTGTTCGGCGGCAAGACGCCGCCGCAACGTTGCCGGGCTCATCGCTAACGTTTTTCCCGCTGTTTCCGCCGTCCAGTTTTGTTCCGGAGCCTCAAAAATCAAGGTGCGCAGGCGCTGTGATGCGCTATCCAATGGCAAATGCGTGAAAACATGCCCCCGTTCGGCCAGCGCGGTCAAAAAGTCCAACAGGCGATATTGCAGGCGAATATCGCTGATTTCCTGTTTTTCCACGCTTTCAATCACGTGATAAAACGTCGCCGACAGATCTTCGTTCAGAGGCAGCGTGTTACACGCGTAGTCTGTATAGCGAATGGGGGCCGAAGCTTGCCGGTTTCGGTGAAAGGTATCCAGCAATTCTGCCGACAGCGTCAGGAATAGCGAGCGAAAAGGCCGATCGATGTCGACCGGTGTTTTGACCAAATCTGCACGGGTATTGGGGGCGATCAAGACCAGTTCGCCGGGGTTCTCCAGAGAGAAGTGGTGTGAGGCCGTTGTAATATCGAGCTGGCCGGCCACGATCAACAAGACCGTCGCTTCATGGAAGACGAATTGCGGCGTATGCAGCTGGCGTTTCAATGTCGGCTGACACACCCCGCATAGCCGACGCCTTGACACCGGAGCCCCCGAAGGAGAATACCAGGGCAAACGCTTCGCATCTGGCTCGCGTCTGGTTTTCATTGGCCTGGAGGAACTGTGCCGGTTCATGCTCGACTCCTTCATGCGGTTATTTTACCGTCGGCGCTACGTTTGGGTTCAGGCTGTAGAGCCCCGTCAGGCTCGCCTGGGCTAACACCGGCGCTTCCGCCAGGGCGGCATTCACATTAGTCCCTGTCAAAGGCCCCTGCACATCCAAACCGGGGGTAGCAAGCGCATAAACCGTGAAAATATAATGATGAACTAACGTATCGTTCCACGGTGGGCATGGGCCATCGTAACCGTAATATTCCCCCTTCATCTGCTCGTCGGCGGCAAACCAACCGGTATAGTCATTGATGCCGTGGCGATAGGCCGAAGGGGCGTTTGGCCCGGTTTTGCCACGCGGCGTTACGCCGTCCGATTGAGAGCCCGCCGCAATTTCCACGGTACTGGCCGGAATATCCAGCAGCAGCCAGTGAAAGAAATCAACGCGCGGCAACGATGCGGGCACAACCCGACCCTCTTGATTCACATCATCACCGCGGCTTGGCACGTCGGGATCATGGCAGACGATCACGAAAGACTGCGTGCCTGCAGGCACTTCACTCCAGGCGAGATGGGGGTTGCGATTTGCCGATAAAGCGACATGGTTGGCGGCATCGGGGACAGCGAAGGCGAAATCACCGGGAATGAACTCTCCTTCTTTAAAGCTTTGGCTGGTCAGTTTCATAAATGCCAATCTCCTGTTCTATTGAGCGGTATCTGCGGGTATGTGATGTCCCCATTATAAGTTTTTCAAAATAAAGTAAGGCGACAAATCCAATCAAAATAGAACCAATTACGCTCATTATGATTGTATTTGATAGCCTTATGTTGATGGGCGACCGATACGGCTGCTATGCCGGTGAGAGTGCCACGGCAAACGCTGGATGGGGATGGGGTTTGGTTAATATTGGTGGGGAAGAGGCTGCTGCGCGCCGAGCAGCTGGCGCATCAGCGGCAAAGCAAGGCCGCCTGATCAGCCCAGCGTTTTACGGTAAAACACCACCCGTTCCGTTTCGGCAAAACCCAGCGCCGCATGCAGGCGCTGGGAGTCCAGATTGGCGATGTCGGTATCCGACGCCAGCTCGCTGCACCCCTGTTGCTTCGCCCACTCCTGCACCTGCGCGATTAAGAGCGCGGCCCAGCCCTGGCGGCGGGCGCGTTCGGCGGTATAAATCCCTTCCAAAAATGCCACCGGCGACGATTCGCAGCCGTTGACATAATCGTAGCGCAGCGCGACCTCGGCAAAGGCGACAAAAACGCCATCCAGCCCCCGCGCCATAAACGCGGTGTGGTGCGGCGAAGCCAATATTTCGCGCATTTCCGCGCGGTGTTCTTCCAACGGGCAGGTGGGCCATAGCGCCGAGCGCAGAGCCAGCCAGGCATCAAGGTTGTCGTGGTCGCAGTTGACGATCATGCGGGGCCCTTTTGAGTCGGAATAAATCAGGCATGCCGAAAGTGAAGTGTGGCACGGCGGCGGGAAACAAAAAAGCCACCCCGAACAGGATGGCTTGTAAGGCTGTGAAAACAGCTAAAATTTGGTGGCCCCTGTTGGGTTTGAACCAACGACCAAGCGATTATGAGTCGCCTGCTCTAACCACTGAGCTAAGGGGCCAAGCCGCGAGATTATAGGGAATCCTTAAGCGGCGGTCTACTGTTACCCGCCCGTATGTTGCTTTTCTGCACAGTTCTAGCCTGTTGTAATTGCTGGCGGATTTTGCGATAACCGCAGTAAATCTCTGCAATGGACTCACGATACTCATGGAACTTCTGGCGCCTGGCCTGCGGGTGGTGTTTTGCGGCATCAATCCCGGCCTTTCTTCCGCCCATCAGGGCTATCCTTTCGCCAACGGCAGCAACCGCTTCTGGAAGGTGATCCATCAGGCCGGCTTTACCGAGAGCCAGCTGGCGCCGGAGCAGTGGCAGCAGCTGAAGGATAACGGCTGCGGCATTACCGCGCTGGTGGCGCGCCCGACGGTGGCGGCCAGCGAGCTGTCGCGCGACGAGTTGCGCAGTGGCGGTGAGGCGCTGCAAGAGAAGATCCTGCGCTACCAGCCGCGCGCGCTGGCGATTTTAGGCAAGCAGGCGTTCACCACCGCCTTTGGGGTGAAAAACGCGCCCTGGGGCAAGCAGACGATGATGCTG
Source organism: Serratia sp. B501 (assembly GCF_051172315.1). Lineage (NCBI taxonomy): Bacteria > Pseudomonadati > Pseudomonadota > Gammaproteobacteria > Enterobacterales > Yersiniaceae > Serratia > Serratia sp. B501. Next base: position 133,997 of record NZ_JBPIZB010000005.1, read on the forward strand.
GGGCAAACCGAGGTGTGGGTATTGCCCAACCCCAGCGGATTGAACCGCGCCACGCTGGAGCAGCTTACCGCCAGCTATCACGAGCTGTTCCTGGCGCTGCAATGACATAAGGGAGTATGCGATGACATCGATAATGAAAGGCTGTGTGATGGCGCTGTTATTGGTGACCGGCGCTGCGCAGGCGGGGCATTCGCCACAGGAAGCGCGCAACAAACAGAACGTGCTGGAGTTTTATCGGCAGGGGCTGAACAACAAGGATTTTGCGGCGGCGCGGCCGTTTTTAGGCGAACAGTACAAACAGCATAACCCCAATGCCCAAGACGGCGTGGAGGGATTTCGTCAATTTGTCGAGCTGCTGAAAACGCGTTACCCCAACTCGCACAGCGAGATTAAACAGGCGTTCGTCGACGGCGACTACGTGATCCTGCATGTGGAGGTCAGCGGACGCGAAGCCGGCAAGACGGCGGCGATCGTCGATATCTTCCGTCTCGACAGCGCCGGAAAAATCGTCGAGCACTGGGACGTGACGCAGCCGGTGCCGGAAAAGACCGCCAGCGGCAACAGCATGTTCTGAGGCATAAAAAAACCCCGGCAGGCCGGGGTTTTTGTTTTTGATGCGGCAGCCGGACTTAGTCGTCCAGGAAGCTGCGCAGCACTTCGGAGCGGCTTGGGTGACGCAGCTTGCGCAGCGCCTTGGCTTCGATCTGACGAATACGCTCACGGGTAACGTCAAACTGCTTGCCAACCTCTTCCAGCGTGTGGTCGGTGTTCATGTCGATGCCGAAACGCATGCGCAGCACTTTCGCTTCGCGCGCGGTCAGGCCGGCCAGCACGTCGTGGGTGGCGGAACGCAGGCTTTCCGAAGTCGCGGAATCCAGCGGCAGCTCGAGGGTGGTATCCTCGATGAAGTCGCCCAGATGCGAATCTTCGTCGTCGCCGATCGGCGTTTCCATCGAGATTGGCTCTTTGGCGATCTTCAGCACCTTGCGGATCTTGTCTTCCGGCATCAGCATGCGCTCGGCCAGCTCTTCCGGCGTCGGCTCGCGGCCCATCTCTTGCAGCATCTGGCGCGAAATACGGTTGAGCTTGTTGATGGTCTCAATCATATGCACCGGGATACGGATGGTGCGCGCCTGGTCGGCGATGGAGCGGGTGATAGCCTGACGGATCCACCAGGTGGCGTACGTCGAGAACTTGTAGCCGCGGCGGTATTCGAACTTGTCTACCGCTTTCATCAGGCCGATGTTGCCTTCCTGGATCAGATCCAGGAACTGCAGGCCGCGGTTGGTGTATTTCTTGGCGATGGAAATAACCAGACGCAGGTTGGCCTCAACCATCTCTTTCTTCGCGCGGCGGGCTTTCGCTTCACCGATCGACATGCGACGGTTGATGTCTTTGACCTGCTCGATGGTCAGGCCGGTCTCTTCTTCGATCTGACGCAGTTTCTGCAGGCTGCGCTGCACGTCTTCAGCAACGTCTTTCAGCTTTTCCGACCATGGCTTGGCCATCGCCAGTGCGGCTTCGAACCAGGAATCGCTGGTTTCGTTGCCGGCGAACAGGGTGACGAAGTTTTTCTTCGGCATTTTGCACTGTTCAACGCACAGCTTCATAATGATGCGTTCCTGGGTGCGAACGCGGTCCATCATGACGCGCATGCTGTTGACCAGGAAGTCGAACTGTTTCGGCACCAGGCGGAACTGCTTGAACACTTCAGACAGCTTCAGGATCTCGTCCGCGGCGCTGGCATGGCTGCGGCCGTTCTTTTTGATCACCAGACGCGTCGCTTCATACTGATCGCGCAGTTCGGCGAACTTCTGACGCGCCAGCTCAGGATCGATGCTGTTGTCGTCTTCGGTGTCGTCGTCTTCGGCATCCTCATCTTCTTCGTCGTCGTCTTGCTCTTCGCTCGACAGTTCGGAACCGATGTGGGTCGCGGTTGGGGCGATGTCCTCTTCCGCGTTAGGATCGACGAAGCCGGTGATCAGATCGGACAGGCGCGCTTCGCCCGCTTCGACGCGATCGTACTGCTCAAGCAGGTAGGTGATGGCTTCCGGGTATTCGGCAACCGAGCACTGCACCTGGTTGATGCCGTCTTCGATGCGCTTGGCGATGTCGATTTCGCCTTCGCGCGTCAGCAGTTCGACGGTACCCATTTCGCGCATGTACATGCGCACCGGGTCGGTGGTGCGGCCGATTTCGGATTCCACGCTGGACAGAACCTGTGCGGCGGCTTCTTCCGCATCTTCGTCCGTGCTGTTCGAGTTTTCGGCGAGCAGCAGGTCATCGGCGTCCGGTGCTTCTTCCATCACCTGGATGCCCATGTCGTTAATCATCTGGATGATGTCTTCGATCTGATCGGAGTCGACGATATCTTCCGGCAGATGGTCATTGACCTCAGCATAGGTCAGATAGCCTTGCTCCTTACCACGGGTGACAAGTAGCTTCAGCTGTGACTGCGGGTTTTGCTCCATAAGACGGTATCCACACTTCAGAGTATTTAGGTTGGTGTCGGTCGGCGAAACCGCCAACAATAGCATTTGGGGCGTTTTCGTTATCGCCGCGGCCCACTATGGCGGCACTGTGCAGGGCTCTGCCCTCGCAATTATCGGCACTTAAGCCGTTTGGTATTCAGTTTTTCTTCGCTAAAACCTGGTTGAGGGAACGGACTTCTTCACGTTCCTCCGGGCTCAGTCCGCGCGTTCTGGCCTGCGCGATCAGCGTTTCCAGCCGTTGCTCGAGCACCGAGTCGTACAGGCTGGCCAACGTATCCAAAAAGGTCTGTTCGACCATGTCCTCAACGATCATATGGTTCCAGGTCGCCAAGGTTTCAAGCTGCTGGCTGAATTTGTTGTCGCGATACAGCTCCAGCAATTGCCCGGTTGTCAGGCCCGGCTGCGCCAAACAGGTCTGCACCAGTTCGACGAACAGCGGCAATCCCGCCTGTTTGGTCTGCTCCAACCCTTCCAGCGAAGGGATAAGTGTAGCCAACTGCGGATTTTGCACCAGTAACCCTATCAGTATACGCATGGTTGTGCGTTTTAGCTGGGGCGCCTGATAAGGATTCGCATTTTCAGCCTGCTTGGGCATCAGCTTGTCGAGCTGGCTGTCGTCCAGCAGCCCCAGCTTGTTGCCGAGCTCCTGACGCAGGTACAAGCGCAACGTTTCGCCCGGCACCTGAGTAATCAGCGGCAGCGCCAGCGTGCTCAGCTTGGCGCGCCCGTCCGGGCTGCTCAAATCCACCTGCGGCAGCAGGCTTTCGAACAGGAAAGTGGACAGCGGCTGCGCCTGCTCCATTCGCTGTTCGAAGGCTTCTTTGCCTTCCTTGCGCACCAGGGTGTCCGGGTCTTCGCCGTCGGGCAAAAACATGAACCGCAGCTGGCGCCCGTCGTTCAGGTACGGCAGCGCGGTTTCCAGCGCCCGCCAGGCCGCTTCGCGGCCGGCGCGGTCGCCGTCGTAACAGCAGACGACGTTGTCGGTGGCGCGGAACAGCAGCTGAATGTGTTCAGCCGTCGTCGAGGTTCCGAGCGAGGCGACGGCATAATCGATGCCGAATTGCGCCAACGCCACCACGTCCATATACCCTTCCACCACCAGCAGCCGCTGCAGGGTAGGGTGATTCTGCTGTGCTTCATACAGGCCATACAGCTGGCGGCCCTTATGGAAAACTTCGGTTTCCGGCGAGTTCAGGTACTTGGGCATGCCGTCGCCCAGCACGCGGCCGCCGAAGGCGATGACGCGCCCGCGCTTGTCGCGGATGGGGAACATCACCCGTTCGCGGAAACGGTCGTACGAACGCCCCTGATCGTTAGTCACCAGCATGCCGGCATCGTTCAATGCGCGGCGCGAGTCGGCGTCGCGGCCGAAACGCTTCAGGGCGTTGTCCCATCCCGCCGGCGCGAAGCCGATGGCGAAATGGCGAATAACGTCGTCACTTAATCCGCGCTGCTGCAAATAGCTGCGCGCCGGTGCCCCGGAGGACTGCTGCAGTGACTGTTGATAGAACGCGCTGAGCTGTTCCATCAGTTGGTATAGGCTCTGGCGCTGATGGCGTTCGATCTGGGTCGGCCCGGTGCCCGCTTCGTAAGGCACTTCCAACCCGTGCATGGTCGCCAGCTCTTCGATGGTTTCGACAAACTCGAGTCGGTCGTAATTCATCAAAAAGTCGACGGCGTTGCCGTGCGCACCACACCCAAAACAGTGATAAAACTGCTTTTCGCCATTAACGGTAAATGAAGGCGTCTTTTCGTGGTGGAACGGACAGCACGCGTGGTAGTTCTTGCCTTGCTTCTTGAGCTTCACGCGGGCGTCGATCAAATCGACGATGTCGGTGCGAGCCAGCAAGTCATTGATAAATACGCGCGGAATTCGTCCAGCCATAAGCCCTTACTTCATTAGCCTATAAACGAGAACAAGCCGCGCATTCCTTTCGGAAAGCACGGCCTTCGTATGCAACTACTCGGTCTGCGCGATTTTGAAAATCAGAAATTCACGCGGTGGGGTTGCCCCCGAAGAATTAATACAGACGAGTGCGGCGTGCGTTTTCGCGAGCCAGTTTCTTCGCGTGACGTTTCACAGCAGAAGCTTTAGCGCGTTTACGTTCGGTAGTTGGTTTTTCATAAAACTCACGACGACGAACTTCAGCTAAAACACCCGCTTTTTCGCAAGAGCGTTTGAAACGACGCAGAGCAACGTCAAATGGCTCGTTTTCACGTACTTTAATTACCGGCATGTGCCTCTCACCTCAATAAAATTCGGTTTGCTGCTGGCCAAGCGCCAGCCTTTTCAAAATGGTGCGGAATTTTACTCCAATGGATGCTGCTTTGTAAAGCATCACCGCAAATTGAAACCCGCGTCGCTCTGCCGCAACGTGCGCAATTTTGCACCGGGCGCTGATTATAGACTAATCAGAAAAAAATGCTCGTGTTTAATCGCTCGGGCATTTTCTGGATGAATCATCGACATAGGCGCAAGCCGGTGACAAGATGCGCCGCAGCGGCGGTAAATGCGGCGGAATGTGGTAGACTGGCGGCCGCACGTGAATGATGGGAAATGTAATGCGAGTACTGGGTATAGAAACGTCCTGCGATGAAACCGGAATTGCAGTGTATGACGATCAAACCGGTTTGTTGGCTAACCAATTATACAGCCAGGTGAAGCTGCACGCCGATTACGGCGGCGTGGTGCCGGAACTGGCCTCCCGCGATCACGTGCGCAAAACCGTGCCGCTGATTCAGGCGGCGCTGAAAGAGGCCAACCTGACCCCGGCCGATATCGACGGCGTGGCTTATACCGCCGGGCCGGGCCTGGTAGGCGCGCTGCTGGTCGGCGCTACCGTCGGGCGTGCGCTGGCGTTCGCCTGGAACGTGCCGGCGGTACCGGTGCACCACATGGAAGGCCACCTGCTGGCGCCGATGCTGGAAGATAACCCGCCGGCGTTCCCGTTCGTCGCGCTGCTGGTCTCCGGCGGCCACACTCAGCTGATCAGCGTCACCGGCATCGGTGAATATGAACTGCTGGGCGAGTCGATCGACGATGCCGCCGGCGAAGCGTTCGACAAAACCGCCAAGCTGCTCGGCCTGGATTATCCCGGCGGGCCGATGCTGTCGAAGATGGCGCAGCAGGGCACGGCGGGGCGTTTCACCTTCCCGCGACCGATGACCGATCGTCCGGGGCTGGACTTCAGCTTCTCCGGCCTGAAAACCTTCGCCGCCAACACCATCCGCTCCAACGGCAACGACGATCAGACGCGTGCCGACATCGCCCGCGCCTTCGAGGATGCGGTGGTGGATACGCTGGCGATCAAATGCAAACGCGCGCTGGAGCAAACCGGCTTCAAACGCCTGGTGATGGCCGGCGGCGTGAGCGCCAACCGCACGTTGCGTGCCAAACTGGCGGAGATGATGCAGAAACGCGGCGGGGAAGTGTTCTATGCCCGCCCGGAATTTTGCACCGACAACGGCGCGATGATCGCCTATGCCGGCATGGTGCGGCTGAAGAGCGGCGCCAACCCGGAGCTGAGCGTGTCGGTGCGGCCGCGCTGGCCGCTGGCGGAACTGCCTGCGGTATAAAACAAAGGGCCGGATTATCCGGCCCTTACGTTATTCGTCTTTCGGCTGGTCGCCGTTATCCTCATCCGCGTCGTTTTTCTTCTTGCGGAACTTGCCCCAAATCTTGCCTTCCTGGCCGCGCCACAGGCGCTGAATATTGTCGTGATGCCGCATCAGGATCAGGCAGGAGAGCATCGCCACCGGGAAGGTGAACTGCGGTTTGAACCACCAGACGTAGAACGGGGCGATCAGCGCGCTGACGATGGCGCCGAGCGAAGAGTAGCCGCTGAGCAACACCGTCAGCAGCCAGGTGCCGGTCATCAGGCCGGTCAGATCCCAGCCGATAGGCGCGATGGCGCCAAACGCCGTCGCCACGCCTTTACCGCCGCGGAAGTGGAAGAACACCGGATAGATGTGCCCAAGACAGGCGGCGATCGCCGTCAGGCCCAGATAAAGCGGCGGCACATTGAGTTTGTAGGCCAGCCAGACCGGCAACATCCCTTTCAGAATATCGAACACCAGCACCGCCGCCGCCGCCAGCCGGCCGCCGATGCGCAGGACGTTGGTCGCCCCGGGGTTTCCTGAGCCATGTTCACGCGGGTCCGGCAGCCTGGCGATCCGGCAAACCAGGATCGCGCTCGAAATCGAGCCGCACAGATACGCGAAGATAATCATGCCAAGCGCGGTAGCACTCATAACGCGGTTCCGTTTAATAATGGTCGTTTTACTCGCAACATCTATGGATAATACGCACATTCCGCTGGAAGTGGTATCCGGCAAGGCCAAAAACAGAGAATGACGTGATGGATATCGTATTTATTGAAGAGCTTACCGTAATTACCACCATTGGCGTTTATGAGTGGGAACAGGGCATTCGTCAGAAGCTGGTGTTCGATATCGAAATGGGCTGGGATAACCGGCCGGCCGCCGCCAGCGACGACGTAAATGACTGTCTGAGCTATGCCGACGTCAGCGATGCCGTGATCCAACACGTGGAGTCGAACCGGTTCGCGCTGGTGGAGCGCGTGGCGGAGGAAATATCTGAAATTTTGCTCCAGCGCTTCAATTCCCCCTGGGTCCGTATTAAGGTCAGCAAACCGGGCGCTGTAGCACATGCCAATCGGGTCGGCGTGATCATTGAGCGCGGCACCCGTCCCGCATGATTTTATGTCATCTGCTTGCAACGAAAGACCGTTAACCTGGTCTTAATCCTGAGAATTGTTTTAGCGGCATTGTCTTTAAGCATTGCCGCTTTTTTATGTGATAGCCGTTATTTTATGGGGTGAGCGAAGCACATGGCAGACATGCATTCACTGTTTATTGCGTTTGTTCTTGGGGTTGTCGAGGGATTAACCGAATTTTTGCCGGTTTCTTCCACCGGGCATATGATCATCGTCGGCGAGTGGCTGGGCTTTACCGGCGACAAAGCCAAAACCTTTGAAGTCATTATCCAGCTGGGGTCGATCCTGGCCGTCGTCGTGATGTTCTGGCGCCGGTTGTTCGGTCTGATCGGCATCCATTTCGGCGGCAAGCCGGTGGAGCACGAAGGCAAAACCAGCGGCCAGCTGAAGCTGGGGCACATCCTGTTGGCGATGATCCCGGCGGTGGTGCTGGGGCTGGCCTTCCATGATTTCATCAAGTCGCTGTTTGCGCCGAAAAACGTGATGTACGCGTTGGTGGTCGGCGGCCTGCTGCTGCTGGCGGCGGAATGGCTGAAGCCGAAGAAGCCGAGCGCGGAAGGGCTGGATGACATCACTTACCGTCAGGCGTTCATGATCGGCTGCTTCCAGTGTCTGGCGCTGTGGCCAGGCTTCTCCCGTTCGGGTTCCACTATCGCCGGCGGCATGCTGGTGGGCGTGAACCGCTATGCGGCGTCCGAGTTCTCCTTCATTCTGGCTGTGCCGATGATGATTGGCGCCAGCGGCCTGGATATGTACAAGAGCCTGCACTTCCTGACCTGGGGCGACCTGCCGATGTTCGCCGTCGGTTTCGTCACCGCCTTCGTGGTGGCGTTGATTGCGATCAAGACCTTCCTGTCGCTGATCAAACGCATCTCGTTCGTGCCGTTCGCTATCTACCGCTTTATCGTGGCGGCAGTGGTTTACATGGTGTTCCTGTAAGCCTTCACGCCAGGAAAAAACCCCGCTCCGCGGGGTTTTTTTATGCCTGATCGTTGATGATAGTTTGGGTGAGCTTCCACTCGGCCAGCGCCTGCTGGCGGCGGCGTTTGAGCTCGTCGCGGATCGCGGTGCCCTGCAGCCCGCTGGCCACCACCTCTTTAATAGATACCGCGTTCGCCACCTGATACGCCTGGCGCAGATAGTCGCCCTGCGGATAGGGATTCTCCTCAAAGCCGGTACGGCCGCGCGCGTCCGCCTCACTGGTCAGGATCATCTGCTCCAGTCGGTGCGGCTTGCGCCAGACGTCGATGGCGTCGAACAGCTTCAATAGGGTCTCCGGCCGCAGCTTGTTCACGGTGTGGATCAGATCATGGTACTCGGCCACCAGCTTGCTCAGATCGCGCACCGGGTTGGGCACCCGCAGCCGCTGGCACAGCGCCTCGACCAGCCGCACGCCGGCCGGGCCGTGACCGTGGTGATGCGGCCAGAACTCTTTTGGCGTCAATCCCTTGCCGAGGTCATGGCACAGGGTGGCGAAGCGCACGTCCACCTCCGGCGTGAGGCGGGCGGCGATCGCCAACGCCATCAGCGTGTGCACGCCGGTGTCGATCTCCGGGTGCCACTTGGCGGGAGCCGGCACGCCGAACAGCGCGTCGATTTCCGGGAACAGCACCGCCAGCGCATCGCAGTCGCGCAGCACCTGAAAATAGACCTGCGGGCTCTGGCTTTGCAGCGCCTTTTCCGTTTCTTTCCAGACGCGTTCGGCGGTCAGCGCGGCCAGTTCACCGCTGTGCGCCATCCGGCGCATCAGGGCGAGCGTTTCGTCGGCGATGCGAAAACCCAGATGGACGAAGCGGGCGGTGAAGCGCGCCACGCGCAGTACGCGCAGCGGATCTTCGCCGAAGGCGTCGGAAACGTGGCGCAGCACGCGCGCCTGCAGATCGGCCACGCCGCCGTAAGGATCAATCAGCTCCCCCTCGGCGGAACGGGCGATGGCGTTGATGGTCAGATCGCGCCGCAGCAGATCCTCCTCCAGCGTGACGTCCGGCGCGGCATAGCAGGTAAAACCGGTGTACCCCTGGCCGGATTTGCGCTCGGTGCGCGCCAGCGCGTACTCCTCGTGGGTGTCGGGATTAAGGAATACCGGAAAATCTTTGCCGACCTGCTGGTAGCCCAACGCCAGCAGCTCGGCCGGCGTGGCGCCCACCACCACCCAATCATGATCGACCACCGGAATGTCGAGCAGGCTGTCGCGAACGGCGCCGCCGACCAGATAAATCTGCACTGTTGACTCCTGAATATCGTGTAAGGCTCTGTCTATCAGATTACATGAATTGGCCGCGGGATGTCGGCGCCAATGAAAAGGGCGCCCGCAGGCGCCCATACTCAAACTGAACGATACTGAGATCAGTTCATCCAGCGATTGTTGTTCTTGCGGCGCGGGATCAGGTGCGGCAACAGCAGGCCCAGCAGCAAACCGACGCCGGCGACGCCGCCGCCGTACATGAACCACTGCAGAATAATGGTGCGCTGTTTGTCGTCGAGCTGCAGGTTAACGGCGTTAACCTTCTTCTGCGCGACCACCAGCTGGTTTTTCAGATCCTGGTTTTCCTTCTGCAGGCTGCTGATGGTGCTGTCGCTGCCCGCGACTTTTTCCTGCATTTCCGCCGTGCGCTGGTTCCAGGTGTTATCGATGTTGGCCAGCTTGTCGGTCAGGGTTTTCACCTGCTGTTCCAGCTCGGGCACGCGGGTGCGCAGGCTCGGCGTCTGGCTGAGCTGATCGAGTGGGATCCAGGTGGTGCGGCCTTTCGGATCGCGGATTTGGCCGTAGTTGGTGCTGTCGTTGACGCTCAGCAGGGTGACTTCTTCACCGGCGTTAAGAGTGCCGACAATACGGTACTGATTACCTGGGCCGCTATGGACGTAAGTGCTTAACTCATCGGAGATATAGCGTTTATCTTCGGCATGTGCGCCCCAAGTGATGCTGAAGCTCAGCGCGGCAAGGCAAATCAGGCGTAATTTCTGCATTAGTTCATCGTTTCTTGGTGAATTTATGGAACGATAGTAGAGGGTTCAGTCTGACGACGCAACGCCAAAACCGGAATGAGAACTATCTTACTGTGGCTGATTCTGTGAGTTGCGCGGCGTTTTATAACGTAACAGGTTTTTTCTACAGTTAGCAGGGTTAAGGCGCCGGGAATCGCGGTAAGATAACGGCAACTGTGCGTCAGTGGGCAGTATGCGGCGGGCCGAACGCGCCGCGCTGAAACAGACGTGAATGCATAACTTATTGGTGTTAAAGAATTATGACCGTTGAAATTGAACTGAAATTCATCGCCGCGCCGCAAGCGGTGGCCGCTCTGCCGCAATGGCTTGCCGCCTGGCCGCATCTGCATTCCGCGCCGCAAAAACTGACCAACATTTACTTCGAAACGGCCGATAACTTCCTGCGCAGTCACGACATGGGGCTGCGCATTCGCGGTTTCGACGATCGCTATGAGATGACCATCAAAACCGCCGGTAAAGTGGTGGCCGGCCTGCACCAACGTCCGGAATACAACGTCGCTATCGCCGAGCCGCAGCTGGCGCTGGCGCAGTTTCCTGCCGACATCTGGCCACAGGATTGTGATATCGCGGCGCTGCAGCAGGCGTTGCAACCGCTGTTCCGTACCGACTTTGCGCGTGAAAAGTGGGTGGTTACTTACGGCCAAAGCGAGATCGAGATTGGCTTGGATCAGGGAGAGGTGCGTGCCGGTGACCTCAGCGAAGCCCTGAGCGAGATCGAACTGGAGCTGCTGAAAGGCAACACCGCCGATCTGCTGGCGTTGGCCGGCGAGCTGGCGGCCCATGGCGGGCTGCGTCAGGGCAGCCTGAGCAAGGCGGCGCGCGGCTACCACCTGGCGCAGGGCAATCCGCCGCGCGAGGTGCGCCCGCTGCGGGTGCTGAAGCCGGCGGCGAAGGCGACCGTGGAGCAGGGGATGATCGCCGCCTTCGAGCTGGCGCTCAACCATTGGCAGTATCATGAGGAGCTGTGGCTGCGCGGCGATGCGCAGGCGCGCGGGGCGGTCCTCGAAGCGGTCGGCACCATCCGCCAGGCGCTGGTGATCTTCGGCGGCCTGGTGCCGCGCAAGGCCAGCGCCGATCTGCGCGCCCGCCTGACCGAGCTCGAACCGCTGTTGGCGGACAAAGCCGCGCAACCGGAAAGCCTGTGCTACAGCGCGGCCTATCTGCAATGTAAGTTGGCGCTCACATCATGGCTGGTGCGCGGCGCCTGGCGGCCGTTTATCGACGCCAAAGGGCAGGCCAAACTGGACGGTTCTTTCAAACGCTTCAGCGACATCATGCTGGGGCGCAGCGGCGCGGAGCTGAAAGAAGCCTTCAGCCGTACGCTGAACGAAGATGAATATCAGGAACAATTGCCGCGCCTGACGCGTCAGATTTCGGCGCTGGTCCTGCTGTCGGGCGCTTACCCCGACGAGCAGACCGGGCCTTATATCGACGCCTGGCGCGAGCTGCAGGCGGCGCTGAGCGAGCGCCGCCAGGGCTGGTATGAAGCCAGCCGCAAACAGGCCTTATCGCATGCGCCATTCTGGTTAAACGGCGCGCTTCGTTAATCCAGCCGGCCCGCCAGCCGTGGGCCGCAGAACGGGTCAAACACTATGTCGCCACTTTCAGCCGCATTACAGGCTCAGGCACAGCAGGTTGTGCAGCGTTTTCAGGAAGTTCACGGCGCGGACTGCGCCTTTAGCGAGCAAGAGCAGTGGGTGCTGGCGTCGAGTGACTTCGTCAGCGACGCGCTGCTCGCCCAGCCGGCCTGGCTGGCGACGCTGCGCGAACAGCCGCCGGCGCCCGGCGAGTGGCAACACTACGCCGCTTGGTTGCAGGACGAGCTGGAAGAGGTGCGCGACGAAGCGCAACTGATGCGCACGCTGCGTCTGTTTCGCCGCGAAACGCTGGTGCGCATCGCCTGGGCGCAGGCGCAGGGGCTGTGTTCGACCGAAGAAACGTTGCTGCAGCTGAGCGGGCTGGCGGAGACGCTGATCGTCAGCGCGCGCGACTGGCTGTACCAAACCTGTTGCCGCGAGTGGGGCACGCCGTGCAATGCCGACGGCGAACCGCAGCCGCTGCTGGTCCTCGGCATGGGCAAGCTGGGCGGCGGCGAGTTGAACTTCTCGTCGGACATCGATCTGATCTTCGCTTACCCGGAAAATGGTCAAACCCAGGGCGGGCGGCGCGAGCTGGATAACGCCCAGTTCTTCACCCGTCTCGGCCAGCGGCTTATCAAGGCGCTGGATCAACAGACCATCGATGGCTTCGTCTATCGCGTGGACATGCGGCTGCGGCCGTTCGGCGACAGCGGCCCGTTGGTGATGAGCTTCGCGGCGCTGGAAGATTATTATCAGGAGCAGGGGCGCGACTGGGAACGCTATGCGATGGTGAAGGCGCGCCTGATGGGCGGGGCGGAAGACGCCTACAGCCAGGAGCTGCGCAAAACCCTGCGGCCGTTCGTGTTCCGTCGTTACATTGATTTCAGCGTCATTCAGTCTCTGCGCAACATGAAGGGCATGATCGCCCGCGAAGTGCGGCGGCGCGGCCTGAAGGACAACATCAAGCTGGGCGCCGGCGGCATTCGCGAAATCGAATTCATCACCCAGGTATTCCAGCTGATCCGCGGCGGCCGTGAACCGGCGCTGCAGGGGCGTTCGCTGCTGCCGACGCTGCAGGCGGTGGGCGAGCTGGGGCTGCTGGAAAGCGAGCAGGTGCGGGCGCTGAGCGCCGCCTACCTGTTCCTGCGGCGGCTGGAGAACCTGCTGCAGGCGATCGGCGATCAGCAAACCCAGACGCTGCCGCAGGAGGCGCTCGATCAGGCCCGGTTGGCCTACGGCATGGGGTTGGCGGATTGGCCGGCGCTGATAGCGGCGCTGGACGTGCACATGCAGGCGGTGCGCGCGGTGTTCGACGACCTGATCGGCGACGATAGCCCGGATGTCGGCGAAGATCCCGATTACCAGCACTACCACAGCCTGTGGCAGGACGCGCTGGAGGAGAACGAGCTGGCGCCGCTGACGCCGCACCTGGACGAAGAGGCGCGTCGACAGATGCTGCGCACCATCGCCGATTTTCGTCACGATGTCGACAAGCGCACCATCGGCCCGCGCGGCCGCGACGTGCTCGATCAGCTGATGCCGCGCCTGCTGGCGGAGGTGTGCCCGCGCCAGGACGCGCCGACCGCGCTGGTGCGGCTGGCGCAGCTGCTGCTGAGCATCGTCACCCGCACCACCTACCTCGAATTGTTGGTGGAGTACCATGCGGCGCTCAGCCATCTGATCCGCCTGTGCGCCGCGTCGCCGATGGTTGCCAACCAGCTGTCGCGTTACCCGCTGCTGCTGGACGAACTGCTGGATCCGGCCACGCTGTATCAGCCGGTGGCGCTGGACGCCTACCGCAGCGAGCTGCGGCAGTATCTGCTGCGGGTGCCGGAAGACGACGAAGAGCAAAAGCTGGAGGCGCTGCGTCAGTTCAAACAGGCGCAGCAGCTGCGCATCGCCGCTGCGGATATCGCCGGCGCGCTGCCGGTGATGAAAGTTAGCGATCACCTGACTTATCTGGCTGAGGCGATCATCGACGCGGTGGTGCAACAGGCCTGGAGCGACATGGTGGCGCGCTACGGCCAGCCCACCCATTTGCAGGAGCGGGAGGGGCGCGGATTTGCGGTGATCGGCTATGGCAAACTGGGCGGCTGGGAGCTGGGGTACAGTTCCGATCTCGATCTGGTGTTCCTGTTGGATTGCCCGCCGGAGGTGATGACCGACGGCGATCGCTGCATCGACGGCCGCCAGTTCTACCTGCGCCTGGCGCAGCGGGTGATGCATCTGTTCAGCACCCGCACGTCCTCGGGCATTCTGTATGAGGTGGACGCCCGCCTGCGGCCTTCCGGTGCTGCGGGGATGCTGGTCAGCACCGTCGAGGCGTTCGCCGACTACCAGCAAAACGAAGCCTGGACCTGGGAGCATCAGGCCCTGGTGCGCGCGCGCATCGTGCACGGCGATCCGGCGCTGCATCAGCAGTTCGACGCAATCCGGCGCGAGATCCTGTGCAAAACGCGCGATGCGCAGACCCTGAAGCGCGAAGTGCGCGAGATGCGCGAAAAGATGCGCAACCATCTCGGCAACAAACAGCGCGATCTGTTTGATATCAAGGCCGATGAGGGCGGCATTACCGACATCGAATTTATCGCCCAATATCTGGTCTTACGCTATGCGCCGGGTGAACCGCGCCTGACGCGTTGGTCGGACAACGTGCGCATCTTCGAGCTGATGGCCAATTACGACATCATGCCGGATGAAGAGGCGCGCGCGCTGACCCAGGCCTATGTCACCATGCGCGACGAGATCCACCACCTGGCGCTGCAGGAACATTCCGGCAAGGTCGGCAGCGAGCTGTTTGCCGCCGAGCGCGAGCAGGTGCGCGCCAGCTGGGCCAAATGGCTGGATTAATACCTTTTTGCGGGTATTCCGGCGGTCTGTGGTAATATCTGCGCCACTAAAATTTTGTTCTTTTTTGGAGTTATCGGATGAAAGTTACGCTGCCTGATTTTCGCCGCGCCGGTGTGCTGGTGGTCGGTGACGTCATGTTGGATCGCTATTGGTATGGGCCGACCAGCCGCATTTCACCGGAAGCCCCGGTGCCGGTGGTCAAGGTCGATACCATCGAAGAGCGTCCCGGCGGCGCGGCTAACGTGGCGATGAACATCGCTTCGCTGGGCGCCACTTCCCGTCTGGTGGGCCTGACCGGCATCGACGATGCGGCGCGGGCGCTGAGCGCCAAGCTGAATGAAGTCAACGTGCGCTGCGACTTCGTCTCGGTGCCGACCCATCCGACCATTACCAAGTTGCGCGTGCTGTCGCGCAACCAGCAACTGATCCGTCTCGACTTCGAAGAAGGCTTCTCCAACGTTGATCCGCAGCCGATGCTGGAGCGCATTCAGCAGGCGCTGCCGCAGATCGGCGCGCTGGTGCTGTCCGATTACGCCAAGGGCGCGCTCAGCCAGGTGCAGGGCATGATCCAACTGGCGCGCGCCGCCAAGGTGCCGGTGTTGATCGATCCGAAAGGATCCGATTTCGAGCGCTATCGCGGCGCGACGCTGCTGACGCCAAACCTGTCCGAGTTCGAAGCGGTGGTGGGCCACTGTAAGGATGAAGCGGAACTGGTGGAACGCGGCATGAAGCTGGTGACGGATTTCGAGCTGTCGGCGCTGCTGGTTACCCGTTCCGAACACGGCATGACGCTGCTGCAGCCGGGCGTTGAGCCGCTGCACTTGCCGACCCAGGCGCAGGAAGTGTTCGATGTGACCGGCGCCGGCGATACCGTGATCGGCGTGCTGGCCGCCTCGCTGGCCGCCGGCAACTCGCTGGAAGAGTCCTGTTTCCTGGCCAATGCCGCCGCCGGCGTGGTGGTGGGCAAGCTCGGCACGTCCACCGTGTCGCCGATCGAGCTGGAAAACGCGGTGCGCGGCCGCGCCGAGACCGGTTTTGGCGTGATGACCGAAGCGCAGTTGAAACAGGCCGTCGCGCAGGCGCGCCAGCGCGGCGAAAAAGTGGTGATGACCAACGGCATCTTCGACATTCTGCATGCCGGCCACGTCTCTTATCTGGCCAATGCTCGCAAGCTGGGCGATCGCCTGATCGTGGCGGTGAACAGCGATGCGTCGACCAAACGCCTGAAAGGGGAAAAACGCCCGGTCAACGCGCTGGAGAACCGCATGATTGTACTGGGCGCGCTGGAAGCGGTGGATTGGGTGGTGCCGTTCGAGGAGGACACGCCGCAGCGCTTGATCGCCGACATCTTGCCGGATCTGCTGGTGAAAGGCGGCGATTACAAGCCGGAAGAGATTGCCGGCAGTGCGGAAGTGTGGGCCAACGGCGGCGATGTCAAAGTGCTGAACTTTGAAGACGGCCTGTCGACCACCAACATCATCAAAGCGATCAAAGACGGGCGCGGCTAACGCCGGGCGACGTAAAGAACAAGGGCGCGCGGTGCGCGCCCTTGGCGGGAATTATTCGTCTTCCTGTTTGGCGGCCGGCGCCGCGCTCAGCTTGCTTTCCAGCTCGGCCATGCGCTGTTCCAACAGCGCCAGCTTTTCGCGGGTGCGCAACAGCACCTGAGTCTGCACGTCGAACTCTTCGCGGTTAACCAAATCCAGGCGGGTCAACTGCGACTGCAGCACCTGACGGATTTTTTTCTCAACGTCTTCCCCGAATTCACGAACGCCTTTAGGCATGGACTCATGAACCTGGCGTGCGATTTGTTCGATTTTTTTCGGGTCAATCATGGCGTATCCCTTTCAGAGTTTAATAGCTGCCGCTTAGTGTAATGCGAGTTGCCCGCCGGATAAACACCATTAAGCGCATTCGCCGCGCGTGGCCGAATTGTGCTTTTGCCAATTGCCCTGTCTATCCATTAGCGTTATAGTCATCTTGCTTATTCTCAGGGCGGGGTGAAAGTCCCCACCGGCGGTAAATCACCTTCTATGGTGAAAGCCCGCGAGCGCTCAGCCAGCCTGTAAAGGCCGGTTAGAGGTCAGCAGATCCGGTGTAATTCCGGGGCCGACGGTTATAGTCCGGATGGGAGAGAGTAACGGTATCTGCCGGGCATGCGCCCGCTTGCGTTATTTTTTTAGCTATTGCTAGCTACTCCTCAAGATCGCCCTGGTTCTGGTAATCCATAATTTTTAATGAGGTTTTTTACCATGAATCAGACGCTACTTTCAGACTTCGGCACGCCGACAGAACGCGTTGAACGCGCGATCGACGCACTGCGCAACGGGCGCGGCGTGATGGTGCTCGATGATGAAAACCGTGAAAACGAAGGTGACATGATCTTCGCCGCGGAGACCATGACCGTTGAGCAGATGGCGCTGACCATTCGCCACGGCAGCGGCATCGTGTGCCTGTGCATCACCGAAGAACGCCGTCAGCAGCTTGAGCTGCCGATGATGGTGACCAACAACTCCAGCCAGTTCCAGACCGCCTTCACCGTGACCATCGAAGCGGCGCAGGGCGTGACCACCGGGGTTTCCGCTTCCGATCGCCTGACCACCATCCGTGCGGCGGTGGCAGACAGCGCCAAGCCGAGCGACCTGAACCGTCCGGGCCACGTGTTCCCGCTGCGCGCGCAGCCGGGCGGCGTGTTGAGCCGTCGCGGCCACACCGAAGCGACCATCGATCTGGTCTCCATGGCCGGTTTCAAACCTGCCGGCGTGCTGTGTGAACTGACCAACGACGATGGCAGCATGGCGCACGCGCCGGAAGTGATCACCTTCGCCAAACAGCACGACATGGTGGTGCTGACCATCGAAGATCTGGTGGCCTACCGCCAGGCGCACGAGAAAAAAGCCAGCTGATAGCCGGCCGCTTTCAACGATAAAAAAAGCCGCGTAAAGCGGCTTTTTTTGTGGCTACCGTTTTGACAGGCGTTCGCCGATGCGGCTGGCGTAATTCATCACGTGGAAGGTGTAGTTCTCCTCAACCGTACCCTGGAACAGATGTGCCCAGGGGCCGATGGCGTAGATGCCGAGATCTTCCCCGCCGTGCGTCTCGCTTTTCAGTGGCACCAGCGCCGGCTGAATAAAGTCGGGCGCGGTGGTTTGCTCCATGGTCAATGCCGGGCGCTCGGTCAGCGGGATCGCGCCGCCGGGGCCGTTGGCGAAACCGAGGGTGGTGTAGGGCTTGCCGTCGCTGCCCAGCCGAGGTTTACCGTCGACGCCGACGGAAATGCCGAGGATAGGATTGCCGCGCTTGGCATAGCCGGCGATGGTCAGCGTGTGGCTGTGATCGCCGGTCACGATCACCAGCGTTTCGTCCAGGTTGACCTTGCCGACAATGGTTTTCACCGCCTCGTTCAGGGCGACCGCGTCGCTCAGCGTGCGGTAGGCGTTGCCGTTATGGCTGCCGTGATCGACGCGCCCGCCTTCCACTAGCAGCAGATAGCCTTCGGGATTCCTGGCCAGAATATCGATGGCCTTGCCGGTCATTTCCGCCAGCGAAGGCTCTCCCGCCGCGTCTTGCCGCCGGTCATGCTCGAAGTTCATGTGCGACGGCTCGAACAGGGCCAGCAAATGGTCGACGTTGCCCGGTTCGATTTTGTCGAACTGCGCCTGATTCCAGACGTATTGTCCGCGCTCGCCGTAGCGTTGCAGCCAGGCCTGCGTCAGGTCACGGCCGTCCTTTCTGGCACCTTTCTTGCCGGGATATTCCGGATCGCTCACGCTGTCGGGCAGGAAGTTGGCGCGCCCGCCGCCCATCGCCACGTTCAGGCCGTTGCCGTACTTCATTTCCACCAGCTGGCGCGCGATGTCGCGGCAGCCTGCGGCCAGGGCATCCGCCGGCATTTTGGCGTCAGATTCCCAGTCGCGGTTGGCGATATGGGCATAGGTGGCGCCCGGCGTGGCGTGGGTAATGGTCGCGGTCGTCACGGCGCCGGTGGACATGCCGAGCGTTGCGGCCATCTCCCACAGCGTGGTGACGGCCTTGGTTTGCTGATCCTCGCAGTTGTTGAGGGCGGCCGTATGGTTGAGACCCATCAGATCGTTGATGGTTTTGACGCCGGTGGTCATCGCCACCGCGCTGGGCGCAGAGTCGGTGATTTGGGCGTCGGCGGAATAGGTTTTGGCTGCCGCCAGATAGGGGAAGGCTTCCCAGGCCAGCACGTTGGATTCGCCGTCCACGCCGCGCTGCTGTCCTTCAAAAATACGGGCGGCGGTCACGGTGGAAAACCCCATGCCGTCACCGACCACCAGAATGACGTTTTTAGCGCGGTTGGTGTTTGGGGTCTGTTTCAGTCGCTGTTGCAGCTGAGCTTGCGCCTGAAGGAAGTAAGGGTCTTCGCGCTGCGTCAGCGGCGCGTTGTCCGTCGCTTTGGCGGCTGCCGCCCCGGTGGCTAACAAGGACATGGAAAGCGCCAGGCGGGTTGCCAGTGTGAGTCTGAACATGAATTCCTCCTTGGTGAGACGTGATTCCCGTAGCGCCGACGGGCTGCCAACACCCTGTCGACGGAAGGAGGAGTGTATCGATTGTGTTAACAAAAAATACATAAATTGTTCACAATTTAGATCTGTGTGGCAGTAATGCCATGGTATTCACTGATCTTATTATTTTATTGAAATATATGATTTTTTTATCTTTCTGTTGACCGACGTATTTCTCTGCTTTTAATTCAAATTTATTGAATATCTTCATCACGGTTATCCGGCTGTGTTGCTGCGGCAAAGCGCGTAATGTAGCGGCATAGCACAATTTGAACTAAGGATCCCTCTATGAACACCTCTCGTATGCCGGCACTGTTTCTTGGCCACGGTAGCCCGATGAACGTGCTGGAAGACAACCGTTACACCCGGGCATGGCGTGCGTTGGGTGAGTCATTGCCGCGCCCGAAGGCGATCGTGGCGGTTTCCGCGCATTGGTATACCCGCGGCACTGCGGTCACTGCGATGGAAAAACCCAAAACCATTCACGACTTTGGCGGGTTCCCGCAGGCGCTGTTTGATACCCGTTATCCGGCGCCAGGCTCTCCCGCGCTGGCCGCGCAGCTGCAGCACATTCTGGCGCCGGTGCCGGTAACGGCGGATCTCGGCGAGTGGGGGTTGGATCACGGCACCTGGGGCGTATTGATCAAGATGTATCCCAATGCCGATATCCCGGTGGTGCAGCTCAGCGTCGACGGCACTCAGCCGGCGGCTTACCACTATGAGCTGGGCCGCAAACTCGCGGCGCTGCGCGATGAGGGCGTGATGATCGTCGCCAGCGGCAACGTGGTGCACAACCTGCGCATGGTGAAATGGCAGGGCGATACCAGCGCCTATCCGTGGGCGGAGTCTTTCAATAACTTTGTCCGGGATAACCTGCGTTATCGGGGCGATAACCACCCGCTGGTGGATTTCATGCGCCATGAGGGCGCGGCGCTGTCGAACCCGACGCCGGAACACTATCTGCCATTGCTGTATGTGCTCGGCGGCTGGGATGGAAAAGAGGCCATCAGCGTGCCGATCGACGGTATCGAAATGGGGGCGCTGAGCATGCTGTCGGTACAGGTGGGGTAAAGAAAGAACGCCAGTCAGAGACTGGCGTTTTTGCTTTCAGCGGGGCGATCAGCCGAGGATGGTGTGCGGATAGAAGCGCGACAGATCCTGCGTGATCAATTCGCGATCTTCGCGCAGGCCGATGCCGCAGGGTTGATCGTTCACCAGCCAGCTGCCGATCAGCGTGTAGCTGTCTTCGAACTTCGGCAGCGGATGGAACTGCTGCACGATCATGCCTTCTTCGCCGTACGGCCCATCGACGCGCGCCACTTCCTGACCGTTTTCGACGATCTGGATATTGGCGCCTTCGCGTGAGAACAGCGGTTTGGTGACGTAATGATCCATTGGCGGATGATCGTCTTGCGCGAAATAAGCCGGCAGCAGGTTAGGGTGATTCGGGAACATTTCCCACAGCAGCGGCAGCAGCGCCTTGTTGGAGATGATGCTTTTCCAGGCCGGCTCCAGCCAGCGCACGCCGGCGTCTTCCAGCTTGGTGGAGAACATCTCGCGCAGCATGAATTCCCACGGATAGAGCTTGAACAGGTTGCCGATCACTTGATCCTGCAGATCGGTGAACTGGCCTTTCTCGCCGAGGCCGATCTCTTCCATGAACAGGAACTCGGTCGGCAGACCGGCTTCCTGCGCGCAGTCCTGCAGGTATTGCACCGTGCCGCGATCTTCTTCGCTGTCCTGGCAGCAGGCCAGGTGCAACAGGCCGAAGCCTTGATGCGCTTTCAGCTCGGCGAAACGCTCGATCAGTTTCTCCTGCAGGCTGTTGTACTGATCCGATTCCGGATCCAGCTTGCCGGCGTTGATCTGGTCTTCCAGCCACAGCCATTGGAAGAAGGCCGCTTCATACAGTGAGGTGGGCGTATCGGCGTTGTTCTCCAGCAGCTTCGGCGGATTGACGCCGTCGTAGGCCAGATCGAGACGCGAATACAGCGACGGCTGGTTGGTGCGCCAGGAGCTGCGCACGAATTCCCAGGTGTGTTTCGGGATGCAGAACTTGGCCATCAGCTCGTCGCTGGCGACCACTTTCTCCACCACCTGCAGGCACATCTGATGCAGCTCGGCGGTGGCATTTTCGATCTCTTCAATCTGCGCCAGCGTGAACTGGTAATAGGCGTCTTCACACCAGTACGGCTCGCCGTACATGGTGTGGAAACGGAAGCCGAACTCGGTCGCTTTTTCGCGCCAGTCCGGGCGCTCGGTAATGGCAATACGTTTCATGCATCAACCGCCCATGCTGCGAGAGCCGGAGTTGGAGGTGGCGCTGCTGCGCTGCATGCTGGTCTGCTTGGCCACGGTCTCGCCGAAACCGCCGCGGGTCACGGTGTTGGTGACCGCAGGCTTCGGCGCCATGGCGGTTTTCGGCACCGTCATGGTGCGACCGCCGGCGGTGGCCGGGCCGTAGCTCTTGCCGCTGGCGTCGACAAACTTGCCGTTCGCCGGGCTGGCGGCGTTCTTGGAGGTGAACAGCGGCTGCTGCGCGAAACCGGAACCGCCCATCAGGCGGCCCATCATGTAGCCCGCCATCAGCGGCATCCAGAAGCTGCCGCTGCTTTGCGATTCCGCCGCCATGCCGGCCTGCGCCGGAGCCGGCGCCTGGGTGCACTGCGCTTCGCCGAACTCGGCGACGCAGTCTTCGCGGGTGGCGTATTTCGGCGCGGTTTTCGCCGCTTCTTTCAGGGCGTTGTTGTAGGCGGTGGTGCACTGCTCGCTCATCGAAGGGTTGGCGCGCGAACAGTCATCGGCATTCTGATACAGGGAGACCGTTTCATCGCTCTTCTCGCAGCCGGCCAGCATAAAGACGGCGCTGATCGCCAAGGCCACGGGCGCGACACGGTAGCTGCGCCAGGATTTGCGGAACGTCTCTTGGTTGATGTTTTTTGTCCGTTTCATCGTTATCAATCCCATCATGCGGGCTGTTTTCGCCCTTTCCCAGTAGTGGCGCTAAGGATAGGGGAAACATGGTCAAAATTAAAGCTGAAACGCCCGCAGAATCCACTCTTTACGCAGTTATACGTTGGGGTGTGCGCCAGTTCGCTTTCGCGGCGAAAAAACGCGCATTGGCGTTTCATCATGAAACGTTATCGCTATGATGATGTTCCATAATGGAACAAAAATCGCGTGGCTCGCCAGGCGGGCGGCAGGCGCTCATAGTCGAAGCACAACAACAAGCCGGCGGCGAAGTCGGCGCGTCATCACCTGATATCTGAACGTTACCATCGCCAACTCCCTACAAGGATCCGGTTATGTTGAGAATCATCCAGTCACCAGGTAAATACATTCAGGGCGCCAATGCGCTGGCCGCCGTCGGCGAATACGCCAAATCCCTCGCCGACCATTATTTCGTGATCGCCGACGACTTCGTGATGCAGTTGGCGGGAGACACCCTGATGGGCAGCCTGCAGCAGCACGGCGTGAAACATCATGCGGCCCGCTTCAACGGCGAGTGCTGCCGTAAAGAGATAGACCGGCTTGGCCACGAGCTGCAGACCCACGGCTGCCGCGGGGTAATCGGCTTCGGCGGCGGCAAGACGCTCGACACCGCCAAGGCCGTCGCCCACTACCAACGGCTGCCGGTGGTACTCATTCCCACCATCGCCTCCACCGATGCGCCGACCAGCGCGCTGTCGGTTATCTACACCGAACAGGGCGAATTCGCCGAATACCTGATCTACCCGCGCAACCCGGACATGGTAGTAATGGACAGCGCCATCATCGCCAAAGCGCCGGTGCGCCTGCTGGTAGCCGGCATGGGCGACGCGCTCTCCACCTATTTCGAAGCGCAGGCCTGCTTCGACGCTCAGGCCACCAGCATGGCCGGCGGCAAATCGACGCTGGCGGCGCTCAGTCTGGCGCGGATGTGCTACGACACGCTGCTGGCCGAAGGGGTGAAGGCCAAGCTGGCGGTCGAGGCCGGCGTGGTGACGGAAGCGGTGGAACGCATCATTGAGGCCAATACGTATCTGAGCGGCATCGGCTTCGAGAGCAGCGGGCTGGCGGCGGCGCACGCCATTCACAACGGTTTCACCGTGCTGGAGGAGTGTCACCACCTGTATCACGGCGAAAAAGTGGCGTTCGGCACCCTGGCGCAGCTGGTGCTGCAGAACAGCCCGATGGCGCAGATTGAAACCGTGCTGGCGTTTTGTCATGGCATCGGCCTGCCGATCACGCTGGCGCAGATGGGCGTTACCGGCGACGTGGCGACGAAGACGATGGCGGTGGCCGAGGCCAGCTGCGCCGCCGGCGAAACCATTCACAACATGCCGTTCAAGGTCACCCCTGCCGGCGTGCAGGCGGCGATCCTGACGGCGGATCGGCTCGGCGCCGCCTGGCTGCTGCGTCATTGATACCGTTGGGGCGCGGTGCGCCGCGCCCCTGGCTTACAGAGGAAACCATCGTGAAAAAACTGATTAATCAGGTCGAGTCGGTGTTGGAAGAGCAGTTGCAGGGGCTGGTGGAGGCTCATCCCGAGTTGCTGGTGCATGCGGATCCGGCGTTCGTCACCCGCGCCGACGCGCCGGTAGCGGGCAAAGTGGCGATCCTGTCCGGCGGCGGCAGCGGCCACGAGCCGATGCACTGCGGTTTCGTCGGTGAAGGGATGCTCGACGGCGCCTGTCCGGGCGAGATTTTCACCTCGCCGACGCCGGATAAAATGTACGAGTGCGGTCAGGCGATCGACGGCGGCGCCGGGGTGCTGCTGCTGATCAAGAACTACACCGGCGACGTGCTCAACTTCGAAACCGCCACCGAGCTGCTGCACGACAGCGGCGTCGCGGTGGCGACGGTGCTGGTGGATGACGACGTGGCGGTCAAGGACAGCCTGTTCACCGCCGGGCGGCGCGGGGTGGCCAACACCGTGCTGATGGAGAAATTGCTGGGCGCCGCCGCGGCGCGCGGCGACGATCTGGACAGCGTGGTGACGCTGGGGCATCGCATCAACAACCACGGGCATTCGATCGGTATCGCGCTGGGCGCCTGTACCGTCCCCGCCGCCGGCAAACCGTCGTTCACCCTGGCGGAGAACGAGATGGAGTTCGGCGTCGGCATTCACGGCGAGCCGGGCATTGCGCGCCGTCCGTTCACCACGCTCAACGCGGCGGTGGATGACATGTTCCATACGCTGATTGACCACGGCCACTATCAGCGCATGATCCGCGTCTGGGATCGCCAACAGGGCGAGTGGCGCGACGAGATGCAGACCAAGCAGCCGCTGACGCGCGGCGATCGGGTGATCGCGTTGGTCAACAACCTGGGCGCCACGCCGCTGTCCGAGCTGTATGGCGTGTACCATCGGCTGGCGGAGCGCTGCGCCGAGGCGGGCATCATCATCGAACGCAACCTGGTGGGCGCGTATTGCACTTCGCTCGATATGCAGGGCGTGTCCATCACGTTGTTGAACGTGGACGACGAACTGTTGTCCTTGTGGGATGCGCCGGTGAAAACGCCTGCGCTGCGTTGGGGTTGCTGAGGAGGAATTATGGCGTTGACCAAACCACAGGTCGTCGATTGGCTGATGCGTTGCGGCGAAGTGTTCAGCCGAGAGCGCGATTTTCTTACCCAACTGGACACCGAGATCGGCGATGCCGACCACGGCCTGAACATGAATCGCGGTTTCAATAAGGTGGTGGAAAAGCTGCCGTCGGTGGCGGACAAGGATATCGGCTTTATCCTGAAAAACACCGGCATGACGCTGCTGTCGAGCGTAGGCGGCGCCAGCGGTCCGCTGTTCGGCACCTTCTTCATCCGCGCGGCGCAGGCGGCGAACGCCAAGCAAAGCCTGGATCTGGCGGAGCTGCATCAAATGATGCAGGAAGGGGTGGAAGGCGTGGTGATGCGCGGCAAGGCGGAGCCGGGCGACAAGACCATGTGCGATGCCTGGTGGCCGGTGGTGGAAAGCCTCGGCCAGTCCGCGCAGCAGAACCTGAGCGTGGCGGATGCGCTGCAGCGCGCCGCCGACAGCGCCGAGCGGGCGGTGGAGAGCACCATCACCATGCAGGCGCGCAAGGGGCGGGCCAGTTACCTGGGCGAGCGCAGCATCGGCCACCAGGATCCCGGCGCCACTTCGGTGATGCTGATGATGAAAACGCTGGCCGAGGTCGCCGGCAGTTAGCAGGAGGCGAGATGATTAATATCGTGGTGGTGTCGCACAGCGCGTTGCTGGCGCGCGGCGTTGAGCAACTGGCGCGGCAGATGATGCGCGGCGACGGCTGCAAGTTGGCGCTGGCGGCGGGCGTGGATGACGAGGAGCACCCGATCGGTACCGACGCGGTCAACGTCATGGAGGCGATCGAAGCGGTCGCCGACGGCGATGGCATTCTGGTGCTGATGGATCTGGGCAGCGCGCTGCTCAGTGCCGAAACCGCGCTCGATCTGCTGGATCCGGAGTTGGCCGCCAAGGTGCGGCTGTGCGCCGCGCCGCTGATCGAAGGCACGCTGGCGGCGGTGGTGGCCGCCAACTCCGGCGCTTCGCTGGAGCAGGTGGTGGCGGAGGCGCAGGGGGCGCTGCAGGCCAAGCAGGCGCAGCTGGGCGAGGCTTCACCTACGGCGAAGCGCGCGGCCTTGCCGCTGGCGCAGGGCAAAAGCGCAACCTGGACGGTGCAGAACCCGCACGGACTGCACGCGCGCCCGGCGGCGCGGCTGGTCGAAGCGCTGGCGCCGTTCAAGGCCGAGCTGGTGCTGGAAAAACAGGGGCAGTGCGTCGATCCGCGCAGCCTCAATCAGCTGGCGCTGCTGCAGGTGCGCCACGGCGACACCATCCGTTTGATCGCCGACGGCGCGCAGGCGGACGAGGCGCTGGCGGCGTTCAAAACGCTGGCGGAGCAGCATTTTGGCGAGACGGTCTCCGAGCGGCAGCAGCCTTCGCTGCACGGCATTCCGGTGGCGGAAAGCGTCACCAGCGGGCCGGTGTTCCAGGCCCGCAGTGTCTGGCCGTCAGCCGCCGAGCGCCGGATCGGCGCGGACGAGGTGTTGGGCGAACAGCAACGCCTGCGGGAGGCGCTGCAGCACACGTTGAGCGATCTCAACCGGCTGGCGGAGCGCACCGGCACGCTGATCGGCAAGCCGCAGGCGGCTATCTTCGGTGCCCACAGCATGCTGCTGGACGATCCGGATCTGCAGCAGGCGGCTTACACCCGCATTTCGCAGCAGTTGTGCAGCGCCGAGCAGGCCTGGCGGCAGGTGCTGGAGGCGATCGCCGAAGAGTACCGCGAGTTGGATGACGACTACATGCGGGCGCGCGAACTGGACGTGCGCGACATGCTGCGCCGCACGCTGTGCCACCTGCAGGGGCAGCCGCTGCCGACCATTGCGCTCGCAGAGCCGTCAATACTGGTGATGGATGAGCTGATGCCCTCAGAGGTAGTGATGCTGGATCGCCGACTGGTGCTCGGCATCTGCCTGAGCGGCGGCAATGCCCTTTCGCACAGCGCCATTCTGGCGAAGGCGATGGGCATTCCGATGGTGGTCGGCATGCAGGATTGCCTGAGCAAAACCCGCAGCGGCCAGAAGGCGATGCTGGACGCCGCGCGCGGGGTGTTGCAGCTCAGCCACTAGGCGTGCAGCTTGAACTGGCGGATGTCGATCCCGTGCTGTTTGATCTTCCGCCACAGCGTGGTGCGGCCGATGCCCAGCAACTGCGCCATTTCCGTCAGTTGGCCGCGGCTGACGGTCGCCGCCCGCAGGATTGCCTGGCGCTCCATGTCCGTCAGCGTCAACAGCGGCGCGCCGGGCTGCGGATCGCTTTCCAGCAGCGACGGGTGGCCGAGCAGGTGCGCCGGCAGGTCCGCCAACTGGATGTGGTGGCCGTGGCATATCATCGCCGCGCGCTCCACCACTCCTTTCAGTTCCAAATCGTTGCCCGGCCACAGATAGAGCGCCAGCTGAGCCATCACCTCGTCATCCACCCGGAAGCGACACTGAAAATGTTGCTCCAGCGTGCGCAGATGGTGTTTGACCAGCAGCGGAATATCGCTCAGCCGCTGACGCAGCGGCGGGATTTGGATCTCGAACGCCTGCAGGCTGTAAAACAGCTGGCGGCGGAAGCGGTTTTGCTGCACCAGCAGCGGCAGGTCGGCGGCGCTGCCGGCGATCACCCGCACATCGACCGGGATCACCCGGCTGGAATTGAGGCGGATCACCACGCCGGTTTTCAGCACCTGCAGCAGCGCCGACTGCATCTCCGCCGGCAGGTATTCGATCTGTTCCAGGTACAGCGTGCCGCCGTTAGCCAATTCGAATTTACTGAGCTGGCCCGCCTCTTCTTCGCTGGCGTCGCTGCCCAGCAGCTCACGCAGCCCCTGCGCCTGCGGCAGCAGTTGGCAGTTGAGGGCGATATACGGCCCGGCGGCGCGCTCGCCGGCGTTGTGGATAGCCTGGCTGAGCAGCTCTTTGCCCACCCCTTCTTCCCCACGCAACAGGATCGGATGCTGGCCTTTGGCCGCCTGCTGCCCGTAACGGATCAGTCGCCGCATTTCCAGCGAGGCGGAGGGCATCTGTTCGAAGCTGTGGCTGACGCGCCCCAGCTGGCTGCTGACATATTGGCGCAGCCGTTCGATCGGGTGCAGCAGGGCGATGAAACTGCAGCGATCGCCGTCGAAAATCGGCTTGAGTGTCAGCAAGGCGGCGATAAACTGCCGCTGGCTTTCGAAGGTGACTTCGACGTGTTGCAGCGGTTGGCGATCGGCGATGGCGCGCTTGAGCAGCGCGGGCAGCGTCAACAGCTGCGCCAACGGCTTGCCCTGGCTCTGCTGTTCGTCCAGCTTCAGCAGGCCGGCGGCGCGCTGGTTGATGTATTGCAGGTAGCCGCGGTGATCCCAGGCCATGACGCCGTCGTCCACGCCGTCCAGCAGGCCGTAAAGCTGATTCAGATGGCGGTTGGATTCCGCCAGCAGGCCGTCGGCGTTCAGCGAGTTGCCGATTTCGCGGGCGATGGCCAGCGTCAGCGACAGATCGCCGGCGGCGCAGTCGGCCAGCAGGCAGCCCAGCGCGATCGAGCCGCGCTGGCGGCCGCTGTTGTCGTAGACCGGCGTGGCGCAGAACGACCAGCCGTGCAGCGCTCGGCGCACGTGTTCTTCACCGCTCACCCGCACCGGGTGGCCTTCCGCCGCCGCCAGCGCCGGGGCATTGGTGCCTATCTGCCCTTCGGCCCAGTAAGCGCCGGGGGCGAACCCCAGTTGCTGCAGATGTTCCCAGGTTTGGGTGTCGCCACAGCGCCACAGCATGCAGCCGCTCTCGTCGAGGATCATCAGCAGGCAACGCCGCGGCTCCATGTATTCACAGGCGTCTTCCAGCGACGCCTGGCCGAGCGTCAGCAGATCGTTCTTGCGGCGGCAAATCGATTCGAAGGTGGCGCCCTGCGCACGGTGCGGCGCTTGCCAGACATCGGGCTGCATCAGGCTGCGGCAACGCAGCCAGGAGGCGTACACCGCCGACGTCGGGCGCAGCGGCGGCGGCAGTTCGCCGTCGTTAATCAGTTGCTGCCAACGTGAATCGTTGTCCATCGAACCTCATCCAACTGCGAAAACGAGAGTGACGATGATATCACCTGGCGCAGCGGCGGCTGTGAGGCGGCGGGCAGAAGCGGGGAAAATCGGGACAAAAAAAACGGGGCGCGGCGTAGGCCGGACCCCGTGTTTGTCAGCGTGCGGACATCAGTTGCGGAATGGGTTGCCGCTGTGGCGAGCCGGTTGGCTGGTGGTAACGGCCGGCGCGGATGCGCGAGTGGCCGCCGGTGCCGGCGCCGCAGTCTGTTGCATCGGCGCATTGTCCTGATAACCGTCCGCATAGGCGTCCTGCGCGCGGTTTTGCGGTGCGACGGCGTCAGGCGCGGTCGATACCGGCTTGCCCAACGCGCCGTTCAGCAGCAGCAGATCGTTCTGGTTCAGCGTGCCGAGCGCCGACTTGATGTTCAGCTGGTTGATCAAATAGGTATAACGCGCGTCGGACAGCTGACGTTTGGCGTTATACAGCGTGGTGGTGGCGTCCAGCACATCGACGATGGTGCGGGTACCGACCTGATAACCGGCTTCCATCGCGTCCAGGGAGCTCTGCGCGGAGATCACCGCCTGTTTGTAGGCGTTGATGCTGCTGATCGAAGCGTTAACGTTGTTGAACGATGAACGCACGGTCTGCACCACGCTGCGGTGAGCGCTTTCCAGCTGCTCGCTGGCGCCGACGAAGCCGTACTGCGCTTGTTTAACCTGCGAGTTGGTCGCGCCGCCGCTGTACAGCGGCAGGTTGAAGCTGATGCCCACTTTATTTTGGCCCGCATCGGAGTCGCTGTAGCGTGCGGCATTCGCGCCGCCGGTGTTTGAGCCGTTGTATTTGGTATTGCTGATGCCGGTTGACGCGCTGACGTCAATCGTCGGCATATAGCCGGTTTGGGCTGCGCGGATCTGTTCGCGCGCCAGATCCTGGCTCAGGCGGGCGGACAGCAGGCTCAGGTTGCGCGCTTCCGCTTCTTTCAGCAGGTTGTTAACCGCTTCCGGGCGCTGGGTGCTGAAGCGATCGGTGTTCAGCGAGGCCAGCTCAGGGTAGAAGCTGCCGGTGACCTGACGCAGCGTTTCCAGCGCGTTGTCCAGATCGTTGCGGGCGGAGACTTCCGCCGCCAGCACGGTGTCATAGTTCGAGCGGGCGTTCTGTACGTCGGTGATCGCCACCAGGCCCACGTTGAAGCGCTGAGTGGTTTGATCCAGCGTGCGGTACACCGCGTCTTTCTGCGCCTGGGTGTACGACAGCGTGTCGATCGCCTTCAGCACGTTGAAGTAGGCGGTGGCGGTGTTGAGAATCAGCGACTGCTCTGCGGTCTGGAAGGTGACGTCAGAGATGCCGGCGCTCTTTTCCTGCAGCGTCAGTTGGCGCCATTTCGACATGTCGAAGAGGGTCTGCGTCAATGCCAGCGAACCGCTGGTGACGTTGCTGTTAACGCCATTGCTGTCACGATAACCGTTGGTGTAATCGTAACCTGCGGTTAAACCGAGCTGCGGCAGCAGCGGGCTGCGCGCTTCATTGATCTTTTCGAATGCGGCGTCGCGGTCAGCTGCACTTTTGCGCAGATCCGGGTTACTTTCCCTGGCCTGTTTGTAGACCTGCAGCAGGTTCTCTGCCTGGCTCATTGCACTGAAGCCGCCCAGGCTCAGTCCGATAAGAAGGGGGAGCAGTTTCTTCATTTGCATTCCTTGTTGTGCAGCAATATTGCTATGTTAGCGCTGACGATAGACGAAATAGTTGCCGATTCTAGCAGAGTCTGCGGTACGCATCAGGTGGCTGAATGTGCCATCTCACGTAACTTTTACCTTTCAGACCGCCCATTTACCTTGGCGTACTGCCCGGGTCGACTGCAGCTGATATTATGGCTGACAATCCGGATTGTTTCTCGCTATTACCTACGAGCGCACAAACGTGCCGCATCCGGCGGCGAAAAACAGCCTAACATAAAGCCGCGGCAGAGAGTCGCGCTGTTTCTGTCATCAAAACCGATTATTTTATCGGCATACTCACGCAGGAGAATTCGCGCATGAACCGTTCGCAGCCATCGCCCGTCACTTTCGATAAAAAAGATGTAGAAATTATTGCACGCGAGACGCTGTACCGTGGTTTTTTTTCACTCAATTTATACCGGTTTCGCCATCGCTTGTTCAATGGCGAAATGAGTCCTGAAATCACGCGTGAAATTTTCGAGCGCGGCCATGCGGCGGTGCTGCTGCCCTACGACCCGGTGCGCGACGAAGTGGTGCTGATTGAACAACTGCGCATCGCCGCGGTCGATACCAGTAATTCGCCCTGGCTGCTGGAAATGGTGGCGGGTATGATCGAAACCGGCGAAAGCGTCGAAGACGTGTGCCGCCGCGAAGCGCAGGAAGAAGCCGGCGTGGTGGTCGGGCGCTGCAAGCCGGTGCTGAGCTATCTGGCCAGCCCGGGTGGCACCAGCGAACGCTTGTCGATCATGGTCGGTGAAGTGGACGCCGGCACCGCCGAAGGCATCCACGGCCTGGCGGAAGAACATGAAGATATTCGCGTCCACGTGGTCAGCCGCGAGCAGGCTTACCGCTGGGTGGAAGAGGGCGCGATCGATAACGCCGCATCAGTGATTGCATTGCAATGGCTGGCGTTGCACCATGAATCGTTGAGAAAAGAGTGGGCCAACTAATGAAACAGCGCTATACCCCTGATTTCCCCGAAATGATGAGATTGTGCGAAACCAACTTCGCGCAATTGCGCCGCTTGCTGCCGCACAACGACGAAGCGGGCGAAACGGTGACTTATCAGGTGAACGGCGCCGGCTATCGTTTGACCATCGTTGAGTCCACGCGTTACACGTCGCTGGTGGAGATCGAGCAGATCTTTCCGGCGGTCAGCTACTGGAGCCTGCCCGCGATGACGGTGCGGTTATACCATGACGCCATGGTTGCGGAAGTGTGTTCCAGTCAGCAGATCTACCGCTTTAAAGCGCGTTATGATTATCCTAATAAAAAGTTGCATCAACGCGACGAAAAGCATCAAATTAACCAGTTTCTTGCTGATTGGCTGCGCTACTGTTTGGCGCATGGAGCGATGGCGGTTCCGGTTTGTTAGACAGACTGAAATAACAAAGGACACCATTTGGAAAGCCTGTTTAAACTGCCCGTGGCGAGTGGGGCCGCGGTCAGGATTCTACAAATAACAGATACCCACCTTTTTGCCGGCGAACACGAGACGTTGCTCGGCATCAATACCTATCGCAGCTATCACGCGGTGCTGGACGCCATTCAGGCGCAGCGCCGCGATGTCGATTTGATCGTCGCCACGGGAGATTTGGCGCAGGATCATTCGCAGGAGGCGTACCGCCACTTCGCCGCCGGCATCGCGCAACTGCCGGCCCCGTGCGTGTGGCTGCCGGGCAACCACGATTTCCAACCGGCGATGGTCGACGCGTTGGCCGCCGCCGGCATCGCCCCTTCCAAGCAGGTGCTGCTGGGCGATAACTGGCAGGTGCTGATGTTGGACAGCCAGGTGTTCGGCGTACCGCACGGCGAGCTGAGCGAATACCAGCTCGAGTGGATGGAGCGCTGCCTGCAGGCGCACCCCGAGCGTTACACGCTGTTGCTGCTGCACCACCATCCGCTGCCTTCCGGCTGCACCTGGCTCGATCAGCACAGCCTGCGCAACCCGCATATGCTGGGCGCGATCCTGTTGCGCTACCCGAAGGTGAATACCGTGGTGTGCGGTCATATTCACCAGGATCTGGATCTGGAATGGCAGGGCCGGCGTCTGTTGGCGACGCCGTCCACCTGCGTGCAATTCAAGCCGCACTGCACTAACTTTACCATCGACGACGTCTCCCCCGGCTGGCGTTACCTCGATCTGCTGCCGGACGGCCGCGTCGAGACGCAGGTGTTCCGCCTGGAAAACGACGATTTCCGCCCCGATATGGACTCGGATGGATACTGATGCCTTCGACACTGCTCTACCTGCACGGTTTCAACAGCTCGCCGCAGTCGGCCAAGGCGGTGGCCTTCAAGGCCTGGCTGGCCGAACACCATCCCGCTATCGAGATGCTGGTGCCGCAGTTGCCGGCCTTTCCGGCGGAGGCCGCCGAAATGCTGGAAAATCTGGTGCTGGAACGCGCCGGACAAACGCTCGGATTGGTGGGGTCCTCGCTGGGCGGCTATTACGCCACCTGGCTGTCGCAGTGTTTTTCGCTGCCGGCGGTGGTGGTCAACCCGGCGGTCAAGCCGTTTGAGCTGCTGGTCGACTATCTCGGCGCCAACGAGAACCCCTACACCGGCCAGCAATATGTGTTAGAGTCTCGTCACGTTTACGATCTGAAAGTGATGCAGATCGATCCTTTGGAGTCGCCGGATTTAATCTGGCTGCTGCAGCAAACGGGCGATGAAATTCTCGATTACGGCCAGGCAGTGGCGTATTACACCGCGTGTCGGCAAACGGTGGAGTCGGGTGGAAACCACGCCTTCGTCGGTTTCGAGCACTACTTCCCCCAGATTGTGGATTTTTTAGGGCTAAACGCGGTCTGACGGACCGTTCCGGCACCTCCCTTTAACCACGAAAAAATAATCAACGATGACTCAATCCAGCTATAACGCTGATGCCATTGAAGTACTCAGCGGTCTAGAACCAGTGCGCCGTCGTCCCGGCATGTATACCGACACGACGCGCCCAAACCACCTCGGCCAAGAGGTGATCGATAACAGCGTCGACGAAGCGTTGGCCGGACACGCCAAGCGTATCGACGTGATCCTGCACGCCGATCAGTCGCTGGAAGTGATCGACGACGGCCGCGGCATGCCGGTGGACATCCACCCGGAAGAGGGCGTGCCGGCGGTTGAGTTGATCCTGTGCCGGCTGCACGCCGGCGGTAAATTCTCGAATAAAAACTACCAGTTCTCCGGCGGCCTGCACGGCGTTGGGATCTCGGTGGTTAACGCCCTGTCGAAGCGGGTGGAAGTCAACGTGCGCCGCGACGGCAACGTTTACGGCATCGCCTTCGAAAACGGCGACAAAGTGCAAGACCTGACGGTGACCGGCACCTGCGGCAAACGCAACACCGGCACCAGCGTGCACTTCTGGCCGGACGAACAGTTCTTCGACAGCCCGCGTTTCTCGGTATCGCGCCTCACTCACCTGCTGAAAGCCAAAGCGGTGCTGTGCCCCGGCGTTGAGATCTATTTCATCGACAAGGTGAACAACACCGAGCAGCGCTGGTGCTACCAGGACGGCCTGACCGACTACCTGATGGAAGCGGTTAACGGCCTGATCACCCTGCCGGAAGCGCCGTTCGTCGGCAATTTCGCCGGTGATACCGAAGCGGTGGACTGGGCGCTGCTGTGGCTGCCGGAAGGCGGCGAGCTGCTGACCGAAAGCTACGTCAACCTGATCCCGACCATGCAGGGCGGCACCCATGTCAACGGCCTGCGTCAGGGGCTGCTGGACGCGATGCGCGAGTTTTGCGAATTCCGCAACATCCTGCCGCGCGGCGTGAAGCTGTCGGCGGAGGATATCTGGGATCGCTGCGCTTACGTGCTGTCGGTGAAGATGCAGGATCCGCAGTTCGCCGGGCAGACCAAAGAGCGTCTCTCTTCGCGTCAGTGCGCGGCCTTCGTTTCCGGCGTGGTGAAAGATGCTTTCAGCCTGTGGCTGAACCAGAACGTTCAGGCGGCGGAACAGCTGGCCGAGCTGGCGATTTCCAGCGCCCAACGCCGTCTGCGCGCCGCCAAGAAAGTGGTGCGCAAGAAGCTGACCAGCGGGCCGGCGCTGCCGGGCAAGCTGGCGGACTGCACCTCGCAGGATCTGGCCATGACCGAACTGTTCCTGGTGGAAGGGGACTCGGCGGGCGGATCGGCCAAGCAGGCGCGCGATCGCGAATATCAGGCGATCATGCCGCTGAAGGGCAAGATCCTGAATACCTGGGAAGTCTCCTCGGACGAAGTGCTGGCCTCGCAGGAAGTGCATGACATTTCCGTGGCGATCGGCATCGATCCGGACAGCGAAGATCTCAGCCAGTTGCGCTACGGCAAAATCTGCATCCTGGCGGATGCGGACTCCGACGGTCTGCACATCGCTACGCTGCTGTGCGCGCTGTTCGTGCGCCACTTCCGTTCGCTGGTGAAAGGCGGGCACGTTTATGTGGCCATGCCGCCGCTGTACCGCATCGATCTTGGTAAAGAGGTGTTCTACGCGCTGGATGAAGAAGAGAAAGCCGGCGTGCTGGAACAGCTGAAGCGCAAGAAAGGCAAGCCGAACGTCCAGCGCTTTAAAGGGCTGGGCGAGATGAACCCGCTGCAGCTGCGCGAAACCACCCTCGATCCGAACACCCGCCGTCTGGTGCAATTGACGGTCGCGGAAGATGATGTCGATCAGACGCTGGCGGTGATGGACATGCTGTTGGCCAAGAAGCGTTCGGAAGATCGCCGCAACTGGCTGCAAGACAAGGGCGACATGGCCGAATTGGCGGTCTGAGCCTGACCCTGGCCCGGTGAAACGCCGGGCCGGCTTTCCCGCAGGGCGTTCATGCGGCGCCCGATAACCTGGGCCGGAATGCATGAAGATCACGCTCGAAGAATTGCTGGCGTTCACTTCGGTGGTCGACAGCGGTTCCATCACCGCCGCCGCCGATCGGCTCGGCCAGACGACTTCCGGCATCAGCCGCGCGCTCAGCCGCCTGGAGAATAAGCTCGATACCACCCTGATGCGCCGCACTACGCGTCGCCTGGAGCTGACCGAAGAGGGGCAAAGCTTCCTGAGCCATGCGCGTACGATCATCAACTCGGTGGAAAATGCCGAAGAACAAATGGCGGTGCGCCGGCAGATGCCGGCCGGGCGACTGCGGATCAATGCGGCTGCGCCTTTTATGGAGCACGTCATCGTGCCGCTGGTGGCGGGGTTCAGGGAACGTTATCCGCAAATTTCGCTCGAGCTGAACACCGACAATCTGATCATCGATCTGCTGGAAAAACGCACGGATATCGCCATTCGCATCGGCGCGTTGCGCGATTCGACCATTCATGCGCGCGCGCTGGGCGCCAGCCGGTTGCGCATCCTCGCCAGCCCGGCTTATCTGCAGAAGCACGGCACGCCGCAGAGCGTGGAGGCGTTGCACCGGCATTGTCTGCTCGGTTTTACCCAGCCGGAATCGCTGAACCAGTGGCCGTTGCGCTATCGCCAGGCGCCGCATTTCACCATCACGCCGACGATCTCGGCGTCCAGCGGTGAAACGCTGCGGCAATTGGCGCTGCGGGGCGAGGGGATCGTACAGCTGGCAGACTTTATGACCCGACGCGATCGGGAAGCGGGCAAGTTGGTGACGTTGCTGGAGCAGGAGACGCTGGACGTGCGCCAGCCGATTAATGCGGTGTATTACCGCAATACGCAATTGGCGGCGCGCATCACCTGTTTTCTTGACTACGTCAGCGCGCACATCGACGCGCAGACGTTATAAGGCGGAGCTTACAGGGCGTTTTCCAGGATGTAGATCTCGGTGTCCAGCACGCTGTCTTTGAGGGTGTCGCGGTGTTTGAGCATGTGCTCAATGGCCAGATGTTTTTCCAGATGCGCCATGCTTTCCCATTTCTCCAGCATGAACACCGAATCCGGCGACCGCTTCTGCCACGGCGCCTGGGTATTGCTGTCGACCATCGGCGTATATTCGCCGCAACCCTCTTCCGCCAGCACCAGCGGCACCAGCTTTTCAATGGCTTGCAGTACGGTGGCGCGGTGGCCGGGTTTCACTTTGATTTCTGCGATTACGGTGATCATGCTTACCTCGTTGATGAGTATGTTCTGCGTCAGTTAAGCAAAAATTTTCGCCAGATGCTCGCGATAACGTGCGATGTCCGCTTCGATATCCGGTTGTTTTATCACGTCATTGCAGATAAAGGTCGGCAGCGCTTCCATTCCCAGGAACTGGTTGGCCTTGTGGAAGTGCAGGTAAACGCCGTCGACGCCGACGCCGTGGAAGAACTGATCGGGATCGGTGAAGGCCTCCAGCGGGGCGTTCCAGGTCAGGCTCAGCAGGTATTTTTTGCCCTGGATCAGGCCGCCGGAGCCATATTTTTTGCTTTCGTCAGAACGAGAGCGGCCGTCGCTGGCATACAGGCTGCCGTGACCGGCGGTGAACACTTCATCGATGTATTTTTTCAGGATCCAGGGTTCGCCCATCCACCAGCCCGGCATCTGGTAGATGACCGCGTCGGCCCACAGGTATTTCTTTACCTCTGCTTCGATGTCATAACCGTCGTCGACCACGGTGACCTGCACATCGTGCTGCAGATCGCGCAGGAAGCTTTCCGCCACGTCGCTCAGGGTTTGGTTGAGTTCGCCGTTAGAATGGCCGAATTGTTTTTTAGCGTTGATAATCAGGATATTGCTCATCTTTCGCGGCTCCCGTCAGAGTTAAGATATGGCATGCTTCCCGCCGAAAAGGCGGAAACCAGCTCGCTGGCGACGAGTGTAATCGTTAGGCAGGCAAGTAAAAATGCGATCCAGCGCACAACAGTGTTGACTGCCAGTCAATAAACGAGCCACCAGACAGCGAAATTTTGCATAAACCGCAGCGCGCAACCGGCCGCCGCCGGCGATCCTTGCGCCAACTGTGACAGCCACCCTGCAGATGGGTTACTATCGCGGGCAGAATCGACAAGCGATGCCTTTTGTCGTCCAAGGGATTGCCAAGCCACGGTCTGAGGATAATTGAGTAATGAGTGATCTGACTCATGACGGTGTAGAGCGTTTACCGCTGCACACATTCACTGAAAACGCCTATCTGAACTATTCCATGTACGTCATCATGGATCGGGCGTTGCCGTACATTGGCGACGGTTTGAAGCCGGTACAACGCCGCATCATCTACGCCATGTCTGAACTGGGGCTGACCAACAGCGCCAAATTCAAGAAGTCCGCCCGCACCGTGGGCGACGTGCTGGGTAAATATCACCCGCACGGCGACAGCGCGTGTTATGAAGCCATGGTGCTGATGGCGCAGCCGTTCTCGTATCGCTATCCGCTGGTGGACGGCCAGGGGAACTGGGGTGCGCCGGACGATCCCAAGTCGTTCGCGGCGATGCGTTATACCGAATCGCGCCTGTCCAAATACGCCGAGGTCTTGCTGGCCGAGCTGGGCCAGGGCACGGTCGACTGGATCCCGAACTTTGACGGCACGCTGCAAGAGCCGAAGATGCTGCCGGCGCGCCTGCCGAACATCCTGCTGAACGGCACCACCGGCATCGCGGTCGGCATGGCGACCGACATTCCGCCGCACAACGTGCGCGAAGTCGCCGCCGCCGCGGTGGCGCTGCTCGACAAGCCGGGCGCTTCGCTCGATGACCTGCTCGAGTTCGTGCAGGGGCCGGACTTCCCGACCGAAGCCGAGATCATCACCCCGCGCGATGAAATTCGCAAAATTTACCAGAGCGGCCGCGGCTCGGTGCGCATGCGCGCCGTGTGGAAGAAAGAGGATGGCAGCGCGGTGATCACCGCCTTGCCGCATCAGGTTTCCGGCGCCAAGGTGCTGGAGCAGATAGCCAGCCAGATGCGCGCCAAGAAGCTGCCGATGGTCGAAGACCTGCGCGACGAATCCGATCACGAGAACCCGACGCGTCTGGTGATCGTGCCACGTTCCAACCGCATCGATCTGGAGCAGGTGATGAATCACCTGTTCGCCACCACCGATCTGGAGCGCAGCTACCGCATCAACATGAACATGATCGGTCTGGACAACCGCCCGCAGGTGAAAGGGCTGGTGGAGATCCTCACCGAATGGCTGGCCTACCGTCGCGATACGGTGCGTCGCCGCCTGAACTACCGCCTCGAGAAGGTGCTCAAGCGCCTGCATATCCTCGAAGGTTTGCTGGTGGCGTTCCTCAACATCGACGAGGTGATCCACATCATCCGCAGCGAGGATGAGCCGAAGCCGGTGCTGATGCAGCGTTTCGGCATCTCCGATACTCAGGCGGAAGCGATCCTCGAGCTGAAATTGCGTCACCTGGCCAAGCTGGAAGAGGTCAAGATCCGCGGCGAGCAGGACGAACTGGCGAAAGAGCGCGATCAGCTGCAGGCGCTGCTGGCGTCCGAACGCAAGCTGAATACGCTGATTAAGAAAGAGATCCAGGCCGATGCGCAGACCTACGGCGACGATCGCCGTTCGCCGCTGACCGAGCGCGCGGAAGCCAAGGCGATGAGCGAGCACGACTTCGTGCCGTCCGAGCCGGTGACCATCGTGCTGTCGGAAATGGGCTGGGTGCGCAGCGCCAAGGGCCATGACATCGATCCGACCGGGTTGAGCTACAAGGCCGGCGACAGCTTCCGCGGCGCGGCGCGCGGCAAGAGCAATCAGCCGGTGGTGTTTATCGACTCTACCGGGCGCAGCTATGCGCTCGATCCGATGACGCTGCCTTCGGCGCGCGGGCAGGGCGAGCCGCTGACCGGCAAGCTGACGCCGCCGCCGGGCGCCACCATCGAGCAGGTGCTGATGGCGGCCGACGATCAGAAGCTGCTGATGGCGTCTGACGCCGGTTACGGTTTCGTCTGCACCTTTAACGATCTGGTGGCGCGCAACCGCGCCGGCAAGGTGATGATCACGCTGCCGGACAACGCCAGAGCGCTGCCGCCGATGGAGATCCACGGCGCAGACGATATGCTGCTGTCGATCACCGCCGCCGGGCGCATGCTGATGTTCCCGGTCGCCGATCTGCCGCAGCTGTCGAAGGGCAAGGGCAACAAGATCGTCTCCATTCCGGCGGCGCAGGCCGCCGCCGGTGAAGACAAGCTGGCCTGGCTGTTCGTGCTGCCGCCGCAGGCGTCCGTCACGCTGCACGTCGGCAAACGCAAGCTGACGCTGCGCCCGGAAGATCTGCAGAAGTTCCGTGCGGAACGCGGCCGCAAGGGCACCCAACTGCCGCGCGGCCTGCAGCGCATCGATCGCGTCGAAGTGGATGCGCCGGTGCGGGCGTCGGGTGGCGACAGCGAAGAGTAAGCGTTGGCACCAGCGTTAACGGGCGGTCGCAGCATGCTGTGGCCGCCTTATTTATTTTTGCTGGCGTTTATTTTCCAAATAGTTAACATTTCTGCGCATAAAATTATTGTGCGTACTGCCGCCTGGCGGGAAAATAGCGAGAAATGCAGGCGACATAGGCGTGCTTTCCGCCTGGTCGGCAAATAATGAGTAAAGGAATCTGCGCAGCGAAGTAAACTGCGTTGGCAGTGTGCTAATGAGGTTGTTATGTTATTGATTTTGCGTGCCGTTCTCGCCACTCTTTTCTGTATTCTGGTGTGTATTTTCGGTTCGGTTTATTGCTTGTTCAGTCCGCGTAATCCTCGCCATGTGGCGACCTTCGGCCATCTTTTCGGCCGTCTGTCGACGCTGTTCGGCATCAAGGTTGAAACCCGCGTGCCGGCCGATGCGGCCAACAACGGCAACTGCATCTATATCGCCAACCACCAAAATAACTATGACATGGTGACGGCCTCTAATATCGTGCAGCCGCGCACCGTGACGGTCGGTAAAAAAAGTCTGGTGTGGATCCCGTTTTTCGGCCCGCTGTATTGGCTGACCGGTAATCTGCTGATAGATCGTGATAATCGCGCCAAGGCGCACGGCACCATCGCCCAGGTGGCGGAGCAGTTCAAGAAGAAAGACATTTCGATCTGGATGTTCCCGGAAGGGACCCGCAGCCGCGGCCGTGGGCTGATGCCGTTTAAAACCGGCGCGTTCCACGCGGCCATCGCCGCCGGCGTGCCGATTGTGCCTATCTGCGTATCCACCACCAGCGGTAATATAAATCTTAATCGCTGGAATAACGGTCATGTGATCGTCGAGATGTTGGCGCCGGTGGATACCAGCAAATACGGCAAAGAAAACGTGCGCGAGCTGGCGGCCCATTGCCGCGAGCTGATGGAGGCGAAAATCGCCGAATTGGACGCCGAAGTCGCCCAGCGCAACGCCGCCAAAAAATAAGAGTCTACCGGCTTCAAAGAAGAGTATTTTAATTGGCGTTCAGCGCCGTTAACGCCTGAGCGCCTGCTAATCTTGATTGGCGGGCGTTTGGGTTTTGCACACGGTTTAGTTATTGCTTTTCATGGAGAAAATATGTCACTCAGTCGACGTCAGTTTTTACAGGCATCGGGCCTGGCGCTGTGCGCGGGCGCCGTGCCGCTGAGGGCTGAGGCGAGCGGAACGCAGACCCCATTACCCATTCCCCCGCTGCTGGAGTCTCGCCGCGGTCAGCCGCTGTTCCTGACCTTGCAGCGCGCCCACTGGGCGTTTATGGATAACCGCAAAGCGGCGGTGTGGGGCATCAACGGCATGTACCTGGGGCCGACGGTGCGGGTTTACAGCGGCGACGACGTCAAACTGATCTACAGCAACCGCCTGCAGGAACCGGTAGCGATGACCATCAGCGGTCTGCAGGTGCCGGGCACGCTGATGGGCGGCGCGCCGCGCATGATGTCGCCCAACGTCGACTGGTCGCCGGTGCTGCCCATTCGTCAGGCGGCGGCTACCTGCTGGTACCACGCCAATACGCCAAACCGCATGGCGCCGCATGTGTATAACGGGCTGGCCGGATTGTGGCTGGTGGAGGATGCCGTCAGCAAAGCGCTGCCGCTGCCCAACCACTACGGCGTCGACGATTTCCCGCTGATCATTCAGGACAAACGCTTCGATAACTTCGGCACGCCGCAATACGATGCACCGTCGCAGGGCGGCTTCGTCGGCGATACGCTGTTGGTCAACGGCGTGCAAAACCCGTATGTCGACGTGTCGCGCGGCTGGGTGCGTTTGCGTTTGCTCAACGCCTCCAACGCGCGGCGTTATACCCTGCAGCTCAGCGACGGGCGGCCGTTCAACGTGATTGCCAGCGATCAGGGCTTCCTGCCTGCGCCGGTTGCGGTGCAGCAGCTGTCGCTGGCGCCGGGCGAGCGCCGGGAAGTGCTGATCGACATGTCGAAGGGCGACGAGGTGACCATCACCGCCGGTGAAGCGGCGGGCATCATGGATCGCCTGCGCGGCCTGTTCGAGCCGTCGAGCATTCTGGTGTCCACCCAGGTGCTGACGCTGCGCCCGACCGGCCTGCTGCCGCTGGTAACCGACAACCTGCCGATGCGCCTGCTGGCGGATCAGCTGTTGGACGGCAGCGCCAGCCGCACCCGCGATTTCCGCCTGGGCGACGGCGGCGTCGGCATCAACGGCGCAATTTGGGACATGAACCGCATCGACGTACAGGCGCAGCAAGGCACCTGGGAACGCTGGAACATTCATGCGGATACGCCGCAGTCGTTCCATATTCAGGGCGTGCAGTTCCTGATCAAACGCGTCAACGGCGCGCAGCCGATGGCGGAAGATCGCGGCTGGAAGGATACCGTCTGGGTCGATGGCGACGTCGAGCTGCTGGTGTATTTCAACCAATCCACCTCCGAACACTTCCCGTTCCTGTATTACAGCCAGACGCTGGAGATGGCCGATCGCGGCACCGCCGGCCAGCTGATGGTGCAGCCGACGATGTAACCCGCTCTGCGGGCCGCTTAGGGCGCCCGCAGCATCTCCAGGAAGGCCTGCACCACCGGCGTGACGCTGTCGGTACGGTATACCGCGTACAGATCCGCCGGCGGCGCCTGTTGCAGCGAGCAAAACCGCACGCCGGGCCACGGAATGCGGCCGTAGCTGTCCGGCAACAGCGTAATGCCGCAGCCTTCCGCCACCAGCGCCAGCAGGGTTTGCGGCTCGTTAACCTGATAAGCGACGTCCGGCAAAAATCCCTGCTGCAGGCACAGATTGTGCAGATACAGCCCCAGGCTGGCCTCATGCGGCGGCAGCACGATGAAGCTGTCGTTCTGCAGCGCCGCCAGCGGGATATTCTCCTGCTGCGCCAGCGGATGATCGAGCGGCAGCACCACGGCGATGCTTTCGCGCGCCAGCCGTTGGCAGCTCAATCCCGGCAGCGTCTGCTGCTGCGCCTCTCGCCATACCCCGATATCGATATGCCGCTTTTGCAGCGCGGCGATTTGCTGGCTGGGCGTCAGCTCATTCAACGACCAGGTAGCGCCGACGCTCTGCTCGCTGAACCGCCGCAGCGCCGCAATCAAGCCGCCCCAGGCCGAGGTGCCGACCATGCCGACCACCATGTGGCCGCCTTCGCCGCGCCCCATTTGTTGCACCTGATGCAGCGCGCTGTCGGCCTGATCCAGCAGCCGCTCGACGTTGCGCAGCAGCGTGCGGCCGGCCGGCGTCAGCGTCATGGAGCGGGTGGTGCGTTTGAACAGCACCACGCCGAGCTGGCTCTCCAGCTCTTTGATGTGCTTGCTGAGCGGCGGCTGTGACATATTCAACCGCCGCGCCGCCTGAGTGAAATTCATCTCTTCCGCCACCACGCGGAAATAGTGCAGCAGGCGGAAGTTAATTCGACCGGGATCGGGCAGGGCATGGGGCGGGTTCATCCGGGGTATCGCCTCCTGTGACGCAGCTCAACTTATAGATAAATGGAATAAATCGGCCGCCAAGAATGTATTGGTCTCGGCCGCGCCTCGCTCTCTACTATGGGGCTTATTGTCCCCCGCTTAAAGAGAGAATACGATGTTTAATCAAGAAGATGCTTTTATCTGCGCCGATGTTGTCCGCGCACGTCTGCCGGGTTTTCAGCCGAAAGCGGCCTTGATTCTCGGCTCCGGTCTCGGCGCTCTGGCGGAGGTGATGACCGAAACCGTCACCCTCGATTACGCGGCGCTGCCGGGCTTCCCGGTGAGCGGCGTCGCCGGCCACGCCGGGCAACTGGTCGCCGGCAAGCTGGAGGGCGTGCCGGTCTTGTGCATGAAAGGGCGCGGCCACTTCTATGAAGGGCGCGGCATGCAGGTGATGACCACCGCAGTGCGCACCTTCAAACTGCTGGGCTGCGAATTCCTGTTGGCGACCAACGCCGCCGGTTCGCTGCGCCGCTCGGTAGCGCCGGGCAGCCTGGTGGCCATTACCGATCATATCAATTTCATGCCGGAATCGCCGCTGGTCGGCGCCAACGACGAGCGCTTCGGGCCGCGCTTCTTCAGCCTGGCGAACGCCTACGATCGCGATCTGCGCGCCCAACTGGCGGCGGTGGCCGAAAGCGCGGGCATCCCGCTGGCGGAAGGGGTGTTCGCCGCTTACACCGGGCCGAACTTCGAAACGCCGGCGGAGATCCGCATGATGCAGACCCTCGGCTGCGACGTCGTGGGCATGTCGATCGTGCCGGAAGTCCTGACGGCGCGCCACTGCGGCCTCAAGGTGCTGGTGGTGTCCGCGATGACCAACTACGCCGAAGGGCTGTCGGATACGCCTCTTTCTCACGAACAAACGCTCAGCTGCGCGGCGCTGGCGGCGGACGATTTCATGCGCCTTATCCGCGAGCTGTTCAAAACGCTGTGACACCGTAAGCAAACCGGCGGCGGGCTGCAGTGGGCCCGCCGCACCAATCATCGTTGAAAGCATAATAACAAGGTGATGGCGATGACGATAAAAACACGATTGAAGGTGATGATTTTCCTGCAGTTCTTTATCTGGGGCGCCTGGCTGGTGACGCTGGGCTCCTATATGATCAACACGCTGCATTTCAGCGGCATGCAGGTGGGAATGGTTTACAGCGCCAAGGGGATCGCGGCGCTGATCATGCCGGGCCTGGCGGGCATCATCGCCGACCGTTGGATGAGGGCCAACTACCTGTATGCGCTTTGCCACCTGCTCGGGGCGTTGGCGCTGTACTGTGCGGCGCAGGTTGAGCAACCGATGCTGATGTTCTGGGTAATGCTGTTCAACGCCATGGTCTATATGCCGACCATCGCGCTCTCCAACGCCATTTCCTATTTTTGCC
This sequence comes from Serratia sp. B501, assembly GCF_051172315.1. Classification (NCBI taxonomy): domain Bacteria; kingdom Pseudomonadati; phylum Pseudomonadota; class Gammaproteobacteria; order Enterobacterales; family Yersiniaceae; genus Serratia; species Serratia sp. B501. The sequence goes on from NZ_JBPIZB010000005.1 coordinate 178,569, forward strand.
TGGAGAAGCACGGCTTTGACACGGTAAAGGACTTTCCGCCGGTGCGGGTGTACGGCACCGTGGGATTCATTCTGGCAATGTGGCTGGTCGGTTTCAGCCAAATCGAGCTCAGTAATCTGCAGCTGTATCTGGCTTCTGCGGCGTCGCTGCTGCTGTCCGCCTATTCGCTGACGCTGCCGCGCTGCCCGACCAACCGCGCGGCCGAGTCGAAGCGCTGGGTGAGCGTGCTGGGGCTGGATGCGCTGGTGCTGTTTCGCCAGCGGCGCATGGCGCTGTTTTTCCTGTTCGCCATGTTGCTCGGCGCGGCGCTGCAGATAACCAACACCTTCGGCAACCCGTTCCTGCACGATCTGTCGCTCAATCCGCTGTATCAGGACAGCCTCAGCGTCCGGTATCCGGCGGTGCTGCTGTCGCTGTCGCAGATCTCTGAAGTGTTCTTTATCCTCACCATTCCCTTTTTCCTGCGCCGTTACGGCATCAAGCAGGTGATGCTGATCAGCATGGCGGCCTGGACGCTGCGTTTCCTGTTCCTGGCCTACGGCACGCCGGTCGGTTTTGGTTTCGTGCTGCTGCTGTTGTCGATGATCGTCTACGGTTGCGCGTTCGACTTCTTTAATATTTCCGGCGCCATTTTCGTCGAGAAGGAGGCCGATCACCGCATCCGCGCCAGCGCGCAGGGGCTGTTCATGACCATGGTCAACGGTCTGGGCGCCTATGTGGGGGCGCTCGCCAGCGGCGAAGTGGTGGATTTCTTCAGCCGTGACGGCGTGAAAGACTGGCAGAGCATCTGGCTGGTGTTTGCGCTGTATACGCTGGTGCTGGGGATTGTGTTCGCGTTGAGCTTCAACTATCGCCACTCGCCGCAGGAGAGTGCGGCGGCGGCGCAGTAAGGCTGAGGGCGCTGGATGGCGGCGCCCTGAAACGTCAGGCCTGCGGGAAGCGTTGTTGCAGTTGATGCCGGTCCGGCGGATTGGCGGCGCCGAGGCTGGCCACCACGCAGGCGGCGACCCGGTTGGCCAGATCGACCGCCCGCGGCAGCGGCCAGCCGGCGGACAGCCCCGCCAGCAAACCGGCGCAGTGGGCATCGCCCGCGCCGATGGTATCGATGACGTCCACCGGATAGGCGGGAACGTGCAGCGGCGGCGTGCGGCCGTCGCAGATCCAGGCGCCGTCGCGATCCAGGCGGCAGATCAGCGTCAGGTTACGGGCGGCGGCATAGCGTTGCGCGGCATCCACGGCGTCGCCGGCGCCGCACAGCGCGGCCACTTCGTCGCGGTTGAGCGTCAGCAGGGTGTGGCTGTCGCTGAGCATGGCGAAGAAATCTTCGCTGAGCTGGGCAATGCGCGGGCCGGGATCGATCAGACGCGGTTGGTCGAACGGCATGCGCGTCAGCCACTCGCGCAGCGCTTCGCCGTTTTCGCCCGCCAGCTCGTAGCCGCTGGCGTAGATCAGGGTGTGTTCCGTCAGCGGCAGCGTGGCCAGCTGCGCTTTATTCCATTGGCTTTCGCAACCGGAAACCGTGATGAAGGTGCGTTCGCCGTTCGGCTCCACCAGCGCCAGGCACCAGCCATTGTCCATCTGGCCGTGGCGCAACAGCACCTCCAGCCCCAGTTCGCCCATGGCGGCTTCGATCGCCGCGCCCCATTCGCCGTTGCCGACCGGCATACCGTTGATCACCGGCACTTCAAGGCGCGTCAGCGCGCGCGCCACGTTGAACGCGCAACCGCCGATTTGGCGCGCCTGCGGCTGGGCTTCGATATCTTCGCCGCTGGTCGGCAGACGCGGCAGCGTCATCACCAGATCGCCGACCGCGCCCCCTATCACCAGGACCGGCGTTACAGCTTCCCATTCATTCATTGATGTTCTCTGCGTTGGGTCAGGTACAGACCGTAAGCGATCAGACTAACCGCAAACGACACAAACAGCCCCAGACTGGAGTCGGCAAACAAGCCTTTAGCCAGCGGGCCGTCGATAAAACCGGTTTTGGTGACCAGCAGGCCGCACAGGGCGCCGAGGAACCAGCAGAACAGCGGGGCTTTGCGCACGCCGCGGTTCTGGCCATGCAGGCCGTACAAAGCGTTGCCATCATACCCGTGGCGGCGGCGCAGGCACAGGTAATCGAGCAGGAAAATCGCCTCCCAGGCCGCCAGGAACACCCCGCAGAACACCAGGAAGGAGATGAACGGCCCCATAAAGTCACCGGAGATGAACAGCACATACAGGGCGATACCCAGCACCACCACGGCGTCGATCGATACCGCCAACCACTGTTTGACCTGCACGCCGATGGTCAGCAGGTTAAGGCTGGCGGAATACAGGCTGAGCACCGCGATGGTGACGATGCCGGCGGTGGCGGCCAGCAGATAAGGGATCGCCATCCAGGCGGGCAGCACTGAGCCTATCAGCGCGATGGGATTGGCGGCGTTGGCCAGATCGGGCAGCTGCACGGAAAGCAGAATGCCGGCCAGCATCAGCAACATCAGCGGCAAACAGGCGCCGCCCATCACCGCGGCGAAAATGCTTTTGCTCGACGAATTCGGGCTTTGATAGCGGCTGTAATCGGCGCCGGCGATCGCCCAACTGATGCCGGTACCGGCGGCGATCACCGAGACCGCCGGCAGGAAGCCGGTCAGCCAGCTGCCGGAAGGCAGCGCCAGCACCTGGCTCCACTCGGTGTTGAACAGGATATAGAGCACCACGATCAGCGTCATGGTGCCGAAGATGCGGCTGAACCAGCTTTGCATCCAGACTACGGTATTCTGCCCCAGCAGGCTGACGACGATAGTGAGCCCGGCGAACAGCAACAGGCTGAGCGCGGTCAGCAGATGGCTGGCCCCCAGCCCGAAGGCCTCGAACAGCGCCGCCAGCGTCAGGGTGCCGGTGATCACGTTGACCGCTTCCCAGCCCATCAGATTGATCCAACTGAACAGGGTAGGCGCCACGTTGCCCTTCAGCCCGAAAATCACTCGCGACAGCGTCAGCGTAGAGGTGCGCCCGCGCTTGCCGGCGAAGCTGGTGAGGCCAACCAGCACGAAGCTGGCGACGCCGAACAAGGCGGCGAGCACCGATTGCAGGAAGGATAAGCCGAAGCCGACGATGATGGCACCATACACCACGCCGAGAATGCCGATATTGGCTGCCGACCAGATCCAAAACAGCTCGATGGGCCGCCCGGTCTGTTCCGCATCCGGCACCCGGTCGATACCGGTGCTCTCTACCTTCCATGCTTCATTGCGATTGATATCGGTCATAGCAATTGATCCCTGTTGCGCAGCGCCTTGAGGGCCGCCGCAGTTGACTGAAAAGCGATTTTGTTGGCGCGGTGGCCGCCGCCTCGGATGAGGCTTGCCGACCGCACGGCGCCAATGAGTGTAGACAAAGAGTGGGTCTGCAGCGGAGTTTGGAAGAGAGAGAACGTTTTTATTTGCAGGCATCAGTCCGTTTCACCCGGCGCAAGGGGGATCGCGCGAGGGGATGATGAGCCGTGAGCAAGCTATCCATTAGCACCGTTGCTTATTATTTGTCATTTTTAGTGGCGTCTTGGGCAACGTGACCCATCGGGTACGGCGAGAAGCGGGCAATTCATCCCAAAGGGGCGCCCATCCGCTTCAGCGAACAGGATGCGGACAGCGTATGCCCGCTGCCTGACCATCAGGTGCGTCCTGTCTGGTCGGCAGCGGATTTTTAGTTGTTTTAAAGGTGGATCCCTGGTGTTGGTGCCATTGATGTTTCAACATCAATAAGCACAGATTACGCGCGATCTAGATCCAATGAAAGTCCATTGAATAAAAATTGTGATGTCCCTCTGAAAACATTAGTAATATTTTAGTTATGGTGAGAGGCTTTATCGCCGGATCGGCGATAGGAGAAAGCGAAGTTTGGGCATAGGGCGGAACAAGAGGGCGGGCGAATGACGGATTTTATGGCCTGGCTGCGTGAACATCTGGCGCAGGGGGCGGCGGCGCCGCGCTATATTCAGCTGGCGACGGCGATAGAAACCGCGATCAGGCAGCAGGTGCTGGCGGCGGAGGCATTTCTGCCGCCGGAGCGGCACATGGCGGAAGGTTTGGCGCTGTCGCGCGTCACCGTCAGCAAGGCGATGAAACTGCTGGAGGAGAAGGGGCTGATTTCGCGGCAGCAGGGCGTTGGTACCCGCGTGGCGATGCGTATCGGCTATTCCCTCGATAAGGACAGCGGTTTTACCGCTCAGGCGCTGCGTCACGGCAGCAGCGTCAGCAACCGATGGCTGCTGCGCGCGCGGGTCGGCGCGCCGGCCAAGGCCGCGGCGGCGCTGGGGATCGCGGAAGGGGATGAGGTGGTCAAACTGCGGCGTTTACGCCTGTTGAACGGCAGCCCGGTCTCGCTGGAAACCACCTATATTCCGCTGCGCTTCCTGCCTGAACCGGCGCAGCTGGAGCACTCGCTGTATGCGTTATGGCAATCGCGCGGCATCGTGCCTGAAGATAAACACTTTTTGTTGAAGGCGGTGTCATGCAGCGGCGAGGTCGCCGAGCTGCTCAACGTACCGTGCGGCGCGCCGTTGTTGCACATCATCCAAACCAGCCGCAACGCCCGGGGCGAGGCGCTGGAGTTCAGCGATATCTTGTGCCGCAGCGACGTTTATGAATTCGAGGTGAATGGTTAGCGAAATAACCATGCTCTTTTTGCCACTAGTGCGTATAATCGCCGCCCGGCGATTAATTAACCTGTAAAAAGAGCAGCAGAATGAGCACCACCAGCCTGATCCAACCCGATCGTGAACTGTTTTCTTATAAGCCTTATTGGGCGGAATGTTATGGCACCGCGCCGTTTTTACCGATGTCGCGAGCAGAGATGGATCAACTGGGCTGGGACAGCTGCGACGTGATCATCATCAGCGGCGACGCCTATGTCGATCACCCGAGCTTCGGCATGGCGATCATCGGCCGCATGCTGGAAGCGCAGGGCTTCCGCGTCGGCATCATCGCGCAGCCGGACTGGAGCAACAAAGAAGACTTCATGCGGTTGGGGAAACCGAATCTGTTCTTCGGCATCACCGCCGGCAACATGGATTCGATGATCAACCGCTATACCGCCGATCGCAAACTGCGCCACGACGACGCCTACACCGCCGGCAACGTCGGCGGCAAGCGCCCGGATCGCGCCACCCTGGTCTACAGCCAGCGCTGCAAAGAAGCCTATAAAGACGTGCCGATCGTGCTGGGCGGCATTGAAGCCAGCCTGCGTCGCATCGCCCACTACGACTATTGGTCGGATACCGTGCGCCGCTCGGTGCTGGTGGACTCCAAAGCCGACATGCTGATCTACGGCAACGGCGAACGCCCGCTGGTGGAAGTGGCGCACCGTCTGGCCGCCGGCGAGAAGATCGGCGATATCCACGATATTCGCAATACCGCGGTGATGCGTAAAGAAGCGCTGCCGGGCTGGAGCGGCGTGGATTCCACCCGCCTCGACAAGCCGGGCCGCATCGAACCTATCCCGAACCCGTACGGCGAGGATCTGCCGTGCGCCGACGGCGCCAAACCGAAGGAGCCGGAAGCCAAGCCTGTCACGGTGCGCGCCGCCAAGCCGAAGCCGTGGGAGAAGACCTACGTGCTGCTGCCGTCCTTCGAGAAAGTGAAGGGCGACAAGGTGCTGTATGCGCACACCTCGCGCATTTTGCACCATGAAACCAACCCCGGCTGCGCCCGCGCGCTGATGCAAAAACACGGCGATCGCTACGTGTGGATCAACCCGCCGGCGATCCCGCTGACCACGCCGGAGATGGACAGCGTCTTCGCCCTGCCTTACCAGCGCGTGCCGCACCCGTCCTACGGTCAGGAGCGCATTCCTGCCTACGACATGATCCGCTTCTCGGTGAACATCATGCGCGGTTGCTACGGCGGCTGTTCGTTCTGTTCGATCACCGAGCACGAAGGGCGCATCATCCAGAGCCGTTCGGAAGATTCGATCGTTCGCGAAATCGAAGAGATCCGCGACAAAGTGCCGGGCTTTACCGGCGTGATCTCCGATCTGGGCGGCCCGACCGCCAACATGTACATGCTGCGCTGCACCAACCCGCGTGCCGAGCAGACCTGCCGCCGCGCCTCGTGCGTGTATCCGGAGATCTGCACTTACATGGATACCAACCACGAGCCGACCATCAAGCTTTACCGCCGCGCGCGTTCGCTGGAGGGCATCAAGAAGATCCTGATCGCCTCCGGGGTACGTTACGATCTGGCGGTGGAAGATCCGCGCTATATCAAGGAACTGGCGACCCACCACGTCGGCGGCTACCTGAAGATCGCGCCGGAGCACACCGAAGAAGGCCCGCTGTCGAAAATGATGAAACCGGGCATGGGCAGCTACGATCGCTTCAAACAGCTGTTTGATCACTATTCGAAGCAGGCGGGCAAAGAGCAGTACCTGATCCCGTACTTCATCTCTTCGCACCCGGGCACCCGCGATGAAGACATGGTGAACCTGGCGCTGTGGCTGAAGAAGAACCGTTTCCGCCTCGATCAGGTGCAGAACTTCTATCCTTCGCCGATGGCCAACTCCACCACCATGTATTACAGCGGCAAAAACCCGCTGAGCAAGGTGGGGTACAAGAGTGAAGACGTGGTGGTGCCGCGCGGCGAGCGCCAGCGTCGCCTGCATAAGGCGCTGCTGCGTTACCACGATCCGGCCAACTGGGCGCTGATCCGCACCGCGCTGGAAGAGATGGGGCTGAAGCACCTGATCGGCAGCCGCCGCGAGTGTCTGGTGCCGGCGCCGAGCATCGACGAGCAGCGCGAAGCGAAACGGCTGCAGCGCCACACCCGACCGGCATTGACCAAGCATACCGACATCAATCGGCAGCGCACGCCGTCCAACCGGCCGCCGCGCAAACCGATTCGCAAGGCCAAGCCGTAACGACGAGGCCCGCGCGCAAACAAAAAGGAGAACCCTCGGGTTCTCCTTTTTACTTTGGCTAATTACAACCGTTCGTAAGCGGCTTCCACTTTCATCAAATGGCGCGGCGCCTGCGGTGCGGGATGGTATTTGCGCACGTGCCAGTTAAAGGCTTCCGGCGACAGGTTGTTAATCATCGCGATCGCCTGCTGGCGGTTGCTGGAGAAGGTGCGCAGTAGCGCGCCGGTGCCGTTGACGTAGGCGATGATGGTGGCGTAGCGCAGCGTGACGGGATTGGCGATCCCTTTAAGCTGTTGTTTTTGCAAGGTGGCCAGATAGGCGGCGCCGAGATCGATATTGGTGTCGGGATCCCGCAGGTCATCGTCGTCCGGGCAGCCGCGTTTGCCTTTGTAGCGGTAGGCATCACAGCCGGCGGTATCGGCTTTCAGCTGCATCAGACCGATCGCATTGGATCTGCTCACTGCGGAAGGGTTGAAGCCGGACTCCACCTGGATCATGGCGGTGATCAGCTTGGCGTCCACGCCGTATTCGCTGGCGGCGTCTTGAATGGCGCTATCGAAGGCGTGGCGATCGTAGCTGACGCGCTGTTTCTTGCCGGCGCAACCCGCCAGCACCAGCATGATGCAAAGCATGCCCAGCCGTGACCCGTGTGAGAAAGAGAATTTCATGGTGCTCCGTGCTTGTCTGTTTTTTTAACGGCGTTAACCGGTGGCCGGAGCCTCCGGCGTCGTCATCATAACGTCAGGCGGTGCAAAGGAGCAATGTGCGGGAAGGAAAAGCCCCCTCCGGCGGGAGAGGGCTGAGGGGGGTTACAGGGTATCCGGATCCGGCCCCAGGCGGTTGCCGACGTCCAGCTTGGCGATCTCGCCCAGTTCGTCCTTATCGAGTTTGAAATCAAACACCTCGAAGTTTTCGCGGATGCGCGACGGCGTGACCGATTTCGGGATCACGATAAGGCCGCTGTCCAGGTGCCAGCGCACCACGATCTGCGCCGGAGTCTTCTCGTATTTCTCGGCCAGCGCCTTGATCAGCGGCTGGTCGAATACCCCTTCACCGCCCTGCGCCAGCGGGCTCCAGGATTCGGTGGCGATATGGTGCGTGGCGTTCCAGGCGCGCAGCTGGCGCTGTTGCAGCAACGGGTGCAGCTCGATCTGGTTGACGACCGGCGCCACGTTGGTTTCATCCAACAGACGCTGCAGGTGCGGCGTATGGAAGTTGCACACGCCGATGCTTTTCACCAGGCCTTGTTCGCGTAGTTTGATCAGCTCGCGCCAGGCGGAGACGTATTGATCCTGCTGCGGGCGCGGCCAGTGGATCAGATACAGATCCACGTAGTCCAGCTTGAGCTTTTCCAGACTGGTTTCCAGCGCCGCCAGCGGATCGCCCTGATCGTCGTTCCACAGCTTGGTGGTGATGAACAGGTCGCTGCGCGGCAGCGCGCTGGACTGCAGCGCGGCGCCGACGCCTTCCTCGTTCTTGTAGATCGCGGCGGTGTCGATGGAGCGGTAACCGATCTCTAGCGCTTTGCTGACCGCGCGGGTGGTCTCTTCAATACTCGCCTGCCAAACGCCGAGACCCAACTGCGGCATCAGATTACCATCGTGGAGTTTGATGATGGGTTGTTGCGTTGTCATGCGCATCTCCTTGTGTACGGATTGCGGCGCCTGCGGCACCGAAACGGCTATAGATAAATTCTAGTTGGCAAAATGGGCGGTTGCCGGGTTTGCCAGCCTAATTTCAGCGGTGGCGGGAGGGCGATTTTCTCCCCGCTCTCCCTGCGAATGAGCGGTAAGACGAAGGGTACGAAACGAGCGACGGCGCGCTGAGGCGCCCGACTGCGCCCGACTGCGCCCGGCGATCGGCCGAGCGCAGAATGCGGCGAAAAATGGCTGGCGAAGACTAAAGCCTAGCAAAAAATCGCCGTTTTGCGATTAACGCGCCGCTTCATAAATGCGGCGGCTGACGTCCAGGGTGATGTCCTGATGTTCGCCCAGGGCGGTCATGCCGTGCTGCTGCAGCTTGTCGAGCAGCGCGGGAATGCTGCTGCCGTCGAGCTGATAATCCGCCATGCGGGTCGGCACGCCCATCTGCTCGAAGAAGGCGCGGGTGGCGGCGATCGCGTCGTCGATGCGGCTGTCTTCGCTGCCTTCGCGCAGGCCCCAGACGCGTTCAGCGTACTGCAGCAGCTTTTCGCGTTTCTGCGCTTTCTTCTCGTGCAGCAGCGCCGGCAGCACGATGGCCAGCGTTTGCGCGTGGTCGAGGTCGTGCATGGCAGTCAGCTCATGGCCCAGCATGTGGGTCGCCCAGTCCTGCGGCACGCCGGCGCCGATCAGGCCGTTCAGCGCCATGGTGGCGCTCCACATCACGTTGGCGCGCACCGCATAGTTCTCCGGCTCGGCCAGCGCGCGCGGGCCGTCTTCCAGCAGGGTCAACAGCAGGCCTTCGGCGAAGCGATCCTGCACCTTGGCGTCGACCGGGTAGGTCAGATACTGTTCCAGGGTGTGCACGAAGGCGTCGACCACGCCGTTGGCTACCTGGCGCGGCGGCAGCGAGTAGGTCACTACCGGATCCAGCACGGCGAAACGCGGCTGCACCAGCGGCGAGAAGAAGTGCTGCTTGTCGCCGCTGCTCTTCCGGGTGATCACCGCACCGCTGTTGGATTCTGAACCGGTGGCCGGCAGCGTCAGCACGCAGCCCATCGGCACCGCGTCAGTGATGTGGCTGCCGACGGTCTGCAGAATATGCCAGGCATCGCTGTCGGCCGTATAACGGGCCGCGGCGGCGATGAACTTGGTGCCGTCAACCACCGAACCGCCGCCGACCGCCAGCAGGAAATCGATGTTTTCCGCTTTCACCACCTCGACCGCTTTTATCAGGGTTTCGTAGGTCGGGTTAGGTTCGATGCCGGAGAATTCCCGCACGTCGCGGCCGGCCAGCGCGCTATACACCTGGTCGAGCACGCCGTTTTTCTTCACGCTGCCGCCACCGTAGGTGATCAGAATGCGCGCGTCCGCCGGGATCTGGCCGGCCATTTCGGCGATTTGCTGCTTGCCGAACAGGATTTTGGTTGGGGTATGCAGAATGAAGTTTTGCATGGTTGATTTCTCTCTTTCTGTCAGGCGGGCGCCAAAGCGGCGCAAAGGTTTCTGGCCCGTATTGTCAGCAACCTGGCGGTAACGCACAATGCACATTCCTGTTTGGTTCTTGCCTATTTCTACAACTGACTGTAGAAATAGAGAGTTTTAAATTATGATTTATGCCGAATCGTTCTGACTGTAAGAGGGTGTTTCCGTGATTGAAATCGATGCGCTGCGCAGCCGCATGGCGCGCCAGGCGATGGCTATCGCCACCGGCAACGGCTATACGCCGTCACCGGTGCCGCGGGTGAAGATCCTGTATGTCGATCGCCACTGCCCGCGCCAGCCGGTGATGTACGAACCGGGGATCGTCATCATCTTTCAGGGGCACAAGGTCGGCTATTGCGGCAACAAGGTGTTCCAGTACGATCCGCGCAACTACCTGCTGATGACGGTGCCGCTGCCGTTCGAGTGCGAAACCTTCGCCAGCCCGGAGCTGCCGCTGGTTGGGTTGGCGGTCAATATCGATACCCAAATGCTGCAGGACTTGCTGATCGACATCGGCGACGACGACTACCTGATGCAGCCGCGCGCGGAGAGCAACGGCGTAAACCTGGCCGAGCTGACGGAAGAGCTGTTGTGCGCCACCGAACGCCTGCTGGACGTGATGGCCAAGCCGCTCGACGCTCGGGTGTTGGGGCCGCAGATCGTGCGCGAGATCCTCTACTACGTACTGCGCGGCACCTGCGGCGCGTCGCTGCAGGAGCTGGTCAACCGTCATACCCATTTCAGTCAGATCGCCAAGGCGCTGCGGCGCATAGAAAATCAGTATGCCGAGAGCCTCAACGTCGAGCAGTTGGCCGGCGAGGTCAACATGAGCGTGTCGGCGTTTCACCATAACTTCAAGGCGGTGACCAACACCTCGCCGCTGCAGTACGTGAAGTCGTACCGGCTGCACAAGGCGCGTTTGCTGATGGTGCATGACGGCCTGAAGGCCAGTACCGCGGCGATCCGCGTCGGCTACGAGAGCGCGTCGCAGTTCAGCCGTGAATTCAAACGCCTGTTTGGCGTCACGCCGGGGGATGAAGTCGCCCGGCTGCGCGACGCCAATCCGCTAATGCTGGAGGGGTGAGCCGCCGCCGGGCGGCGGGCTATGGGGTCAGCACGATCTTGCCGAACGGGCCGCGATCGAGGTGATCCAACGCCTGCGGCAGTTGATCGAGCCGGTATACCTGGTCGATCACCGGCTGCAGATTGACGGCGTCCACGGCGCGCACCAGATCTTCCAGCGCGCGGCGGTGGCCGACGCCGATGCCCTGGATCTCCGCCGATTTCAGCAGCAGCAGGCCGGCGGGGGCGGAGATCTCGGCGCCCGCCAGCACGCCGATCACTGAGATGCGGCCGCCCACCGCCACGGCGCGCACCGAGTTGCCCAAATTCGGGCCGCCGACGGTATCGATCACATGGTCGATGCCGCGATCCTGCGTCAGCGCATAAATCGCCTCCACCCAATCGCCGTCCAGCCGGTTGATGCCATGATTGGCGCCCAATGCCAGGGCTCGCGCCAGCTTTTCATCGCTGCCGGAGGTGACATAGACCTCCGCGCCGTGGGCTTTGGCGATCTGCAGCGCGAACAGCGCCACGCCGCCGGTGCCTTGCACCAGCACCGTCTCGCCGGCATGCAGTTTGCCCTGTTCCACCAGCGCGAACCAGGCGGTCAGCCCGGCGCAAGGCAGGGTGCTGGCCCGCACGTCGTCCAGCGACGCCGGCGCCGCCACCAACCAGTCTTCATGCAAAATCACGTATTCCGCCAGCACGCCCTGATAGAAGCCGCCAAGGGTGTGGTAAGGCACCTGGCGCGCATCGCCGTACGGTTTTTGCCGGCCGTCGATCCAGCCGGGGCTGAAGGTAGAAATGACCCGGGCGCCGGGTTGGAAACGGCTGACGCCGGGCCCGACGGCGTCGACCTCGCCGGCCATGTCCGAGGCGGGGGTGAACGACTGCGGCAGCGTCAGCCCCATGCCGCTTTCAATCATCATTTTGTCGCGGTAGTTGAGCGCCACCGCCTTCACTTTCACTCTGATCTCGCGCGGCCCCGGCTGCGGGATCGCGTCGGTGGCCAGCTGCAGGTGTTCACGCCCCAGGGCGTCCATCGTCCAGCGTTGCATCGTGTCGGTCATGATGTTCTCCAAAGTCTGCGATTAACGACCTGTCGATAATATCGTTGATGAAGGTTCGCCAGTGGCGATAAGATTTCCGCAGATTGTTTCTTTTAGAGCGACAAACCATGAGCGATCGATTGAGCGGCATTTCGGTATTCGTCACCGCCGTGGAGGCGGGCAGTTTTGCGTTGGCGGCCAGTCGGCTGCACCTGTCGCGCTCGGCGGTGGGGAAAACGATCGCCCGGCTGGAACAGCGGCTGGGCGTGCGGCTGTTTCATCGCACCACCCGCAGCCAGAGCCTGACCGACGACGGCGCGTTGTTCTATGAGCGTTGCCTGCGGGCGCTGGAGGAGATCCGCGGCGCGGAAACGCTGCTGGAGTCGGGCAAGCGGCAGGTCAGTGGTCGGCTGCGGGTATCGATGCCGGTGTTGTTTGGCCGCATGTGCATCGCGCCGCTGCTGACCGAGCTGACGCGTGAGCATCCCGGCCTGGAGCTGGAGCTGTCGTTCAGCGATCGGGTGGTGGATCTGATTGAGGACGGTTTCGATATGGCGATCCGCAACGGCACGCTGGCCAACAGCAATGGGCTGGTGGCGCGGCGCATCGGCGATCACCGCATGACGCTGTGCGCCTCGCCGGCCTATCTGCAGCGGTGCGGCGAACCGCACAGCATCGAGCAACTGGCCCAGCACGAGGCGGTGACCTATATGCGCGCCGGCGCGCGGCGCAGCTGGCGGGTGCTGGACGAGAACGGCGAGCCGCAGGAAGTGATGCCGAATAACCGATTGCAGATGGACGATTTACAGGCGATTGCGGATGCGGCGACGGCCGGGTTCGGCATCGCTTGGCTGCCGTGTTGGCTGGTGCGTGAGCAGCTGTTGAGCGGGGTGCTGGTGCGCCTGCTGCGCGATCGGCCCGGCGCCGCCTTTGAAGCGCATGCGGTGTGGCCGCACACGCCTCACCTGCCGCTGAAGGTGCGGCTGGCGGTGGATACGCTGGTGAGCAAGTTGCCGCCTCGCCTGGCGTTGGTCGAGAAAGCGCTGTAGCGCGCCGGGATCAGGAAGAGGAGGCGCGTTTTTTACGCCAGACCACCAGCATGGCGCCGAGCAGGCCGACGAACAGCAGCAGCAGCGGCAGCAGCATCAGGCCGGTCATCACCTGGCTTTCGTGGCGTTTCACCAGCGGAATTTGGCTGAAAGCGTAGCCGAGGCCGACCAGCGCGCAGACCCAGATCGCCGCGCTCAGCCAGTTGAAAACCTGGAAGCGCGAGCTGTTGAGCCCGGAAATGCCGGCCATGGTCGGCAGCAGCGTGCGTACGAAGCCGAGGAAGCGGCCGATCAGCAGCGCCGTCAGCCCGTGGCGGTTGAACAGGTTATGCGCGCGCTGATGGTATTGCGCCGGCAGTTGCAGCAGCCAGCCTTTCACCAGGCTGGTGTGGCCCAGCCAGCGGCCCTGGATATAGCTCAGCCAGCAGCCGAGGCCGGCGGCGGCGGTCAGAATCAACAGGGTGGGGGCAAAGCCCATCACGCCTTTGGCGATCAGCGCGCCCGACAGCAACAGCAGGCTATCACCGGGGAGGAAGGAGGCGGGCAGCAGTCCGTTTTCCAAAAACAAGGTGGTGAAAAGTACGGCGTAAACCACCCAAATCACGCTGGGATCGGCGAGGGCGATGAAGTCCTGCTGCCAAAGCGCATGAATAATCTCTCGTAATACATCCATTTTATGTCCTGTTGCATGCCGGTTGCGCCCGGGGTCACGTTCTCCAGGATGCGGCGGTTACCGTATCTGACAGTTACCCGGTTAGTGTACCGCTAATAGCTTAAGCCGACATTAAACGAGACGAAGAAAATTACCGGAATCCGCCTTAGCGCACGCCGTTGAGGCGATCGAAGCCGGCCGCCAGATCGGCGATCAGGTCTTCGACGTTCTCCAGACCGATATGCAACCGCACCAGCGTGCCTGAAAAATCGACGCCGCCCGCCGGGCGGATCGCTTCCAGTTCTTCCGGCTGGTTGGCCAGGATCAGCGACTCGAAGCCGCCCCAGGAGTAGGCCATGCTGAAGTGGCTGAAGTTGTCCAGGTAAGCGGCCAGCTGCGCCTCATCCAGCCGCTCTTTCAGCACGAAAGAGAACAGCCCGTTGCAGCCGCTGAAGTCGCGGCGGTAGAACGCGTGGCCCTTGCAGCTGGGCAGGGCCGGGTGATTGACCGTCGCCACCTCCGGCCGTTCGGCCAGCCAGTTGGCGACCTCAATGCTGCTGCGTTCGTGCTGCTTGAGCCGCACGCTCAGGGTGCGCAGGCCGCGGCTCGCCATGTAGGCGGTGTCGGCATCCACCATCTGCCCCATCAGATAGGAGTACTCGCGCAGTTGCTCCCAACAGCGCGCGTTGGCGACGGCGGTGCCGAGCATGTAATCGGAATGGCCGATCAGGTATTTGGTGCCGGCCTGGATGGAAATGTCGATGTCAAAATCCAGCGCCTTGAACAGCACGCCCGCCGCCCAGGTGTTGTCTATCATGATCACCACGTCCGGCGCCACGGCGCGAATGGCCTGCACCATCGCCGGGATATCCTGCACTTCCAGGGTGATGGAGCCGGGGGACTCAAGGAACACCACGCGGGTATTGGGTTGGATAAGCGTGGCGATGTCGGCGCCGATCAGCGGATCGAAATAGGTGGTGCTGACGTTCATGCGGCCGAGGATGTGGGTGCAGAAGTCCTGGGTCGGTTCATACGCTGAGCCGGTGACCAGCAGGTGATCGCCAGCGCCGACGAACGACAGGATCGCATTGGCCACCGCCGCCGCGCCGCAGGGGTACAGCACGCAGCCGGCGCCGCCCTCCAGCTCCACCATCGCATCCTGCAGCGCGAAGTGGGTCAGCGTGCCGCGTCGGCCATAAAACAGCTCGCCGTGGGCGCGTTGCGCGGTGGCCTGTTTTTTGGCGGCGACGGAGTCGAAGACCAGGGAAGAGGCGCGTTGAGTCACGGGGTTGACGGAGCCCTGGGTGTAGCGTTTGCCGCGGCCGGCGCCGATCAGCGTGGTTTCGATGTGTTTTGACGTCATGGTACCTGGCTCACCTCTGGTTGCTCTGCTCTGCCCGTTTGCGATAGCCCTTACGTTAGCATGAGTTATTATAGCCATCCAGACGTTTTAACTTCTGGATATAGAAACGGCTATAATTGGCTGCCGCCCGCGCATTTTTCGCGTCATCCTTCTGCCGAGCGGCCAGAGAGAAGCCCATTCATCGGTCGAGACGCCGTTCGGCAGCGTGGCGTTGTTGCGCTGTTGTGGGAGAAAAGTAACGAAATCGCCCTATAAAAGGGGCTTTTAGCGGTGAACGGGCGTGGATTGGCGTTTGGTTGCGGAGGTGTCTAAAATTTTCTCGTTTATTTGGTAAATAATAATGAGAACTACTATCAATCCCCGGTTGGTTTGATATGATCGCACGCTGAATTATTCCTTAATTTTGATCGGTAATGGGTGGAGGCACAGCGTGAAAACGGCTGGCAAGAATTTAAATCAAGGATCGTTCGGCCAGGGCCGGGCGCAGTGGGGCAAGGCCTTTGGCCGCAGCCTGATGGCTTCAATGGTGCTGGTCGTAGGGTTGGCCGGCAGCGCGCAGGCTGCGCCGGCGACCCATCCGGCCGTTGCCGAAAGCGTTGCGCCGGCCACCGCGCCTGCGCCTGCAGCCGCCGCGCCGGAAAGCATCACACCGGTGAACCCGGCGCCCACGATCCAGCCACCGGAAACCCGCGGTATGGACTTGTCCATTTGGGGCATGTACCAGCACGCCGACGCGGTGGTGAAAGCGGTGATGATCGGCCTGGTGCTGGCGTCTATCGTGACCTGGACCATTCTGTTCGCCAAAGGCAGCGAACTGCTGCGCGCCAAGCGCCGTCTGCGCCGCGAGCAGTCGGCGCTGGCCGACGCGCGCTCGTTGGATGAAGCTTCCGAGCTGGCGCAAAATTTCTCCCCGGAGAGCGTCAGCGCGGTGCTGCTGAACGATGCGCAAAACGAGCTGGAGCTGTCCGCCGAGTCTGACGATAACAACGGCATCAAAGAGCGCACCGGTTTCCGCCTCGAGCGCCGCGTGGCGGCCTACAGCCGCAACATGGGCCGCGGCAACGGCTTTCTGGCCACCATCGGCGCCATCTCACCGTTCGTCGGCCTGTTCGGTACCGTATGGGGCATCATGAACAGCTTCATCGGCATCGCCCATTCGCAGACCACCAACCTGGCGGTCGTGGCGCCGGGCATCGCCGAGGCGCTGCTGGCGACCGCAATGGGCCTGGTGGCGGCGATCCCGGCGGTGGTGATCTACAACATCTTCGCCCGCGTTATCAGCGGCCATCGCGCCCAGGTGGGCGACGTGGCGGCCCAGGTCTTGCTGCTGCAGGGCCGCGATCTGGATCTGGCCGCAACGGCGGAAGCCAAGCGCTCACAGCACGCACATCAACTGCGGGCGGGGTGAGTCATGGCGATGCGCTTAAATGAAGATCTGGACGACAGCGGCGAACTGCATGAAATCAACGTGACGCCGTTTATCGACGTCATGTTGGTGCTGTTGATCATCTTTATGGTGGCCGCGCCGCTGGCAACGGTAGATATCCGCGTCGATCTGCCGGCTTCTTCCGCCAAGCCGCAGCCGCGGCCGGAAAAACCGGTTTTCCTGTCGGTGAAGGCCGACAAGCAGCTCTACGTCGGCGATCAGCCGGTGAATGCCGATCAGCTGACCTCGGTGCTGGATCAACGCACTCAGGCGAACAAAGAAACCACCATCTTCTTCCAGGCGGACAAGAGCGTGGACTATGAAACGCTGATGAGCGTGATGGACACCCTGCGTAAAGCCGGTTACCTGAAAGTGGGGCTGGTGGGCATGGAAGGCGCCGCCAAGTAGCGGCAGCAAAACGATAAAGGGCGCTCAGGCGCCCTTTTTTTACGGCTAAAGAGCTGTCACGCCTTTGCCAACAAATCCCTGGAACCGGCATGGCGCCAGTGGATGCGGCCCGGCAGATACAGCGCGTTCTGTTCCAGCGGCCGCTCGTCGATAAGCGCGGTGACGTTGTCGAAGCTATGTTGCGCCAGTGCCAGGCAGTCTTGCGCGACCGTGTCTATCTTCAGCGTCATGCAGTCGAACAGGTAGTGATCGTCGAAGCTGCACAGGTGAATGTCGCTCTCCATCAGCTGATGCTGAGTCAGATAACGCAATACGCCTTCCAGCAGGCCGCAGGCGGCGGTAAACAGCGCTTTGGGCGGACGCCCCAACTGTGCGCACAGCTGAGCGAACATCTCGTAACCTGAGCTGGGGTGATAGTTGCCGTTGATGATCCATTCCGGTTTGCACGTTACGCCGGCGCGCTCCAGGCCAAGCTGGAAGCCGGCCAGGCGATCGCGGGTCGGCGAAATGCGCGGCTGCCCGCCGAGAAAATAGATCTCATCCGGATGTTGGCGCGCGACCGTTTCCACCAGGTCGGCGGTCGAATTGACCGAATCGGTGATCACCAGCGGCAGTTCGGAGCCGGCGATCAGGCGATCCATTTGCACCACCGGCAGCCCGGCGTTGATCTTCTGGTATTCTGCGTCGTTCAACTGGCTGGAGGCGACGATCAAGCCGTCCACCTGCCGCTGTACCAGACTGTTCACCGCCATCATCTCCTGCGCCGGGTTTTCATCGGTGCAGGCGATCAACAGCTGCAGGCCGGCTTCGCGGCACAGCGTTTCCAGCTCGCGCGAAATCACCGCAAAGCCGTAGTTGGTCATCTCCGGCACCACCAGCCCCAGCGTGTGGCTGCGGTTGGAGCGCAAAGAGCGGGCGTGGATGCTGGGCTGATAATGGTGTTCGTGCGCCAGCGCCAGAACGCGGTCGCGGGTGTCGTCGGACACCCGATATTCCTTGCTGCGGCCGTTCAGCACCAGGCTGGCGGTCGATTTCGACACCCCGGCCAGCGTGGCGATGTCACTGATGGTAATGCGTTTATTTTTTTTCACTGACGCCATCTGAAGTCATCGGAGGATGCGTCATTCTAGCATGCATGGCGTCAGCGGCCAGTATTCCAACGCCAGCGGCGCGCTTCCGGACAGCCGCAGTTGCGGTTCGCTGGCCGGGAAGTAGCGTGTGCTCATCACCGCCTCGCCGCGGTTGATGAAGATCTCCACGCTGGAACGATCGAACAGCAACTGCAGATGCGTGACCGGGCCGCGCCAGTAACGGTGCTCCGGCTGGCCGTCGGCCAGGGAAGCGCGCGTCAGCCGCAGCCTTTCGCCGTCCCAGTTCAGCGTCATTGCGTCGCCAAAGGCGGCGTTGAACGCGCCCTGCGGCGCCAACTGCAGCTCCGCGGCCCCCAGCGCGCAGGCGGGGGCGTCATCGGCGCGGCCCTGCCAGCATGTTCGTTCGCCGCGCAGCTGTTGCAGCTCGCGCGCCGGACGCTGCTGGAGGCGGCCATGCCGCAGCGACAGCTCGCGCGGGCAGGTCATGGTGTGGATCCAGCCGTAGCGGCGCGTCGGATGGGCTTCTTCATCTTGCTCGGGCACGCCCATCCAGCCGAACAGCAAGCGGCGGCCATCTTCCGTCAGCGTAGTCTGCGGCGCATAAAACTCGAAGCCGGCGTCCAGTTCGCGGAATTCGCCGTGACGCAAGGCCGCCTGGCGGTAATCCAGCTTGCCGATCAGATAACCGGCCTGATAGCGATTGAGGTAGCGTTCCGGCTGCGGCGCCAGCCCCTGCGGGCAGCAGATCAACACGTCGGCGTCGTCCAGCGAGAACAGATCCGGGCACTCCCACATGTAGCCGAATTCGCCTAAGCCGTTCAGGCCGGAACCGGCGATCTCGCCCAGCGGTTGCCAGCCGCGCAGATCGGCGGAGCGCAGTAACAGCACCTTGCCGCGATCCTGCAAGTCCCGCGCGCCGAGCACCATGTACCACGCATTCTGATGACGCCACACTTTCGGATCGCGTACGTGCCCGCTGTAGCCCGCCGGCAGCGGCAGCACCGGCCCGAGTTTGCGGTACTCGCCCCGATCGCTTTCCTGAGCCAGGCACTGGTAAGCGGTGCGTGAGCCGTCGGGGAATTTCACGTTGCCGGTGTAGATCAGCGTGATTTTGTCTTCCGCCACCACCGCCGAGCCGGAGTAACAGCCGTGGCTGTCGTAACAGGCGCCCGGCGCCAGGGCGATCGGCTGATGCGTCCAACGCAGCAAGTCGGTCGACTGCCAATGTCCCCAGCACTTGTTGCGATGGTCGCAGCCCAGCGGATTCCATTGATAGAACAGATGATAAACGCCGTTGTGCTGGATAAAGCCGTTGGGATCGTTCAGCAAGCCAACGCTGGGCGCCAGATGCCAGGCCGGGCGGTGCGGATCGCGCAGCGCGAGTGACTGGCCGCTCATTACCGCCCGCAGCGCCTGTTTGATTAAGCTGAGTTCTTCCATCATTGCGCGTCCGTTTTATATTTCAGCAGCAGGGAGAGCACGAAGGCGCTGCCAAACGCGATCGCCAGGCCGATGATATAACTGACCAGCGAACTGGCCTGCACGATCGCCATGCCGGGGATCGCCGTCAGCCCGACCGCGTTCATGCCGACATGGTTGGCCACCACCCAGGCGCCGCCGAGCGCGCCGCCCGCCAGCGCCGCCAGGAACGGTTTCACGAAACGCAGGTTGATGCCGAACAGCGCCGCCTCGGTGATGCCGAGCATGGCGGAAAAGGCTGAAGGCACCGCGATGGCTTTGATTTTGGCATCGCGCGTTTTGAAATACACCGCCAGGCAGGCGCCGCCCTGAGCGATGTTGGCCATCGACCAAATCGGCAGCAGGAAGTTGACGCCGATGTTGGGGTTGCCGAGCAGCCCGGCCTCCACCGCGTGGAAGCTGTGATGGATGCCGGTGATGACAATGGCGGAATAGAGGCCGCCGAACAGCAGGCCGGCGAACCAACCGGCATGGGCGATCAGCGTGCTGAGCACGAAGGAGATGCCGTCGCCCAGCGCCCGGCCGGCGGGGCCGATAAACAGCAGGGCGACAAACCCGGAGATCACGACCGTCAGGAACGGCGTCAGGATCAAATCCAGCGCGTTGGGGATCACCTTGCGCAGGCGTTTTTCCAACAGGCTCATGAACCACACCGTCAGCAGCACCGGAAATACCGTGCCCTGATAGCCGATCATGGCGATCTCCAGACCGAAGAAGTTCATGGTATGGAACCCTCCGGCGACGCCCCAGGCGTTGGTCAGCGCCGGGTGCGTCAGAATGCCGCCGAGCGTGGCGCCCAGATAGGGGTTGCCGCCGAATTCGCGGGCGGCGGTGAAACCGATCAGAATCGGCAGGATAATGAACGCCGCCGAGCTGAACATGTTCAGCATCACGAACAGCGCGCTGTCGGCATCCGCCCAACCATAGGTTTTCACCATGCCGAGCAGCCCCATCAGCAGGCCGGAGGCGACGATGGCCGGGATGATCGGCACGAAGATGTTCGACAGCAGGCGGGCGATGCGCTGCAGCGGGTTGAGCTTTTTCGCCGCGATATCGGCGGCTTCGGCCTTGCTGGATTCGCTGACGCCTGCCGCCTTGATGAATTCCGCATGCACCTTGTTGACCAGCCCGGTGCCGAAGATCACCTGGATCTGACCGGCGTTGCTGAAGCAGCCTTTGACGCCGTCCAGTTTGCCGATGGCCTCTTTGTCCACCTTGCTGTCGTCCACCAGCACCAGGCGCAGGCGCGTGGCGCAGTGGGCGGCGCTGGCGATGTTCTCTTTACCGCCGAGCAGCGGCAACAGCGCGTTGGCGGTTGCGGTAATGTCCATGTTGTCCCCTTGCTGAATTAAAATGCCGCCGCGCTCTGCGCGGCGGAAATACGTTCATCGATGTCAGAAGAAATACTTGAATCTGGCGCGCACGCCATAACGCTGGTCGTTGTCGCCGTTGGCGATCTTGTTCTCGGCGTTGGCTTCCAGCAGCGAAACATAGGCGCCTAAATACACATTGAAATTCTTCATATTCATAATGTTAGGTATCTGATACGACGCGTGAACGGTGTGGATGTCGTAGTTGCCCGGCTCGCTGAGCGGATTGTGGATATCGGCGGCGATCCCGGCGGTATTGAACTCTTTGATGTTGTTGTGCGCATAGATATAACCCAGTTCGAAGCGCCGCCACAGCACGTTGACGCCGGCGGTCAAGTCCTGCTCGCCGGCGGCGTCCAGGTAGGCGGTGCTCAGGTTGGTCACCACGCCGTTATCCGGATCGGCCGCGTTGGTGTTCCAGCTCATGGTCATGCCGTAGCCGTTGCGCTTGGATTGATCGACGAAGCGGCCCTGGCTGTCCTGATAGCCGTAGGCATTATTCACCACGTTGCTTTCCATCGCCGCCGCGATGCTGAAGGCCTCTTTCTTCCAGGCGATCACCGGGCGCAAATAGGCGACGTTTTTCTTATTGTTCAGCGCATTGCCGTGGTAGCTGTTGTCCTGGAACAGTGAGGTGCCGTCTTCCACCAGCGTGTTCAGTTCGAAATAGACATCCCCGGCGTATTTGCTCAACATCAGGTTTCCGCCGCTGCTGCTGCGGCCACGGCCTTCTTTCATCATATAGATATAGCCAAAGCCGTCAGCGTAAAGATCGTTGGCGGTGTTGCCTGAATACTGAATGAAAGTGTCCTGATTCAGCGGGAACATGTCGTAGGCTTCGAAGCGGCCGATTTTGGTTTGCCAGTTCTTTTCATTGCCGAAGAAGAAAGCGGCGTCGTCCAGGTTCATTTTGCCGGTCATGTCCGCCAGCGGCTGGACGCTGAAACCGGAGAAGTTGCCGTCCGGATTGCGGCGATAGCCGTCCAGCCCCACCAGAATGCGGCCGTTGATGTCCCAGCGCTCTTTGTTGCCGGGTTTCCAATCCTTGTGATCGCTGCCTTTCAACGACGTCAGTTGGCCGCTGCGGCTGGCGCCGTCCAGATTGAACTCCACGTCGCCGTATAGCTTCAGATCGTTGAAGCCGTTCAGTTTCAGCGCGCCGGTCGTGGGGGATTGCGTTTCCAGCGCGGCGGCGCGTTGCGCGACCCGCGCGGTTTGCCGCTCGGTGCTGGCGGTGCGCTGCTCCAGCTGTTGCGCCCGGCGTTCCGCCGCCGTGGCGCGGGTTTCAGCCTGAGCGGCGCGCTGTTCCGCCTGCGCCAGACGTTGTTCCAGCGCGTTAAGACGCGCCTCGATACTGCCGTCGCCGGAGGCCGCAGCGGCAGAAGTGGAGAGGAAAAGCCCTGTTGTTATCGCCAAATAGCTGAGTTTTTTCATCATCGTCTATCATCCGGGAAGGGTTGTTATTATTTTTTGCTAAAATGCTAAACCGGTTTTTCATGGCGAAAGATAACGATCGAAAAGCGGACTGGCAATCAAGTTTGCTAACCCGATTCAGCTATTGTGATCGAGTGCGCAAATCGTGGGGTCAAAAGACCACGGCGCCCAGGGGATCGCCGTGGATGCAGGGGATCAGCGCAGAAAAGCGGCGAGCTCTTCGGCGTGGGGCAGGGCGGTCATGGCGCCTTTGGCGGTGGTGGCCAGCGCGCCGCAGGCCTGAGCCTGGGCGATAATCGCCGGCCATTGCGCTTCTTGCGGCAATGCGTGAAGGCGCGCCAGCGCCGCTAACAGCCCGGCGACAAACGCGTCGCCGGCGCCGGTGGTATCGACCGGCACGACAGGCGCCGCACGGAAATGACGCAGCCGTTGGCCGTCATGCACGTAGACGCCGTCGCCGCCCAGCGTGACCAGCAGCAGGCGCAGCGGATAGGTTTGCATCATCCAGCGGATGCCGTTCTCCACATCGTCAAGATGGCTGATGAAAACCAGCTCTTCGCGCGACAGTTTCACCACGTCCGCCAGCAGCAACGCCTTTTGCAGGCAGGGGCGCAGCGCTTCCGGTTGGTGCCAGATCTCTTCGCGGATATTGGGATCGAAACTGACCCGCCCGCCGGCCGCCCGAATGTTTTCCATTGCCGTAAAGGCCGCGCTGCGGCTGGGCTCCTGCGACAGTGCGATGGAGCAGAGATGCAGCCACTCGCCGCGTTGGAAGGCCGGCAGATCGTCAGGCTGTAAAAACAGATCGGCACTGGGCTGTACCATGAACGTGAATGAGCGTTCACCGTGCTGATCGAGATCCACCACTACCGTGGAGGTGTGGTGTTCGGGATCCGAAAGCATATGGTCAATATCCACCCCTTCTTCGCTCAGCACCTGCTGCAGAAAGGCGCCGAAGCTGTCTTGCCCCACTCGGCCGATAAAGGCGCTGTCGCCGCCCAAGCGGGCGACGCCCACCGCCACGTTAGCCGGCGCGCCGCCGGGGCATTTAAGATAACTGTTTGAATTTTCTGGCACCAAATCGACCACTGCGTCGCCCAGCACCCATACGCGATTCGCCATGCTTAATCCCTGTTTCTACCGATGTCTGATGGGTGGCTAAAATAGAAGAACCGGTTTAGCAAAGCAATGAAATAATGCGTCAGGCGTTTGGGGAGTGAGGAAGATCAAAAAATAGGGCGGGTCAGGCGCAGGAAATACCGCCCGCGATGCGAGCGGGCGGTATGGATGAACGAAGCGCCTGTAGTGGGCGCTGGGCGTCAGAATGCGACGGAACCCTGCACGAAGAAGGTGCGCGGTTCACCGACGTACTTGCCGAAGTTATTGTCGTTGGAGCGGGTAAAGTAGCGCTGATCGAACAGGTTTTTCACCCCGGCGCCCAGCGTCAGGTTCGATAGCTGCGGCCCGAAATTATATTCCCCGCGCATGTTCCACACCATGTAACCGGCGATATTGCCGAACTGACCATCGGCGCTTTCCTGCGTGACGTACTCCGGCCCGGTGCCCGGCGAATGCTGTTTGGACTGCGCGTAACCGTCCAGATTCCATACCCAGTTGCCGGTGGCGTAGCGCGTGCCGACGGTATAGACCTGGCGCGAGTAGAACGGCAAGTCTTTACCGGCGAAGTCGCCCTTGTCGGTGCTGGCCTTGGTGTAGGTATAGCTGGTGTAGACGCTGGCGCCGTCCAGCGCGCGGTTCAGCTCGCTGAGATCGTAGCTGAGCGCCAACTCGATGCCTTTGTGCTTGGTGGCGCCCATGTTGGTCCAGCCCACATCGTTGCTGATGTATTGCAGCTGATTATCGAAGTCGATATAGAACAGCGTGGCTTCGGCCTTGACCACGGTGTCGTCGTAGCGGGTGCCGAACTCATAGGTATGCGCTTTTTCCGCCGTCAGCCCCGGCGCAGGCTGGTTGCCGTTGCCGCCTTTGGTCAGCTGGAAATACTGCATGCTGCCGAACGAGGTGTTGGCGTTGGCGAACAGTTTCCAGGCGTCGGACAGGTGGTACATCACGTTCAATGACGGCAGCGGTTCGCTGTAGCTTTTCTCGCGGCTGATGTTGTTGAACGAATCGTCCACGTGGGTGCGAATGCTTTCATAACGCAGGCCCGGCGTGACCGTCCAGTTGCCGACGTTAATGGTATCGTCGATATAGAACGCGTTGGCTGCGGTGCCGCCGGAGGTGTGCTGGTAATAGTCCGGGGTATCCGGCGTGGCGCCGACATTCGCCGGGTTATACCAGGCCGAACGCGACGCCTTTTCATCCATGGTTTCATTCAGGTAGCGGTAACCGAGGGTGATCTCGTGCGCCATATCCCAGAAGCGAAACAGCTGCGAATAGCTTGGTTCGATCGCCCAGGTCGAATAGTGGCGCGGATAGGACACCATGCGCCGCAACCCGGCATTTTTGCCGGTGCCTTCCGACTCGATGTTGCTGCCGCGGTAGCTGTCGGTGAAGTAGGTCAACACTTCGAACTGTTTGTCGTCTTCCTGATGTTTGTATTTGAACGACATATCCTTGCGGCGGCCTTCGAACTGGTCCCAGGGACGCGTGGACTGGAACGGGTTCTGCGCGTATTGCGCGCTGCTCAGCCCGCCCGGCATGCCGGCTTTGGCGTCGTAGTAGTGGAAATTGGCCAGCAGTTCGTCACGATCGGTGAACGCATAACGCGTTTTCAGCATGAAATCGTCGATGTCGGTGTTGTCGTTGTTGTCGCGGTAGCCCTGGCCGTGCAGGCCGGAGTAAAGCAGCTCGGCGCCGAAGCCGTTATCTGCGGTGCCGCCCACCGAGGCGCTGGTCAGGGTCTTCAGGCCGCCGTGGCTGGCGCCCTGAGTTTGCACGCCGGCGGTGCCGCCAAACGCTTTTGGAATGTCGCGGGTGACGAAGTTGATCACGCCGCCGACGTTTTGCGGCCCGTAACGCACCGCGCCGCCGCCGCGCACCACGTCAACCGATTGCAGGTTGCCGATCGACAGCGGCGCCATCGACAGCTGTGGCTGGCCGTAAGGCGCGACGGCTAACGGAACGCCGTCCATCAGAATGGTGGAGCGCGGAGAAAGGCGTGAGGTCAGGCCGCGCACGCCGACGTTGAGCGAAATGTCGCTGCCGCCGGTGCCGTTGCTGTCGCGCACCTGCACGCCGGGCACACCGCGCAGGCTGTCGGCGATGGTTTGGTCGCCTTGCTCATGCATCTGCTGCTGAGTGACGATGGATCGCGCGCCCGGATGGTTGAGCAGCACCGAACTGGTATCAGGGTTGTCCAGCCAGTTGCCGACGACGGTTACCGTATCGGCATCGTTTTGAGATGAGTTATCAGCAGCAAGGATGGGGAAAGCAACGGCGATAGAGGTCGCCAGCAGGGAGAGGCGAAAAAGAATTGACATAATAATGCCTTAGAAGTTTCAGACCCGGATGTGTTTTTTTAGAAACGACAATCTTAATGATAATTATTGGCAAGTAAATAGAATTGTTATGGAATAGTTAAGCGGGTAACTACATGAAGGATGCCGGTAGCAGGGCCCGGTTGGCGGGCCCTGGCGGGGATTATTGCGGCGTAAGCCAGAAGACCCCGCTGTAATCCAGCGCGGTGAATTTCTGGTGCACGCTTTCGATATCCGCTTGCGGATCAATATCTTTAAACAGCGCCGGGTGCAGGAATTTGGCGATCGCCTCGACCGCGATAAAGTTGAGCGGCGTGTCGTAAAATTGATGATAAATCGCCATCACGCGTTTTTCTTTCACCGCTTTCAACACGTTAATGCCGGTGCGATCCAGCAGATGCACCAGTTTCTTTTGGCTGGTGGCCATATCGGTGGTGTAGCCCAGCGGCACGGCCAGCGTGCCGCGATGGCCACGGCTCCAGTCGGCGCCGGTCAGCAGATAGAAATCCGGATTGCTGGCGATCACCTGTTCGACGTTCACTTCACCGCCCATGTCTGAAAACAGTTTGCTGCCGATATTGTCGCCGCCGGCGGTATCGATAAACTGCCCGAAGCTGCCTTTGCCGAAGGTGTTGCAGCACTGTTCGCCTTTGATGCCGGCGCTGCGTTCGATGAAGACGCTGGGGCGCTGCTCCGGTTTCAGCGTGGCGACGCGCTGGCGCACCAGCTCGAGGCGTTGCTGATAGAAGCGGATAAAGGCGTCGGCGTTGGGCTGCTCGTCAAACACTTTGCCCAACAGCGCCATGCTGGCGACGGTGTTGGTCAGCGGCTGCTGGCGGAAATCGATGATCAGCACCGGGATGCCGACTTTTTCCAGCTGGGTCAGTACGCCGCTGTCCTTCAATTTGCTCAGCAGACCGATGTCGAAAATGATCAGGTCCGGTTGGCGCACCACCGCGCTCTCCACGCTGAAGTCACTGGTGTAGGGGTTGTCGAAGGTGGGGATTTGCATGACCTGCGGGAATTTTTTCGCATAGGCCTCAACCAGATCCGGCGCTTTGACCTTCAGCGAGTTGTCCCAGGCGATGATGTTTTTCAGCGGCTCCTGCGGATGCAGAATATTCAGCGCCAACAGCGCGCGGGCGTCGGCCAGGATAACGCGCTTGGCCGGTTGCGGCAGCGTAACCTGACGGCCGGCGACATCGGTAACGACGATCGGCGCGGCTTGAGCGGCGCCGGCCAACAGCAAAACGCAGGCGGCCAGCCAGCGGCCGGCTTTGGCGATAAGAACAGCGGACATGGAGATCCTTGAGTAATCGGCTAGGAACGAGAACGCAATGATAAGCGATATCCTTTCGCTTTTTGAACCTCTTCGCTGTCGATAGGCTACTCCTGGCCCATCAGCGGGTCGCTGACGCTGTGTTCGCCATCCTCCAGTCGGCCCGCCAGGCGGCGCCGCCAGCCTCCGGCGCTGTGCAGCGCAAGATCATACCAACCGCCGCTGGCGCGGGCGTCAAACGTTTGGCGGTGGCTGCCGCCCGCAGGCAGCGTGATGGGCCACGGGCCTTGTTGCGTGTAAGGGCAGCGGTCGAGAGTGACCGTCACCGTTTCGGCACCTGGGTTATCCAACTGCAGCAGCAGGCTGCGGCCCGTCGGGCGCAAACGCACTTCCGGCTGCGGCCGGCTCAGCGCGCCGCGCATTTCACGATGAAAGCCGTTGGGGCCGAGCAGCCACAGATGGTACCTGTCCTCCGTCTGCCAGTCGTCGCTGACCGCCTTGCCGGCCTCGACGGTATAGCGGCGCGGGATCTGCGTCAGATCTCGCCGGTCGTAGACGTGAAACACCGCCCCTTGCTCGCCGGTATTGAACAGGTTCAGCGTTACGCGCCGCTGCTCGGCCGCGACGCTGGCCTCGACGTGCAGCTGATAGGGCAGTGCGCGAGAAGGGCGCGCCAGGCGGCGTTGGTGTGGCAAACGCTGGCGGGCGGGCGGCGGCAGCGGCACCTGCGGCAGCTGCTCCTGGCGTTGACGCAGACCGTCGGCGGCGTGGCGGCTGGTGGCGGGCAGGCTCGGCAATGCTTCGCCGTTAGGATCGACAAAGTTGAACGCCGAGGTGAGATCGCCACACACCGCGCGGCGCCAGGCGCTGATGTTGGGTTCATGCACCTGAAAGCGCTTTTCCAGGAATTGCAGCACCGAGGTGTGATCGAAGACCTGCGAATTGACCCAGCCGCCGCGGCTCCAGGGCGACAGCACCAGCATCGGCACCCGCGGGCCGGGGCCGTAGATGCGGCCGTCCGGCGGCGGCTGGTTCTGCGAGCCGGGCGGCGCCACGTGCTGGAAGATCTCGGTATCGAACGGCACCGTCGATTTACCGGCGAAGCTGCCGTCTTCGCGCAGCGACGGCGCGGAAGGCGAAGGCATATGATCGAAAAAACCGTCGTTTTCGTCGTAGTTGACCAGCAGCACGGTTTTACTCCACACCTCCGGGTTGTCGGTCAGCGCGTTGAGGATCTCTTGCGTGAACCAGCCGCCCTGCACCGGGCTGGAGGGATCGGGATGTTCCGAATAGGCCGCCGGCGCGATGATCCAACTGACCTGCGGCAGTTTGCCCTGCTGCACGTCGGTGCGGAATCCGGCCAGCATGGCGTCCAGATCGTTGCCGTCGGCGGCCGGCAGGGTGTTGCCGTTGCCTTTGTACAGCGGCGCGGTCGCGTTGAGCTCGTCGCGATAAGGCACGAAGGCGTTGAAGTCTTTTGGCGGCCGAGCCGGGTTGCCCACCTGAATGCTGGCGGCGCGGTATTGGCGAAAGCCCGCCAGCGGGTTGTCGGTAAAGTTGTCCGGCAGGAATTGGTATACCTTCCAACTGACGCCGCTCGCCTCCAGCCGTTCCGGATAGGTGGTCCACCGGTAGCCGATCTCTGCCGGGCCGGGGCTGTCCCATTCGTTGACCACTACCGCCACGTCGGCGGCGGACGGGCCGTTGGTGCCGGTCCAGTGGAACAGCCGATTGGTGTTGGTGCCGGCGTGGATGGAGCAGTGATAGGCATCGCACAGGGTGAAGGCGTTGGCCAGCGCGAACTGGAACGGCAGCTCCTGCTGGCGGTAGTAGCCCATCGAGGCCGGCGTTTTGTAGGTGGGCCAGGCGCTCATGCGGCCGTGATCCCAGGCGGCTTGCTCATCCACCCACGAGTGCGGCGTGCCGGTGACGCGCTGGGCGTTGCCGCGTTTGCTGTCCAGATGGTAGGGCAGCACCAGCCGTTCAGCGCCCTGTTGCTGCCAGACCAGGCGATCGCCGGGCAGTGGAATGGTAAATCGATCGCTGAAGCCGCGCACGCCCGGTAAGGTGCCGAAGTAGTGATCGAAAGAGCGGTTCTCCTGCATCAGGATCACCACGTGTTCGACGTCGCGCAGGGTGCCGGTGCGGTTATTGGCGGGAATGGCCAGCGCTTTGCGAATCGAGGCGGGCAACAGCGAGAACGCCGATCCGATGGCGGCAGCCCGCAGGATGTCTCTGCGAGAAAGGTCAGGCATGCGTCGTTAATCTCCGTCAGTGTGCTTTGAAGATAGCCGCTGACGACGATAATGGCGAAAAATAACAGGGAGATGAAAGCGAGAGAAACAATGCTCCCTGGCGGGAGCATTGGGGGATGGGGCTTACTGTCTGATCAGGCGGCCGAGCGTCGGCGCCGTTTCGAAATCGCTGCGGAAGGGGTTGATGTCCAGGCCGCCGCGGCGGGTGTAACGCGCGAACACGCTGAGTTTTTCCGGGCGGCAGCTCTGCTTGATGTCGTTGAAAATGCGCTCGACGCACTGCTCGTGGAATTCGTTGTGCTGGCGGAAGGAGATCAGGTAGCGCAGCAGGCTTTCGCGATCGATTTTGCGGCCTTCATAGCGGATAACCACGCTGCCCCAGTCCGGCTGGTTGGTGACCAGGCAGTTGGATTTCAGCAAATTGGAAGACAGCGTCTCCGCTACGTGCTCCCCTTGATCGGCCGCGCCGCTCAGGTATTCCGGTTTGAAGGCGAAGTCGTCGACCGCGATATCCAGATCGTCGATGTTGATGCCCGGCAGACGATCGATCTGCGCCGGGTAACCTTCCAGACCCGGATAGAGCTTGACGGTGACCTGGCCATTGGCCGCCTGCGACAGATCCTTCTGCATGGCGGCGCTCACCTGTTCCACGCTGTCGAAGCGCGTTTGGTTGAAGCTGTTGAGATACAGCTTGAACGATTTGGATTCGATCAGGTTGGAAGAGGAGTGCGGGAAGGTAAATTCGCCGATGCCCACCACCGGTTTGCCCTTGCCGTTGAGCCACGACAACTCGAAGGCGGTCCACAGATCAAAGCCGCTGAACGGCAGCTGCCGTTCGTCCACGCCGATCAGATCGCGGCCGCGTGCGCGCGGCAAGGCTTCGAGCAATGCGGGAGCATATTGGTCCGGATAATCGGAGTTCGCGCCAAGATGGGTGATCTTATCTTGCTTTTGGATATGCATATTCATTGCCCTTTGCTTGTTCGGTATTGATGTAGCGGTTAAACAGACTGCGGGTGGCGTAAATCGGCCCGACGCCCAGCAGGGCGTAAACCACCTTGATCAGGAACTGAGACAGGATCATGGTTTTGATGATGTCCCAGCTCAGCACGTTGTAGAACGCCAGCGTACAGAACACCACGCTGTCGATGGCCGATGCGATTACGGTGCTGGTGATCACGCGCACGAACAGGTAGCGGGAGTTGGTCAACTCCTTGATCTTGCAAAGCAGATAGGAGTTGACGTTCTCGGAGATCAGATAGGCCGCCGAAGAGGCCACCAGCACCGCCATGATGCTGTGCACGATGCCGTTGTAGGTCTCGCTGTACTCCCACTGTGGAATGCTCGGCACCAGCGTCGTCACCCAGACGCCGAGGACGAAGGTCAGGTTGGCGATGAACGAGATGATGATGGTGCGTCTGGCCAGCCGCAACCCATAGAACTCGTTGAGAATGTCCACCAGGATGAACGTGAGCGGATAGATGAAGATCGCCGGCGGCGTGATGAGATGCAGCACCGGAATTTGGATCGGCTTGACGCCGCACAGCGTCGAGAAGATATAAATCACGCTGAGCGCCACGGTAATAATCAGGTAGGCGTACCAGGAACGTTCATGGCGATCGCTGAGCTCATAGGCGGTTTTTTGTTGATTGTCGCCGTAGAGTTTACGGTACAGCGCCTGCAGCTCGTGCCGGCTCAGATCTTCCGATATTTCGCTGTCGGCCAGCTCATTGAGCCCCATGGTAATGGTTTTGCCGGTGGCCAATACCATGACATTGGCCGCGATGGTGCCATGTCGGGTGAAGCCCAACAGCTTGAACTTCTGATTCGGTTCCATTTATAACCTTTCTCCAACGATATAACCCAGGAATTGCACCGTCTCCTGAAGGCGTTTGTCCATGCTTTCGCTGTCTTTGTCGTCAACCACAAAGAAGCCGCTTTTTCCCGAGTGATACAGCAAAGGTGAATCGCAAATCAGTACCGGCGGACGTTTAATGATAATGACTTCGCCCGGAATGAATGACCCTTTAATTTCGGTCTCTATTTTCATTGCCAACATGTTCGACTCATCGCCGAAGAAATAAGTCAAAGGAAACTCGGTGACCAGCTGCCCGATCTTGCGCTGCGAGACGGCCAGATAGCGCGACTGCGGGATCACCGGAATGGCGGAAGGGTTCTTGTTGCCTTCGGTGGACAACGTTTCGTTGAGCAGCTCCAGTTTTTCCAGATCGTAGTCTTCGATCTCTTCACAGGAGACACCGAAAAAATCTGAAATCCGATTAACGGTGGATTGCTGAACGTTGTTCACTCTTCCATCAAGAATTTTGTATAGGGTAGTGCGCGTCAGGCCGCTGCGGTTGGAAAAGGAAGCCTTGGTTTCACCGCGGGTACGCATTAGATATTCAATATTTTTAATGATGTTGATTTTGCGCTGTGCGTTGGGGGTTTTCATAGGCTGTCCTTACAAACATTACGCTGGCTTCACTATATCTTACGCGTTGGCGTTGTCCAGATAAAAAGGCGCAGGGGATAGGATAACAGACTGATTATTTTCGTTAATTATTGCTTTATGTCAGCGGCTTGGCGGGGGGCGGGCGACGTGGATGCGGAAGGCGGTTTGGGGAAATGATAAAGCTGTGCAAATCAATTGATTAGCTTTTGCTTATGGAAAAGTGAACACAAAAGCCAATTTTATGTTCACTTTTATGTTGACCAAAGGCGATTTCATGGGCTACTGTTCATGCAAGCTGAAGTTTTTCTTTACGATCAAAACACTGAAGCTAACGACTTTTATAATAAAAAGCTCAGAGGGGGATGTTCCCGCACTCTGAGCATAATGGATAGCTTGCTACCGACACCAGGGACCCTCATCACCACGGCCGTTTGTCTGCGCGATCGGCCTATTCCTTTGCGCTGAACTCCGCATTTTGCGAGCAATAAAACACTCCCCCGTCATCGGAGGAGTGCGTTAACGCCTGTGCGAAAATCAGAGCGACTTCTGCGAGGCCAGGGGTTTTTGCGCCCGACTGAAGGCCAGCTTGAGCACCCAATACAGCAGGCTGGCGGCCACCAGTGAGTTGATGGTCGGTACGCCCCATTCGGTCGCCAGGCCAACGGCGCCGCCGGCGATGCTGGCGACGATCGCCGCCCAGCCGATGGTTGGGGTTTCGTTCGGCAACTGGCCCGTACGGCGGCTCTCGTCCAGGATTTTGCGGTGGCTGCGCAGCAGGTAATAGTCCACCAGCATGATGCCGATAATGGGCGGGAAGACCACGCCAAGCACCGTCAGGAAGTCGACGAAGCGGTCGAGAATGCCCAGCACCGACAGCGTGGTGCCCAGAATACCGATCGCCAACGTGGTGTAGGTGTACTTCAGCTTTTTGCCGGTGATGCCTTCCACCGCGTTGACGATGCCCAGCGAAGAGGAGTACAGGTTGAGATCGTTGACGCGCAGGGTGGAAAACACCACCACCAGCAAACCGGCGCCGCCGGCCGCTTGCGACATGATGGTGACCACATCCGCGGTGCCCAGGGTTTTGGCGATCAGGATAGCCAGGCCATTCACCACGAACTCGCCGGCGACGATGGTGAAGATCGTAACGCCGAGCACGTGTTTGCCGTTTTTGGAGTAACGGGTCAGATCGGGCGTCATCAGGCTGGCCACGATGGCGCCGCCGACGACGATGGTGATGCCGGCGCTGATGGTCAATGGTTCACCCGGCGGCGCCAGCTGGATGATCTCCTGCAGGTTATGGCCGGAAAGCGCGGTCACTGAAATATAGGCCACCAGCATAATGAACATCGGCACCGCGATACGGGCGGCGATGCGCAACGCCTTGAAGCCGAATGCCACCAGGATGGTCAACAGCGTGCCCGAGAGCCCGGCGGCCAGGCCAAAGCCCAGCTTATTGCCGAGCGCGAAATCGAGCGACTTGGCGAAAATGGCGTTTTGAATGCCGAACCAACCCAGCAGGCTGACGGCCACGACCACGCCGATCAGCACCGAGCCCAGGCGGCCAAAGCCGCACCAGCGCGCCAGCAGGCTGCCAGAAATCCCTTCGCGCATGCCCGCCATCCCAAGCCCATAGGTCACCACGCCGAAGATCAGGCTGCCGACGAAAATGGCGGTGAAGGCGTCAATCAGCGTCATGGAGTTGCCGAGCACGGCGCCGAGCATGAACTGGTCCAGCGCGGTCAGCATGCCCATATGCACGATGGCCACGCTTAAAAACGAGACTCTTTTATCCTGCGGCACCCGGGTGAGCGGATAATCTTCGATCTTTATCACGGTGAGATCTTCCTTGCGGTTCAAATAAACTGAATGCCCTTGGTTATCAGGCGATCGGGAATGTAGTTATCCAGGTTGGCGTATTTGCAATACTCCTCAAACTGTTGCTGAGTATGCACGTTGGCCTTCTGGTAAATATTATAAATGCGGTTTTCGATGGTCTTATTGCTGACGTTATAGATTTTGGCGATCTCTTTCACCGTAAATCGCTGCAGCATAAGAAAAATGACATCGAGCTCGGCGCGGGTGAACAGCTCGTTGTTAACTTCGGTGGTCAAGATGCTGGGTTTTTGCTGATTGATGTATTTCAGCGGCGACAGGCTGTTCATCGGCTTGGCGTTCCAGATCACGCCGATCACCTGTTTGTCATCGTTGTAGACCGGCAGCTTTTCGCTGATAAACGGCGTCAGGCTGTCTTTGCCATACCAGTAGTGCGTCTCGATGACCGTGACCCGATCGCGCGCCGCTTCGGTCATCTTGTCATGCTCGATAAAGTCGGCGGCGGAATCGGCCCAGTCGGCGGGGAATTCGTGGTCATATTTTCCGGCGACGTCGAAATTCAGCGGCGTATTGGTATAGAGATAAGCGGCGCGGTTCATATAGAGGTGGCGGGACAGCTGGTCTTTGATGCCCCAGGGCTCGCTCAGGTGCTCCATCATGGTGATGAGGCCCTTGAAATAAGATTCATTATTTTTATGCGATGAACCCATACCCACCTCTGCGCCGCTCAGGCCGCGTTACAGGCTTTTAGCCAGGTAATGGCGGGTATGGCGATGCGCATAGTCACCCAGCTCGCCATAGACCCGGTAGCCCAGTTTTTCGTAGAAGCCTCTGGCCTGGAAATCGAAGGTATCGACGTAGGCCATATGGCAACCGCGCTTGCGGGCTTCTTCTTCGGCCAGCTGCATCAGTTGGCGACCGTAACCGCTTTTGCGGCATTGATCGCCGACCCAAAGATACTGTACTTCCAGGCCGCCCCACCAGGTACGTGCGACCAGACCGCCGACGATCTGCTGGTTGTCGTCGGTGACGGTCAGGAACAGCGGGTGAATGTCTACGGGCTGGGTTTTATGGTTGTGCGCCCAGAGGCTGTCGATAACGAACTCTTCATCCTGCGGGTTGGGTTTGTCGGTGATATTAATATTCATTTTTAATATAATTCCCTGATTTAATTATTCAAATCTGAACTAGACGCTTTCGCCCCAACCGCTTCTATTATCACTTTTATTAATGTATTTCAAGGGTGGTTTTCACCCTTTTCCGCCGTGCAGGCGGGCGCTTATAGTAAGCATCACAGGGTGAAGAAAATAGCGAAACAGGCAGTATTAAAACGCTGAAATGCCCTGCCAACACCATCTTTTCCTACTTGCGCCTCACCAGGGCCCCACCGGGAAAACTGCAGTACTGTACGGCTCCACCGGATAGAGCAAGCTAACTTGCCGACGGGGGAGCCACTTTGTTTTTGCGCATCCGTTCCGCGATGACTGCGCGCTGTCTCAGATATTAAACGCTCTTCTTATCAGAAGATATGAGCCGCCGATGAAAATGCGGTCGATACCCTCCTTTAGTCTTCATATGCCACGCTGCTCAGTGCCGGCTCGATGGCGGCACCCAGCATGGCGCCGTGTCCCAAGCTGGGCCACTCCCGATAGCCGACGGTAAGACCGTCGAGCTTTGCCAGGCGTTCCGCCAGCATTTGCGCCGCGTTCGCCGGCAGTGCAGGGCTCTTCACGCCGGGCGGGGCCGCGCGCTCGCGCTCCGCCAGACCCACCCACAACTGCAGCCTTGCCGCCGGCGTCGGATGCCGTTCCGCCCACTGCTGCGCCTCTTGCAGGATCATGCCGTTGCCCCACCACAGCGAGGGTTCCACGGCGATATAATGCTGGAAGGCGGCGGGATGGGCGAATAACGTATGCAGAACGAAGAGCCCGCCGTAGGAATGGCCCCACAGCGTTTGCCGCTGCTGATCGACCACCAGTTTGGCGGCGATCGCCGGTTTGATCCGCGTTTCAATCAATTGCAGGAAGGCCTCCGCGCCCCCGCCCGCCTGCGGGGGGTTCTTCATGCCCGTCGGCAGAGGCAGCGTATAGTCGTAGGCGCGGCCGGCGGCATCGATGCGCAGATCGTTGTCATAGCCGATCATCACCAGCACCGGTGGCCGCTTCGCCGTCGCCAATCTGGCCAGTAAGCTGGCGTTCAGCTCCATCAGCACCGCATTGCCGTCGAGGAAATAAATCGTCGGATAGCCGTCAGGCGCAGGCGCCCGACGCGGCTGGGCGATACGGACGCGGTAACGCCGTTGACCATCGGCGGAGGTGAAGCGCAGATCGCTGAAGCGGTAATCCGCAGAGTCGCTATCGGCGACGGTCACGCCGATCCTGCGTTCCAGATCGGGCCTGGCCTGCACGGCAGTCGGCAACCAAAAGCCGATGGCGAGCGCCAGAAGCGTGCAGATAAAATGCCGGTGAGACAATAACATGCGGGGCAGCGTCCTCGAAAAAGGCCGATATTAGCATCGGTACGCGCCCAGTAAAAACCTCTCCTTCGGGCGGGTATTTCAGTGGCGAAGTGCGGCCGGGATCAGGCGGTGGCTGCCTGATGCTTCGCAGGGTTAATAGCAACTCATTGTTATTATTGGCAAGTCAGGAATAAGAAGGGTTAAGATTAATTAGAAATGATTATGTTTTTTGGGAGGGGATAATCTGCTGATGGGTGCAAAAACACTCAATCATAAATGGGTGTTAGCGAAAAAAAAGCCCTATAAAATAGGGCAAAGACACACAACAACACCAGGGAAACTTTCCGGTATCTTATATTATAGCTTCCTATACATATAGAACATTTTATTATAAATATGTAAACGATTCTTATTAATGTTCTAATGCCATTGTTTTTCAAGGGGTTATGCCGCCCAAGGGGGAACGTTCCCGATGGCGGTGCAAGCCACTCCGCAGTGGATAAAGCGCAGGTGGCGGGGCGGTGCCGACCCGCCGCCCCACAGTGAGATGCCGGCGGGCGGCCTGCGAAAACGCCGGCCGGTATCTCCTGTTTGATGGATGCGCAGGGGAATTGCGCCGCCTTTTGTTGATGATAATCAGTGTTGTTGCAGCGTCAGCATCTTGCCAAGCAAAACATCGGTCGGTGGCAGAATATCCGTATCCAGCCCGGCCGAGGGGGTAAAGGTCAGCTCACCGAAAATGATTTGGCCCTGAGAGATGTAGAAATCAACGCGCACGAACTCGAAGGGCGCCGACAAACGAGCGGCATACTCAAACAGCTCATCGTATCCTTCCGGTTTCACGAAGGCGTCTATCTCCTCCTGGCTCAACGCCAGGCAGTCCTCGCTGTAGCAAAGGAACTTGAAATCTTTGTCGAAGAAGTAATATTTCGGCGTCCCGGTATCTCTGCCGACGCACAGCAAGGTGCAGTAAGGCACGCCGCGAAAACAATAAATTTTATAGTCTTCAGGCCCGTGACCATTGGCCGATTCGATATACTTTTCTCCAATGATCTTTTTTTGTATCCCTTTGTAGTTGAGTTCTACATAGGTTTTCCAGTAATCGTCTTTCATCCAGCCATCGATCAGCTGGGAGGCGCTTTTAATGTTCAACGATTGTTTATTCTGGCAAATTAAATTATATCCTGAGCCGTGATTTCCCTTGATGACAAATTTCTCAGGCAGCGTTTCCCATGGGATCTCCTGTACCGAATCACAGGCAAAGTACAGCTCATTTAGGATCTCTTCACATCCTTTTGCCTTGATGTACTCTCTAACCGCATATTTATCTGCGCATTGAGTGACTAAGGCATTTTTACTGTAGTCATTCAACTTAAGGTGATTGATTTTTTCATTCCAGGTCGATGGCGCCTGCAAGTTCAGCGGTTTGCCAAATGCTCTTTTGTAGATCAATCTGGCCTTGAATTCGGGGGCCAATACGGCCAACTGATTCATAATGAACTTGTTTATTTGTCTTTTCATATACGTAATTCCATCAAAGCATAGTGACAATGATTAAGACGTTCTTGTATTTAAAACGCGGGTGGCGCGCCTTCACTGCGCCATTGAATGGCTGTCGGCGTTGTTCCCAGATCAAATGGCTGGTGGTCTAACGCCCGATTAAGAATGCGGGCCGAACGCCACGCCATCAGGCTCAGCTGAGGATCGGCAATACCGTGATTATGCATACTGGCGTTCATCGCAAATAAGCAGTTCTCCGCCGGGCCTTCCCACTCAAAGGTAAAGTCCGGGGCTATGCGGTACTCGCCGTCCGCCGTGGTCAACAGTCGGTGGGCCAGAGGCGCAAGGAATTCAGGCGTCGCCGATTGATAACCGGTAGCAAAGATCACCACGTCCGCCTTGAAGGTTTCCTCGCCGTGATCGAGATGATGACGCGTTTCGAGTTGGTAGGCGTTATCCAGCGTGTGTTTTACGGCCGTCAGCGAACGGCTGGGCAGCAGGCGCACCCATAATTTCTCGCGCAGTACGTCGAAGCGGTGGTACATGGCGCGATAGATGGCCAGCAGCGACTCGCTGGTGATGCCGTCTGAGGTCATCTTTTGTTCGGCCAGCATATGCCGCTTGGCCGCGCTGTCCAGTGAGTAGAAACTCTCGACGTAATCTGGCGTGAAATATTCATTGGCAAAGGCCGCCTCATCAAGCGCGTTGTAATTGTTGCGTCGCGATATCCAGTCGAGTTGTTCTGGCTGCCCCCATTCCCCTTTAAAAATATTCAGGAACAGATCGGCGCCGCTCTGGCCGCCGCCGACGATCGCCACGCGTTTGCCTGCCAGATTAGGGTTGCGCAGCATCATTTCGCTGGCGTGGAAACAGCGATCGTTTTGCGCCGTCACGCAATCCGGTAACTTTATTTTCTTGCCAATACCGATGCTTACGTGTCTGGCGTGGAAGACCTCCCGTGAGGTGGTCACCACGAACTGGCGTTGCCGATCGTCAAACTCGACTCGCTGAACGTCTTGATTGAACGCCAACGATCCCATCCCGCTTGCGGCCCAGGTGAGGTAATCGGCGAACTCTTCACGCGATGCGGTACGCTGTTCGGTCGTCAGGAAACGGTAGAATTTTCGGTTTTTTACCAGATAGTTGAGAAAGCTGTAGGGATTGGTTGGGGCAACCGCGCTCACCAAATCCTTTAAAAAGTTGGTTTGCATGTTGCAGTCAGCCAAAATCATGCCCGGGTGCCAGGAGAAATGAGGTTTGCGCTCAAGGAATTGCCCCGTAAATCCCTCGATTTCGCTCCCTAAGGCCGCCAGGCTAAGATTCGACGGGCCAAGGCCAATACCGATGATATCGAAACGCTGATTCATTAATAAGCTCCAGTATAATGAGAATAATACCCAGAAATACGGCTGCAAAGGGGTTGGCTTATAGCAACCAGGCTGCCTTTTTCTTATAAGTAAACGACATGAATTAAAAATAATTAAAAGATATGCGGGTTAAAAATGCGTCATTTTTAAATGCCCGTTTAGAATTCGGTAGCACATCAGGTAAAGACTACGGGTGTATTTCTTTCCATGAAAGTCCCTGCGAAAGCTTGCGTATGTGTTTAATTAATATTCTTAAGCAATAATCTTAGAAACCGCGTTCATCATTCCATGTAAACGACACTCCGCAAAGAGGATAAGCCGCATGGGATTGGCATCGACTATTGACTGTTAACGTGTATACGCCGTTCTGCGTTCGGCTTGTGTTTCTTGAATCAGGTATTCGCTGCTTAGAATAGCGTTAAAAAGGATTCTGGGAAGGTGAAATAACATGATATTAGGCGTTGAGCGCTTTTTGAAAAGATGAAATTAAAGTGAAATTATGAAATCAGGCCGTTTTGATGATATTTTCATCATTATATTCAATGTGTTATTATCTTTTGGATGCGAGAGCTATTGCGTCTGGGCGGCATGGGGGTATCCGCTTTCACATCGGCCAATGCGCCCAGTTTTGTTGTTTGCGGGCCTGTATGGCGGGAAGTTATCCCTATATGCATTAATTTCAATGAGTGAATGTTCATGTTATATACAGAGGCGCCTGTTGACGTTGGAAAAGCGCCAATTAAAAACCGATTGGCCGACAGTTCGACGTTTAGGTTCGTTTAGGTTCAGCGACGGCGTGACGTGCAAGGATATCCGTGTGCCGCCGGAACTTACCTGAATGTAGCCGCCATTATATCAACCCGGTTTGAATTGTTTTGGCGTTTCTCTTTTATAATTCCTTTGCCGCTGATGATGATTCTCATTACCTGAGCGTTAAACGCCATGGGAATGGGGTAAAGTATGGCGCTCGCGGGCAAGAGAATCGATGTTGGCGCTGCGACAAACGGATTGCCGCAGCAATAATTTACTCGTGGATAAATTTAACGTCAGTTGGCGTACCTATCTGGACGCTTACGCCGTTGCCATATAATTCGCCGGTATCCAGATCGCGTTGTAATACGGTAACGTTATTACTAAACACATTGGCGACTAGCAAAAACTTTCCGCTTTTATCGAAGGCGAAAGCGCGCGGTTCGATACCGCCGGAAAGCGTGCGGCCAATCAGCGTGAGTTTGCCATTCTCCGGGTTAATTTTATAACCCACGATTTCGTTGGTTTTTTGGCGATTGCTCGCATAGAGGTATTTTCCGTCAGGGGAAAATGCCAGCCCGCCGCCGCCCTTTGCATCCGCGCGGGTGCTTTCCGTCAGCGCTAATGTCTGGATGTTCTCCAACCGATCGTTATTAATCTGGTAGGCAAAAATATTCGCTGACATTTCGCTGATCACGTAGGCGAATCTGCCATTTGCGGAAAAGATCATATGTCGCGGGCCGGTGCCCGGCGGAAACGACAAATCGTAATCCGGCGCGAGCCTGAACGGCGCGGCCTTATTTGCCGCGTCGTAGAAGAAGGCATGAATGATGTCGCCACCTAAATCGGCGGCGTACATCATGCGCCCGTCGGGGGTGAAGTTGACGGAGTGAATATGGGCGCTGGCTTGCCGCTCGGCAACGGCCTCTGAGCCCTTGGTGAAGGGAAAGCGCTGCAGCACCTCGCCGAGTTCACCGTTCTGGAGAATGGGGGCCACGATGACGCTGGCATGCCCGGGGGCGTTGGAGTAATTGGCGGCCAATAAGTAGCGTCCGTCTGGACTGATGGCGGCATGCGTCGGCTCTTGTCCCTGCGAGTCGATGCCGCTGATGCGTTGCGGGTCGCCGCCTTTGCCGAGCCTGAGCGTGCTGATTTGGCCTTGCTGAGTTTCATTGGTGGTATAGGCAAATTGGCGATTTTTGCTCAGAACTATCCAGGAAGGGCTGTCCATTTTTATGCGATTCAATGGCAGCAGGCTGCCGTCTTCGTTGAGCGCCAACCGATACATCCCCTGGCTGGGATAAACGGGCGGCTGAACCCGATCGCCGTCTCTTTCCCCTGTCCAGGTGCCAATCAAAACGATTTGCGCGGTGCTGCCCGGCTGCGGCTGCGGGGGAGCGGCCTGGGTGATCCAGGCCGGCAATAATAAAGACAGAAAGGAAAACTTGGCGATGCTGGGGAACGTTGCGTTTTTCATGGTCGGGCTCCTGGCGTGATTGACTGTGTTTTGTGACCGAGGCGAACGGTGTACAGGGTTTATCGTCGTAGCGAGGCACCGCCCAGAATGAACAGGCAGACATAACCAAAATAGTGCAAAACGCCGGCGGGGCCTATTTTTAGCACATCATTGGCGTATGGCATCAGAGCCTTGCGCGCCGGCAGACAAGCTCCCTGCGGCCGCCAGCGTAGGGAGCTTTAATTGGCGTGAATCACGCGCCGCGGCGTTTGCGCACCCGCCACGCGATGGCCGCCAATAGCGCCAGCGCGCCGCCGCCCAACCCCGGGGCCATATAGGGCTGCATCTCGGCCAGCAAGGGCGCCGGGCCCCCTCGTCTGAGGATCGCAACGTCTTCGGCGGTGACGTGCGCCGCGGGGTTGCCGTAATGTTGCAAGACATAGTTGCCGATCGCCGCAATCTGTTGGTCGTTCAAGGGATTGACATAGGATTGCGGGCCGAAATTCGGCATCAGGATATGTTGATCCCCGACGCGGCGCTCGACGCCGAACAAAATGGCCGAGATCAGATTGGAGGGATTGCGCGAGCCCGTCGCCGTGTTGTTG
Organism: Serratia sp. B501; assembly: GCF_051172315.1. Classification (NCBI taxonomy): domain Bacteria; kingdom Pseudomonadati; phylum Pseudomonadota; class Gammaproteobacteria; order Enterobacterales; family Yersiniaceae; genus Serratia; species Serratia sp. B501. The sequence goes on from NZ_JBPIZB010000005.1 coordinate 220,369, forward strand.
AACAGCGATGGATAGGCCTGGTTTTGACTGCCGCTGCCGTCGGGTTGGTGGCAGCTGGCGCAGTTGCCGCTAAACAAGGCGGCGCCGTCAATCACCGTCTCGTTGGCAGTCGGCGGATGCGCGCCGCGCAGCTCGGGTTCAACGTTGAACGGCTTGCCAAAGCTGTCTGCCGGCCGCGTATCGCGTCGATCTCTGATCGGCGGACTGTTTTTCAGGTAAGCGGCAATCGCGGCCAGATCGTCGTCCGACAAATATTGCAGGCTGTTTTCTATCGCTTCCGCCATGCCCCCCGCTGCCTGGTTTTTTCCCGCCGCGCGCCCGGTTTTCAAATACTGGATTAGCTCAACCTGGCTCCATCCGCCAATGCCGCTGATCGGGTCGGAAGTAATATTGGGCGCATACCAACTGCCGACCATGGCGCCGGAAAGCGGTTGCCCGCTGTATTCAGCCAGTAACACGTTGCGCGGCGTATGGCAGGTATCGCAGTGTCCAGGGCCGTTGACCAGGTAGGCGCCGCGGTTCCATTGCGCATCTTCGCTGCTGTCGGCGCTGAAATGCCCCTCTTCCAGAAACAAACTGTTCCAGGCCGGCATGATAAAGCGCAGGTTAAAGGGGAAGGGCAGTTCGGTTCGCCTGTTGTGCTGAACGACGGGGGCGACGCCGTTCATAAAGTAGGCGTACAGCGCGTGGATGTCCTCGTCGTTCAATTTGACGTATGACGTATAAGGCATTGCCGGGTACAGCGGGGTGCCGTCCGCGCGAATGCCTTCACGCACGGCGCGGGCGAATTGCGCTTCGCTGTAGCGGCCAATGCCGGTTTCCTTGTCGGGTGTGATGTTGGTGGTGTAAATCACGCCTACCGGCGTGGCGATGCTGTAACCGCCGGCAAATCGCTCGCCGCCTCCCGTTTGGGTGTGGCAGGCCTGGCAGTCCGCCGCTACCGCGAGCCGCTCGCCTTTTTCAATCAGCTCGGCGCTGAAATACGGTCCTTCGTCGGCGGCGAACGCCGAGCCTCCGCCCGCCGCGAGGAGCAGCGCCAGCCAGGCTATCCTTGCAGGTTTTCTCATGATTTCACCGCCAGTTTGCGGGCAATGTCGTCCGCCGCTTTAAGGCCCAGGGCCGCCATCGTCAGCGTGCTGTTCACCACGCTGGCTGAAGGGATGGCGCCACCGCCGGGCAGCCACAGGTTCGGATGATCGTGCGCACGGCAATCGCCGTTCACCACGGAATTTTTCTCATCGTTGCCCATGATGGTGCCGCCCATAATGTGATTATTGGCATTCAGGCTGGTGGTGATGTTGAATTCATCGGCATCAAACAATTGGCCAATATGCTTGAGCTGCCGGTGCGCCGCTTCAGCCCCTTTTCGCACATAGTCCCCCACGTCATAGTAAATGTCGGGGCAAGGCAAACCGTGGGCGTCTTTGCGCGTTGCGCTCAACGTCAGACGGTTATTGGGATCGGGCAGCGGTTCCAGACTGATGGACAAATCGACGCCGTACGCCGCGCGGCGGCGGATCTCGTCATCCAGCGCTTTCCCCACCAGGCCCTGCGCCAGGGCCTGGTGCGTAGCCGGCAAAACGCGGTTGATGTTATTGAGGATCATCTTGTTGGCTGAGTAATGCTTGCGGAAATCCCCATCGCGCGGGCCGACCAAACAGCTGCTCTGCGCCGGGCCGCGTCCTGGCCACAGCGGCTCTTTCGCCAGGAAGGTGCAGTGAAAGCCGGAGTGATCCATCATATTGCGGCCAACCTGATCGGAGCCGTTGGCGATCCCAGTCGGGTTTTGCGCATTGGCGGCCATCAACAGCAGGCGCGGGGTTTCGATGCCATTGCATGCCAGGACGAACGCGCTGGCGCTGGCTTTGTGCGACCGCTTTTGATTGTCCAGCCAATGCACGGCGGTAACCTGATTTCGTCCATCGGTATCGATTTTGTACGCCACCGCTTCCGCCAGCACGAGCGCTCCTTTCATTTCGGCGCGTTCGATGTGATGGATGCCGTTATACATGGCGCCAATCGGGCAGATAGGTTGGCAGTTATTGTTGCCGCAGCAGGTGGGCCGCCCCTGCCATGGTCGCGTGCTGCGCCCTTGGGGGATCGGTACGGAGCGGTAACCGTGCGGGTTGACCACTTCGGCGAAGCGCGTATCTCCGTGGGCCCAGGGCACCATATCCATGGGATAAGGCTTGCTGCGTGCTGAAGGCGATTGTTTGGCCGGATCGTTTGGGCCGGCGACGCCAATCGCCTCCTCCGCGCGGCAGTAGTAGGGCTCGAGATCGTCATAGGCGATGGGCCAGTCGCGGCCAACCCCGTACAGCGTTTTCATTTTGAAATCGTTTGGCAGATGGCGCCAGCAGGAGGCCGCCCAGTGCCAGGTTGTGCCGCCCACGGTGCGTAAATAGCCCTGCTTAAAGCTGTCCGCGCTTGGGCCACTTAACGCGACATAATCGTTTGGCGGAAAATAGAGCGGCGCGGTGGCGTAGGCTGATTGCGGGTACAAGCCTTGAAAATCGGAGCCCGCACGGTTATCAAACGGCATATTGCGCCAGTTTTCGACGGCCTGCGCGCGATCGATACGCAGGCCCGCCTCCAATACCAGCACGGAATAGCCTTGGCCGGCCAACTGGTCCGCCATCATGCCGCCGACGATCCCCGAGCCGACGATGACAATATCGGCCGAGGCATCGCCATCAGCCGTGAATACCGGTTTTTTCATGATTCAGCTCTCAGAGGGCAGTAAGGCGTTAACCTCAGGTGGGGCGGCGGTCCACCAAAGCGGGCCGTTGCCGCAATAGGTGGGCACAATCAAGGCGTCTTTAACCGGGCGATACATCAGGGCATCTTTATAAGCGATGAGACTGGCGTTTGCCCCCTGGCCCACGGTACCGGTATACCAGGCGGTGACGATGGCCGAGACCAATGCCGAGAGCCCCAGTTGGCCGGCGATTTGCTGAAGTTGCCGGGCGCTTTGTCCGGCCTTCACGCGTGCGCTTAATCGCTCAACCTGTGATGAGAATTGCGGGTTTGCGAGGCTCAACGCAGTGAAAATACGAGCCGAAAGGCCAGGGTCAATATCCTGACGTTCTGTCAATTGCCGGGAGAGCGCGAAGAAACGGGCAAAAAGCAGGGGGTTTTGCGCGGCGGTATGCTGTTCCGCCAGCGTGAGGAATGGGGCGCCGGCCAATGCGGTGGCGACAAGCGTTGACGCCAGGCCGAGCAAGACATTTCTGCGGCTGACGCCCTTGCCATGTTGATCCGGCTGTTCGCCATTGTCTGATAAACCATATTCCATATGTTTTTTCTCAACGGGTGTTTAATGCCAGAGCCAAAAAAGGCCAAAATATCAGTGGGTGAGCAGGCTAAATTAAGCGTTCTATTACGGTGATATGACGATCTTCACCGATGTGATGTTTTAAGAACGCCTGTCGGTAAATTAGCAGCGGCAACGGACGGTATTTATCAAAAAATCACAAGGTGAGTGCCGACCGCATTTTTGGTTTATTTTTAATAACGGCAGGGGATTATGTGGTGTGGCTCTGTTTAATTGATTGTTATTTAATGTTTTTATCGGTTTGTGACTGTGGGTTTTTATCAGGCGCAGAATGAAAACATTAATCGCATTGTTGCGTAACCCGTGTTTGCGTATTAATTCAAATGACGGCGAAAATAAGGAGGATCGGGTTATGGCGCAAATGGAAATAATACAGTGCCGTAAACACAGGCCAGGGGGGCGGGCATCAATTAAGACTGCGAATATAAAGGCCGAGATTTAGGTTAAAGAGATAGGAACAGGAGCACTTCTGCTCGGTATTCAAGGTCTCAGCGCTGGCCCGCAGGGTGAGGCCTTTGGCCGAATAATCGAACGCAGTTCGATGGAGAGTCCGTATCTCAGAAAGCGAAGAACCCGCCATAGGCGGGTTCTTCTAAATATGGTGCCCGGACTCGGACAACCGGCGCTGGCGCCGTGTTGAACAGCGCTTTAGCGCTGGCCCGTAGGGTGAGGCCCTTGGCCGAATAATCGAACGCAGTTCGATGGAGAGTCCGTATCTCAGAAAGCGAAAAACCCGCCATAGGCGGGTTCTTCTAAATATGGTGCCCGGACTCGGAATCGAACCAAGGACACGGGGATTTTCAATCCCCTGCTCTACCGACTGAGCTATCCGGGCAACGGGGCGCATTAAACCGTATTGGCCGGATGGCGTCAATCGCTTTCTGTCACAAAGCCGATCGGTTGCTCTATTTTCAGGCAGCGAACCCGAAGCGCTAGAGCCTGTGGCGATATCGGTACCCAATAAATATGCATAAAAAACGTGTATTTATACCACTTTGTCAATATTGTTTTTTATTTTTGTTGTTAAATAACAACGCGTTATCTTTGCGTTAACGCAAGCTCAACCCAGATGATTCTCGCTTGAACCTCGTAACGAATCATGCAATCATTGCGCAAATTTTAGCACTCTCCGTTCCCTGACGGTGTTCCCGCTTCTTATAAGTCAGAGGGTTATTGGCATGACTGGTTTTGTCGCTCAAGCGCTGTCGCGCACCAGACCTCTGACGCCGCCACCGTTCCGTCTCTGCTTGCTCCGAACGCCATCTGTCCGAATACGCCTGCCGATCATGCGGTAAGGCCGCGTGATGCTCGCTGTTAGGCATGCGTAAAGCCAGCGCTGCGGCCCTGATTTTACTGATGCCTGTCGGACGCTGCCAAGACCAGTTCCCCCGATAGCTGCCTGATGGTCCCCGATCATGAGGCGGTCACGCACGCCGCTTATGCTGCCGTGCCCGGGTATCGCTTTTACCGGGATAACCGCGTTATCTCATTACCGTGCCGGTGGCACACCCTCATCCTTCACCGTTTGAGAGTCAGCATGATGAAAGAATTGAAAATCGCAACCAGCGCCAGCCTGGTCGCCACCATTGAGACGCTGCGCCAGATCGTGCGCGTAGAGCAGACGGACTACACCGACGTGGCGGCGGTGGTGGTGTCGGTCGCCGACGTGGATGCCGGCATTCTGGCGCGCTTGCAGGCGACGGGGTTCGATATTCCGACCTTCGTGGCGGTAGAAGGGGACGAGCATCTTTCCCCGGATTATCTGCCGTTTGTCAGCGGGGTCTTCGCGCTGCTGGCCGGCGCCAGCAAGCCATTCTACATGGCGCAGCTGGAGGCAGCCGCCGACGCCTACGAGCAGGCGCTGCTGCCGCCGTTCTTCAAAACGCTGAAGACCTACGTCGAGATGGAGAATTCGACCTTTGCGTGTCCAGGCCATCAGGGCGGCGAGTTCTTCCGCAAGCACCCGGCCGGCCGGCAGTTTTTCGATTTCTACGGTGAAACCCTTTTCCGTTCCGACATGTGCAACGCCGACGTTAAGCTGGGCGATCTGCTGATCCACGAAGGCTCGGCCAAGGATGCGCAAAAGCATGCGGCGCGGGTGTTCAACGCCGATAAAACCTACTTCGTGCTCAACGGCACCTCGGCGGCCAACAAGGTGGTGACCAACGCGCTGCTGACCCGTGGCGATCTGGTGCTGTTCGATCGCAACAACCACAAATCCAATCACCACGGGGCGCTGATCCAGGCCGGCGCCACGCCGGTGTATCTGGAAACCGCCCGCAACCCGTTCGGCTTTATCGGCGGCATCGATGCGCGCTGCTTCGACGAGCGCTACCTGCGCGAGCAGATCCGCGAGGTGGCGCCGGAGAAGGCCACGGCGGCGCGGCCGTTCCGGCTGGCGATCATTCAGCTCGGTACCTACGACGGCACGATTTACAACGCTCGCCAGGTGATCGACACCATCGGCCACCTGTGCGATTACATCCTGTTCGACTCCGCCTGGGTGGGCTACGAAGGTTTTATCCCGATGCTGAAAGAGTGTTCGCCGCTGCTGCTGGAGCTGGACGAACACGATCCGGGCATTTTCGTCACCCAATCGGTGCATAAACAGCAGGCGGGGTTCTCGCAGACCTCGCAGATCCATAAGAAAGACGACCATATCAAAGGGCAAAAGCGCCACTGCAACCATAAGCATCTGAACAATGCGTTCATGCTGCATGCGTCGACCAGCCCGTTCTATCCGCTGTTCGCCGCGCTGGACGTCAACGCCAAGATGCACGCCGGCCCCGCCGGGCGCCGCATGTGGATGGACTGCGTCAAGCTGGGCATCGAGACGCGCAAACAGCTGCTCACGCGCTGCTCGCAGCTGAAGCCGTTTATTCCGCTGCAGGTGGCGGGCAAGGACTGGCAGGATTACGATACCGATCTGATCGCCAACGACGCGCGCTTCTTCACCTTCGTACCGGGGGAGACGTGGCACGGCTTCGAAGGTTACGCCCAGGATCAGTATCTGGTCGATCCGTGCAAGCTGCTGCTGACCACGCCGGGGATTGACGCCGCGACCGGCCAATACACCGAGTTCGGCGTGCCGGCCACCATTCTGGCCAACTTCCTGCGCGAGAACGGCATCGTGCCGGAGAAGTGCGATCTCAACTCGATCCTGTTCCTGCTGACCCCGGCGGAGAACCCGGCCAAGATGGAACAGCTGGTGGAGATGCTGGCGCAGTTCGAACGCTATGTCGAAGAGGATGCGCCGGTGAGCGTGGTGCTGCCGACGGTGTACCGCAAGAACGAGCAGCGTTACCGCGGCTACAGCATTCGCCGGCTGTGCCAGGAGATGCACGATCTGTACGTCAGCTTTGACGTTAAGCAGCTGCAAAAGGAGATGTTCCGTCAGGATCATTTCCCGCCGGTGGTGATGAACCCGCAGGACGCCAACGTGGAATTTATCCGCGACAACGTCGAGCTGGTGCCGATCGGCCAGGCGGAAGGGCGCATCGCGGCGGAAGGGGCCCTGCCGTATCCGCCGGGCGTGCTGTGCGTGGTGCCGGGCGAAGTGTGGGGCGGCGCGGTGCAGCGCTACTTCCTGGCGCTCGAGGAGGGCATCAACCGCCTGCCGGGCTTCTCGCCGGAGCTGCAGGGGGTCTACATCGAGAAAAAAGATCACGGCTGGAAGCGCATCTTCGGCTATATGATCAAACCATGAAAAAAGGGCCGGTTCGCACCGGCCCTTCTCCTATCCACGTGGGAAGCGCTACTTTCTGCGGTAGCTCTTCTGCGCGGTATTCACTTTCACCAGATAGCGGCGCGACTCGGCTGCCGGGTGCTTGGTGGTCAGCGTTTGGTACACGTCGCCCGGCTGCATGCCGTTGATGATGCCCACCGCGCGCGTTCTGTCGCTGGAGAACACCCGCAGCACGCTGCCGGCGCCGCCGTTGTAAGCGGTGATCACCGCATAGCGGCGCGAGGTCGGGTTCTGAATGCCGCCCAGGTAGTTGTTCTGCAGGATCGCCAGGTAGGCGGTGCCGGTATCGATGTTGTTCTCCGGATCGAACAGGTAGCTGCGGCTCGGGGTGCCCCATTTGCCGCGCATCTGGAACACATCCTTACCGGCGGTGTGCTGCACCACCTGCATCAGGCCCAGCGCGTCCGAACCGCTCACCGCATACGGGTTGAAGCTCGATTCGGTCTGCATGATAGCCAGGATCAGCGACTCGTCCACGCCGTATTTTTCCGACGCCTTGCGCACCATCGGCAGATATTTATGCGCACGTTTGTCCAGGTGGTTCGGCACCAGTTGGATGGTGACCGAGTAGATGACGTGCAGGCCGGAGGTGCGTTTTTGCAGCTTGGTTTGCAGCAGGTAATCGGCGAAGTGCGCCGCGCGCCATTCCCAGCGGATCGGCGCCCCTTTGTTATCCAGCACCTGGCCGTACAGGAACGGCTCTTTGCTGATCTGGATATCGTTGGCGTCGGAATAGAGGTCGATCGAACCCGGATCGTCACCCATCAGCAGCGTGCTGATGATCGCCTGGCGCAGGTGCGCGGCCGGATCGGTGGTGGCGATGGTCTCGACGGTGATGGCGCCGGTGTCGAAGTTGATGTGGCTGCGGGTTTGGTATTGGTCGGTGTACTTGACGTAGTCTTTCGGCCCGGCGATCAGAACTTCGTTCAGACCCCAGATGTTCTCGATGTTGTGGGCGAATTGGCCCATCAGAATGTCGAAGCCGTTGGTGTCTTTGATCCAGGCTTCGTTGATTTCTTCACTTTTTTTGCCGGAACAGGAGATCAGCAAAGGCGCTATTACGAGCAAAGCTAAAATTTTCTTCATCTTAAAGCCGTTTGGAAGAAGTATAAGAGGATTGAAGCGGGCCAGCGCCTGGCCCCAACAGCGTTATTCGCTCGGCGGCGTATAGCCTTCGATGTGCACGTCGTGCCCTTCGAACAGGAATTTGATCATTTCCTCTTCCAGCAGTTTGCGGTCATCAACGTTCATCATGTTCAGCTTCTTCTCGTTGATCAGCATGGTCTGCTTCTTCATCCACTCGCCCCAGGCTTCCTTGGAGATCTCGTTGTAGATGCGCTTGCCGACGTCGCCGGGATAAAGCTGGAAGTCCTGGCCTTCGGCGTCGCGTTGAAGGAAAGTACAAAAAATGGTGCGGCTCATGCTAATTCCTCATCGATGGCGCTATCGCCATATAAGTTTTGTTGGACCGGGGGCTGCTTCGCCAGCTGTTGCAACAGGCGGTCCACCGGCGCTGCCAGCCCGACCGACGGCGGCTGCGCTAAGTTATACCAGAGACCCGCGCCCTCATCCATGCCGCTGCCTGCCGCGTCGAGCGACAGCCACATCGGCACGATATCGAGATGGAAATGGCTGAACGTGTGGCGAAACGCGGTCAGCTGTTCCAGGCGCTTGCCTTTCAGACCGCGCTGCTGCAGCCAGAGTTCCAAATCCACGCGCGCGCTGAACTGCGGGAAGCAGAACAGGCCGCCCCACAGGCCCACCGCCGGGCGCTGCTCCAGCCACACGCGGTCGCCGTGTTGCAGCAATAAGAAGTAGGCGGTTTTTTCCGGCAGGGTCTGCTTGGGCTTCTTGCCGGGGTAGTTGGCCCAGCTGTGGTTGGCGTAAGACAGGCAGCCGACGTTGAGCGGGCAGAGTTCACACTTGGGCTTGGAGCGGGTGCAGACCATGGCGCCCAGATCCATCATCGCCTGGTTGAACTGGCCGACGCCCTGGGCCGGGGTGACTTCTTCGCTGATTTTCCACAGCCGGTTTTCGACCTCTTTTTTGCCCGGCCAGCCTTCCACCGCGTAGCAGCGAGCCAGCACGCGCTTCACGTTGCCGTCGAGGATCGGATAGTGTTGGCCCAGCGCCAACGATAGCACCGCGCCGGCGGTGGAACGGCCGACGCCCGGTAAATCGGCGATTTCTGCGAAGGTTGTCGGGAACTCGCCGCCGTGCTGTGCGACAATGGTCTGCGCCGCTTTGTGCAGGTTGCGGGCGCGAGCGTAATAGCCGAGGCCGGTCCACAGATGCAGCACTTCGTCCAGCGGGGCCTCCGCCAGCGCGCGCACGTTGGGAAAACGGGCCATAAAGCGCTGAAAATAAGGAATGACGGTGGCAACCTGGGTCTGTTGCAACATCACTTCGGAGAGCCATACTTGATAGGCGGTTTTCTCCAGCTGCCATGGCAGGGTTTTGCGGCCGTAGCGCTGGTACCAGTCAAGCACCACCTGTGCGAATTGTTGTGCTTGCATCATGAAGAGTCGTTATCCGGCAGAAAATGAAGCGAGATTGCAGCATAGAGTCATGATGCTGTAAACCGGAACTTTCCGACGCCGCACGGCGGGTACAGAAGATGAACACTTGCTAAACCAATGTATCTTTGCATAATGCGCGTTTCCCTAATTGGCAGCCAAACAGACAGAAAGCACTATGATTAATGACGTCATCTCCCCGGAATTTGATGAGAACGGCCGCGCGATGCGCCGTATCCGCAGTTTTGTCCGCCGCCAGGGGCGGCTGACCAAAGGCCAGCAGCACGCGCTGGAGAACTATTGGCCGGTGATGGGCGTGGAGTATCAGGCTGACGCTGTCGATCTCGCCGCGCTGTTCGGCCGCGAAGCGCCGACGGTGCTGGAGATCGGTTTTGGCATGGGCGCCTCGCTGGTGACCATGGCGGGCAACAACCCGCAGCAGAACTTTTTAGGGATCGAAGTACACTCGCCGGGCGTGGGCGCCTGCCTAGCCGACGCCCACGAGGCGAAGCTGAGCAACCTGCGCGTAATGTGCCACGATGCGGTTGAAGTGCTGGAAAACATGATCCCGGACGGCTCGCTGGACATGGTGCAGCTGTTCTTCCCCGATCCTTGGCACAAGGCGCGCCACAACAAGCGCCGCATCGTGCAAACGCCGTTTGTCGAACTGGTGCTGCGCAAGCTGAAGACCGGCGGCGTCTTCCACATGGCCACCGATTGGCAACCTTATGCGGAACATATGTTAGAGGTTATGAACGGGGTCGCAGGCTACCGTAATCTTTCCAGCGATAATGATTATGTGCCGCGTCCGGATTCGCGCCCACTGACGAAATTTGAATTACGCGGCCAGCGCCTGGGACATGGCGTTTGGGACTTGATGTTTGAGAGGAAAGAATAATGGCTAAGAACCGCAGTCGTCGTTTACGTAAAAAGTTGCACATTGAAGAATTTCAGGAGTTGGGTTTCTCCGTAGCCTGGCGCTTCGCCGAAGGCACGTCGGTGGAAGATATCGACAGCACGCTGGATACCTTCATCGATGAAGTGATCGAGCCGAACGGTCTGGCGTTTGACGGCAGCGGCTACCTGCAGTGGGAAGGTTTGATCTGCCTGCAGAAGATCGGCCACTGTACCGACGAGCATCGCGAACTGGTGAAAAACTGGCTGGAAGCGCGCAAACTGACCGACGTTAAGGTCAGCGATCTGTTCGATATCTGGTGGGATTGATCGCGCTTGCCCGATGAGCGCGGCTTCGCGCCGCGCCGTTTTATTGATCTAAGGTGCCTTAACGGCGCCTTTGTTTTGCCCGGAGTGTGACCGAGGTGGTAACAACATTGGATAACGCGTTGCTGGAAGAGATCCTGCAACAGGTGCGCCCGCTGATTGGCCAGGGAAAAGTGGCCGACTACATCCCGGCGTTGGCGGAAGTGCCCGCCGATCGGCTGGCGATCGCCGTGTGTACGGTGGATGGCGAACTGTTCCAGGCCGGCGACGCCGCGGAGCGCTTCTCCATCCAGTCGATCTCCAAAGTGCTGAGTCTGACGCTGGCGCTGACGCGCTATCAGGAGCATGAGATCTGGCGGCGCGTCGGCAAAGAGCCTTCCGGCCTGCCGTTCAATTCGCTGCTGCAGCTGGAGATGGAGCAGGGCAAACCGCGCAATCCGTTTATCAACCCCGGCGCGCTGGTGGTGTGCGACATGCTGCAAACCCGGCTCAGCGCCCCCAAACAGCGTATGCTGGAGGTGGTGCGTCAGTTGGCCGGTGAAGACGACCTGGCCTATGATCTGCGGGTGGCGCGCTCCGAGTTCGAACACTCCGATCGCAATGCGGCCATCGCCTATCTAATGAAATCGTTCGGCAACTTCGAAAACGACGTCATCACCGTGCTGCAAACCTATTTCCACTACTGCGCGCTGCGCATGAGCTGCGTGGAACTGGCGCGCAGCTTCGTCTATCTGGCCAATCACGGTCGTGATCTCAGCGGCGAGGCGGTGATCAGCCCGCTGCAGGCGCGGCAGATCAACGCCCTGATGATGACCAGCGGCATGTACGACGGCGCCGGCGAATTCGCCTATCGGGTGGGGATGCCGGGCAAGTCCGGCGTGGGCGGCGGCATCGTGGCCATCGTGCCGGGCGAACTGTCGATCGTCGTTTGGTCGCCGGAACTGGATGCTTCCGGCAACTCGCTGGCGGGAACTGCGGCGCTGGAACTGTTGTCTCAACGTATCGGTCGTTCGATTTTTTAATCCCAGTCTGGATGGGAGTCAGGAGAAGCTATGTTGAAGAAAACCGGGTTAGCCTTACTGCTGCTGGCGGCGACTGCCGCGCAGGCCCACGCCGAGTACCAGTGCAGCGTTAAACCCCAGGACGATGTGATCATCAGCCCGCAGAGCGTGCAGGTGAAAGGCGCCAGCGGCGATCTGCAAATATCGCCGGATGGCGACGTGATCCGCAACGGCCAGGCGCTGAGCCTGAACGACAGCCAGCGGCAGAAAGCCTTCAGTTACCAGAGCGCCTTGCGCAAGCAACTGCCGTGGATCGACGACGGCGCGCAGAAACACCTGGAGAAAGCCCGCGCAGCGCTGGATAAAGTGATCGTTAAAGAGCTGGGTAGCAACAGCAACGTGCGCAACCGGCTGACCACCCTGAATGGCCAACTGAAACAGCAGATGAACCGCATCATCGAGCACCGCAGCGACGGCCTGACCTTCCACCACAAGGCGATCGACCAGGTGGAGCAGGACGGCCGCAACATCGTGCAGCAGAGCATGGGCGGCGTGCTGCAGGACAGCCTGAACGAGATGGGCGTCAAACAGGCCGCCAACAGCGGCGGCAACCCGCTGCAGGCGATCATGGGCAATTTGGGCGGCTTGCAGAAGGCGATCCAGAACGAATGGAACAACCAGGAGCAGGACTTCCAGAACTTCGGTCATGACGTGTGCAACCGCGTCACCGCACTGGAAACCCAGCGCAAGGATCTGCTGAAGGCGTTGAAGTAACGGATAGATATCGCATATCCATATCAGAGACGCTGAGGCGAAGCGAAATTCTGGTTGATACCTATCAGGCATTGTTTTTGGAGGCTTGGCATGAGTATTTCGGCTAAACGCGTCAGCTTTGAGACGCGTGGGACGAGGATGTTTCCGTTGAGGGATTGCTGAAGGGGCGTGGCGACGTGACGCATCGCCCTCATAATGCCGCCTGAACATGAAAAAAAGCGCTGATCATTCAGCGCTTTTTTTTACTCGTCGTCCGCCAGGAACAGTTCCAGCAGCGAGTTGAGGAACAGTTTGCCCTTCTCGGTGATCTGCCAGTGCTCCGCGGTTTCTTCCAGATAGCCTTTGGCCAGCGCTTCGTCCAGCTGCGGGCGAATGACGCTTTCCGTCAGCCCGGTGTAGTTAGCGAAGTCGGCGCGCGGCGCGGCTTCCAGCAAGCGGAAGCGGTTCATGAAGAATTCGAACGGCCGATCCGCCGCCGCCACCTCATGCTGCTTGTCCATGTAGTCGCCGCGCATAAAGCCGCGCGGGTGCTTGGTCTTGGCGGTGCGCAGGATGCGCCCGTCGCTGAAGGTCACCTTGCCGTGCGCGCCGCAGCCGATCCCCAGATAGTCGCCGAAGCGCCAGTAGTTGAGATTGTGCTGGCATTGGTAGCCCGGCTTGGCGTAGGCCGAGGTTTCATACTGCTGATAGCCGGCGGCGCTCAGCAACTGGTGGCCGCGCTCGAAGATGTCCCACAGCGCATCGTCGTCCGGCAAAACCGGCGGGCGCGAGCTGAACAGGGTGTTCGGCTCGATGGTCAGCTGATACCACGACAGGTGCGGCGGATTGAGGGCGATAGCCTGGCGCAGATCGTCCAGCGCCTCTTCCAGCGACTGATCCGGGAGGCCGTGCATCAGATCGAGGTTGAAGCTGTGCAGGCCGAGGCCGGTCGCCAGCGTCGCCGCGCGTTTGGCTTCTTCCGGGCCGTGGATGCGCCCCAGACGGTTCAGCTTCTCGGCGCTGAAGCTTTGCACCCCGATGGAGATGCGGTTGACGCCGGCGCGCTGGTAGCCGCTGAAGCGATCGGCCTCCACGGTGCCGGGATTGGCTTCCATGGTGATTTCGGCGTCGTCGGCGACGCGAATGCGCGCCCGCACGCCGTCCAGCAAGGCTTGCATCGCCTCGGCGCTCAGCAGGCTGGGGGTGCCGCCGCCGATAAAGATAGTGCTGATTTCCCGGCCGCCGGCCAGCGGCAGGTCGGCATCCAGATCCGCCAACAGATGATCGACATACTCCTGATGCGGCACGTCACCCTTCAGCGCATGGGAGTTGAAGTCGCAGTACGGGCATTTCTGCACGCACCACGGGATGTGGATGTAGAGACTCAGCGGGGGCAGCTTAAGCATTGCGCATGGCTTCCAACATCAGCTTCAGCGCCTTGCCGCGGTGCGAAATCGCCCGCTTCTCGTCGCGGCTCAGCTCGGCGGCGGTGCGGCCCAGCTCCGGCACGTAGAAGACCGGATCGTAACCGAAACCGCCTTCACCGGCGGCCTGTTCGGTGATTTCGCCGGCCCAGCTGCCGTGGAACACCAGCGGCGTCGGATCTTGCGCATGGCGCAGATAGACCAGCACGCAGTGAAATTGTGCGCCGCGCCGGCCCGGCGCCACGTCTTTCATCGCCGCCAGCAGCTTGTCGAGGTTCTGCCGATCGTCGGCGTCTTCGCCGGCGTAGCGCGCGGAGTAGATGCCCGGCGCGCCGCCCAGCGCATCTACCGCCAGACCGGAGTCGTCGGCGATCGCCGGCAGGCCTGTGACCTGTGCCGCATGGCGCGCTTTCAGAATGGCGTTTTCGATAAACGTCAGGCCGGTTTCTTCGGCGGACTCCACGCCCAGATCGGTTTGCGCGACCACGTCCAGGCCGAAATCGGCCAACAGGTCGGCGAGTTCGCGCACTTTGCCCGGGTTACCGGTGGCAAGAACGACTTTTTGCATAATGACTACCTTGAAAATTATTCGATGAGCGCCGCGACCACGGCGGGGATCTGTTGCGGATTCACGATGCGTAACTGTTTATGCCGCCCCAGTTCGCCTTTCTCGATGGTGACGTTGCTTTTCGCCACTTTGAACTGCTTGGCGATAAACTTGATCAAATGGGCGTTGGCTTGGCCGTCGACCGGCGGGGCGGTGATGGCGACTTTCAGTTCGTCGCCATGCAAGCCGATAATTTGGTCGCGGCTGGCTTTCGGCTGAATATATAGCCTGATCGCCAGCCCGTCCAGCACGGGAGTGACTGCACTCACAGCAGGAACCAGATCTCGCCGAACACATCCATGCCCAGGTAGTTGATCAGATAGAGGATCAGGATCACTACCATGGCGGAAAAATCGATGCCGCCCATCGCCGGGATGATGCGACGGATCGGCGCCATCAACGGTTCGGTCAGTTGGTACATCACGTAGTCGATCGGGCTGCGGCCCTGGCTTACCCAGCTCATCAGCGCACGAATGATCATCACCCAGAAGATCAGGTAACCGGCGGACTTGACCAGCGAGATCAGGCCGAACAGCAGGTTATACGGACTAAGCGACAGCGCGTGGCTTTGTATCAGCAGCAGCAGCGGGTACTTGATGGTCATCAGCAGAAACGCCAGCAGCAGCGAAGCGCTGTCGATAGGCCCAAGCGATGGGATGATGCGGCGCAGCGGGCCGACCACCGGTTGGGTGATCTTCACCACAAACTGCGAGAACGGGTTGTAAAAATCGGTGCGCGTCCATTGCATCCAAATGCGCAGCAACAGCACCATCACGTACAGATCAATAACGGTCTTGACCAGGAAAGTCAGCGTTAGCATGAAGTGGTCCTTCTCCTTAACTCGGGGTTATTTAAAATAATTTTTCCATTTCTTGCGCACGGGAAACGGCGGCCTGCATCGCTTGCGCCACGGTTTCCGGCAGTTGGCGTTCGTTGAACACCCGCAGCGCTTCGGCGGTGGTGCCGCCTTTGGAGGTCACCTGCTCGCGCAGCGTGCCCAGCGGCGTATCCGGGTTGGCTTCAACCAGCGCGGCGGCGCCGGTAGCGGCCTGCTGCACCAGATCGCGCGCGGTCTGGCTGTCGAAGCCCATGCGTTCGGCTTCTTTTTGCATCGCTTCCATAAACAGGAAGAAATAAGCCGGGGCGCTGCCCGCAGCGGCGATCACGCCGTTGATGCCATTTTCGTCATCTACCCAGCAAACTTTACCGACCGAGGCCATTAAATCGCCGGTGTAGTCGCGATCCTGTTGGCTGACCTGCGCCGGCGCGTACAGCCCGCTCATGCCCTTGCCGACCAGCGACGGGGTGTTGGGCATGATGCGCACGATGTCCAGTTGGTCGCCGAGCAACTGATAGAAACGGCTGACCTGAATGCCGGCGGCGATCGACAGCACCAGTTTGCCGCCGAAATCGACCTGTTCGCGCAGCGGCTGACACACGTCGGCCATCATTTGCGGTTTGACCGCCAGTACCACGACGTCGGCTTCACGCGCGCAGGCGACGTTGTCGCCGCTGCTGACGATGCCGTAGTCCGCCGCCAACGCGTCACGGTTTTTCGGCGAAGGGGCGCAGACGCTGATGGATTTGGCCGGATAGCCGCCCGCGACCAGGCCGGCGATGATTGCACGCGCCATGTTGCCGGCGCCGATAAAGGTAATCTTGCGATGTTGCATCAAATCCCTCGTCTGTTTGTCAGGCCTGCGAGTAGTCGCGGGCGCCAAAAATTGCGGTGCCGATGCGCACCAGGGTGCTGCCTGCGGCGATCGCCGCCGCCATATCGTCCGTCATGCCCATCGACAGCGTATCGGCCTGCGGATAACGCTGACGCAGGGCGAGAAATGCGTCGTTCATCCGGCTGAATACCGCCAACTGCCGCTGATAATCCGTTTCCGGCGCCGGGATGGCCATCAGGCCGCGCAGCGCCAGATTCGGCAGCGCCGCGATCGCGTCGGCCAACGCCGGCAGTTCGTTCAACGCGATGCCGGATTTGCTCTGCTCATCGCTGATGTTGATTTGAATCAGCACGTTGAGCGGTGGCATGTCGGCCGGGCGCTGATCGCTCAGGCGCTGGGCGATGCGCAGCCGATCCACGGTATGACACCAGGCGAAATTTTCCGCCACCAGCCGACTCTTATTGGATTGCAGCGGGCCGATAAAGTGCCACACCAACTCACCGCCCTGCGTCGACTCGGCGAAATGCCGGATCTTGTCTACCCCTTCCTGCACGTAGTTCTCGCCGAAGGCGCGCTGGCCGGCGGTGATGGCTTCTTCGATCGCCGCCACAGGTTTGGTTTTGCTGACTGCAAGCAGAGCAACTTCTTCCGGCGCCCGTGCGCAGTTTTGCGCGGCGGACGCGATGCGGTTTCTGACATCCTGCAGGTTCTGTTGGATAGTGCTCATTATTGACCCGGGAGAGTGATATGGATATCGATGAATTCGTGGCCCTTAGTGTAAAGCATAATGCTTCCGATCTGCACCTTTGTGCCGGTCATCCGCCGATGTTGCGCATCGACGGTGAACTGCAACCGCTGGCGGCGGCGCCAACGCTGACGGCGCAAGGCGCGCAGGCCCTATGCGATGGATTGCTGAATGCGCAGCAGCGCGAGAGCCTGCGGCGGTTGGGGCAGGTCGATCTGGCGTTGCACAGGCCGGGCGGGGAGCGGTTGCGCGCCAACGTTTTTCAACAAAGCGCGGGGATTTCTCTCGCGTTGCGGCGTATCGCCGGGCAATCGCCTTCGCTTGCCGAGCTGGCGGCGCCGGCCATCGTCCCGGCGCTGCTGCGGCGCGCCGACGGATTGATCCTGGTCACCGGCGCCACCGGCAGCGGTAAGTCCACCACGCTGGCGGCGATGATCGACGAGATCAACCGGCACCAGCAGCGGCATATTTTGACGCTGGAAGATCCGATCGAGTTCCTGCACCGCAGCCGGCGATCGCTGATCCAGCAGCGGGAGATCGGCCGCGACAGCCACAGCTTCGATGCGGCGTTGCGCGCCGCGCTGCGCGAAGATCCGGATGTGATCCTGCTGGGTGAGCTGCGCGATACCGCCACCATCCGGCTGGCGCTCACTGCGGCGGAGACCGGCCACCTGGTGCTGGCGACGCTGCATACCCGCAGCGCGCCGCAGGCGGTAGAACGGCTGGTGGACGTGTTTCCGGCGGAAGAGAAACCCTATGTGCGCGCCCAGCTGGCGGGCAGCCTGCAAGCGGTGATCGCGCAAAAGCTGATGAGGCGCCCCGGCGGCGGACGAGTGGCGATCTTTGAAGTGCTGACGGCGACGACGGCGGTCAGCAACCTGATCCGTGAAGGGAAAACGCATCAGTTGGCGAGCGTGTTGCAAACCGGCGCGCAGTCCGGCATGCAAACCTTTGAGCAAGGTTTGCAGCAGCGGATCGACGCCGGTGTGTTGGGGGACTGCGCGGGGGAGGGAACGGGCGTTTAGCCCAGCTGCCGTTCGAACCAGCTTTCGAGGATAACCACCGCGGAGGCGGAATCCACGCTGCCTTTATCAAGCGCGCGGAAGCCGCCGCGATCGAACAGGTTGGCGCGCGCCTCCACGGTGCTCAGACGCTCGTCATGCAGATCGATCTGGATGCCGAAGCGGCCGTGCAGGCGGTTGGCGAACTTGCGCGCCTGGGCGGTAACGGGCTGTTCGGTGCCGTCCATGTTCAGCGGCAGGCCGACCACCACCAAATCCGGCTGCCACTCCTTCAGCAGTTTTTCGATTTTCAGCCAGTCCGGCGAACCGTCCTGCGCTTTGAAAGCCGGCAGGGCGCGGGCGCTGCCGGTCAACTCCTGGCCGACGGCCGCGCCGATGCTTTTGGTGCCAAAGTCGAAGGCGATAATGGTGCGGTTACTCATCAGGCGTGTCCTGCGTGGTTGGCGATGCTGCGAATGTCGATACCCAAAAGGTTCCCCGCCTCGCGCCAGCGGCTGGCGATCGGCGTGCGGAACAAAATGTCGGTGTTGGCTTCGATGGTCAGCCAGGCGTTTTCCAATACTTCCTGCTCCAACTGGCCCTTTTCCCAACCCGCATAACCCAGCGCCACCAGCACGTCGTCCGGTTGCTCCGGCGTGCCGAGCGTTTCCAGCACGTCTTTTGAGGTGGTGATCATGGTGTTGGGGGAAATTTGAATGCTGGCGCCAAAGCCGTGGCGCGGCGTATGCAGGATAAATCCGCGATCGTCCGCCAGGGGGCCGCCGGCGAACACCGGCTTGTCCAGGCTGATGGCCGGATCGCGCGCAGGCGGCATGATCTTCAGCTTGCTCAGCACCGTGGCTACCGTGAACTGCTCCACCGGTTTATTGATCACCAAACCCATGGCGCCTTCTTCATTGTGCTCGCAAATGTAAATCACCGAGCGCTTGAAGCGAGGATCCTGCAGCGTTGGCATGGCGATCAGAAAATGGTGCTGTAAATTCATGGCGTTAGTATAAGGTAATCAATGGGTGAGAAAATAAACAGCCGCCAGTATGCGGCTATACCCGCCGCCTTTCAAGCCGCTGCCGGAATGGCGGGCTTTGGCGGGCGCGATACAGGATAGCGGGCGGCATGCCGCCCGCATGACGCATTACTTCGCCGCCAGGCGCTTTTCAATGGCGTCCATCAGCATGCCGGTAATCGAAATCGGGAATGCCGCTTCGATCTCGCGCGCACAGGTTGGGCTGGTGACGTTGATTTCGGTCAGGCGATCGCCGATCACGTCCAGGCCGACGAAGATCAGCCCTTTCTCTTTCAGCGTCGGGGCGACGGCGCGGGCGATTTTCCAGTCGCTTTCGCTCAGCGGGCGCGCTTCGCCGCGGCCGCCGGCCGCCAGGTTGCCGCGGGTCTCACCCTGCGCCGGAATGCGCGCCAGGCAGTAAGGCACCGGCTCGCCGTCCACCACCAGGATGCGCTTGTCGCCGTCCTTGATCGCCGGCAGGAAGTTCTGCGCCATGCAGAAACGGCTGCCGTGTTCGGTCAGGGTTTCGATGATCACCGACAGGTTAGGATCGTCCTGCTTCACGCGGAAGATAGACGCGCCGCCCATGCCGTCCAGCGGTTTCAGGATGATGTCGCCGTGCTGCTGGTGGAATTTGCGGATGTGCGCGGCGCTGCGGCTGACCAGCGTATCCGGCGTCAGTTCCGAGAACCAGGCGGTGAACAGCTTCTCGTTGCAGTCGCGCAGGCTTTGTGGCTTGTTGACCACCAGCGTGCCTTTGACTTCGGCGCGTTCCAGAATGTAGGTCGCGTAGATGTATTCGGTATCGAACGGCGGATCCTTGCGCATCAGGATCACGTCCAGATCGTGCAGCGCCAGATCCTGCTCGGCGCCGAAGCTGAACCAGCTCTCCTTGTCTTCCTTCACGCTCAGCAGGCGGGTGCGGGCGCGCCCGTCACCGGCGTGCAGATAGAGATCGTTCATCTCCATGTAGTGCAATTCGTAACCGCGGCGCTGCGCTTCGAGCAGCATGGCGAAGCTGGTGTCTTTCTTGATGTTGATGGAATCGATAGGATCCATCACGATGCCGAGCTTAATCATCTTTTCTCCTTTAACCCAGGTCGCCGAAGCGGACCTGCAGAGCGGTAATGGCGGTGAGCGCTGTGGTTTCGGTACGCAGAACGCGTGGTCCCAGCAGAATATCAGTAAATCCGTGGTCGGTGGTCATGGCGATTTCGTCGGCGGACAAACCGCCTTCCGGGCCGATCAGCAGGCGAACGCGGTCTACCGGCTGCGGCAGCGTGTTGATGCTGTGGCTGGCGCGCGGGTGCAGGTTGAGTTTCAGGCTGCCGTCCTGCTCGGCGCACCAGGCCTCCAGCGACATCGCCTCGCGGATTTCGGGAATGCGGTTGCGGCCGCACTGTTCGCAGGCGGCGATGGCGATCTTCTGCCATTGTTGGATTTTCTTCGCCAGACGCTCGCCGTCCAACTTGACGCCGCAGCGCTCGGAAAACAGCGGGGTGATGACGTTGACGCCCAGCTCGATGGATTTCTGGATGGTGAACTCCATCTTCTCGCCGCGCGAGATCACCTGGCCCAGATGCAGGTTGAGCGGCGATTCGATGTCTTCCACGCGGCCGTCGCCGAGGCGCACCAGCACGCTCTTTTTGTCCACCCGGACTATCTCGGCGTCGAACACCTGGTTGCTGCCGTCGAACAGCTGTAGCGCCTGGCCGGCGCTCATGCGCAGCACGCGCCCGACGTGGTTGGCGGCGTCCTCGCTGAGGGCGATCTCCGCCCGGTCGGTCAACGGCTGCGGATGGTAAATGCGGGGTATGCGCATGGGTAGTCTGATCCTGACGAAACGGCGCCGCGGGTTGGCGGCGCCATGAAAGATAAAGGCTATAGTAGGTTAGCTTTTCCGCTGCTGACAAGCCTGTTGAATATAGGGGTTGTGGTTGCCCTGCACCTTGGCGATACGTGCTTCACGCTGACATTCCCATTGGCTCACCGGATATTGCCGGTTCCACACCTCGAACAGTTGGGTTTGCTGGCGTGACAGCCGCAGCTGGTAGCGATCGCGCATGTAGAAGTAGGTGCGGGCAATGGCGCCGCGGGCGCGGGCGGGCGGCTCCGCCTGTTTATTCTTGAAGTCCACCTTCATTGGGCACTGCCCGTACTGGCCTGCGCCGCCGTTCCATTGGCTGTACATGAAGTTGTTGCGGTCGCCGTTCACTTCGCCGATCGCCGGCTGCAGGTTGTGCAGATCGGTTTCTATCTGGCGATAGGTGGCGTCCTTATTGCAGTTTTTGCGTCCGCCGTCTTGCCAGCACTGCAGTTGGTGGCCGAACTGCCAGGCCGGAACCACGTGTTCCCACTCGATGCGCTGCGCGCGCTGGGCGTTTTTACGCACCTGATAGCCGCAGCCGGCGAGATCCGGGATGCCCTTCTTGCCTTGCCAGTCGATGCGGCAGCCGCAGTAAAAGCTGCCCGGCGCATCCTGGTTAATCTTGGCCGCCGCCGCTTTGGCCTGAGAGAAGTTATTGATGCCGTGCGCCTGTACGGCGCCTGCGGCGAAAACCGCCATAAACAAAATTCTGCGAAGCATATTCCAAAACAGCTCAAAATTGGAAAAGCAGGCAGGGTAACGGAACTTGCCGGTAGTGGCAAATGGCGATATTTGCTTGTTTTAACGTATAAATCGTTTAACTAAAGGTTCTCGCTAGCAAGAAATTTCAGTTTTTCGCCGCATCGGCGGCAGCGGTATTCGCTTTCGCCGCGCAGCACGCGGTTATGGCGGCGAATGGTGAGCGGGTGATGCCCACAGGCGCAGCGGTAGGGGAAGGTCTTGCTTTGCACCGAGGCGGTTTCGAAACGGTGAGTGCGGCTGGCGGGCGTCAGCAGCACGCTTTCCATCATCCAGCGCCATTCGCGGCCGTGCGGCGCCACCCGGCCGAATTGGCGAAACACCAGCAGGTGCGCCAGTTCGTGCGGCACCACTTCATCGATAAACGGCTGTTGGTTTTCCAGCAGCAGCACCGGGTTCAGGCGGATTTCCCAGCTTTGCAGCCAGGCGGTGCCCGCGCTGGTGCCGCGTTGCTGATAGACGATGCTGGGTTCGGGGAACTCGACGGCAAAATGCCGGCGGGCCAACTGCAGCTTTTCTCGCAGGCAGCGCATCACCGCTTGTTGCAGCGCGATGGGGATTCTCGGTTTGTTCATTGCGGCTAGCTTAAGCAATGGCGCGGCGGCTGACAATACGCGCCGGCGCAAATCGCATCCGGCGCTTTTTCGCCACATTGATAAAGCGATCGCCACCGATGGATTGTAATCAATGTGTTAACTGCGGGATAATAAAGCGTGCATGATGAGCCTGTACCCGCAGTTCTCACCGAGCAAGGTTGAAACGCCGCCTGTGGCAATCCCTTACGCAAAGAGCGGTTATTTTGCGATTTGGCGCAATAACTGACTGATTAAAAATACGTAAGGTGAAGGCAGTTTTTTGACAAGGCGCCGCCTCGCGCGCCGCAAGTGTGAATTTAACGCAGCTGATGTTGCAAGTGAGAGATCAATGTCGAATAAACCGTTCCACTATCAAGATCCGTTCCCGCTGAAGAAAGACGATACCGAATATTACCTGCTGAGCCGCGACCACGTTTCCGTGAGCGAGTTTGAAGGCCAGGAAATACTGAAAGTTGCCCCTGAAGCGTTAACCCTGCTTGCCCAGCATGCGTTCCACGACGCGTCGTTCATGCTGCGCCCGGCGCACCAACAGCAGGTGGCCGATATCCTCAAAGATCCGGACGCCAGCGAAAACGACAAGTACGTTGCGCTGCAATTTCTGCGTAACTCAGAAATCGCCGCCAAGGGTATTTTACCGACCTGCCAGGACACCGGCACGGCGATCATCGTCGGCAAAAAGGGCCAGCGCGTCTGGACCGGCGGCGGCGATGAAGAAGCGCTGTCGCGCGGTGTGTACAACACCTACATCGAAGAGAACCTGCGCTATTCGCAGAACGCCGCGCTGGATATGTACAAAGAGGTCAATACCGGCAGCAACCTGCCGGCGCAGATCGATCTCTACAGCGTGGACGGCGAAGAATACAAGTTCTTGTGCATCGCCAAGGGCGGCGGTTCAGCCAACAAAACCTATCTGTATCAGGAAACCAAGGCGCTGCTGTCGCCGGGCAAGCTGAAAAACTACCTGGTCGACAAGATGCGCACGCTGGGCACTGCGGCCTGCCCGCCGTACCACGTGGCGTTCGTCATCGGCGGCACCTCGGCGGAAGCGACGCTGAAAACCGTCAAACTGGCCTCGACCAAGTATTACGATGGCCTGCCGACCGAAGGCAACGAGCATGGTCAGGCGTTCCGCGATCTGGAACTCGAAGCGGAACTGCTGCAAGAAGCGCAGAACCTGGGGCTGGGCGCGCAGTTCGGCGGCAAATACTTCGCGCACGATATCCGCGTCGTGCGTCTGCCGCGTCATGGTGCCTCCTGCCCGGTCGGCATGGGCGTTTCCTGTTCGGCGGACCGCAACATCAAAGGCAAGATTAACCGCGACGGCATCTGGCTGGAAAAACTGGAGCACAATCCGGGTAAATTTATTCCTCAGGAGCTGCGCCAGGCCGGGGAAGGCGAGGCGATCAAGGTCGATCTCAACCGTCCGATGGCCGAGATCCTCAAACAGCTGTCGCAGTATCCGGTTTCCACCCGCCTGTCGCTGAGCGGCACCATCATCGTTGGCCGCGATATCGCGCACGCCAAGCTGAAAGAGCGCCTGGATCGCGGTGAGGGCCTGCCGCAGTACGTCAAGGATCACCCGATCTACTACGCCGGCCCGGCTAAAACGCCGGAAGGCTATGCGTCCGGTTCCTTGGGGCCGACCACCGCCGGGCGTATGGATTCCTACGTCGATCTGCTGCAATCTCACGGCGGCAGCATGATCATGCTGGCGAAAGGCAACCGCAGCCAGCAGGTGACGGATGCCTGCCACAAGCACGGCGGCTTCTACCTCGGCAGCATCGGCGGCCCGGCGGCGGTGCTGGCGCAGCAGAGCATCAAGAGCCTGGAGTGCGTGGAGTACCCTGAATTGGGCATGGAAGCGATCTGGAAAATCGAAGTGGAAGATTTCCCGGCGTTTATCCTGGTGGATGACAAAGGCAATGACTTCTTCCAGAAGATCCAGGCCGGCCAATGCGCCAACTGCCTGAAATAAGCGTTGCCCCCTTCGCCGCTCGCGGGCGGTGAAGGGGGACTGTGTAAAGTCCTGTAGCTTGCTGGACGGCGAGTTTTAACCTGTATACCCTACGCGGATAGCACTAAAATTCGACTAATGGAATATCGGTAACATAAGGTTCGGCAAGCACATGGGTACGCAGGAAAGTCACATCAGGGAATTGCTGGTCTGGATTGAAGACAACCTGACCAATCCGCTGTCGTTGGATATCGTTTCCGCCAAGTCAGGCTATACGAAATGGTACCTGCAGCGCATGTTCAAGAAGCAGACCGGATTATCGTTAGCCTCCTACATCCGCGCTCGTCGCCTCTACCTCGCCGCCTTCGCCTTGCGCTTCACGCAGAAGAGCATTCTGGACATTTCGGTTGAATATCAATTCGATAATCAGCAGACGTTCTCGCGCTGTTTCAAGAAACACTTCGCCGAGTCGCCCAGCGTTTATCGTCATGCCCGCAAACAGGACTTCAGCAATCTGGTGCGTTCACTCGCGGCCAGCCAGCCCGGCGATATTGAGGTTGAACGCGTCAGCATCGCCAGAGGGCAATACGCTTTTCACGGCAAGCAGTACGCTTACCACCTGGACATAGAGAGGTTGGATAAGTCGCATCTGCCGCAGCGCAGCGCGCTGCGGGCGCAGTTTTACACCTTGTTGGGCGAGCGCCCGACGCAAACCTATTCGTTTACCCAACTGGTGCCGGACGGCGAGCGGGTCAGGGTCGACTATACCCTGGGCGTGACGACGGACTACCCGCTGCGTGAAGGCGTGGCGCTGGAGCCGCTGCCTGAGATCCACGGCGAGTTTTGCCGTTTTCGCTATTCCGGCAAGCCGGTGGCGCTCAATGATCACATCATTAAAATTTACACGCAGGTGCTGCCCGAAATGGGGCTGGCCCGCGGTGACGGGCCGGACATGACGGTGTTCAGCTATTCGCTGAGCGGGAAAGAGGAGCTGCATCTGGAGCTGCAGCATCTGGTGCCGGTGGTGCCGTTGCACTGATCCCGTCGGCGGCCGGCCGCCGGTTTTTCTGCTGCACGATCGCCGCCATCACCGCCAGGGCGATCTCCGCCGGCGTTTTGCTGCCCAGCGGCAGGCCGATCGGCGCATGGATGCGTTCCAACTCCTGCGGCGTGAATTCGGCAATCTGCTGCAACCGCTGGCGCCGCCGCGCGCTGTTTCTCAGCGATCCCATGGCACCGATGTAAAACGCCGGAGTGTGGATCGCTTCCATCAACGTCAGATCGTCCATACGCGGATCGTGGGTCAGCGCCACGACGGCGGTATTGGCGTGGCAACCGCCGTCCTCAATGAACTTGGCCGGAAACTGGCGCAGCAGCGTTACGCCCGGTTTTAACTCGGCGGCGAAGTTATCCAGCGCCTCCGGGCGATTCTCGCAAACCAGCACCTCAAACCCCAGCGCCACGGCGAAATCGGCGCAGTACAGCGCCACGCTGGACAGCCCGGCGATCAGCAGGCGCGGTGCGGCCGCGATATGCAGGGTAATCTGTTCGAGCCGGCGTTCCACCTGGGTGGCGCTGGTGAAATGACTCTGCTCGAGGCTGTGGCAGGCGTGGGGCAGCGTCAGGCGTTTGATCAGCGCGTGATGCCCTTCCAGCGCGCCGGCGATGCGTTGCAGGTAAGCGACGCTGGCTTCTCCCACCGGCAGATACTCGATCAGCACGTCCAGCACGCCGCCGCACGGCAGCGCCACGTTGGGCGTCATACCGCCTTCGCCGTAACGGATCACCTGGCTGGCCGCCTGATACTCCCCGGCGGCCACGCGGCGCAGAAAGTCCTCCTCCACGCACCCGCCCGACAACGAACCGCTGTAGCGGCCGTCGTGGGTCGCCGCCATCAGCGCGCCCGGCGAGCGCGGCGAAGAACCATAGGTGCTGAGGACGGTGCATAACCAGACCGGCTGGTGTTGCAGCCAGCTTATCGCCTGGCTGACCACGGTGACATTAAGATGTTGCATAGGTGAATTTACTCGCTGGCCGGAAGTTGCGATGGAAGATCAATATCCTGCACGACGCCGGGGTGCTCAAGCGGCAACAGGTGCACCGCTGCGCCTTGCAGCAGCCCACGGGCGCCATTATCGCCGCGCAGTTGGCAAAGTTGTTTGCGCAATAGGGCGGAAAAGCCGACCGGGTGACCGGGCTGTTGCGCATAGCTGGGGCGTACGATCGCGTGTTGCCGTAAGGCGCTCGCCACCTGCCGGAAGACATCGGCGCTGACGAACGGCATATCGGCCAGATGGATCAGCCAGCCTTGCCAGTGCGGCGTGGCCGCAACGCCTGCGGCGATCGAGTCGCCGAGGCCCGCGCTGGCGAGCAGGGTAACCGGCACCTGGTTGGCGGCGCAGGCTGCCAGCACCGGCAGATTATCCGGACGGGTCACCACCTGCACCGGCAGCTCGGAAGCCAGCGCCTGGCGCAGGGTGTGTTCGAACAGCGAACGCCGCTCGCCCGCCGCATCGGCAAACCCGGCGTTCAGTTTGTTGCCCTGGCCGCCGGCCCGAATAAAGCGCTCCCCGCATCCGGCGGCGGTAATAATGATGCCCGTGATCATGGTTCAAGCCCGCGTTTGCGCAAATTATTTATTAGCGTACAAACCTTATGTGTTTTGCAAATGTTTTTTTGTTGAAAACAGCCTGTTAATCATCACATAATTTTAGTTATAAGCATATGCTTATGACGTCTACGGCAAGGTCGTCAGCGTTTGCGCAACAACACCGCGAACAAAAACCAATTACAAGAAAGACGTGAAGGACTTATTTATGAGCAATTTCAACCCGTCGCGGCGTCGCTTTATCAAAAGCGCCGTGATTGCGGGGGTATCCGTGTACCTCGCCCCCCTGTACAGCCGCGCCTACGCCGCGCTGTTCGAGCAAAAAATCCTCCAGTCGCCCAATTGGGATCCGCAGACCAAGCGCGTGCGTTTCCGTATCGACGGCCGCGCCAAGGTCATGGGACAGAAGGTGTTCGCGCGCGATATCCGCGCGGTGGACATGCCGCACTGGCCGCAGAAACAGGCGCACGCCTTCATTCTGCGCGTGACCAAGGCCGACCGGTTGTTCGAAGGGGTCGAGCTGTCGCTGTTGGGGGACGATCTGCAGCCGGATCGCCTGGTGACGGCGGAAGATCTGGCGCGCGACGGCCTGGCCTTTCCGGCGTTCTACGGTGACGACATGCTGCTGCCGAGCGGCAAAACCCCGGCCTACCTCGGCCAGGCGGTGGCGATCCTGATCTATCACGACTTCGCCCGTTTCCGCTTCGCCAAGGACAAGCTGAAATTCCGCGAAGAAACCATCAAATATGGCGCGGTGACCGGCCCGCTCGAGCGCGATCCCTGGGGCAGCTTCCGCTATGTGCGGGTGGGGGGAGAACAACCGTTCGACGACGATCGCTTCTCCAGCCTGAAGGACACGCCGATCTTCCCGGTGTCGATGAAAAAACACCTGCCGGTGTGGCCGGAAGGGCGCGAGGGCGGCAAGCTGGATCAGGAAGGCATGCGCTATGCAGGGATGATCGCCGACGAGTTGGCGAATCCGCCGGCCGACTGGCTGGTAATGTCGCGCCGCTACACCACGCAGTCGATCGACACCTCGGCGCTGGAGCCGGACAACGCCAACGGCTGGTTCGACGCGCAGACGCAAACCTTGCATCTGGTGGTGCCGACTCAGTCGCCGCAGGAAGTGGCCGACGAGATGCCGCGCATGCTGGCCAAGCGCAATCCGCCGGTGAAACAGCTGATCCTGCACCCGTGCTATACCGTGGGCTACGGCTCGAAAGACCACTACAACTTCCCGTATTACGGCGCGGTGGCGGCGATGTATGGCGACGGCCACCCGGTGCGCCTGGCCAACGATCGCTTCGAACAGTTCCAGACGGCGTTGAAGCGCCACGCGTTCGACATGAACTACCGCATCGCGGTGAATAAGCAGACCGGCGTCATGCAGTCGTTCCTCGGTGACATGACCGCGGACGGCGGCGGCCGCAGCAACTTTACCCCTTCGGTGGTGATGGTCGGCGCAACCGCCGCCCAGTCGATTTACTACTTCCCGAAAAGCGATCTGTCGTCGGTCGGGCTGGCTTCACGCGCCATCGACGCTGGTTCGGCGCGCGGTTACGGCACGCTGCAGAGCATGGCCGCCACCGAGATGATGGTGGATGAGTTGGCCGCCGAGCTGAAGATTGACCCGATCGAGTTCCGCCTGCGCAACGTGCTGAAATCCGGCATGAAAAACACCCAGGGGGCGATCCCGGCCGGTGCGATCCGCGCCGATGAAGTACTGGAAAAGGCGGCGAAGCATGAGATATGGCTTAAGCGCGCCGAACGCAAGGCCGAGTTTGAGAGCCGCCATCCCGGCAAGCGCTATGGCGTCGGCTTCGGCTGCGTGCAGAAAGACTTCGGCACCGGGGCGGAAACCTCGTTCGCCCGGGTGGAGCTGAGCGAAGACGGCCGCATCACCCTGCATCACAGTGGCGCGGAGATGGGCACCGGCATGTCGACCTCGCAGTCGGTATTGTGCGCGCAGTGGCTGGGCAAACCGGCCGACGAAGCGCACTTCTCGGTCACCGACTGGTCGGTATTGCCGATGGTCACCAGCGGCGATCCTTACCTGATGTCGCAGGAAGAGCAGGACAAGCTGCAAACCAACCCCAACTGGACGCCGAGCTACTGTTCGCCGTCGAGCGCCAGCAACTCGGCCTATTACTTCTCGCACAGCACCCGCGAAGCGGCGCGCCTGATCTTCGATCACGGCCTGTGGCCGGCGGCGATGGCGCTGTGGCAGGCCGGTATCGGCGGCGGCCAGGCGGCGCCGCTGGTGGTGCGGCGCGAAGATGCGCGTTGGGTCGAAGGCGGCCTGACGGCGGCGGGCATGTCGGTGCTGAGCCTCGAGCTGCTGGCCAAGACGGCTTATCAGATGGGCGGGGTCACCGGCGCGGCGGTGCATGTGTTCAACCGCTGGCAGTGGGCGGAGGCCGATTTCACGTTGAACGGCAAAAGCGAACGCCTGCCGGTCGACGGCATGGCGCTGCGCAACGCCGGCGGCGAATTCAAACCGCTGGCGCGCGGGCAGGTCTATTATCCGCCGACCCAGCGCAACAATGCGGCGGTGACCTACTACAGCGCCGTCGGCACGCTGGCGGAAGTGGCGGTGGATATCGCCACCGGCCAGGTGGAGTTGCTGAATCATCACTCGATCATGGAGTGTGGCAACCTGATCGTGCCGGAACTGGTTTCCGGCCAACTGCAGGGCGGGCTGGCGATGGGCATCGGCCATGCGCTGCACGAATATTTACCGCTGTACGAAGACGGCCCGGGCAACGGCACCTGGAACTTCAACCGTTACCACCTGCCGCGCGCCAGCGACGTGGCGGTATGGAAACAGAGCGGCGACATCCTGCCGGCGCTGTCGGAAACCGATCCGCCGAAAGGCATGGCGGAAGTGGTGATGATCCCGATCGTGGCCGCACTGGTCAACGCCATTGCCGACGCCACCGGCCACCGTTTCCGTGATTTGCCCGTTCGTGCAGAAAATATTCGTGAGGTATTACAATGAGCATTAAAACCCAGCCGATTTCCCTGACCATCAACGAGAAACAGTACGGCCCGATCGAGGTGCCGGAAGGCTTGATGATGATCGATTTCCTGCACGAGTATCTCGATTTGACCGGTTCGCGCCTCGGCTGCGGGCAGGGCATTTGCCACGCCTGCGTAGCTATTGTCGATCACCCGAGCGGCACCAGCGAAGAGGTGCGCACCTGCATCACCGGCGCGCATTTCTTCAACGGCAAGAAAGTGCGCACCGTCGAAGGCCACGCCAGGGTGGACGAACAGGGGGAGGTGGTTGAGCTGTCGCCGATCCAGCAGGCGTTTCTGGAGCACTACAGCTTCCAGTGCGGCTACTGCACGCCAGGCTTCGTCAACGCCGCCACCATTTTCGTGGAAAAGCTCAAGCGTGAGCCGATCGCCCGCGATCAGCTGGAGAACGCCATCGAGCAGGCGCTGGACAGCCATATCTGCCGCTGTACCGGCTACGTGCGCTACTACGAAGCGGTGCGCGACGTGGTGCTGAAAACGCCGGGCCTGCTGAAGGAGACGGCGCAATGAAAAAACGTCTCGCAGTGTTGATTGTGCTGGTGGCGATCGTGGTGATTGCGCTGCTGTGGTGGCGGGAAAACCGCCGTTACGACGGCCCGGTGCAGCAGGTAACCGCCAGCGCCGAACAGATCGCCCGCGGCCGCTATCTGGCGCAGGCCGCCGACTGCGCCGCCTGCCATACCGCCAGCGGCGGGGCGCCGTTGGCCGGCGGCTATCCGCTGGACACGCCGTTCGGCACGATTTACGGCAGCAACCTGACGCCGTCGGCCGACCACGGCATCGGGCGCTGGAGCAAGGACGACTTCTTCCTGGCGCTGACGCAGGGCGTGGCGCCGGGCGGACGGCACCTGTACCCGGCGATGCCTTACACCTCGTACAAGGGCATTTCGCGTCAGGACGCCGATGACATCTACGCTTACCTGATGACGCGCCCGGCGGTGGACGTGGCCATTCCGGCCAACGAGATGCCGTTCCCGTTCAACCAGCGCATGGCGCTGATCGGCTGGAATCTGCTGTTCCGCAGCCAGGATCCGCTGCCGGCCAGCTCGCAGGGCAGCTCGCCGCAATGGCAGCGCGGCCGCTATCTGGCCGACGTGCTGGGCCACTGTGGCGAATGTCACACGCCGCGCGGCGCGCTGGGGCAGATGGATCTCGGCAAGCCGATGCAGGGCGGCGATCTCGGCCGCTTCATGGCGCCGGGCATTACGCCGCACGGCTTGGCGCAGCGCGGCTGGACGCCGCAGGACGTCAGCCGCTTCCTCGGCACCGGCCTCGCGTCGCAGGGTTCGGCCTTCAGTGAGATGCATATGGTGGTGGATCTCAGCACCCGTCATTTGACGCCGGAAGACCATCAGGCGCTGGCGCTGTATCTGATGGGCGAGCAGCCGCCGGCGGCAGTGCCGGTGAAAATGGGGCAGGGCAGCGATGCCGGGCGCATGACCTATCTGGATCAGTGCGCCGGCTGCCATGCGCGCGAAGGCGAAGGCAAACCGCACGTCGCACCGGCGATGCGCGATAACGCCACGCTGCGCCAGGCGGACGGCAAGAACCTGATCGTGTCGGTGCTGGACGGCCTGCCGGCCCAGCAGTTCCCGAACGGTGAAAGCATGCAGAGCATGCCGGGCTTCGGCGAGCGTCTGAGCGATGCCGACGTGGCGGAACTGGTAAACTACCTGCGGGTGACCTGGGGTGGTTTGCCGGCGGACGTCACCGCCGAGCAGGTGAAAGCGCTGCGCAAGTAAGCGGCGTTCAGACGAAAAAAATGGCCCGCATCTGCGGGCCATTTTATTGCGCGGTCACGGGATTCAACGGCTGGTGACGCCGTCGACACGTTGGCTGCGCTGTTTGATGGCGTAACCGACGGCCAGGATCGCCACCCATACCGGGATCAGCAGCACCGAGATTTGAATGCCCGGCGTCAGGTACATGATCACCAGGATGCCGGCCATGAACAGCAGGCACAGGTAGTTGCTGAACGGGTACCAGAACGCTTTGAACTTCGGCACCACGCCTTCGCGGTTTTTGGCGGCGCGGAATTTCAGGTGCGCCAGGCTGATCATCGCCCAGTTGATCACCAGCGCCGATACCACTAACGCCATCAGCAGTTCGAAGGCGCGGCCCGGGATCAGGTAGTTAATCAGCACGCACAGCGCGGTGGCGAGGGCGGAAATGCCGATGGCCACCACCGGCACGCCGCGGCCGTCGACCTTCAGCAGGCTTTTCGGGCCGTTGCCCTGCTGCGCCAAGCCGTACAGCATGCGGCTGTTGCAGTAGACGCAGCTGTTGTAGACCGACAGCGCGGCGGTGAGCACCACGATGTTCAGCACGGTCGCCACCAGGTTGCTGTTCAGCGCGTGGAAGATCAGCACGAACGGGCTACCGCCTTCGACCACTTTGCCCCACGGGTACAGCGACAGCAGAATGGCCAGCGAACCGATATAGAAGATCAGGATGCGGTAGATCACCTGATTGGTGGCTTTCGGAATGCTTTTTTGCGGGTTGTCGGCTTCGGCGGCGGTGATGCCGACCAGCTCGAGGCCGCCGAAGGAGAACATGATCACCGCCATCGCCATCACCAGGCCCATGACGCCGTTCGGGAAGAACCCGCCCTGCGCCCACAGGTTGGTGACGGTGGCTTCCGGGCCGCCCATGCCGCTGAACAGCAGGTAGGCGCCGAACACGATCATACCGATAATCGCCACCACTTTGATGATGGCGAACCAGAACTCCATCTCGCCGTAAACTTTCACGTTGGCCAGGTTGATGGCGTTGATCGCCAGGAAGAATACCGCGGCGGAAACCCAGGTGGGGATCTCCGGCCACCAGTACTGCACGTAGATGCCGACCGCCGTCAGCTCCGCCATCGCCACCAGGACATACAGCACCCAGTAGTTCCAGCCGGAGGCGAAGCCGGCGAAATTGCCCCAGTATTTGTAGGCGAAGTGGCTGAAGGAACCGGCGACCGGCTCTTCCACCACCATTTCCCCCAGCTGGCGCATGATCAGAAACGCGATGAAGCCGCCGATGGCGTAGCCGAGAAGCACTGACGGGCCGGCCATTTTTATTGTTTGAGCGATACCGAGAAATAACCCGGTGCCGATTGCGCCACCTAAGGCGATGAGCTGAATATGGCGGTTTTTCAGGCCGCGCTTCAGCTGGTCACCATGCTGTTGACCATCCATCAATCTAACCCTCTGTCGTTGTGAATGCCCACCTGCCTGTAAAGCAGTGGTTACGATGTGTGTTTTGTTTTATTTACGGCGTTATAGCTATTAATTCCACGGCGCCGCTACCGTTTGGCAGAGAATAATGTTATGCGCGTCGGTTTGCACCTGCTTTGTCGTGTGAGTGATTAAGATTGCAGCAGTTTAGGAAACAAAATGCGGGTTGTGTGACGGCAGGGGGGATTCAGTGCATGAAATAAGCAACAAATCACATAATGCGCAAAAATAACGTAGATCTGAACGGTGGGCCGCGTTCAAATAATGAACGAACCGCCGTTGCGCTGTTCGCCAAATAGCCATTCATGAAAGCGTAATAACCATGCAATAAAACTCGGGCAAAAAGTTTGCACTCTGCCTTGCGTAAGGTTTGGTAAAAGTTAAATCCCCAACCCGCCGCGTAAATGGTAATACCATCACGGCGTTACCGGTTTGCAGCGGGGTTTTCAGCGGGGTGTTAAAATGTGCGGGTAACCTGATTTCGATCAAGGCCCGTATGGACAGGAGGTGAATACTTTGTTACTTTACCGTCACGTTTTTGAAATTGGTATTACCAATTGACTCCGCGCCATTCGCAGAGAAGAATTCACTCATGGCCTACAGCAAAATCCGCCAACCCAAGTTGTCAGATGTTATCGAGCAACAGCTCGAATACCTGATCCTCGAGGGGACACTGCGCCCAGGCGAAAAACTGCCTCCGGAGCGCGAGCTGGCGAAACAATTTGATGTCTCCCGTCCTTCTCTGAGAGAGGCCATTCAGCGCCTTGAAGCGAAAGGGCTGCTCCTGCGCCGTCAGGGCGGCGGCACCTTCGTGCAAACTAATCTGTGGCAGAGCTTCAGCGATCCGCTGGCCGAGCTGCTGGCCGACCATCCCGAATCACAGTTCGATCTGCTGGAAACCCGTCACGCGCTGGAAGGCATTGCCGCCTATTACGCGGCGCTGCGCGGCACCGATGAAGATCTGGCGCGCATCCGCGATTGCCACATCGTGATTCAACAGGCTCAAGACAGCGGCGATCTCGACGCCGAAGCCGATGCGGTCATGCAGTATCAAATCGCCGTGACTGAAGCCGCTCACAACGTTGTGTTACTTCACCTGCTACGCTGCATGGGGCCGATGCTGGAACAGAACGTGCGTCAGAACTTTGAATTGCTCTACTCGCGCCGTGAGATGTTGGCAAAAGTGAGCAGCCACCGCGCCGGAATTTTTGAGGCGATTGTGGCACGCGAGCCGGAAAAGGCCCGTGAAGCCTCGCATCGCCACTTGGCGTTTATCGAGGAAATCTTGCTGGATCTCAGCCGGGAGCATACTCGGCGCGAGAGATCGCTGCGGCGTCTCCAGCAACGCAAGGATTAAGAGCTGTCCTCTTCAGGGTACACCAGCCTGCGGGGGTTAAGTTCGAGGTACTTAGTTAAGTACTTAAGCGGCAACTAAACTGATGGGCCTGTCTTCGTGTGTTTTTTCACAGAGCACAGGAAGACAGGCTCCAAACAAACCATTAGACAGATAAGGAATACCACCATGTCAGAACGTTTAAACAATGACGTGGATCCGATCGAAACCCGCGACTGGCTGCAGGCGATCGAATCGGTCATCCGTGAAGAGGGTGTTGAGCGAGCTCAGTTTCTGATTGATCAGGTATTGGGAGAAGCCCGCAAAGGCGGCGTTAACGTTGCGGCCGGTGCTGCAGCGCACAACTACGTCAACACCATCGCGGTAGAAGACGAACCGGCTTACCCAGGCAACCTGGATCTGGAACGCCGCATTCGCTCTGCGATCCGTTGGAACGCGATCATGACCGTTCTGCGCGCATCCAAGAAAGACCTGGAGCTGGGCGGCCACATGGCTTCCTTCCAGTCTTCCGCGACCTTCTATGAAGTCTGCTTTAACCACTTCTTCCGCGCACGCAACGAGAAAGACGGCGGCGACCTGGTGTACTTCCAGGGCCACATCTCTCCGGGCGTTTACGCGCGTGCCTTCCTTGAAGGCCGCCTGACCGAAGAACAGATGAACAACTTCCGTCAGGAAGTGCACGGCAACGGCCTGTCCTCTTACCCGCATCCTAAGCTGATGCCGGAATTCTGGCAGTTCCCGACCGTATCCATGGGCCTGGGCCCAATCAGCGCCATCTATCAGGCGAAGTTCTTGAAATACCTGGAACACCGCGGCCTGAAAGACACCTCTGAGCAGACCGTTTACGCCTTCCTGGGCGACGGTGAGATGGATGAGCCGGAATCCAAAGGCGCCATCACCATCGCGACTCGCGAGAAGCTGGACAACCTGGTGTTCGTCATCAACTGCAACCTGCAGCGCCTGGACGGCCCGGTCACCGGTAACGGCAAGATCATCAACGAACTGGAAGGCATCTTCTCCGGCGCAGGCTGGCAGGTGCTGAAAGTGATCTGGGGCGGCCGTTGGGACGAGCTGCTGCGCAAAGACACCAGCGGTAAACTGGTTCAGCTGATGAACGAGACCCTGGACGGCGACTACCAGACCTTCAAATCCAAAGACGGCGCTTACGTGCGCGAGCACTTCTTCGGCCGTTACCCGGAAACCGCGGCGCTGGTCAAAGACATGACCGACGACGAAATCTGGGCGCTGAACCGTGGTGGTCACGATCCGAAGAAAATCTTCGCTGCACTGAAAAAAGCGCAGGACACCAAAGGCAAACCGACCGTTATCCTGGCCCACACCATCAAAGGTTACGGCATGGGTGAAACCGCGGAAGGTAAAAACATCGCTCACCAGGTGAAGAAAATGAACATGGAAGGGGTTCACCACTTCCGCGATCGTTTCAACGTGCCGGTTGCCGATGCTGACATCGAAAAACTGCCGTACATCACCTTCGAGAAAGATTCCGAAGAGTACAAATACCTGCACGAACGTCGCCAGGCGCTGAAAGGCTACGTGCCTACCCGTCTGCCGGAGTTCACCCAGAAGCTGGAAATGCCGGCGCTGGAAGATTTCAGCTCGCTGCTGGAAGAGCAGAACAAAGAGATCTCCACCACTATCGCCTTCGTGCGTGCCCTGAACGTGATGCTGAAGAACAAGTCGATCAAAGATCGCCTGGTGCCAATCATCGCCGACGAAGCGCGTACCTTCGGTATGGAAGGTCTGTTCCGTCAGATCGGTATCTACAGCCCGAACGGCCAGCAGTACACCCCGCAGGACCGTGAGCAGGTTGCTTACTACAAAGAAGACGAGAAAGGCCAAATCCTGCAGGAAGGCATCAACGAACTGGGCGCAGCCTCTTCCTGGCTGGCCGCAGCGACGTCCTACAGCACCAACGATCTGCCGATGATTCCGTTCTACATCTACTACTCGATGTTCGGTTTCCAACGTATCGGCGACCTGTGCTGGGCAGCGGGCGACCAACAGGCGCGCGGCTTCCTGATCGGCGGGACCTCGGGCCGTACTACCCTGAACGGCGAAGGTCTGCAGCACGAAGATGGCCACAGTCACATTCAGTCTCTGACCATCCCTAACTGCATCTCTTACGATCCGGCTTACGCGTACGAAGTGGCGGTCATCATGCACGACGGTCTGGTGCGCATGTATGGCGACAACCCGGAAAACGTGTACTACTACCTGACCACGCTGAACGAAAACTACCACATGCCTGCGATGCCGCAGGGTGCGGAAGAAGGTATTCGCAAGGGTATCTACAAGCTGGAAACGTTGGAAGGCAGCAAAGGCAAGGTGCAGCTGCTGGGCTCTGGCGCCATCCTGCGCCACGTGCGCGAAGCTGCGCAGATCCTGGCGAAGGACTACGGCGTGGGTTCCGACACCTACAGCGTGACCTCGTTCACCGAACTGGCGCGCGACGGCCAGGATTGCGAGCGTTGGAACATGTTGCACCCAACCGAAGCGCCACGCGTGCCTTACATCGCTCAGGTGATGAACGACGCGCCGGCGGTAGCCTCTACCGACTACATGAAACTGTTCGCCGAACAGGTTCGTACTTATGTGCCGGCCAGCGATTATCGCGTACTGGGCACCGACGGCTTCGGTCGTTCGGACAGCCGCGAAAACCTGCGTCACCACTTCGAAGTCGATGCGTCCTACGTGGTGGTTGCTGCTCTGGGTGAACTGGCTAAACGCGGTGAGATCGAAGCTTCTGTGGTTGCTGATGCAATCAAGAAATTCGACATCAACCCGGAAAAAGTTAACCCGCGTCTGGCCTAAGAGGTACTGAATAATGTCTATCGAAATCAACGTACCGGACATCGGTGCAGATGAAGTCGAAATCACCGAGATTCTGGTGAAGGTCGGCGATAAAGTTGAAGCGGAACAATCGCTGATCACCGTGGAAGGCGACAAGGCTTCCATGGAAGTGCCCTCCCCGCAGGCGGGCGTGGTGAAAGAGATCAAAGTGGCGGTCGGCGATAAAACCGAAACCGGCAAACTGATCATGATCTTCGAAGCGGCAGGCGCAGCGGAAGCTGCACCGGCGGCGAAAGCGGAAGAAAAACCGGCGGCAGCAGCTGCCCCGGCTGCCGCTGCGGCCAAAGACGTTGCCGTGCCGGATATCGGCGCCGACGAAGTCGAAGTGACCGAGATCCTGGTGAAAGTGGGCGACAAGGTGGAAGCCGAGCAGTCCCTGATCACTGTGGAAGGCGACAAGGCTTCCATGGAAGTCCCTGCGCCGTTCGCGGGCACCGTGAAAGAGATCAAGATCGCGACCGGCGACAAAGTGAAAACCGGTTCCCTGATCATGGTGTTCGAAGTGGCCGGCGCCGCTTCCGCTGCGGCCCCGGCTGCGGCGCAAGCACCGGCTGCAGCGCCTGCGGCCTCTGCGGCTAAAGACGTCGCCGTGCCGGATATCGGCGGTGACGAAGTCGAAGTGACCGAGGTGATGGTCAAGGTGGGCGACAAGGTTGCCGCCGAGCAGTCTCTGATCACCGTGGAAGGCGACAAGGCCTCCATGGAAGTGCCAGCGCCGTTCGCGGGCACCGTGAAAGAGATCAAGATCGCGACCGGCGACAAAGTGAAAACCGGCTCCCTGATCATGGTGTTCGAAGTGGAAGGCGCTGCGCCTGCCGCTGCCGCCGCTCCAGCCGCTAAAGCGGACGCTGCGCCGGCTCCGGCCGCCGCTAAAGCCGCCGCTCCGGCTGCGAAAGCTGAAGACAAAGGCGAGTTCGCCGAGAACGCGGCCTACGTGCACGCGACTCCGGTCATTCGTCGTCTGGCGCGTGAATTCGGCGTTAACCTGGCGAAAGTGAAAGGCACCGGTCGTAAAGGCCGCATCCTGCGCGAAGACGTTCAGGCTTACGTGAAAGACGCGGTGAAACGCGCTGAAGCGGCCCCGGCTGCTGCCGGCGGCGGTCTGCCAGGCATGCTGCCGTGGCCGAAAGTGGACTTCAGCAAGTTCGGCGAGATCGAAGAAGTCGAAATGGGCCGCATCCAGAAGATCTCTGGCGCGAACCTGAGCCGCAACTGGGTGATGATCCCGCACGTGACTCACTTCGACAAAACCGACATCACCGATCTGGAAGCGTTCCGCAAGCAGCAGAACGAAGAAGCGGCCAAGCGCAAGCTGGACGTGAAGTTCACGCCTGTCGTGTTCATCATGAAAGCCGTCGCTGCCGCTCTGGAGCAGATGCCGCGCTTCAACAGCTCGCTGTCCGAAGACGGTCAGAAGCTGACGCTGAAGAAATACATCAACATCGGCGTGGCGGTAGATACCCCGAACGGCCTGGTGGTTCCGGTGTTCAAGGACGTGAACAAGAAGAGCATCACCGAGCTGTCTCGCGAGCTGATGACCATCTCCAAGAAAGCGCGCGACGGCAAGCTGACCGCGGGCGAGATGCAGGGCGGCTGCTTCACCATCTCCAGCCTGGGCGGCATCGGGACAACTCACTTCGCGCCGATCGTCAACGCGCCGGAAGTGGCTATCCTGGGCGTCTCCAAGTCTGCGATGGAGCCGGTCTGGAACGGTAAAGAGTTCATGCCGCGCCTGATGATGCCGATGTCGCTGTCCTTCGACCACCGCGTTATCGACGGTGCCGATGGTGCGCGCTTCATCACCATCATCAACAACATGTTGTCCGACATTCGCCGTCTGGTGATGTAATGCAAAAGGGGCGCAGCATGCTGCGCCCCTGACGATTCTGTAGCAGTTTTGTCGGATTTTGCATAACTCGACAAAATTGTTGAGACACGGGTCACTCGAACACGCTTTGCAGATTATTAACAATTCTGTAAACTGCTCGCGGTGTAAGCGTCCCGGTGGATGAAGGGCGTTATGAGATCGATTAGCAATAAAAATGACGTCTGACCCGCCGGACAATCAATTAAGAGGTCATGATGAGTACTGAAATTAAAACTCAGGTCGTGGTACTTGGGGCGGGCCCGGCAGGTTACTCTGCAGCCTTTCGTTGCGCTGACTTAGGTCTTGAAACCGTTCTGGTTGAACGTTATTCCACTCTGGGCGGGGTTTGCCTGAACGTGGGATGTATCCCTTCCAAAGCACTGCTGCACGTTGCCAAAGTGATCGAAGAAGCCAAAGCGTTGGCCGAACACGGCATCGTTTTCGGCGAGCCGAAAACCGACATCGACAAAGTGCGCGTCTGGAAAGAAAAAGTCATCACTCAGCTGACCGGCGGTCTGGCTGGCATGGCGAAAGGCCGTAAAGTGAAAGTGGTCAACGGCCTGGGCAAGTTCACCGGCGCTAACACCCTGGTTGTTGAAGGCGAAAACGGCCCAACCACCATCAACTTCGACAACGCCATCATCGCTGCAGGTTCTCGTCCGATCCAACTGCCATTCATTCCTCATGAAGATCCACGCGTGTGGGATTCTACCGATGCGCTGGCGCTGAAAACCGTCCCAGAGCGTCTGCTGGTTATGGGCGGCGGCATCATCGGCCTGGAAATGGGCACCGTATACCATGCGCTGGGTTCACAGATCGACGTCGTTGAAATGTTCGATCAGGTTATCCCGGCGGCAGATAAAGACGTGGTGAAAGTCTTCACCAAACGTATCAGCAAGCAGTTCAACCTGATGCTGGAAACCAAAGTGACCGCGGTAGAAGCCAAAGAAGACGGCATCTACGTCACGATGGAAGGTAAAAAAGCGCCGGCAGAGCCACAGCGTTACGACGCGGTGCTGGTGGCGATCGGCCGCGTGCCGAACGGCAAACTGTTGGATGCCGGCAAAGCCGGTGTTGAAGTTGACGAGCGTGGCTTCATCAACGTCGACAAACAGCTGCGCACCAACGTGCCGCACATCTTCGCCATCGGCGACATCGTCGGTCAGCCGATGCTGGCGCACAAAGGCGTGCACGAAGGCCACGTCGCCGCAGAAGTTATCGCCGGCATGAAGCACTACTTCGATCCGAAAGTGATCCCATCCATCGCTTACACCGAGCCGGAAGTGGCGTGGGTGGGTCTGACCGAGAAAGAAGCGAAAGAGAAAGGCATCAGCTACGAAACCTCCACCTTCCCGTGGGCGGCTTCCGGCCGTGCGATCGCTTCCGACTGTGCAGACGGCATGACCAAACTGATCTTCGACAAAGAAACTCACCGCATCATCGGTGGCGCGATTGTCGGCACCAACGGCGGTGAGCTGCTGGGTGAAATCGGTCTGGCTATCGAGATGGGCTGCGACGCGGAAGACATCGCGCTGACCATCCACGCTCACCCGACCCTGCACGAATCCGTGGGCCTGGCGGCGGAAATCTACGAAGGCAGCATCACCGACCTGCCTAACCCGAAAGCCAAGAAGAAGTAATTCTGCTGGTTTGACCGGTTAACAAGCGGCTCCTGAGAAGGGGCCGTTTTTTTTTGCTCAGATGCAGAACGCGGTTTTTTGTGGCCGCTGCGCCAAATTCCGATCCTCATGCTTATATCCGTTTTAATTATGTGGATATAATGCCCTGTTTGTCCGGCAGCCGATTACGCTGCGCTCAACGATTCAGCAAAGATTTAATGTTGCTTTTATGTGAACGAATTAACAACCGTTTCAAATCCTGATATGCTGGCTGAGCGGAACCGGGCACTGTACCTTACAGTCCAGGACATCGACAGCAGTGCCCCGTCAGGATAGATGGCATCAATATCGCCGTGCGTTCTACCCATCAGTCTTTCATGCTGTAACGCTGTTTGACCGTGCTTGTTTGCCCCAATCACCGTTTCGGGGCCTTTACGGGCCGATCGCCTAGCAACAGAGTGAAACCCAAAGGGTATAAACCCGGTTTGCATATACGCCAGGCACAATAAATGACAATGAGAGCGAGGAGAACGTCGTGCTAGAAGAATACCGTAAGCACGTAGCCGAGCGTGCTGCTGAGGGCATCGCCCCTAAGCCGCTAGACGCCACCCAAATGGCCGCGCTGGTCGAACTACTGAAGAATCCGCCAAAAGGCGAAGAAGAATTCCTGTTAGACCTGCTGATTAACCGTGTTCCACCGGGCGTCGACGAAGCCGCCTACGTCAAAGCAGGTTTCCTGGCGGCCATCGCCAAAGGTGAAGCGACATCCCCCCTGGTTACCCCCGAAAAAGCCATTGAACTGTTAGGCACCATGCAGGGCGGCTATAACATTCATCCGCTGATCGAAGCCCTGGACAACGAAAAGCTGGCGCCGATCGCCGCCAAAGCGCTGTCCCACACGCTGCTGATGTTCGACAACTTCTACGATGTGGAAGAGAAGGCGAAAGCCGGCAACGCGCACGCCAAGCAGATCATGCAGTCCTGGGCCGATGCCGAATGGTACCTGTCGCGCCCGGAGCTGGCGGAAAAGATCACCGTCACCGTGTTCAAAGTGACCGGCGAAACCAACACCGATGACCTGTCTCCGGCGCCGGACGCCTGGTCGCGCCCGGATATCCCGCTGCACGCGCTGGCGATGCTGAAAAACGAACGTGAAGGCATCGTGCCGGATCAGCCGGGCAGCGTCGGCCCGATCAAACAGATCGAGCTGCTGAACAAGAAAGGCTTCCCGCTGGCCTACGTCGGCGACGTGGTTGGCACCGGTTCCTCCCGTAAATCCGCCACCAACTCGGTGCTGTGGTTCATGGGCGACGACATCCCGCACGTGCCTAACAAGCGCGGCGGCGGCGTGGTGCTGGGCGGCAAGATTGCGCCTATCTTCTTCAACACCATGGAAGATGCCGGCGCCTTGCCGATCGAAGTGGACGTGTCCGAGCTGAACATGGGTGACGTGATCGACGTTTACCCGTACAAAGGTGAAGTGCGCAACCACGAAACCGGCGCGCTGATCGCCAACTTCGAGCTGAAAACCGACGTGCTGCTGGATGAAGTGCGCGCCGGCGGCCGTATCCCGCTGATCATCGGCCGCGGCCTGACCACCAAGGCGCGCGAAGCGCTCGGCCTGCCGCACAGCGACGTGTTCCGCATCGCCAAACCGGTAGCCGCCAGCAACAAAGGCTTCTCGCTGGCGCAGAAAATGGTCGGCCGCGCCTGCGGCGTCGCCGGCATTCGCCCTGGCGAATACTGCGAGCCGAAGATGACCTCCGTCGGCTCTCAGGACACCACCGGCCCGATGACCCGCGATGAGCTGAAAGACCTGGCCTGCCTCGGCTTCTCCGCCGATCTGGTCATGCAGTCGTTCTGCCACACCGCCGCGTACCCGAAACCGGTCGACGTGACCACGCACCACACGCTGCCTGACTTCATCATGAACCGCGGCGGCGTCTCGCTGCGCCCGGGCGACGGCGTGATCCACTCCTGGCTGAACCGCATGCTGCTGCCTGACACCGTCGGCACCGGCGGCGATTCCCACACCCGCTTCCCGATCGGCATCTCCTTCCCGGCCGGTTCCGGCCTGGTGGCGTTTGCCGCCGCGACCGGCGTGATGCCGCTGGATATGCCTGAGTCGGTGCTGGTGCGCTTCAAAGGCAAAATGCAGCCGGGCATCACCCTGCGCGATCTGGTGCACGCCATCCCTTACTACGCGATCCAGCAAGGTCTGCTGACCGTCGAGAAGAAGGGCAAGAAAAACATCTTCTCCGGCCGCATTCTGGAGATCGAAGGCCTGCCGGATCTGAAGGTCGAGCAGGCGTTTGAGCTGACCGATGCGTCCGCCGAACGTTCCGCCGCCGGTTGTACCATCAAGCTGGACAAGGCGCCGATTGAAGAGTACCTGAACTCCAACATCGTGCTGCTGAAGTGGATGATCTCCGAAGGCTACGGCGATCGCCGTACGCTGGAGCGCCGTATTCAGGGCATGGAAAAATGGCTGGCGGATCCGCAACTGCTGGAAGGCGATGCGGATGCGGAATACGCAGCGGTGATCGACATCGATCTGAACGAGATCAAAGAGCCGATCCTGTGTGCGCCGAACGATCCTGACGACGCGCGCCTGCTGTCCGACGTGGCCAACAGCAAAATCGATGAAGTGTTCATCGGTTCTTGCATGACCAACATCGGCCACTTCCGCGCGGCGGGCAAGCTGCTGGATCAGCACAAGGGCCAGCTGCCGACCCGTCTGTGGGTGGCGCCGCCAACCAAGATGGATGCGGCTCAGCTGACCGAAGAAGGCTACTACAGCGTCTTCGGCAAGAGCGGTGCGCGTATCGAGATCCCGGGCTGCTCGCTGTGCATGGGCAACCAGGCGCGCGTGGCGGACGGCGCGACGGTGGTCTCCACCTCGACCCGTAACTTCCCGAACCGTCTGGGCACCGGCGCCAACGTCTATCTGGCGTCTGCCGAACTGGCCGCGGTAGCGTCCCTGCTGGGCCGCCTGCCGACGCCGGACGAGTACCAGACCTATATGGCGCAGGTCGACAAGACGGCGGCGGATACCTACCGCTACCTGAACTTTGACCAGCTGGGCC
Source organism: Serratia sp. B501 (assembly GCF_051172315.1). Lineage (NCBI taxonomy): Bacteria > Pseudomonadati > Pseudomonadota > Gammaproteobacteria > Enterobacterales > Yersiniaceae > Serratia > Serratia sp. B501. Next base: position 264,254 of record NZ_JBPIZB010000005.1, read on the forward strand.
AGTACACCGAAAAAGCCGACGGCGTGATCTTCCAAACCGCCGTGTAAGCCGCTATATTGCGCAACTGTTTAACGGGAGGCCTTGGCCTCCCGTTTTATTTTGCTCAGTTGCCAACTTTGCGAGCGCTCACTGAGTTAGTCCGCCATTTATGTTTACACTAAGAAAAAGGGCTCAGGAGGGCATGCTATGGATTACGAATTTCTGCGTGACGTCACCGGTCAGGTGATCGTCAGATTTTCGATGGGGCATGAAGCGATTGGCCATTGGATCAATGAAGAAGTCAAAGGCGATTTCAACCTGCTGGACCGCATTGAAGCCGGCGCGGCCGAGGTCAAAGGCAGCGAGCGCCAATGGCAGCTGGAAGGCCATGAATATACGCTGCTGATGGATGGTGAAGAAGTGATGATCCGCGCCAATCAGCTGGAGTTCGAGGGCGACGAAATGGAAGAGGGGATGAACTACTACGACGAAGAAAGCCTCTCATTCTGCGGCGTTGAGGATTTCTTGCTGGTGTTGAAGGCCTATCGTTCTTTCATGCTGAAGTACTAAGCATCAGGGCGCGGCGCGCCGCGCCCTTTCCATCACAGATGCGGAATATTGCGGCCGTAATAGATTTCCTGCATCTCTTTCCATAACAGATCGGTGATCTGCTTGCGTTCGGCTGCGCTCAACGCCTCCGGCTCCGCGTTAAACAGGTAGTGCTTCAGATCGAAATCTTTCAGCAACATCTTGGTATGGAAGATATTTTCCTGGTAAACGTTCACGTCCATCATGTGATACAGCGCCTTGATGTCTTCCGACATAAAGTTCTGGATCGAATTGATCTCATGATCGATGTAATGTTTCACGCCGTTCACGTCGCGGGTAAAACCGCGCACGCGATAGTCCATGGTGACGATGTCGGATTCCAGCTGGTGAATTAAGTAGTTCAGCGCCTTGAGGGGCGAAATGACGCCGCAGGTCGAGACCTCGATATCGGCGCGAAAGGTGCATAGCCCGCCTTCCGGATGGCTTTCCGGGTAGGTATGTACGCAGATATGGCTTTTGTCCAGGTGCGCGACGACCGTATTCGGCAACGGGCCTGGGTGTTCCGACGTATCGACGTCTTTCGGATCGATGGGCTCTTCGCTGACCAGGATGGTGACGCTGGCGCCCTGCGGCTCGTAGTCCTGACGCGCGATGTTCAGAATATTGGCGCCGATGATCGAGCAGGTCTCGCTCAGGATCTCGGTCAGCCGGTTGGCGTTATATTGTTCGTCTATGTAGGCGATATAGCCGTCGCGATCGTCCGCGGTTTTGGCATAACAAATATCGTAAATACAAAAACTCAGGCTCTTGGTCAGGTTGTTGAAGCCGTGCAGTTTTAGCTTATGCAATTTAGGCCACCTCCTTTATCTTCTCGCTTAACGTGTTACGTTCAGGGCATTGAGCAAATATTGCGGCAGGGCAAAGCTGCCGACGTGAATTGCCGGGTTGTAATAACGGCAGTGTAGGCCGCTTTGGTTAAAGCGTTGTTGCAGAGTCGGCAGATCGATCTGGCGCAGTGCCGGGTTCTGGCTCGCCCAGGCAAAGGTCATGATGCCGCCGTAATAGGTCGGGATCGCCGCCTGATAGAAGCTGACGTCGGTAAAGTAGCGGCTCAGTTTGGCGTGGCTGTTGACCGCCTCATCCTGTTGCAGGAAGCAGACGCCGTTTTGCGCAACGAAAATGCCGCCCTCATTCAGGCAGCGGGCGCAGCCTTCATAAAACGCTGAGGTGAACAGGCTTTCGCCGGGGCCGATCGGATCGGTGCAGTCGGAGATGATCACATCGAACGTTTCGTCGGTTTGATTCACGAAGTTGACGCCGTCGTCGATCACCAGCTTGAAGCGCGGATCGTCATAGGCGCCGGCGCTGTGGTTGGGCAGGTATTGGCGGCAGAACTCGACGACACCGGCGTCGATTTCGACCATGGTGATCTGCTCAACGCCAGGATGCCGGCTGACTTCGCGCAGCATGCCGCCGTCGCCGCCGCCGATGATCAGCACTTTCTTCGCCTGGCCATGCGCCAGCAGCGGCACGTGGGTCAGCATTTCGTGATAGATGAACTCGTCACGCTCGGTGGTTTGCACCACGCCGTCGAGCGCCATCACGCGCCCCAGTACCGGGTTCTCGAAGATCACCAGATCCTGATGATCGGTCTTCTCGCGGTACAGCACCTTCTCTACCGAAAAGTACTGGCCGAAGCCCGTATGCAGCGTTTCGTACCAAATTTCTTTCTGGGTCATGTGCGGGAAACTCCGTAATAACAGCCATGAAAAATCGGCGCAACATCATAGCTAACTCTGCCTGGCGATGCACGGTTGAATTTCAGACAGAGAGAGCGGAGGGCGGACGGGCGAGGGGGAAGATTAATTGGCGTAGGCCAGCAGGCTCAGGGAGTCGCGCGCCAGCGATTTGCACTTCTTGGGCGTTGGAATGGCGATGCCGCTCAGATCGCGATAGCTGTCTTCGCCCAGCGCCTTCATGTTAAAGCTGTTGTAGTTGCTCAAATCCCAGCGGTTTTGTTGCGCGAAATAGACGATGGCGCGCTTGATTTGCGCATTTGGCAAATCGTTGTAGCCGCAATCATTTTTCAAATAAATAAATACCGCCGTCAGATCGGCCAGATCTTCCGCCTCGGATTCATTCAGCGCCAGACTGGCGTTGGAGAAGCCCAGCATCGCCAGCAACAGCATCGTTAACGTTGTTTTTTTCATCATGAAATAGGCCTGTTTGTCGTCTGCAGACGTTACCACACTTGCCTGTAAAGGCACCAAATTTTATTGCTGACGGGCGCTGCCATAGCGCTCACCCACGGCGCGCTCTTGATTGTGAGGCATAGCTTAAAATACCGCCAGGAAAGGCTTGACCTTCCGCCTGGGGGAAGGTTTAGGCTGGCTGCGTTGAGTTATGTCACTGAGAAAAGGGAGTCAGCGATGTTACGCCGTGATTTTATTAAATTGACCGCTGCATTGGGCGCCGCGAGCGCATTGCCGTTATGGAGCCGGGCCGCCTTAGCGGCCGAGCGGCCGGCCCTGCCGGTGCCCCCGTTGTTAACGCCCGACGCGCAGGGAAAGATTGCGCTGGCGCTGCAGGCGGGGGAAACCCGCTGGTTGCCCGGCGCCGCCACCAAAACCTGGGGATTCAACGGTGCGCTGCTCGGGCCAGCGGTGAAGCTGCAGCGGGGTCAGCCGGTGACGGTCGATATCAAAAACCGCCTGGCGGAAGCCAGTACCGTCCACTGGCACGGCCTGGAAATCCCCGGCGACGTCGATGGCGGCCCGCAGGCGTTGATCCATCCCGGCGCAACGCGCACGGTGAATTTCACCGTCGATCAACCGGCGGCCACCTGCTGGTTCCACCCGCATACCCACGGTAAAACCGGCAGCCAGGTGATGATGGGGCTGGCGGGGCTGGTGCTGCTGGAAGACGATGAAAGCGCCAAACTGCCGCTGCCGAAAACCTGGGGGCAGGATGACATTCCGGTGATCCTGCAGGATAAGCGCTTGGGCAAAGATGCCCAGATCGAATATCGCCTGGACGTGATGAGCGCGGCGGTGGGTTGGTTTGGCGATCGCATGTTTACCAACGGCGCGCAGTACCCGCAACATCTGGCGCCGCGAGGTTGGCTGCGTTTGCGTTTCCTCAACGGTTGCAACGCCCGCTCGCTGAATCTGGCGGCCAGTGACAACCGCCCGCTGTACGTCATCGCCAGCGACGGCGGTTTTCTGGCGGAGCCGGTGAAGCTGACCGAGCTGCCGATGCTGATGGGCGAGCGCTTTGAAGTGCTGGTCGATGCCTCCGACGGGAAAGCGTTCGACATCGTGACGTTGCCGGTGAAACAGATGGGCATGACGCTGGCGCCGTTCGATCGGCCGCTGCCGGTGTTGCGCATTCAGCCGTCGTTGGCGCAGGGCATCAAAACCATGCCGGACAGCCTGGTGAAGCTGCCGACATTGCCTGCCACCACCGGCATCCAGGAGCGTTGGCTGCAGCTGATGATGGATCCGCAGCTGGATATGCTCGGCATGCAGGCGCTGATGGATCGTTATGGTCACCAGGCGATGGCCGGCATGAGCATGAATCATGGCGCGACGGGCGCTGGAGACATGAAAGGTATGGACCACGGTAACATGAAGGGCATGGAGAAGGGCGGCATGCAGGGCATGGACCACGGCGACATGAGCAGCATGAAAGGCATGGATCATGGCAAGATGGCCGGGATGGATCATGGCGGCGCGCAGGGCAACGCTAAACCGTTCGACTTCAGCCATGGCAACATGATCAACGGCAAGGCCTTCGACATGAACAAACCGATGTTTGCCGCCAAACGGGGCCAGTATGAAAAATGGACCATTTCCGGCGAGGGCGACATGATGCTGCACCCGTTCCACATTCACGGCACCCAGTTCCGGATCCTGTCGGAGAACGGCAAACCGCCGGCGGCGCATCGCAGCGGCTGGAAGGACACAGTGCGCGTCGAAGGGTGGCGCAGCGAAGTGCTGGTGCGCTTCGATCATCCGGCAAGCAGTGAACATGCGTATATGGCCCACTGCCACCTGTTGGAACACGAAGATACCGGCATGATGATGGGCTTTACCGTCGGCGAATGATCGCGGCCCGTCGCTCAGGTGGCGGCGCGCTCGCGTCGCCACCGCTTGGTTCAATGAAAGGAAGCCGTTATACTGATTAAAATATCAGCTGTTGAGGAGTGCGTCATGCCGACAAAATTGGATCCCATCGTTTCTGAGTTTGAGACTCAAGAGCAGGCTGATAGTTACGATCGTTGGTTCAGAAGCACCGTGGAATCTTCCATCAATAGCGACACACCCCGCGTCCCCCATGACGAGGTTATGGCCGGTGCTCGTCACATTATCGAACAGGCGAAAGCCAAAAGAAAATCGGCCTGACCCTCATGTTAATCGTCAAATGGACTGACGAAGCAAAAACGGGTTTATACACGCTGCTTGCCTTTATCGCGGAGCGAAACCCACTTGCCGCTGAGGCTCTGTTGCAACGCATTGAAGAGTCGGTTATCCCGTTAGCGGAACATCCTTATCTGTTCCGGCCAGGCAGGGTGAACGGGACCCGTGAAATGGTCGTTCATCCTAATTACATTGTGGTTTACCGCGTGCTGGCTGCACACATTGAAATAGTGGGTGTCCTGCACGCTCGTCAGGAATACCCTTAATAAAGAAAACTCCCCTGTCCGGGAGAGAGGCAACTCGTAACGGCCTATGCTAAACTCTGCGCCTTTCTTCCGGCAACTGACCTGAATACTATGAAACACACTGTAGACGTAATGATTTCCGAGCAGGAAGTTAAGACCCGTATCGCCGAACTTGGCCGCCAGATCACCGAACATTACCGCGACAGCGGCAGTGACATGGTGCTGGTCGGGCTGCTGCGCGGCTCCTTCATGTTCATGGCCGATCTGTGCCGCGCGATTGACGTGCCGCATGAAGTCGACTTCATGACGGCTTCCAGCTACGGCAGCGGCATGTCCACCACCCGCGACGTGAAGATCCTCAAGGATCTGGACGAAGACATTCGCGGCAAAGACGTGCTGATCGTGGAAGACATCATCGATTCCGGCAACACGCTGAACAAAGTGCGCGAGATTTTGGCGCTGCGCGGGCCGAAATCGCTGGCGATTTGCACCTTGCTGGACAAGCCTGAGCGCCGTGAAGTGCAGGTGCCGGTCGAATACGTCGGCTTCTCGATCCCGGATGAGTTCGTGGTGGGGTATGGCATCGACTACGCCCAGCGCTACCGTCACCTGCCGTACGTCGGCAAAGTGGTGCTGCTGGACGAGTAATTGATGTGGGGCGCGGCCTGCCGCGCCCGCGGCGGGATTATACGCCTTTATCCTGCTTCAGTTTGGCTATCGCTTTGCGGTAGCCCATCTCCAGGCTCTCGCGGCTGGTCGCCAGCACTTCCATATCGCGCAGACGGCCGTCCTGAATGCCGTACACCCAGCCGTGGATCATCACCTTCTGGCCGCGTTTCCAGGCCGATTGCATGATGGTGGAGTGGCCCAGGTTGTATACCTGCTCAATGACGTTGATCTCGCACAGCATGTCAAAACGCTGTTCCGGCGGCAGCTCGCCCAGCAGCGAACTGTGCTTGTACCACAGATCGCGAATGTGCAGCAGCCAGTTGTCGATCAGCCCCAGCTCCGGGTTTTCCACCGCGGCCTGCACGCCGCCGCAGCCCAGGTGGCCGCAGATGATGATGTGTTCGACCTCCAGCACATCTACCGCATACTGCACCACCGACAGGCAGTTAAGATCGGTGTGGATAACGAGGTTCGCCACGTTGCGATGGACGAACAGTTCACCCGGCTCGAGGCCGGTCAGGCGTTCTGCGGGAACGCGGCTGTCAGAGCAACCAATCCATAAGAAGCGGGGCTTTTGCGCCTGGGCTAAACGTTCAAAAAAATCCGGGTCTTCCTGACTGATATTGGCCGACCAGGCCTGGTTGTTGGCGATAAGCTCTTCGATTTCTTTCATGGAGGTGATTGACCCGTAACGAACAGATTGCGTTGGGGTAATATAGGGTAAGCGTCACAATTTGGAAATCGGAACAGTGGTGCAACCTCATTTACCGCACGGATTCGACGCAGTGAAAACGCCGTCGATGCTAGGATTATTGTTATTGTTTCAAGCCTCGCAAACAGGGGGCGCGGCGGCATACTCATCGTTATAAGGTACTATTTTACATATGAATTATGCACTGGAATTAGCGCAGCTGACCAAGACTTACGCCGGTGGCGTCAAGGCGCTGCGCGGCATCGACCTGAGCGTCGAGGCGGGGGATTTTTATGCCCTGCTGGGGCCAAACGGCGCCGGAAAGTCCACCACCATCGGCATCATCAGCTCGCTGGTGAACAAAACCGCCGGCAGCGTGCGGGTGTTCGGTTACGACATCGATAAAGACATCGTCAACGCCAAACGCCAGCTTGGCCTGGTGCCGCAGGAGTTCAACTTCAACCCGTTTGAAACCGTATTGCAGATCGTGGTGAACCAGGCGGGTTACTATGGCGTCACGCGGCGTGAAGCGATGGCGCGCGCCGAAAAGTACCTCAATCAGCTGGACCTGTGGGGCAAGCGCAACGAGCGTGCTCGCATGCTGTCCGGCGGCATGAAGCGCCGTCTGATGATCGCCCGCGCGTTGATGCACCAACCAAAGCTGTTGATCCTCGATGAACCGACCGCCGGGGTGGATATCGAGCTGCGCCGCTCGATGTGGGGCTTTCTGAAAGAGCTGAACGCCCAGGGCACCACTATCATCCTCACCACCCACTATTTGGAAGAGGCGGAGATGCTGTGCCGCAACATCGGCATCATCCAGAACGGGGAGCTGGTGGAAAACACCTCGATGAAGGGGCTGCTGGCCAAGCTCAAGTCGGAAACCTTTATCCTCGATCTGGCGGCGAAAAGCCCGCTGCCGAAGCTGGACGGTTACCGCAGCCGCCTGACGGATACCTCGACGCTGGAAGTGGAGGTGATGCGTGAACAGGGGCTAAACGGCCTGTTCGCCCAGCTGAGCGCGCAGGGCGTGCAGGTGCTGAGCATGCGCAACAAGGCGAACCGTCTGGAAGAGCTGTTTGTCACCCTGGTTAACGGCAATGGAGAGAAAGCATGACGCGTTTGTATTGGGTGGCCTTACAGAGCATCTGGGCCAAAGAGGTGAACCGCTTCGCGCGCATCTGGATCCAGACCCTGGTGCCACCGGTGATCACCATGACGCTGTACTTCATCATCTTCGGCAACCTGATCGGTTCGCGCATCGGCGATATGCACGGCTTCAGCTACATGCAGTTCATCGTGCCCGGCCTTATCATGATGGCGGTGATCACCAACTCCTACGCCAACGTCGCGTCGTCGTTCTTCAGCGCCAAATTCCAGCGCAACATTGAGGAACTGCTGGTGGCGCCGGTGCCGACCCACGTGGTGATCGCCGGCTATGTCGGCGGCGGCGTGGCGCGCGGTATCTGCGTCGGCGTGCTGGTGACCATCATCTCGCTGTTCTTCGTGCCGCTGCAGGTGCACGCCTGGTGGGTGATTGCGCTGACGCTGTTGCTGACGGCGATCCTGTTCTCGCTGGCGGGGCTGATCAACGCGGTGTTCGCCACCACTTTCGACGACATCAGCCTGATCCCGACCTTCGTGTTGACGCCGCTCACCTACCTGGGCGGGGTGTTCTACTCGCTGTCGCTGCTGCCGCCGTTCTGGCAGGCGGTGTCGAAGCTGAACCCGATCGTCTATATGATCAGCGGTTTCCGCTACGGTTTCCTCGGCATCAACGACGTGCCGCTGGCGTTCACCATGGCGGTGCTGGTGGCGTTTATCACGGTGTTCTACCTGCTGTCCTGGTACCTGATCGAACGCGGCCGCGGCCTGCGCAGCTGATCCTGATGCGCCCTCGTTTTCCCGGCGGGGGCGCTTTTCCCGATTTGGCGCAGGCGGCGCGTAAATCAATAGAATCGCTCAAATAACCGCTAGTTCCCCGCTGTTCAAATCGTGCTATGCTGGCGCTCCACATTTCCTTCATTTTTGTCATTACGCACTCGTAAGCAGAACATCATCATGCGGCCTCAATACAAGTTGGCGACTGGGTTACTCGGCATTCTGATGTCGTTGGTTTCCCCTGTGAGCCTGGCGAATCTGCTGTCGGAAGACGGCGCGGTTAAATCTGAATACATGGAAGCGCAGCGCGACAGCGAAGTCTATTCGCTGGTGGGCGAGCATGTGATCCCGGTAGGGGAAGTGAAGCGCGGGCAACTGATCCAGGTGTTCCCGGCGGATGCGGAATACTACGAATTCAAATTCGGGCACGGCACCGGCTTTATCGATAAAGACGACGTGCGCGAGCTGAAGAAGTCGCGCAAGGTGCAAGACGATCTGGGCGAGCTGAACAAGCCGCTGACCAACCAGAATCTGATCACCCAAAAGGCGATCGACGTATACACCGCGGCGGACAAGAACAGCGAGGTCTTCGGCACGCTGGAAGGCAATCTGCGTTATCCGATCATCGGCAAGCTGAAGGATCGGCTGAACAATACCTGGTACGAGGTCAACATCGGCGATCGGCTGGGGTTCGTCAATGAGCTGGACTGCGAGATCGATAACGGCATACCGGTGCTGACCTACCATCACCTGCTGAAAAACGAAGAGAACAAGCGCTTCCGCCATACCTCGACCACTACCTCGGACGTGGCGTTCAGCAACCAGATGACCTACCTGAAGCAGGCGGGTTACGACACCATTTCGCTGTATCAGCTGGAAGCCTACCTGAAAAATCAGATCAACCTGCCGGGCAAGGCGATCGTGCTGACCTTCGACGACGGGCTGAAATCGGTTTATCGCTACGCTTACCCGGTATTGAAGGATTACGGTTTCCGCGCGACGGCGTTCATCATCTCTTCGCGCATCAAGCGTCATCCGCAGAAATGGAACCCGGACTCGCTGCAGTTTATGAGCGTCTCGGAGCTCAAGCAGATTCAGGACGTGTTCGACGTGCAGTCGCACACCCACTTCCTGCATCGCACCGACGGCAATCGCCAGCCGATTTTGCTGAGCCGTTCGCTGCACAATATCGAGTTCGATTTTGAGCGCTCGCGCCGCGCGCTGTCGCAGTTCAACCCGCACGTGCTGTATCTGTCTTACCCGTTCGGCGGCTATAACCAGCGGGCTATCCAGGCGGCGCAGGACGCCGGTTTCCATCTGGCGGTGACCACGGTGCAGGGTAAGGTGAAGCCGGGGGATAATCCCTATACGTTGAAGCGGCTGTATATTCTGCGCACCGACTCGATCCAGACCATGGCGGATCGGATAGCCAACAAGCCGGGCACGGTGGTGCAGTAAGGAAAAGAACGGGCGCGCGAGGCGCCCGTTTTACCGTCAGGCGACCTGAACCGGCACGGCTTTCGCCTTGCGCTGCAGGTTGTTGTCACCCTCGAAATAGGCGACTTTCGGGTGATGTTGGCGGGCGTCGGCGTCGGTCATTTGCACATAGGAGCAGATGATCAGTTTGTCGCCCACGCAGGCGCAGCGCGCGGCGGCGCCGTTGACCGAAATAATGCGCGAACCGCGCTCGGCGGCGATGGCGTAGGTGGAGAAGCGCTGGCCGTTATCCACGTTGTAGATATCGATCGCTTCATATTCCAGAATGCCGGCCGCTTCCAGGAAATCCTGATCGATGGCGCAGGATCCTTCATAGTGCAAGTCAGCCTGAGTGACTTTGACGCGATGCAGCTTGCCTTGCAGCATAGTACGTATCATAGCTTTACCTAACTGAATATCGGCCTTCACAGGCGTTGGGGTTGAACATCTCTCCTGCATCCCTGCAATCTCTATCGTCACCGATCGTTCCGCCATTGTCTACCTATGGTCAGGGCGGCAGGATGACGACAGTATAAAAAATGACTTACAGCGTCAGGTCAACCTGCTGGTTGTCGATAAGCCGCGCTTTGCCCAGCCAGGCGGCCATCAGCACCACCGCCCGTTGGCTGTCCACCGTCAGCGGCTGCAGGCTGTCGGCATCGCGAATAAACAGCTCATCCGGCGTAAAGCCGGCGGCGCGCAGTTGCTCGGCGGTCTGTTCCAACAGCGTTTCGACATGGCGCTCGCCATTGGCCAGCTGCTGCGCCAGCGCGTTCATGATTTTGCTCAGCTGCGGCGCAACCTTGCGTTCCTCGGCGGTCAGGTAACCGTTGCGTGAACTGAGGGCCAGGCCGTCTTTGGCGCGCACGGTCGGCACGCCGACGATGTCGATGTCGTAACCCATGTCCGCGACCATTTTGCGGATCAGCGCCAATTGTTGGTAGTCCTTCTCGCCGAAACAGGCCAAATCAGGCTGCACCAGGTTGAACAGCTTGCTGACGATGGTGGAAACGCCGCGGAAGTGGCCCGGCCGGCTTGCGCCTTCCAGAATGGTGGAGATGCCCGGCACGTCGACATAGGTTTGCTGCTCCAGCCCCTGCGGATAGACCGCGGCCGGGGCCGGCGCGAACACCAGATCGACGCCGCGGCGGGTCAGCTTCTCGCTGTCTTCCTGCAGCGTGCGCGGGTAGCGCGCCAGATCGTCCGGGCGATCGAACTGCATCGGGTTGACGAAGACGCTCACCACCACCACGTCGGCGCGGGCGCGCGCTTCATCGACCAGCGTCATATGGCCGTCGTGCAGGTTGCCCATGGTCGGCACCAGTGCGATGCGCTTGCCGTCCTGGCGCCAGCGGCGGATCTGCTGACGCAGCAGCGGCAGGGTTTCGATAATAATCATTGGGTGACTCCTGGAACCATCGCTTAGTTAAAAGAGTGTTCAGCCGCCGGATAGAGGCCTTGCTCTACTTCCTGAATGTAGTGTTGCACCGCCGTGCGGATATCGCCGCTTTGCGCCAGGAAGTTCTTGGCGAATTTCGGCGTGTGGCCGCCGGTGATGCCGAAGGCGTCGTGCATCACCAGGATTTGGCCGTCGGTGCCGTTGCCGGCGCCGATGCCGATGACCGGAATGGAGAGCGCTTCGGTGATCTGGCGTGCCAGCTCGGTCGGCACGCACTCCAGCACCAGCAGCTGAATGCCGGCCAGCTCCAGATTCTGCGCATCCTGCAGCAGCTGTTTGGCGGCCAGTTCGTCGCGCCCTTGCACCTTATAACCGCCGAACACGTTGACCGACTGCGGCGTCAGCCCCAGGTGGCCGCATACCGGCACCGCGCGTTCGGCGAGCATTTTCACCGTGTCGCACAGCCAGCTGCCGCCTTCCAGTTTCACCATGTTGGCGCCGGCGCGCATCAGCTCGGCGGCGTTGGCGAAGGTCTGTTCCGGGGTGGCGTAACTCATGAACGGCAAATCGGCCAGCAGCAGGCAGGCCGGCGCGCCGCGGCGCACGGCGCGCGTGTGGTAGGCGACGTCGGCGACGGTGACCGGCAGCGTGGAGTCGTGGCCCTGCAGCGTCATGCCCAGCGAATCGCCCACCAACAGGACTTTAATGCCTTGCTCTTCAAACAGCTTGGCAAAGCTGGCATCGTAGGCGGTAAGGGTAGCAAACTTGCGTTGCTCCTGTTTCCACTGGCGCAAATGGGTCACGGTGGTGGGTTTCATCACAACGTCTCCTGAAACGGGCCGTGCGGCTTACGCAGGCCCAGGCTGCAAAAAAGTGCAGCCATTCTACTGTAACCCGATCGGGGTGGGTAGCGCGGATCGCCATGCTTAAGCGGTTCTTAAGAACCTTGTGGTGCAATGGCGTCATGACTCAAAAGGGATACTCATGCGAATTCTGCTGATCGAAGATGACAAACTGATCGGGGACGGCATCAAGGCCGGGCTGACCAAACTCGGCTTTAATCTGGACTGGTTCACCGACGGCGCGGTTGGTAAAAACGCCCTGGGCAGTGCGCCGTATGACGCGGTGATCCTCGATCTCAGCCTGCCGGGCCTCGATGGACTGGATCTCTTGCGCCAGTGGCGCCAGGCCGGGCAGGATGTGCCGGTGCTGATCCTCACCGCCCGCGATGCGTTGGAGCAACGGGTCAGCGGGTTGCAAAGCGGCGCCGACGATTACCTGTGCAAGCCGTTCGCGCTGGCCGAAGTGGCGGCGCGCCTGCAGGCGCTGATCCGCCGTCGCCACGGCCAACTGATGCCACAGCTGACGCACGGCAACGTGGTGTTCGACAGCGCCACCCGCAGCGTGAGCTGCAACGGTGAACCGGTGACGCTGACGCCGCGTGAATTGGCGGTGCTGGAGCTGTTTCTGCACAACAAGGGGCGCGTGCTGGCGCGGCCGTTGATCCAGGAGAAGCTGTACAACTGGGACGACGAGGTGAGCAGCAACGCGGTGGAGGTGCATATTCACCACCTGCGGCGCAAGCTGGGCAACGGCTTCATCCGCACCATCCACGGCGTGGGCTATACGCTGGGGGATGCTCCGTGAAGCGCCTCAGCCTGCGGCTGCGTCTGATCCTGATTTTCAGCCTGCTGGCGCTGCTGACCTGGTGCACTGCCAGCGTGGTGGCCTGGGTGATGTCGCGCAATACCATCAACGAAGTGTTCGACACCCAGCAGATGCTGTTCGCCAAGCGGCTGGCGACCGCCAACCTCGGCGATCTGCTGGCCGATGAAAGCGCGCGCAGCCTGCCGAAAACCAAGAAGCTGGTGCATCATGGCAAACGGGGCGAGCAAGATGATGACGCGCTGGCGTTCGCCATCTTCGATCGCCAAGGCAAGATTCTGCTCAACGACGGCGAGAACGGTGCCGACTTCCTGTTTGACGGGGAGCGTGAAGGTTTTACCGACGGCGAACGCAAAGGCGATGACGACAGTTGGCGCCTGGTATGGTTGACCAGCCCAGACGGGCGCTACCGCATCGTGGTCGGCCAGGAGTGGGATTACCGGCGCGATATGGCGCTGGGCATGGTGACCGGCCAATTGGTGCCCTGGCTGGCGACGCTGCCGGTGCTGATGCTGCTGATTGCGCTGATGGTTGGGCGCGAGCTGCGGCCGCTGCGTGCGGTGGCCGCCGGTTTGCGTCGGCGCGCGCCCGATGACGCCACCCCGCTGGATGCGCGCCAGGTGCCAACCGAGGTGCGCCCGCTGGTGGATGCGCTCAACGCGCTGTTCGCCCGCATCAACGCGTTGCTGGTGCGGGAGCGGCGTTTCACCTCCGATGCCGCGCACGAATTGCGCAGCCCGCTGGCGGCATTGCGGGTGCAGACCGAAGTGGTGCAGTTGGCGGGGGACGATGCGCCGATGCGCGAGCACGCGCTGGATAATCTGACGGTCGGCATCGATCGCGCCACCCGGCTGGTGGATCAGCTGTTGACGTTGTCGCGGCTGGATTCGCTGTCGGATCTGGCCGAGCTGGCGCCCATTGACTGGAACGAACTGGTGATGATGACCCTGGCGGAACAGGATCGGCTGGCTCATGCGGCGGGCGTGACGCTGCGTTATGAACAGCAGGGAACGCCGCCGGTGCGTCAGGGGCAGACCCTGCTGCTGTCACTGTTATTGCGCAACTTGCTGGACAACGCGGTGCGTTACACCCCGCAGGGCGGCGCGGTCACCGTGACGTTGAGCGAGCGCTCGCTGACGGTAGAGGATGAGGGGCCGGGGGTGACGACAGAGCATCTGGCGCGGTTGGGGGAACGCTTCTATCGCCCGCCGGGACAGGAGCAAACCGGCAGCGGGCTGGGGTTATCGATCGTGCAGCGTATCGCCGGCTTGCATGGTTTACAGGTCAGTTTCGCCAATCGCCCGACAGGCGGGTTCGTCACGCGGCTGGCGCTGTAGGCGGGTCAGGATTTCGGTTTTGACGAGTGCCACAGCGCCATGCCGTTTTCCGGCACGCGCTTGAGGCAGCTGGCGAGCGGTTCGCCATCGGGGAAAATCAGATCGGGGGCGATTTCCGCCAGCGGGTAGAGCATGAATTCGCGCTCTTTCAGGCCGTAATGCGGTACGGTCAGGCGATCGGTATGGATCACCTTGTCACCGTACAGCATGATGTCTAAATCGAGCGTGCGCGGCCCCCAACGTTCATCCTTGCGCACGCGCCCCTGATTGCGTTCTATCGCCTGGGTATGGTCGAGCAGCTGTTCGGGCGGCAACAGGGTATCCAGCGCCACCACCGCGTTGAGAAAGTCCGGCTGGTTTTGCGGCCCCAGCGGCTTGGTGCGGTAAAACGAAGAACAGGTGACCAGCCGGGTGCGCGGGAGATGCTCCAGCGCCTCCAGCGCGGCGTTAACCTGTTGCAGCGGCTGCGCCAGGTTGCTGCCCAGCGCGATATAAACGCGGATCATTATGCCCCTTCTTTACGCGGTGCCCGGCGACGAGGACGGCGTTGACGCGCGCGACGCGGCGCCGGATCGTCACCCAGGGTGCTCAACATGGCTTTCTGCCGCGCCGGCGTGGCGTCCTGGAACTCACCCCACCACTCGGCCAGACGCAGCATTTCCTGATTGTCTTCCACTTCCGCACGCAGCGCCAGCAAATCATAGGCGGCGCGGAATTTCGGATGTTCCATCAGTTTGTGCGCGCGTTTGCCCTGACGACGAGACAGGCGCAGCTGCAGCTGCCAGATATCGCGCACCAGCGTGGTAATGCGTTTCGGGATCGCCAGCGAGCGGCACTGCTCGTCGAGCACATCGTTCATCGCCAGCGCGAAGGCGTCGTAGTACGCCAGGCCGCTTTCCTGCGCCAGTTTCTGCGCGTGCTCCAGCAGCGGGTACCACAGCATGGCGGCAAACAGGAAGGCCGGGTTGACGCGCATGTCGTTCTGCAGGCGATGATCGGTGTTCTTCAGCACCTGCACCAGAATGCGCTCCATCGGCGTATCGTGGTTCGGCGTGAAGTTGCGGGCGATCAGCGGGAACAGCGGTTGGAACAGCTGATATTCGCACAGCTTCAGGTAGGTCTGGAAACCGTAACCCGCCTGCAGCAGCTTGAGGGATTCTTCGAACAGACGCGCCGGTGGGATCTCATGCAGCAGCGAAGCCAGACGCGGGATCGGCTCGGCGGTCTCTTCACTGATGCGCATATCCAGCTTGGCGGCGAAGCGCACCGCGCGCAGCATGCGCACCGGATCTTCGCGGTAACGGGTTTCCGGATCGCCGATCAGGCGGATCACGCCTTGTTTCAGATCGTTCAGGCCGCCGACGTAATCGCGCAGGGTGAAATCCGCCACGCCGTAGTACAGGCTGTTGATGGTGAAATCACGGCGCTGGGCGTCTTCCTCGATCGAACCGAAGATGTTGTCGCGCAGCAGCATGCCGTTTTGCGCCTGCTGGGAGGAATTCTTGTCGGATTCCTGATTCTGTTCGTGGTGACCGCGGAAGGTGGCCACTTCGATGATCTCCGGCCCGAACATCACGTGCGCCAGACGGAAGCGGCGGCCGACCAGGCGGCAGTTGCGGAACAGCTTGCGCACTTGCTCCGGCGTGGCGTTGGTGGTGATGTCGAAGTCTTTCGGCTTTTTGCCGAGCAACAGATCGCGCACCCCGCCGCCGACCAGATAAGCCTCGTAGCCTGACTTGTTCAGGCGATAAAGCACTTTCAGCGCATTCTCGCTGATGTCTTTGCGCGAAATCGAGTGTTGTTCGCGCGGGATCACGGTCATCGAGTCGTTGCTCTCGGCGAGGGGGAAAGGCGGACGCTTGCGCGGCGTTGAGCGGCGGGCAGGGGCGTTGCTGCCGTTATCGGCGGCGCGCGGCTGCGGCGCAGGGCGGCTTGGCGCCGCGGCACGCTCTTCGCGGACTACGTTTTTATCGCCGGCCGCCGCGTCGTCGCGGGGCAGCTTGTCATCGCGGGTCAGTACCTTACGACAGAAGTTGGCTACTCGGGTAAAAATGGTACACCTCGATAGTGACTGATAAAAATGGAGCTAACAAAAAATAGCGGCTAATCATAGCTCACCATGGCTCCTTTGAGAATGCCGGCGTGTTTTCATACAGAGGGATAGCCTCCTGACGCGGCACGTTTTCCAACCGCCAGTGTTCGATCGCCCAGCTCAATAATAATGGCAGGTCAAGATCTTGCCAGCTTTCCGGCAGCGGTTGGCGCAGAAATTTCAGCGCGGCGATCAGCACCGGCCGCGGATCGCCAGCGGGCAACGCCGGCGCATGGTTTTGCTTCGACAGTTTGATGCCGTTGGCACCCAGCGCCAGCGGCAGATGCACATAGGCGGGCACCGGCGCCTGCAGCTGGCGGTAAAGGGCAATTTGGCGCACCGTCGGTTCGATCAGATCGGCGCCGCGGACAATCTCGGTCACGCCCTGAAAATGGTCGTCGATCACCACCGCCAGGTTGTAAGCGAACAGCCCGTCGCGGCGGCGAATGATAAAGTCTTCTCCCGCCAGCGCCGGATCGGCGTGCAATTCTCCCTGCAGGCGATCGTGGAACCGGTAAACGGGGGCGGTCTGACGCAAGCGGATGGCGGCGCCCTGCGGGCCGAGCTGCAAATCGCGGCAGTGGCCGTCGTACAATCCGCCGATTTGCTGGATGCGGCTGCGGGTGCAGGTGCAGTAATAGCTGAGCCCCTGGCGCTGCAACAGATCCAGCGCGGCGCGATAGGCGTCGTGACGTTGGGATTGATAGATGACCTGGCCGTCCCAGTGGAGACCATAATGTTCCAGCGCGGACAGGATGCGAGCGGCGGCGCCGGGGACTTCGCGCGGCGGGTCGATATCTTCGATGCGAACCAGCCACTGCCCGCGTTGGGCGCGAGCCTGAAGGTAGCTTCCCAGAGCGGCAATCAGCGAACCGAAATGCAGATCCCCGGAAGGCGATGGGGCAAAGCGCCCCACATAATGACTTTCTTGCATATCAGAGGGGAGGGGTTCCCTTTTCTCTGTGCGGCGCACGCGGATGCGCACGCCGCAGCGGTAACATACTCGTTATGCTTGAAACTGCATCTGTGTTAGCTGCGCCTGCTTACCCGAATCACTTACTTGAGTAAGCTCATCGGCATGCGCATTTTTGCCGCCTTGATGCAGCTCCAATCATGTAGAGTAGCGGTATTAGCCGGCCATCTGCTTTTCGCGGATCTCAGCCAGCGTCTTGCAGTCGATGCACAGATCGGCGGTCGGACGCGCTTCGAGGCGACGAATACCGATCTCCACGCCACAAGATTCGCAGTAGCCGAAATCATCGTCTTCCACTTTCTTCAGCGTTTTCTCGATCTTTTTGATCAGTTTGCGTTCACGGTCACGGTTACGCAGTTCAAGGCTGAACTCTTCTTCCTGAGTAGCGCGGTCGGCCGGATCAGGGAAGTTGGCTGCCTCTTCTTGCATATGCGATACAGTACGGTCCACTTCGTCCCTGAGCTGGTTGCGCCACGCTTCAAGAATGCGCTTGAAATGCGACAACTGGGCGTCGTTCATGTACTCTTCGCCCGGCTTCTCTTGGTACGGCTCCACCCCAGCGATGGCGAGAATGCTCAAGGACGAGGTTTTACGGTTTTGCCCTTCTTGCATGTTGCTTCTCCTACATACACACGCACTATCGAATCCCCAATGCGGGGGAAAAACAGGCCGCTATAAATAACAGAAGGAAGGTAGGTTGGCAATTATTCCTGTCGCCCGCTTGACAATCGTGTGAAGGAAGGCGTATTTGGCGATCGTGCTGGCCGGTTGTCTATTTATAGGGACCCGGCTGCGCTAATCGATAAAAAACGGCAGCTTATCGCAGAGATAAATACCGTCAGGTGATAATTTTGCCCCATAGCAAACCACTTCCACTCCCAACTGCCGGACCTGTGCCAACAGCGCCGCATAGCGCTCATCTATATGATGTGCCGGTGCGACCTGCTCAATACCGCTGTGTAACACGGCAAAGAACAATACCGCCCGTTGCCCGCTTTCAACCACGCTGAGCAACTCACGCAGGTGCTTTTGCCCTCTGAGCGTTACCGCATCAGGAAAGTAACCACGTTGTTGTTGCAGTAATGTGACTGACTTAACTTCAATATAGCAGTTAACCCGATTTTCTGCCTGTAATAACAAATCGATACGGCTGTTTTCACCGCCGTATTTCACTTCGCCGCTAATTTTACTGTAACCGGATAATTCATTGATTAAATTGTGTTCAATTGCCTCGCGCACCAGCGCGTTGGCGCGCAGGGTGTTGACGCAGATCCAGTGTCCCTGTTGGGTATGGGTCAGCTCCCAGCTGTGGGCGTATTTGCGTTTGGGGTTGTCCGACGTGGAGTACCACACGGTGTCGCCGGGCGTGGCGCAGCCGGTCATGGCGCCGGTATTGGCGCAGTGCAGCGTAAAGGTTTCCCCTTCCGGGGTGATCACGTCAGCCAGAAAGCGTTTGTAACGTTTGATCAGCGTGGCGGAGCGCAGCGGTGGAGAAAAAATCATGGGGATGCCTGCTTGGCCAGCGGCCACTGTTCAAGGTGTTGGTAACGGGTGCGGCCGTTTTCGAACACCGACTCATACAAGGAAAAGGCGTCGGCGCTGAATGCCCAGCCCGGCGTCGCCGGCGGGATCGCCACCGGCTGGGTGGCGGCGCGCAGCAGCGTGATGTGCGGATGGAACGGCAGCGCGCTTTGATGGCAGCCGCTGCGTGCGGCCTGCGAACGCAGCAGCTCGGCCAGCTGCAGCAGCCCGCGCGGCGCGCGGCGGGTGCCGAGCCAGACCACGCCGGGGCGCGGCCAATGGCCGAGATCGTCGAGCCGCATGCTGAAGCCGGGTTGAGCGATGCGGCCGGCCAACTTACGCAGCGCCAGTTCTTTCTGTGCGCTGACTTCACCGAGAAACGCCAGCGTCAGGTGCAAATTGGCCGCCGCCACTGGCCGACCGGCCTCCGGTGCAAACGCCTCGGCGCGCCAGCGGACCACCTGCTGTTGCAGGGCGTCAGGCAAGGACAGGGCGAAAAACAGGCGGCGCGAATTGGACATAAGGGCTCGGCAAATGCATGACAATACGGTCGGGAACAGCGGTAAACGTTACTGGCAGCGGCCCCGCGAGGGGCGCGGCGCACGAATGAGCTCCGTACTATAGCTAACGCGGCAACAGTTTGAAAGGTTACGGGGATAAAGCTAATGCTACACTGTACGCCGTTTAACGCTAACCACTACGGAGAATTCAGTGTCTTCATTGCCCGTCAGCGCA
Organism: Serratia sp. B501; assembly: GCF_051172315.1. Classification (NCBI taxonomy): domain Bacteria; kingdom Pseudomonadati; phylum Pseudomonadota; class Gammaproteobacteria; order Enterobacterales; family Yersiniaceae; genus Serratia; species Serratia sp. B501. Next base: position 283,884 of record NZ_JBPIZB010000005.1, read on the forward strand.
GTGCTCGATGAGTTGCTGGCTGCGCTGCAGTCTGCCCCGCAGGTGCTGTTGCACGCCCCGACCGGTGCCGGTAAATCCACCTGGCTGCCGCTGCAGCTCCTGGCGAAGGCCGGGTTGCCGGGGCGCATTATCATGCTGGAGCCGCGGCGGCTGGCGGCGAAGAACGTCGCCTATCGCCTGGCGCAGCAACTGGGGGAGGATCCCGGCCAGACCGTGGGCTACCGCATGCGCGCCGAAAGCAAAAGCGGGCCGCAGACCCGGCTGGAAGTGGTGACGGAAGGCATTCTCACCCGCATGTTGCAGCAGGATGCCGAGCTGCAGGGCGTGTCGTTGGTGATCCTCGACGAATTCCACGAACGCAGCCTGCAGGCCGATTTGGCGCTGGCGCTGCTGCTCGACGTGCAGCAAGGGCTGCGCGACGATCTGAAACTGCTGATCATGTCGGCCACGCTGGATAACGCCCGTATGACGCAGCTGCTGCCGCAGGCGCCGGTGGTGGTGTCCGAGGGGCGCAGTTTCCCGGTTGAACGCCTGTATCAGCCGTTGGCCAGCCATCAGCGGCTGGAGGATGGCGTAGCGGCGGCGGTGAAGCGCATGCTGGCCGAACAGCCGGGGTCTTTGCTGCTGTTCCTGCCGGGCGTAGCGGAGATCAACCGGGTGCTGGAACGTTTGACCGGCGAAGTGGCGAGTGATACCGATCTTTGCCCGCTGTATGGCGCTCTGCCTCTGGCGCAACAGCAAAAAGCGATTCAGCCGGCGGCGCCGGGCCGCCGCAAAGTGGTGTTGGCGACCAACATCGCCGAGACCAGCCTGACGATCGAGGGCATTCGGCTGGTGGTGGACAGCGGTCTGGAGCGCGTAGCGCGTTACGACGTGCGCAACGGCCTGACGCGGCTGACGACACAGCGTATCAGTCAGGCCTCGATGGTGCAGCGCGCCGGGCGCGCCGGGCGTCTGGAACCTGGCATTTGCTGGCATCTGTTCGCCAAAGAGCAGGCGGAGCGCGCGGTGGAACATGCTGAGCCGGAAATTTTACAGAGCGATCTCACCGGCTTCTGGCTCGAGCTGCTGCAGTGGGGGTGCCATGATCCGGCGCAGCTGACCTGGCTTGACGCGCCTCCGGCAGCGGCATTGGCGGCGGCCAGGGCGTTGCTGCACCGGCTGGGGGCCACGGATGACGGCGGCAAACTCACCGCACCGGGGCGCCAGATGGCCGCGCTGGGATGCGAGCCGCGGCTGGCGGCGATGCTGGTCACCGGCGCGGCGCTGAGCGCCGACGGCCTGGCGACGGCGGCGTTGCTGGCGGCATTGCTGGAAGAACCGCCGCGCGGCGGGCAGATGGATATCGGCTACTGGCTGAGCCGCCCGCAACCGAACTGGCGGCAGCGTGCCGCGCAGTTGGCCAAACGTCTGCCGCAACGTGCGGGGCAAGTTGACGCCGATTTGGCGCCGCGGCTGTTGGCGCTGGCATTTACCGATCGCATCGCCCAGCGTCGCGGTCAGGATGGCCGCTACCTGCTGGCCAACGGCCTGGGCGCGGCGATGAACCAGGACGAGGCGCTGTCGCGCGCGCCCTGGTTGATTGTCCCCAGCCTGTTGCAGGGCCACAACAGCCCGGATGCGCGTATTTTGTTGGCGTTGCCGGTCGATATCGAGGCGTTGGCGGCGCAGCTGCCGGCGATGGTCATGCAACGCACGGCGGTGGAGTGGGATGAAGAGAAGGGGACGCTGCGCGCCTGGAAACGCCAGCAGATCGGCCGTCTGACGCTGCGCGCGCAGCCGCTGGCCAAGCCGGCGGACGAAGAGCTGCAGCAGGCGCTGCTCGATTGGGTGCGCGCACAGGGGCTGGCGGTGCTCAACTGGGAGGGCGCCGCCGAACAATTGCGGGTGCGCCTGCAGTGCGCGCAAGCCTGGCTGCCGGAGGCGGCATGGCCGGCGATGGACGAGGAACCCCTGCTGGCGGCGCTGGAGCAGTGGTTGCTGCCGTCGCTGAACGGCGTGCGCGATCTGCGCGGTTTGAAGCAGGTCAACATCGCCGAGGCGCTGTCCCGCCTGTTGGACTGGCAGCAAAAACAGCGGCTGGATAATGCATTACCCACTCATTACACTGTGCCGACCGGCAGCCGCCTGCCGATCCGTTATGAGGCAGGCAAACCGCCGGCGCTGGCGGTGCGTTTGCAGGAGGTGTTCGGCGAGCAGCGCAGCCCGATGTTGGCGGAGGGTCGCATCCCGGTAGTGCTTGAGTTACTCTCACCGGCGCACCGGCCGTTGCAAATCACCGGCGATCTGGCGGCCTTCTGGCAAGGCGCCTACCGCGAGGTTCAAAAAGAGATGAAGGGCCGCTACCCGAAACACGTGTGGCCGGACGATCCGGCCACGGCGGCCCCGACGCGCCGAACGAAGAAATATCAGTAGGCCGCGATCGTTTAAGGTTTGGAATTCAGATGTTTCTTCTGTTCAGCGCCACGGCGTCGGCACAGATTAAGCGACTCATTATGGCCGGCAGTGTCGGCAAGCTCGGAGAACAACAGCCATGGCTGGGGATGACCGCGAGCCCATCGGGCGCAAAGGAAAACAACCAAAAAGCACCGCGTCGCGCAAGCCGCCGCGCCGTCGCCGAGACGACGATTATGACGATTACGAAGAAGACGAGTATGACGATGACGAGTATGAAGAGGAGGAGGAACGCATGCCGCGTAAGGTGAAAGCGACTCCGCCGCGTAAAAAACGCCGCTGGCTCGGCCTGTTTATCAAACTGATCCTGGTGCTTGCCGTCCTGTTGGCGATCTATGGCGTCTACCTGGACTCGCAGATCCGCAGCCGCATCGACGGCAAAGTCTGGCAGCTGCCGGCGGCGGTGTACGGCCGCATGGTCAACCTGGAACCGGGCATGCCGTACAGCAAGAAGGAGATGGTTAACCTGCTGGAAGGCATGCAGTACCGCCAGGTCAGCCGCATGACGCGTCCGGGCGAGTTTACCGTGCAGGCCAACAGCATCGAGATGCTGCGCCGCCCGTTCGACTTCCCGGATGGTAAAGAAGGGCAGATCCGCGCCCGCCTCGATTTCCAGAATAACCGCCTGGCGAAGATCGAAAACCTGGACAGCGGCCGCAGCTTCGGCTTCTTCCGCCTCGATCCGCGTCTTATCACCATGTTGCAGTCGCCGAACGGTGAACAGCGTCTGTTCGTGCCGCGCTCCGGTTTCCCGGATTTGTTGGTGGATACGCTGATCGCCACGGAAGACCGCCACTTCTATGAGCATGACGGTATCAGCCCATACTCCATCGGCCGTGCGGTGTTGGCCAACCTGACCGCCGGGCGTGCGGTACAGGGCGGCAGTACGCTGACGCAGCAGCTGGTGAAGAACCTGTTCCTGAGCAACGAACGCTCGCTGTGGCGTAAGGCCAACGAAGCCTATATGGCGCTGTTGGTGGATTACCGTTACAGCAAAGACCGCATCCTGGAGCTGTATCTGAACGAGGTATACCTCGGCCAGAGCGGCAGCGACCAGATCCGCGGCTTCCCGCTGGCCAGCCTGTATTACTTCGGGCGCCCGGTGGATGAGCTGAGCCTCGATCAACAGGCGTTGCTGGTCGGCATGGTCAAGGGCGCGTCGCTGTACAACCCGTGGCGTAACCCGAAACTGGCGCTGGAACGTCGCAATTTGGTGCTCAAACTGCTGCAGAACCAGGGCGTGATCGACGGCGAGCTGTATGACATGCTGAGCGCCCGTCCGCTGGGCGTGCAGCCGAAAGGCGGCGTCATTACGCCGCAGCCGGCGTTTATGCAGATGGTGCGTCAGGAACTGCAGACCAAGCTGGGCGATAAGGTGAATGACCTGTCCGGCGTGAAGATCTTCACCACGCTGGATCCGGTGTCGCAAGACGCGGCGGAAAAAGCGGTTGAAGACGGCATCCCGGCGCTGCGCGCTGCGCGTCACCTGCAGGATCTGGAAGCGGCGATGGTGATTGTCGATCGCTTCAGCGGTGAAGTGCGCGCCATGGTCGGCGGCGCCAACCCGCAGTTCGCCGGTTTCAACCGCGCCATGCAGGCGCGACGCCTGGTCGGCTCGCTGGCCAAACCGCCAACGTACCTGACCGCGCTGTCCGAGCCGGACAAATACCGCCTCAACACCTGGCTGGCGGATGCGCCGCTGTCGCTGAAACAGCCGAACGGCGCCGTCTGGCAGCCGAACAACTACGATCGCAAATTCCGCGGTCAGGTGATGCTGGTGGATGCGTTGGCCAACTCGCTGAACGTGCCGACGGTGAACCTCGGCCTGTCGGTCGGGCTGGATCAGATCAGCGCCACGCTGCAACGCCTGGGGATCCCGAAAGCGGAGATCAATCCGGTGCCTTCGATGCTGCTGGGGGCGATCGGCCTGACGCCGATGGAAGTGGCGCAGGAATACCAGACCATCGCCAGCGGCGGTAACCGTGCGCCGCTGTCGGCGGTGCGTTCGGTGATCGCCGAAGACGGCACGGTGCTGTACCAGAGCTTCCCGCAGGCGGAGCGCATGGTGCCGGCGCAGGCCGCTTACCTGACGCTGTACGCGATGCAGCAGGGCGTGGCGCGCGGGACCTCCCGTTCGCTGTCGGTGAAGTTCCCGAACTACAACCTGGCGGCGAAAACCGGTACCACCAACGATCTGCGCGACAGCTGGTTCGCCGGCATCGACGGCAAGGAAGTGGCGATCGCCTGGGTCGGGCGCGATAACAACGGCCCGGCCAAGCTGACCGGCGCCAACGGCGCGTTGACCCTGTATCGCCGCTATCTGGAAAACCAGACGCCGCTGCCGCTGATGCTGCAGCCGCCGGAAGGCATTAACCAGATGAGCATCGACTCTGCCGGTAACTTTATCTGCGGCGGCGGCAGCTGGCGCACCATCCCGGTCTGGACCGACAATCCGCAGGGATTGTGCCAGGCCAGCCAGGCGGCGGTGCAGCAACAGCAGCAACCGGCGGCGGGTGAGCAAAAAGATGGCGATGGCGTCGCCGGCTGGATCAAGGATATGTTCGGCCAGTAATCGCTACCGGGGCGTCGGCCCCGGTGAAAATTTTTTCTTTGTTATTAAGCCCGTAACCTTGGTTGCGGGCTTTTTTATTTTTCCGCTCGTTTTATTTCCCTGCTAACCGCATGGCTAAGCGCCTAATCCTTAACCTATTTGCCTTATGAATTCGGCTTGCAGTTTAATTTGGCTTCTGCATAAAATGCGACGCTTATAATAATTATTATCGTTTAGATTCGTCATTTAATTATTCATCAGAGAAATCAACTATGCCGACCAAGCGCCTTTCATCATCCGCGGCCAAGCAGGGCCGTACCCCCGTCAGCGCGTTAGCGATCACCGTCGCCGCGGCGTTGGGCACGCTGGCGATGCCGGCTTTTTCCGCCGACGCCAAGCCGGCCGCCAAGGAAGACACGATTACCGTTGTGGGCGGCAGCAATACCGCCCAGCAGGAAAGCGCCTGGGGGCCGGTCGGCACCTATGTCGCCAAGCGCAGCGCCACCGGCACCAAAACCGATACGCCGATCGAGAAGAACCCGCAGTCCGTTTCCGTGGTAACGCGTGAAGAGATGGACATGCGCCAGCCGGATACGGTGAAAGGCGCGCTGGCCTATGCGCCGGGCGTATTCGCCAGCCGCGGCAGCTCCACGACCTATGACGCGGTGGCGATCCGCGGCTTCCCGGCCACCAACACCACTCAGTATCTGGATGGCCTGCGGCTGCTGGGCGATAACTACAGCGAAGCGTCCATCGATCCTTATTTCCTCGAGCGCGCCGAGCTGCTGCGCGGCCCGGTCTCGGTGCTGTACGGCAAAAGCAACCCCGGCGGCCTGGTCGCCCTGGTCAGCAAGCGGCCAACCACCGAGCCGCTGCGCGAAATCCAGTTCAAGATGGGCACCGATAACCTGTTCCAAACCGGTTTCGATTTCAGCGACGCGCTGGACGATCAGGGCATCTACTCCTATCGCCTGACCGGCCTGGCGAAAGACAGCGATGCGCAGCAAAACATGAGCAAAGAGAAGCGCTATGCGATCGCGCCGTCCTTTAGCTGGCGCCCGGATGACAAGACCAACTTCACGCTGTTGGCCAACATTCAAAACGATCCCTATACCGGTTATTACGGCTGGCTGCCGAAGCAGGGCACGCTGATCCCGTTGCCGAACGGCGGTAAGCTGCCGACCGATTTCAACGAAGGCGAAGCCAGCAACTATACCTCCCGCAAACAGCGGATGATCGGGTACAGCTTCGAACACGCCTTCAACGATACCTGGGCGGTGCGCCAGAACCTGCGCTATCTGCAGCTGGACACCGACATGAAGAGTATTTATGGCAGCGGCGTTTCTGCGGCGACGCCGACGACGATTAATCGCGCCTATGTCCAGTCGAAAGAACACCTGAACAATTTCTCGGTGGATACCCAGGCACAGGCTAAGGTGAAGACCGGCGATATCGATCATACGCTGTTGTTCGGCGTGGACTACATGCGCATGCGTAACGATATCAATGCCGCATTTGGCTCTGCGGACGGTCTGAGCATGACCCATCCGCAATATGGGAATGACGCGGTCAATATCAACTTCCCCTACCATTACCTGAACCGTCAGGAGCAAACCGGCCTGTATGTGCAGGAGCAAGGTGAGTGGAACCAGTGGCTGTTGACGCTGGGCGGGCGCTATGACTGGGCGAAGACCTCCGCTTATAACCGCGATGCGAGTTCGACGAGCCAGCAGACCGACCGGCAGTTTACCTGGCGCGGCGGCCTGAACTATCTGTTCGACAACGGTGTGACGCCGTATTTCAGCTACAGCGAGTCGTTTGAACCGAATTTGGGCACGACGCAAGGGGGCAGCACCTTCAAGCCTTCGATCGGCAAGCAGTATGAGGCCGGCGTGAAATACGTGCCGAAGGATCGTCCGATCGTGCTGACCGGCGCCCTGTATCAACTGACCAAAAACAATAACCTGACGCCGGATCCGGATAACGCGCAGTTCAGCGTGCAGAGCGGCGAGATCCGTTCGCGCGGCGTGGAGCTGGAAGCCAAGGCGGCGTTGAATGCCAACGTCAACCTGATCGCCTCCTATACCTACACCGATGCGAAGTACACCAAGGACAACACCTATCAGGGCAAACCGACCGTCGAAGTGCCGAAACACATGGCGTCGCTGTGGGCGGATTATACCTTCCACGAAACGGCGGTGAGCGGTTTGACGCTGGGTTCCGGCGTGCGTTACGTTGGCTCCAGCTCGAGCTTCAACAGCGATAACACCACCTTCAAGGTGCCGGACTACACGCTGGTGGACGCCACCATTAAATACGATCTGGCGCGCTTTGGCCTGCCGGGCTCGTCCGTGGGCGTCAACATCAACAACCTGTTCGACAAGACTTACGTATCGAGCTGCTACCGCGACTACGCCTGCTACTGGGGCGCAGAACGCCAGGTGGTCGCCACCGCAACCTTCCGTTTCTAACCGGATAGCCGGGGCGGCGCCGCGTCGCCCCGGACAAAGCAGGATCTATGCAGGACAAACATCTTAATCCCGGCGCGACTTTCGCGCTGGATAACGCCAGCTTCGCCGTCCCCGGCCGGGTGCTGTTGCAACCGCTGTCGCTCAGTTTTCCCCAGGGCAAAGTCTGCGGCCTGATCGGCCATAACGGTTCCGGTAAATCCACCCTGTTGAAATTGCTCGGGCGGCATCATGCCCCCAGTGGCGGCCAGGTACTGCTCAATCGGCAGCCGTTGGCGCAGTGGGACAGCAAATCCTTCGCCCGCCAGGTGGCCTACCTGCCGCAGCAGTTGCCGGTGGCGGAAGGCATGACGGTGCGCGAGCTGGTGGCCGTCGGCCGCTATCCGTGGCATGGCGCGCTGGGGCGTTTTGGCGCCAACGATCGCCAATTGGTGGAAGAGGCTATCTCACTGGTGGGGCTGAAGCCGTTCGCCAACCGCCTGGTGGACAGCCTGTCCGGCGGCGAGCGCCAACGCGCCTGGCTGGCGATGATGGTGGCGCAGGACAGCCGCTGTCTGCTGCTCGACGAACCGACGTCGGCGCTGGACATCGCACATCAGGTTGAGGTGCTGGCGCTCATCCAGCGCTTGAGCCGCGAACGCGATCTCACGGTGATCGCCGTGCTGCACGACATCAACATGGCCGCACGCTACTGCGACCATCTGGTGGCGCTGCGCGGCGGTGAAATGATCGCCCAGGGCGGCCCGCTGGAACTGATGCAGGGGTCGGTACTGGAACAAATTTACGGTATTCCTATGGGCACCTTGCCGCACCCGAGCGGCGGCGCGCCGGTGAGTTTTGTCTACTGATGTCCTCTGCATTCACTTCTTCTCACGATCCGCTGCGCCGCCGTTTGTTAATGGCGCTGGCGTTGTCGCCGCTGTTAAGCTCGTTGCCCGGCCGAGCAGCGGATGCGCCGCCGGATATCGCGCGCGTTGCGGCGCTGGAATGGCTGCCGATCGAGCTGCTGTTGGCATTGGGCGTGACGCCGCTGGCGGTGGCCGATGTCCATAACTACAACCTGTGGGTGGCGGAGCCGAAGCTGCCGACGACGGTCGTCGACGTCGGGCAGCGCACCGAACCGAATCTCGAACTGCTGCAGCAACTCCAGCCTTCGCTGGTGTTGCTGTCGCAAGGCTATGGCCCGACGCCGCGAAAAATCCAACCCATCGCGCCAACCATGAGCTTCGGCTTCAACGATGGCAGCGGCAAACCGCTGACCGTCGCCCGCCAGTCGCTGCTGGCGCTGGGGCAACGATTAGGCATAGAAAGCCGGGCGATAAACCATTTGGCGCAGTTCGACAGCTTTATGCAGGATGCGCGTCAGCGCCTGCAAAGCTACACCCAGCAACCGTTGCTGCTGTTTTCCCTGATCGACACCCGCCATGCGTTGATCATCGGCCAAAAAAGCCTGTTCCAGGAAGCGATGGATCAACTCGGCATCCGCAATGCCTGGCAGGAGCAAACCGACTTTTGGGGCACGGCGGTGGTGGGGATTGAACGGTTGGCCACGGTGCGTAACGCCCGGGTCATTTATCTTGATCACGGTAATCAAGCGATGATGGACAAGGTCAGCGCGACGCCGCTGTGGCAGTCATTGCCTTTTGTGCGGCAAAACCAGCTGCGACAGGTGCCGGCGGTGTGGTTCTATGGCGCCACGCTGTCGACGATGCGTTTCTGCCGTTTATTGGCGCAAGCTCAGGAGAGTGCGTCATGAATGCGGGCATTCGGAAATTGCCGCTGACGCTGATCCTGCTGTTGCTGGCGGCGGCAGGCGGTTTGACGATATATAACCTGGTGCAGCAGCTGCCGCCTGCGCAATGGGCGCGGGCGCTGAGCGCGCCGGACATCGACGACGTGCGGCAAATGCTGTTCCATTACAGCCTGCTGCCGCGGTTGACGGTGTCGCTGTTGGCCGGCGCCGGTCTGGGATTGGTCGGCGTATTGTTCCAGCAGGTGTTGCGCAATCCGTTGGCGGAACCGTCGACGCTCGGCGTGGCCGCCGGCGCGCAGCTCGGCCTGACCATCGCCACGCTGTGGGTGCTGCCGGGGGGCGAGTTCACTCGTCAGCTGGCCGCTATGGTGGGGGCGGTTGTGGTGGGCGGGCTGGTGTTCGGCGTCGCCTGGGGCAAGCGGATGTCGCCGGTGACGCTGATTCTGGCCGGGCTGGTTCTGGGGCTTTACTGCGGCGCGGTCAACAGCCTGTTGGCGCTGTTTAATTACGATCAGCTGCAGGGCATGTTCCTGTGGGGCACCGGCGCGTTGAACCAACAGGACTGGAGCGCGGTGCAGTTTATCCTGCCGCGTTTGCTGGTGGCAGGTGCGCTGGCGGCGCTATTGCTGCGCCCGCTGACGCTGCTGGGGCTGGACGACGGCGTGGCGCGCAATCTGGGGTTGGGGCTGTCGATGGCGCGCTTCTGCGCCCTGGGGCTGGCCATCATCTTCAGCGCCATGTTGGTGAGCGCGGTGGGCGTTATCGGCTTTATCGGCCTGTTTGCGCCGCTGATGGCGAAGATGCTGGGCGCTCGCCGCTTGGCGCATCGCATGATGTTGGCGCCGTTGCTGGGGGCGTTGCTGCTGTGGCTGACCGATCAGGTGATGATTGGGGTGGCGCAGGTGTGGCGTGAGATCCCGACCGGGGCGGCCACCGCGCTGTTCGGCGCGCCGCTGCTGTTGTGGCTGCTGCCGCGTTTGCGCAGCGCCGCCACGCCGCCACCGATGAACCTTGGCGACAAGGTGCCTGCCGAGCGCGGGAATCTGCCTGGCTGGGCAGCGCTGGCCGGTGCCGTGCTGTTGATCGGCCTGACGTTGGCGCTGATGCTGGGCAAAAACGCCGGCGGCTGGCACTGGAGCCTGGGCGCGGAGCTGGACGCCTTGCTGCCGTGGCGCTGGCCGCGGGTGCTGTCGGCGTTGGCGGCGGGCATGATGTTGGCGGTCGCCGGCACGCTGATCCAGAAGCTGACCGGCAACCCGATGGCCAGCCCGGAAGTGCTGGGCATCAGCTCCGGCGCCGCTTTTGGCGTCGTGATGATGCTGTTTATGGTGCCGGGCGACGCCTTCGTTTGGCTGCTGCCCGCCGGCAGTCTGGGGGCGGCCGTTACGCTGCTGATCATCATGATTGCCGCCGGCCGCGGCGGTTTCTCTACCGAACGCATGTTGCTCGCCGGCATCGCGCTCAGCACCGCCTTTACCACCGTCATCTTCCTGCTGCTGGCCAGCGGCGATCCGCGTATGGGGGGCTTGCTGACCTGGCTCTCCGGTTCAACCTATTCGGTGGAGCCGGCGCAGGCGCTGCGCACCGCGCTGATCGCCGCCGGATTGATGATATTGGCGCCGCTGTGCCGCCGCTGGCTGACCATTCTGCCGCTCGGCGGGGCCACCGCCCGTTCGGTGGGGATTGCGTTGACGCCTGCGCGATTGACTATCCTGTTGTTGGCCGCCACGCTGACCGCCATGGCGACCCTGACCGTGGGGCCGCTGAGCTTTGTCGGGCTGATGGCGCCGCACATGGCGCGCATGTTGGGCTTCCGCCGCGCGCTGCCGCAAATGGTGATCGCCGCGCTGTTGGGCGGTTTGCTGATGGTATTTGCCGACTGGTGCGGGCGGATGCTGCTGTTTCCGTATCAGATCCCCGCGGGGTTACTGGCGACCTTTATCGGCGCGCCGTACTTCGTTTATCTGTTGCGTAAGCAGACGTCGTAAGCTTCACCCCTACTTTGCTTTCTCCGCCATCAAGAGCCCAGCGTTGCTGGGCCTTTTTTCAACGCCTTGCAAGGCGTTGCGTGTCGCTGCGCAAGAAAGACATTTAACGTGAAAAGGAACGCGGGAAGAGAGGGGGAGGTGAATATACTGCGTGCGGGTGCTCTGGATCTTTGTCTCTGGAGCCTGCGTGAAAGATACAAAGAGAAAAGCCCCGAGTCGATATCCATCAACCCGAGGCCTACTCTAACGCATCACAACGTTAAGTTAGCCTCTTACCCGCCGCGAGGCAAGGAGAAGAAGGCATGATGCCGAACAAACGGAGCCTGTTAAAATTGGTGGTTATTTGTGCCACGGTAATATCACTGGCATGGATAACCCGCAGCACGCTGTGTGAGCTGCGTATCCGATCGGGCACTACGGAGGTTGCGGCCATTTTGGCTTACGAATCCGAACGGTAAGGCAACCCGGCGGCGGGGGCTTTGCCTCCGCCGGCCGGCAGTCGATGCGTTGATCCATGAGCACCCATCCGTTCAAAAAAAACGGCGAGCCTTGGCTCGCCGTTTTTCATGTTGATGTCGGGGCTTATTTCAGGCCGGCGGCATCGCGCAGCTGCGCAGCTTTGTCGGTCGCTTCCCATGGGAAGTGTTCGCGGCCGAAGTGGCCGTAGGCGGCGGTTTCGCGGTAGATCGGCTGCAGCAGATCCATCATCTGGATCAGGCCGTATGGGCGCAGATCGAAGAATTCGCGCACCAGCAGCGTCAGTTGTTCGGTTGGCACTTTCTCGGTACCGAAGGTTTCCACCATGATGGAGGTCGGTTCCGCTACGCCGATAGCGTAAGACACCTGGATCTCGCAGCGATCGGCCAGGCCGGCGGCGACGATGTTTTTCGCCACGTAGCGCGCCGCGTATGCCGCGGAACGGTCAACCTTGGACGGGTCCTTACCGGAGAAGGCACCGCCGCCGTGGCGAGCCATGCCGCCGTAGGTGTCGACGATGATCTTACGGCCGGTCAGGCCGCAGTCGCCCATCGGGCCGCCGATAACGAAACGGCCGGTCGGGTTGATGTGGTATTTGGTGCCCGCCGTCAGCCATTCCGCCGGCAGTACCGGCTTGATGATCTCTTCCATCACCGCTTCTTGCAGATCTTTCAGCGAGATGTCTTCTGAGTGCTGGGTGGACAGAACGACGGCGTCGATGCCGACGATTTTGCCGTCGTCGTATTGGAAGGTCACCTGGCTCTTCGCATCCGGGCGCAGCCACGGCAGGGTGCCGTTCTTACGCACTTCGGATTGGCGCTGCACCAGACGGTGCGCGTAGGTGACAGGCGCAGGCATCAGCACGTCGGTTTCATTGGTGGCGTAGCCAAACATCAAGCCCTGATCGCCGGCGCCCTGCTCGAGAGGATCGGTACGGTCAACGCCCTGATTGATATCCGGAGATTGCTTGCCGATGGCGCTCAACACTGCGCAGGAGTTGGCGTCAAAGCCCATGTCCGAATGAATGTAGCCGATCTCGCGCACGGTCTTGCGGGTGATCTCTTCGATATCGACCCAGGCGCTGGTGGTGATTTCACCGCCGACCAGCACCATACCGGTTTTCACGTAAGTTTCGCAGGCGACGCGCGCTTTCGGATCTTGTTCCAGGATGGCGTCGAGGACGGCATCGGAGATCTGGTCGGCGATTTTATCTGGATGTCCTTCGGAGACGGATTCGGACGTGAAGAGGTGTTTAGCCATTGTGTTCTTTACCTTGCATAAGACGGGTTAGAAATTACTGCACAGCGCTGGAGATCCGGCATCGAAGCGAAGGGTCTTCCGCTGATGGCGCGAGATGCATCCTGCAACGCCCCTCAGGCAAAGCCGTTAAGCAGTTTATCAGTTAACCAGTATAGATGGATTAACATCTGGACGTCTATTTTAGGTCAGGGTTTAGCCAGATTGCCAGTAATTTTTTGCGCTTTCGCTCTTTTGCGCAAACGGGTTGGCGCCATTTTCATCGCTTGAAACAGTTTTCGGCGAATTTTCATTTTGCTTTTTCACCTGCTTACCGGTATAAACTGCGCGCGCGGTTCATTTGCTGCACAGTACGGCGGTCTGGCGTGGGGGAAGGTACGATAAACTTCCGCTTTGCATTCGCCGGCATTGCGCTATTATCCGTCGCGGGCGTTCGCCGTGGCGCCGCCGCTTCATCGAACGGTCACGTTCTTACACTATTTTAGAGGCTGGGTCGTTCACTCCGAACGGCGCGCGTGGAGGTGGTTGGATTAATGATCCGTTGTCTACCGGTTGTTGGTTCTCAACAGCAGTGCCGTTCTGGCGCACATTCTTCTGCTATTTCCCGTCTTGTCTCTCTGTCACTTACCAGGTGCGATAAACACTTGGCCGCTACTCAGGATTCTCGGGCCGGCTAACGGTCGTCTGAAGAACTGAACAAGGGTAGCCTGCAGCCTTCCTGTGGGATGTTTCTTGGCCCGATTCACGAGGTTTGAACAGGGTGTCTTACAATTATATGAGTGATAAACCGATCGCTGACCGCGAACGGCAGTTCTCTTCGCTGCCGCCGGCGCGGCTTGTTGGGTTGTTCTCGCGGGTTGTAGCTGCGATAGTGGCTGACGGTTTCGTCAGTACGGAATGTGAGGCGAACCATGTCTGATGATCTGTTGATTCACCGTCCGCCGGTTGCGGGCGAGTCTTTATCTTTGCGCTCCATGCAGGAGGTTGCCATGAATGATCGTAATGCCAGCAAGATGCTGCGTACTTATAACGTCGCCTACTGGGGCAACAATTACTATGACGTCAACGAGCTGGGCCATATCAGCGTGTGCCCGGATCCGGATGTCCCGCAGGCGCGCGTCGATCTGGCAGAATTGGTGAAAACGCGCCAGAAAGACGGCCAACGTCTGCCGGCGCTGTTCTGCTTCCCGCAGATCCTTCAGCATCGCCTGCGCTCTATCAACGCCGCGTTCAAACGCGCGCGTGAGTCCTTCGGTTACCAGGGCGGCTATTTCCTGGTGTATCCGATCAAGGTGAACCAACATCGCCGCGTGATTGAATCGCTGGTGAACTCCGGCGAACCGCTGGGGCTGGAAGCCGGCTCAAAGGCCGAACTGATGGCGGTGCTGGCGCATGCCGGCATGACCCGCTCGGTGATCGTCTGTAATGGTTATAAAGATCGTGAATATATTCGTCTGGCGCTGATCGGGGAAAAGCTGGGGCACAAGGTGTACCTGGTGATCGAGAAGATGTCCGAGATCAACCTGGTGCTGGAAGAAGCCGAACGGCTGAACGTCATACCGCGCCTGGGCGTGCGTGCGCGTCTGGCATCGCAAGGCTCCGGCAAATGGCAGTCGAGCGGCGGCGAAAAATCCAAGTTCGGTCTGGCGGCGGTGCAGGTGCTGAAACTGGTGGAAACCCTGCGTGAAGCGGGCCGCCTCGACAGCCTGCAGCTGCTGCACTTCCATTTGGGCTCGCAGCTGGCCAATATTCGCGACATCGCCACCGGCGTGCGCGAATCGGCGCGCTTCTACGTTGAGCTGCACAAGCTGGGCGTCAACATTCAGTGCTTCGACGTGGGCGGCGGCTTGGGCGTCGACTACGAAGGCACCCGTTCGCAGTCCGATTGCTCGGTCAACTACGGCCTGAACGAATACGCCAACAACGTGATTTGGGGCATCGGCGACGCCTGTAACGAACACGGCCTGCCGCACCCGACGGTGATCACCGAGTCCGGTCGCGCCGTGACCGCGCACCACACGGTGCTGGTCTCCAACGTGATCGGCGTAGAGCGCAACGAGTTCAGCGAACCGCAGCCGCCGGAAGCCGACGCGCCGCGCGCGCTGGAAAGCATGTGGGAAACCTGGCTGGAAATGAACGAGCCGGAAAACCGCCGCTCGCTGCGCGAATGGCTGCACGACAGCCAGATGGATCTGCACGACGTGCATACCCAATACGCGCACGGCATGCTGGACCTGACTAAGCGCGCCTGGGCCGAGCAGCTGTATCTGAATATCTGCAACAAGATCCAGCAGCAGCTCGATCCGAGCAACCGTGCGCACCGTCCTATCATCGACGAACTGCAAGAGCGCATGGCGGACAAGTTCTACGTCAACTTCTCGCTGTTCCAGTCGATGCCGGATGCCTGGGGCATCGATCAGCTGTTCCCGGTGCTGCCGCTGGAAGGGTTGGATAAGCCGCCGGAAGGCCGTGCGGTGCTGCTCGACATCACCTGCGATTCCGACGGCACCATCGACCATTACGTCGACGGCGACGGCGTGGCGACCACCATGCCGATGCCGCCATACGATCCGGAGAACCCGCCGGCGTTGGGCTTCTTCATGGTCGGCGCGTACCAGGAGATCCTCGGCAACATGCACAACCTGTTCGGCGACACCGCCTCGGTTGACGTGTACGTGTTCCCGGACGGCAGCGTCGAGACCGAGCTGTCCGACGAGGGCGATACCGTGGCGGACATGCTGGAGTACGTGCAGCTCGATCCGAGCGCGCTGCTGTCCAAGTTCCGCGATCAGGTCAAAGAAACCGATCTGGACAGCGAGCTGCAGGCGCAGTTCCTGGAAGAGTTTGAAGCTGGCCTGTACGGCTACACGTATCTGGAAGACGAGTAACCGCCTTCTTCAGGGGGGCGATATCGGCCCCCTTGAAGCATGAGCAAAATGCGGCCATAATCTGCCGTATCGGTAGCACCGAAACACACATCGAATAAATCCCTTTCTCGTCGGGCTAACGACGCGGGAGGGATTTTTTTTTGTCACGGCCCGGCGTCTGCGCCCGGCAACTTGTTGAACTACGAGGGTTTACTATGAGCACCTTAGGCCATCAGTCCGATAATTCATTAGTGTCCAACGCCTTTGGTTTCCTGCGCTTTCCGCTGAACTTCATGCCTTACGACAGCGATGCAGAGTGGGTCATCACCGGCATTCCGTTTGACATGGCGACCTCCGGTCGCGCCGGCGGCCGTCATGGCCCGGCGGCCATCCGCCAGGTGTCCACCAACCTGGCTTGGGAAGGCAACCGTTGGCCGTGGAGCTTCGATCTGCGCGATCGCCTGAACGTGGTTGACTGCGGCGACATCGTGTTCAACTTCGGCGATGCGCAGGACATGAGCGACAAGCTGCAGGCGCACGCTGAGAAACTGCTGAAAGCCGGTAAGCGCATGCTCTCGTTCGGTGGCGACCACTTTGTCACCCTGCCGCTGCTGCGCGCGCACGCCAAGCATTTCGGCAAGCTGGCGCTGGTGCACTTCGACGCCCATACTGATACCTACGCCAACGGCAGCAAGTTCGACCACGGCACCATGTTCTATCATGCGCCGAACGAAGGCCTGATCGACCCGCATCACTCGGTGCAGATCGGCATTCGCACCGAGTTCGATCACGACAATGGCTTTACCGTACTGGACGCCGCGCAGGTGAACGATCGCAGCGTGGACGACCTGCTGACCCAGATCAAAGGCATCGTCGGCGATATGCCGGTGTACCTGACCTTCGACATCGACTGCCTGGATCCGGCGTTCGCACCGGGCACCGGCACGCCGGTGATCGGCGGTCTGACTTCCGATCGCGCGCTGAAACTGGTGCGCGGCATGCAGTCGCTGAACATCGTCGGCATGGACGTAGTGGAAGTGGCGCCGGCCTATGACCAGTCCGAGATCACCGCGCTGGCCGCGGCGACGTTGGGTCTGGAGATGCTGTACCTGCAGGCGGCCAAGAAACACGCCTGACGCCAGGCCACGCCTCGCTGAAAAAGCGGCTCCCATCGTATGGGGGCCGCTTTTTTTTATTTCATTTGTCGCCATCCGTGCGGCGATTTTCAGTCTGTTGCAACGCCTTTGCGCAATTTTGCGCAGAAATGAAACGGAGTCAGTAAAAAGGAACCGGGATAACGGGGAGGATGAATATACTGCGCGCGGGTGCTCTGGATCTTTGTATCTAGAGCCTGCGTGAAAGATACAAAGAGAAAAGCCCCGAGTCGATATTCATCAACCCGAGGCCTACTCTAACGCCAGCAACGTTAAGTTAGCCTCTTACCCGCCGCGAGGCAAGGAGAAGAAGGCATGATGCCGAACAAACGGAGCCTGTTAAAACTGGTGGTTATTTGTGCCACGGTAATATCACTGGCATGGATAACCCGCAGCACGCTGTGTGAGCTGCGGATCCGATCGGGCACTACGGAGGTTGCGGCCATTTTGGCTTACGAATCCGAACGGTAAGGCAACCCGGCGACGGGGGATGTCCCCCGTCTGCTGGTTGTTGGCGTCCAGATCCATGAGCACCCTCTCAAGGCCATTGGCTTTCTCTGCCGCAACGGTGCGGGAACAGGCTATGCCCGCTTCACCTGGCGCGCCAGCAACATGCGGCCAAACAGTGCGCCGCCCGCCAGCAGCGTCAGCAGCTGCGAGGCGATCAGCACCGCAAAGCCCGAGGATACCTTGCCCTGGCTGGCCATCACCATGCCCATCGCCATCGGCACGAACGCCGAGAACAGATTGCCGATGCCGTTGATCAGCCCATAGGCGCTGCCGACCGCCTCCGGCCGCGCATAATGCTGCAGCAGCGTGGGGATCGCCGCGCCCTGCGCGCCCCAACAGGCGTTGGCCGCCAGGAGGAAGAACGCGATCCAGCCAAGCTGATGGCTGTTCATTACGCCATAGATGCACAGCGCGGTCGCCGCGCCGCCAAAGACGAAGATCAGCGGCGCCTGATAGGGGCGGATACGATCGAGCAGCACGCCGCCGAGGTATTTTGAGGCGATGCTGACGATGAAAGGCAGTGCGGCCATCCACCCCATCTGCTTGATGGAGAATCCTTTTTCATCGGTCAGGTAGGCCGGCAGCCAGGCGCTGGACCCCCACAGATAGCTGAGCGTGGCGATCTCGATCAGCAGGATCCAACCGAGCATCGGCGTGCGCCAGGCCAGCGCGAAGGTGTGCCAGACGCGGCTCAACACCGGCTGAGGATCGGCGGGGCGTGAAGATGAGGGTAAGGCGAGCGGATGAACGAACAGCCGCACCAGCGCCAGGCCCAACAGCAGGTTGAGCAGCGCCAGCAGGTGAAACGACATCGCCCACCCGAAGTGCGCCATCAGAAAACTCACCAGCGGAAAGCCGATCACCAGCCCCAACGAGACGCCCAGCGCGCTGACCGCGTTGGGTTTGCCGCGTTCGTCGGCGGCGAAATGATCGCTGATGTACATGGTCTTGAGCGAGAACAGCGGTCCTTCGCTGACGCCAAGCAGCGCGCGCGCCGCGCACAGCAACAGCAGCGATCCCGCCAGCGGCGACGCGGCGGTGAGCAGCGCCCACAGCACGACGCTCAGCGTCAGCGCGCGGCGGTAACCCATCAGCGTTTCCAGAAACGGCGTCAGCAACATGGCGGACAGGCCGTAACCGAGTAAAAACACCGTCATCAGCGTGCCCTGATGGGCGCGGTCACCGCCGAGTTGAAAGTGTTGCAGGAAGTCGGGATTGACCAACATCACGGCGATATTAACCCGATCCGCATAGGCGATAACGATCAGAAACAGCAGGGCGATCACCCCAAACCAGCGTTGACGTTGTTGCACGGCGCGTTCCTCAGTGCGAGCGGTTGACGAATTCAGGCAGCAGTAAACTCACCTGCGGATGCCATTACGTGCAAACGCGGGGATGAGGCCGATTTATGTAAATTTATTGTTATAAAAATGGATGTAAAAGACAGCGAGAGAACTCTTTTACGCGCAATGCGCCGCCAGGATCAACGCAATTTTTGCCATAAATTAGCTGAAGAGCGCACAACTGACATAGGTTTTTCATATCGGTGCATTATTTCGTGATCCTTCCCGCATTTGTCATTTTTAAACAACCTTTCATTAACATTTGCCGCGCCGCTCGCTTGACGAAAGTTTCGCCAGACTTATAGTGACTGTATTAAATAAGAAACTGAGTTTCATATATGAAACAATCAGATAGAGGATAAAAGCAATGAGCTGGAAGAATGTGTGCGAAGTGTCTCAGGTGAAAGAAGATTTTCCTTTCTCCGGCAAAGTGGAAGGCAAAGAGATCGGGGTTTACCTGCTCGACGGTAACTACTATGCGCTGGAAGACGTCTGTCCGCATGCTTACGCCTTGCTCAGCCAGGGGTTTGTAGACGACGGCAAGGTTGAGTGCCCGCTGCACGAAGCGCTGTTTGACGTACGCACCGGCCAGTGCCTGCGCGAGCCGGGCGGCCGCGATCTGCAAACCTATCCCACCCGGGTGGTCGACAACCAAATCCAGATCACCTTTATCGCGGAGGAGTAATCATGCAGCACATCACCGATTTCAATCCCTGGCTGCCGGACACCCAACAGGTGACGCCGGCCCGCGAAGGCGGCAACGGTCAAATCCATCAGCCGGGCCAGTTCCGCAACGTTGTGTGGCAAAACCGCGCCCGGGTGCCGGACGGTTTCGAAACCGCGCTGGTGGCGGCGCTGGAAACGATCTTCGATCAGGGCGCGGAAGAGCTGGAACAGATCGTCAGCGCGTTGAATCAGCGCCGCCTGTTCGATCGCAGCGGCCAGCCGTGGAATGAGGCGACGTTCCGCGAATTCCTTCACGTTAACGGTTTCTGATCGACACCCGGGAGAAGACAATGACAGCAAACACAACATCCTCCGAACAGAGCTTGCAGGACTATCTTGACCAGGGGCTGCGCGGCATGTGGTATCCGGTGCTGGCCAGCTGGGAAGTGGGCAACAATCCGGTCGGCATCACCCGCCTTGAGCAACAAATCGTGGTGTGGCGCGACGGTGAAGGCCAGATCCACGCGTTGGAAGATCGCTGCCCGCACCGCGGCGCGCGGCTTTCCATGGGGTGGAACCTCGGCGATCGCATCGCCTGCTGGTATCACGGGGTGGAAGTCGGCGGCGACGGGACGGTGAAAGACGTGCCGGCGGTGGATCGCTGCCCGCTGGTGGGGCAAAAATGCCTGCGCGCTTACCCGGCCAAAGAAGCCTACGGCGCGGTGTTCCTCTATTTTGGCGTGACGGCGGATGAAGCGCCGGCGGAGCTGACTTTCCCGCAAGAGCTGGCGGACGAAGCGTCGTACAGCCACTTCTTGTGTACCGCCAGTTGGAACTGCAACTACCAATACGCCCTGGAAAACGTGATGGATCCGATGCACGGCACCTACCTGCACTCTTCCTCGCACTCGATGGCGGAAGGGGATCGCAAGGCGGACATGGGGCTGGAGCCGACCGACAGCGGGTTTATCTTCAAGAAAAACGGCCAGATCGGCGTCAATTTCGACTGGGTGGAGTTCGGCAACAGCGGCGCGTATTGGATGCGTCTGTCGATCCCGTACAAGAAACGTTTCGGGCCGGGCGGCCACTTCTGGATCATCGGCATGGTGGTGCCGGAAGACAAGGATCACTGCCGGGTATTCTTCTGGCGCATCCGTAAGGTCCAAGACTGGCAGCGCGACATGTGGCGCTTCATGTATCGCAATCGCCTGGAATCATTGCATTGGGACGTCCTCGAGCAGGATCGCATCGTGCTTGAAAACATGGCGCCTAACGCCCGTGGCCGCGAATACCTGTACCAGCACGACGTCGGTCTGTCGCGCCTGCGCCGCCTGATGCAGAAAGAGGCGCAGAAACAGCTGGCGACGCTGCGCGAGCGGGAGGCGGCGCAGTGAACGGCCTGCTGAACGGCAAGCGCATCGTGGTCACCGGCGCGGCGCGCGGTCTGGGCTACAGCTTCGCCGCCGCCATTGCCGCTGCCGGCGCGCAGGTGGTGATGTGCGACATTTTGGCGGATGAGCTGGCGGCGAGCGGCGCCGCGCTGCGCGAGCAGGGCGCTCAGGTGGAAACGCAAATCATCGATCTGGCCTCACCGGATTCGATCCGTTCGGCGTTCGAGAAGATCGCCACAGGCGGCGGGATCGACGGGCTGGTGAACAACGCGGCGCTGGCGACCGGCGTCGGCGGTAAAACCATGATGGAATACGACATCGATCTGTGGGATCGGGTAATGCAGGTCAACGTGCGCGGCACCTGGTTGGTGAGCCAGGCGGCGGTGCCGCTGCTGGCGCGCAACCCGCACGCCAAGATCGTCAACGTGGCGTCGGACACCGCGCTGTGGGGCGCGCCGCGCCTGATGGCCTATGTCGCCAGCAAAGGCGCGGTGATCGCGATGACGAGATCGATGGCGCGCGAGCTGGGCCCGCAGGGCATCTGCGTCAACGCTATTGCGCCGGGCCTGACGCGGGTGGAAGCCACCGAGTATGTGCCCGCCGAGCGCCATCAGCTGTATGAGCAGGGGCGCGCGCTGGCCGGGGCGCAGCATCCGGACGATGTGAACGGCACGGTGCTTTATCTGCTGTCGCCGCTGGCGGATTTCGTCACCGGCCAACTGCTGCCGGTCAACGGCGGCTTCGTATTCAACTGACGGCCCGCAGGGCAGGCGCACAGCGCAGGAGCGAGAGATGGCGGACGAGCAAGCATGTAAGTATCTGATCCCGGGACTGGATCGCGGATTGCAGTTGCTGCTGGCGTTTGGCGAGCAGCATAAGGAAATGACCTTTGCCGAGTTGCATCGCCTGGTCGATATGCCGAAGGCCACCGCCTACCGCGTGGTGCAGACGCTCGAACACCTGGGCTTTCTGGAGCGCAATCCGCGCACCAATACCTTCGCGCTGGGCATCAAGGTGCTGCGTCTCGGCTTCGAATACATCGCGTCGCTGGACGTCGCGCAGGCCGGCCAGCCGGTGATCGAACAGCTGCGCGATCGCAGCCAGTGCAGCAGCCATCTGGCGATCCGCGACGGGCGCGACGTGATCTATATCGCCCGCGTCAGCGCCGCCGGTTCTCAGATCAATCAGGTCAGCGTCGGCACCCGTTTGCCGGTGCACCAAACCTCGCTCGGCCGCATGTTGTTGACCAGCGCCACCCGCAGCGAGTTCGAACAACTCTATCCGGACGAGCAGCTGCCGGGCAACGCGCCGGGTACCCCGGCGGATCGCGAAACGCTGTGGCAGATGGTGCAGCAAGACAAGGCGCGCGGCTATGTGATCGGCGAATCATTCTTCCGCCACGGCATCTCCTCGATCGTCTACCCGATCTTCAACCGTGAGCAGCGGGTCGAGGCGGTGGTCAGCATCATGGTGCCGTCCGATGAGATCCCGAAAGCGGATCGCGAGCGGCTGCGCATGGAAGTGCGCGATGCGGCGGAGAAAATTTCCGGCTTCCTCGGCGCGCCGCCGCAGGCCAACGTCGGCTAACCGACAGGACCGACTCTTTCACTCAGGCAGGGATAAGGCCCACAGCAAACAGGGGCCGGGGTTCAGTCATGCCTGAAAACCGTATACAGCGAGAACGTGAGGCTGAGCAATGAGCGTAATCGGAATCGAAAAACTGGAGTTTGGCGTCGAAGATCTGCCAACCTGCGAAAAATTCATGCATGACTTTGGCCTGCAGCCCGCCACGCAACATTGGGGCGAACCGCAGCGCGAATTCACTACCCTGAGCGGGGCGCGGGTCGTTCTGCTCCCGTTGCAAAGCGCGGCGCTGCCAGCGGCGTTTGAAGGCGGTTCCACCCTGCGCCGCATGACCTGGGGCGTGGCATCGCCCGCGGATCTGGCGCGCCTGCAGCCGCGTTTGGCGTTGATGCCCGGCTTTCGTCAGGTGGGGGAAGAGCTGGAATGCCGCGATCCCAACGGCATGACGCTGCGCTTCGTCGTCAGCCGCCAGCAGGCGGTCGAAGTGCCGGTCACGCCGATCAACCAATGGGGCGACGTGCGCCGCATCGATCAACCCAGCCCGGTCTACTCGCAGGCGCAGCCGATCAATATCGGCCACGTGGTGTTCTTCGTTGACGATCTGGCGGCGACCGAGCGTTTCTACCGCGAGCTGTTGGATTTCCAGGTTTCCGATCGCTATATCGATCGCGCCGTCTTCCTGCGCACCCAGGCGCGCGGCGGCCACCATAATCTGTTCCTGCTGAAGCTGCCTAACCGCCCACGCGGCCTGAACCATGTGGCGTTCACCGTGCGCGATATCCATGAAGTGATCGGCGGCGGCATCGCCATGAACAAAGAGCAGTGGAGCACCTTCATCGGCCCTGGCCGCCACCCAATTTCCTCGGCGTATTTCTGGTACGTCAACAGCCCGACCGGCGGCGCGTTCGAGTACTACACCAACGACGATTATCTGACGGAAAACTGGCAGCCGCGCGAGCTGGAACATTCGCTGGTCTCCTTCACCGAATGGGCGGTAGAAGGCGGCATCGATCACGATACGCGCCGCCAGCATAAAAAGGCGCAGGCGTTATGAACCGGCCGGAACAGGCGGGCATTGTCATCGTCGGCGGCGGCCAGGCCGGCGGTTGGGCGGCCAAGACGCTGCGTGACCGGGGTTACAGCGGCCGGCTGACGGTGATAAGCGACGAACCTTACGATTTTTACGAGCGGCCGCCGCTGTCGAAAGCGGCGCTGCTGGATGCCGCGGCTCCCCTGAGCCGGCTTTTCAGCGAACAGGCGGTGGCGGAGCTGAACATCGACTGGCGTCGCCCGCTGCGCGCCGAGTCTATCAACGCCGAACAGCAAATCGTCACGCTCAGCGACGGGCGACGGCTGCAGTTCGAGCAGTTGCTGATCGCCACCGGCGGGCGGCCGCGTTTGCCGGGCGCCGCCTGGGCGCAGCACCCGCGCGTGATGACGCTGCG
Organism: Serratia sp. B501; assembly: GCF_051172315.1. Classification (NCBI taxonomy): domain Bacteria; kingdom Pseudomonadati; phylum Pseudomonadota; class Gammaproteobacteria; order Enterobacterales; family Yersiniaceae; genus Serratia; species Serratia sp. B501. The sequence continues at coordinate 307,792 of NZ_JBPIZB010000005.1, forward strand.
TTCCTGGGATGATGCGGCCCGGTTGCGGCAGGGCCTGCAGAGTTGCCGTCGTCTGGCGATCGTCGGCGGCGGTTGGATCGGGCTGGAGATCGCCGCTTCTGCGCGCCGTCTCGGCGTTGAGGTGACGGTGTTTGAGCGCCAGCCTGCGCTGTGCATGCGCAGCGTCGGCGCCGATGTCTCGCAGGCGTTGCTCGAACTGCATCGCCGGCAGGGCGTGACGGTGTTGTGCGGCTGCGGCGAGATCTCGCTGGAAGATCGCGACGGCGCCGCCTGGATCGGCAGCGAAGTCAGCGATCCGCAGGCCTTCGATCTGGTGGTGGTGGGGATCGGCGTCGAGCTGAATCTCGAACTGGCGCGCAGCGCCGGGCTGGCTATCGAGTCCGGCATCGTGGTCGACGGCCAGGGGCGCACCAGCCATCCGGCAATCTTCGCCGCGGGCGATGTGGCGCGCCACCCGACGCTCGGCCTGTGCCTGCAGTCCTGGGCCTACGCGCAAAATCAGGCCATCAGCACCGCCTGCGCAATGCTCGACGCCTTCGCCGCTCCGTATGACGACGTGGCCTGGCTTTGGTCGGATCAATACGACGTCAATATCCAGATCCTCGGCGTGCCGAGCGGCGGCGTGCACCATGTGGTGCGCCGCACGCCGCAGTCGCAGGTGTTCTTCACGCTGAACGCCGATCGGCAGCTGGTGCAGATGGTGGCGTTCAACGACGCGCGCACCATCAAGCTCGGCAAGCGTTGGCTGGCGAGCGGCCGGGTGCTGGATCCGCAGCAGCTGGCGGATGTGGAGTTTTCTTTGATGGCGTTGAAATAACGCCCGAACCTCGGGAGCGTTTTATGACTACGCAAGACATTGACGCCCGCGCTGGACGGGCGGGGGAAACCGTTGCCGAAAATCCGCAGCAGCGGGTGCGCTGGTCGGTGCCGATCGCGCTGTTCGCCTGCGTGCTGCTGGCGTTTTTCGACAAGATCAGCATCGCGGCGCTGTTTTCCGACGCCGAGTTTCAGCAGGCGCTGGGCATCGGTTTTGACCCGGCGCGGCTGGGGTTGCTGATGAGCGCGTTTCTGTTCTCCTACGGCATCTCCTCGATGCTGCTCAGCGGCATCGGCGATCGGCTTAATCCGGTCAAGGTATTGATTGGCATGATGGTGGTATGGGGCGTGCTGATGGTGTTGATGGGGCTGGTGCGCTCCTATCACGCCATGATGACGCTGCGCATTCTGCTCGGCATCGCCGAAGGGCCGCTGCTGCCGATGGCCTACGCCATTATTCGTCAGGCCTTCCCGCCGCAGTTGCAGGCGCGCGCCACCATGCTGTGGCTGCTCGGCACGCCGCTCGGGGCCGCGCTCGGCTTCCCGGTCACCCTGTATATCCTCAATACCTTCGACTGGCAGGCCACCTTCTTCTTTATGGCGTTTCTGACGCTGCCGGTGATGTTGCTGGTGCTGTTCGGCATGCGCCACCTGAACGTGTCGCGTCCGGCGGCGGCGGCCAAGCCGGCGGTGTCCGAACGCCAACAGCATCGCCGCGAGCTGCTGCGCAGCCCGCATTTCTGGATGATTTGCCTGTTCAATATCGCCTTCCTGACCTACCTGTGGGGCATGAACGGCTGGTTGCCGAGCTATCTGATCAAGGGAAAAGGCATTCATCTGGAACATGCCGGTTACCTCTCTTCGCTGCCGTTCATCGCCATGCTGCTCGGTGAAGTGCTGGGCGCCTGGCTGTCGGACAAGCTGGATCGGCGCGCGCTGGCCTGCTTCCTGTCGCTGTGCGGCGCCGGCCTTGGCCTGGCGGTGGTGCTGCACCTGCAGGGCACTTACAGCGTGATCGCCGCCATGGCCTTCAGCACCTTTATGTGGGGCGCCGGCGCGCCGAATATTTTCGCGCTGTTGGCGAAGGCGACCAGCAGCAAGGTCAGCGCCACCGCCGGCGGCATTTTCAATGGACTGGGCAATTTTGCCGGCGCGCTGGCGCCGGTGCTGATGGGGGCGTTGATCGCCGCCACCGGCAATATGGATAACGGCCTGCTGTTCCTGGTGGTGATGGCGTTCGTCGGCTGCCTCATTCTGCTGCCGTTACTGAGAAAGTACTGATTAATCAATCGTTTCAACAGAGGAGTGACAACATGTCTCAGGTTGAGAACAAAGCCGGCGTCAAGCCGCAGGATCTGTCGATGGAAAACTGGGTGGAGTCGCGCATCGCCCGTTTCGAAGGCCGCAAATACGACTGGAACGCGCTGAAATTCCAGGCCGACTTTGACCCGAAATACCGCCGTGCGCAGATGCGCTACATCGGCACCGGCGCCACCGGCGTGGCCAGCGACGCCAACACCATTCCGGCGGGCAACTTCACCTTCTCCACCATGGTGTTGCCGTCGAAGTGCGAGGGCCCGCTGCACCTGCACGACGACGTGGAGGAAGTGTTCTTCATGCTGAAAGGCAGCATCACGCTGATGATCCAGGATGGCGAAGAGTATTACGAAACCAGGCTGAAAGAGCGCGATTTGATCTCGGTGCCGGCGGGCGTGTATCGCGGCCTGTTCAATCACGGCGAGGAAGAGGCGCTGATGTGCGTGATGCTCGGCACCGCTAAGCCGGAGATCCCGACTTATCCGGCGGACCACCCGCTGTCTAAAGTGAAGCGTAACTGATGAACGGCCTGGCGCAACGCCAACGGGCGCGCTGCGGGGCGTATACCCTGAGCTGGCGCGAGGCCGGGCAGGGGCGGCCGGTGGTGTTGCTGCATGGCATCAGTTCCGGATCCGCCTCGTGGATCAAGCAGTTTAACGACAGCGGCCTGACGGACGGTCATCGTCTGTTGGCGTGGGACGCGCCGGGCTACGGCGGCAGCCTGCCGTTGGCGGATCCGCAGGCTGACGCCGCCGGTTATGCGGCGGCGTTGGCGGCGCTGATTGATGAGCTGCAGCTGGCGCAGCCGCTGATCGTCGGCCATTCGCTGGGAGCGCTGATCGGCAGCGCCTACGCCGCCGGCTATCCGGATGGGCTATGTGGGCTGGTGTTGGCGGATCCGGCGCAGGGCTATGCCGCGGCGCCGGAGGAAAAACGCCGGCAGGTGTACGGCCAGCGCCAACAGATGATGGAGACGCTGGGGCCGGTGGGTTACGGCGAGCAGCGGGCGGCGGCCTTGCTGCGCGAAGGGGCGGATCCGCAGGACATCGCCTGGGTGCGCAACGGCATGCAACAGCTCGATCCCGACGGTTTTCTGAGTGCCGCCTGGATGCTGGCTAACGACGACATCGGCCGCTATCTGGCGCGCTATCGCGGCCCGCTGGAGGTGTGGTGCGGTGAACAGGATCGCATTACTCTGCCGGAGAAGGCGGCCGAGCTGGCGCGTGAGCAAGACGCGACGCTGCGCCTGATCGCCGCCGCCGGTCACGCCAGCTACCTCGATGCGTCGGCGTGTTTCAACCGCTATCTGCGGGATTTTACGGGAGCAATCCAACGATGAATTTTCAGCTTGAGGATCGGGTGGCGGTGGTGACCGGCGGCTCGTCGGGCATCGGTTTCGAAACTCTGAAGCTGCTGCTGGCCGAAGGGGCGAAGGTGGCGTTCTGCGGCCGCGATCCGGACAAACTGGCCGGCGCAGAGGCCAGCCTGCGAGCGGACTTCCCGCAGGCGGAGATCCTGGCGCTGCGCTGCGACGTGCTGGATGCGCAGCAGGTGGCGCAGTTCGCCGCTCAGGTGACGGCGCGTTTCGGCGGCGTGGATCTGCTGATCAACAACGCCGGTCAGGGCTTCGTCGCCCACTTTGACCAGACGCCGCGCGAAGCCTGGCTGCATGAGGCAGAGCTGAAGCTGTTCGGCGTGATCAACCCGGTGCAGGCGTTTTTACCGGCGCTGGAACGATCGGATATCGCGTCTATCACCTGCGTGAACTCGCTGCTGGCGCTGCAGCCGGAAGAACACATGATCGCCACCTCGGCGGCGCGCGCCGCGCTGCTCAATATGACGTTGACGCTGTCGAAAGAGCTGGTGGGCAAAGGCATTCGGGTTAACTCGATCTTGCTGGGGATGGTGGAGTCGGGCCAATGGCGCCGCCGTTTCGACGATCGCAGCGATAAAGATCAAAGCTGGGAGCAGTGGACGGCGGCGATCGCCGAACGCCGCGGCATCCCGATGAAGCGCCTCGGCAAGCCGCAGGAACCGGCGCAGGCGCTGCTGTTCCTCGCTTCGCCGCTGGCTTCCTTTACCACCGGCGCGGCGCTGGACGTTTCCGGCGGCTTTAACCGCCATGTGTAACAGGGGCCGAAAAAGATGAAGAAGATCATGATGATTGGCTATGGCGCGATGGCGAAGGAAGTGATCGCCCGTTTGCCTGAAGGCGTGGAGGTCGGCTGGATCCTGGCGCGCACAGCTCATCATGCGGCGATCGATGAGGCTTTTGGCGGGCGGGTGCAGGCGCTGACCCATCCGGAGCAGTGTTCGCAGCGGCCGGATCTGGTGCTGGAGTGCGCCAGCCAGCAGGCGGTGGCGGAGTTTGGCGAAGCGGTGCTGCAGCGCGGCTGGCCGCTGGCGCTGATCTCGACCGGCGCGCTGGCGGACGCCGCATTGCAACAGCGGTTGCAGCAGGCCTGCCGCAGCCATCACGGGCAACTGATCGTGCTGTCCGGCGCGGTGGCGGGCATGGACGGGCTGGCGTCGGCGCGCGAAGGCGGGCTGGAAAGCGTGACCTATCAGGCCAGCAAGAGCCCGGCCAGCTGGCGCGGCAGCCCGGCGGAGCAGTTGATCGATCTCGATGCGGTGAGCGAAGCGCAGGTATTTTTTGAAGGGTCGGCGCGTGAAGCGGCGCGTTTGTTCCCGGCCAACGCCAACGTGGCGGCCACCATTGCGCTCAACGGCTTGGGGATGGATGCCACTCGGGTGCGCCTGCAGGTCGATCCCGCCACCCGGCGCAATACCCATTGGCTGCAGGTATGCGGCGACTTTGGCGAGTTTCACATCGAGCTGAGCGGCACCCCGCTGGCGAGCAATCCCAAAACATCAACCCTGGCGGCGCTGAGCGCGGTACAAGCCTGCCGCCGTCTGGTGGACGGCGGTTTTATTGCCTGAACGGCAGGAGCGGAGCATGGAACGATTGAATATTTTTGTCGCCGGGCGCTGGCGTGAAGGGCGCGGCGAAGAGATGGCTTCGGTATTCCCGGCCGACGGCAGCGTCAACGCGCGGCTGCGCGCCGCTAACGTCGAGGATGTCAACGAGGCGGTTGAGGCGGCGGAAAAGGCCTGGCGCGCGCCGGAATGGCGTGGGCTGGTGCCGCACCAACGCGCCTCAATTCTCTACCGCGTCAGCAACCTGATTCTGGCGCAGCAGGAACAGCTGGCCGAGCTGCAGACCCGCGACAACGGCAAGCCGCTGGCGGAGACCCGCGGGCTGGTGGCCAGCGCGGCGGCGACCGCGCGCTACTTCGCCGCCGCCTGCGAGGTGTTGGAAGGCGAGCTGCCGACCCCGCGCAGCGCCGAGGTAATGACGCTCAGCCAGTATCAACCGATGGGGGTGATCGCCGCCATTACGCCGTGGAACTCGCCGATCGCCAGTGAAATGCAGAAGGTAGCGCCGGCGCTGGCGGCGGGCAACGCGGTGGTGCTCAAACCGGCTGAAGCCACGCCGCTGATGGCGCTGAAGCTGGCCGAGCTGTTCGAACAGGCGGGGCTTCCTGCCGGGCTGCTCAGCGTGCTGCCGGGAAAAGGTTCGGTGATCGGCGAGGCGTCGGCGCGCCATCCGTTGGTGAAAAAGATCGCCTTTACCGGCGGAACCAGCACCGGGCGCCATTTGGCGCACATCGCCGCCGACAAGCTGATCCCCACCTCGCTGGAGCTGGGCGGTAAATCGCCGACCATCGTGCTGGAGGACGCCGATCTGGAGCAGGCGGCGCGCGGCATCTGCTACGGCATTTTCAGCTCCGCCGGCCAGGCGTGCATCGCCGGCTCGCGGCTGTTCGTGCATCGTTCGCTGTATCAGCCGCTGCTGGCGCGCTTGACCGAACTGACGGCGGGGCTGCGCATCGGCAACCCGCTGGTGCCGGGCGTGCATCTCGGCCCGCTGATCAGCGCCAAACATCGGCAAAGCGTGGCGGACTACGTGGCGCTGGCGCGGCAGGAGGGCGGCCGGGTGGTCATCGGCGGTGAAGCGCCGGCCGATCCGCAACTGGCGAGCGGCAGCTATTACCTGCCGACCATTATTGAAGGTTTGAACAACGACGCCCGCGTCTGCCAGGAGGAGATCTTCGGGCCGGTGCTGGTGGCGCTGCCGTTCGACGACGAGCAACAGCTGATCGAACAGGCCAACGACTCGGTGTACGGCCTGGCGGCCGGCATCTGGAGCCGCGATTTCCCGCGGGCGATGGCGCTGGCGGAGCGGCTGGAAACCGGCACCGTCTGGGTCAACACCTACAAAACGTTCTCGATTTCCACGCCGTTCGGCGGTTTCAAGGAAAGCGGGCTGGGCCGCGAAAAGGGCCTGAACGGCATCAAGGCCTACATGCAGCAGAAAAGCGTGTATCTGGCGCTGAGCCATCAGGTGAACCGCTGGAGCGACTAGGCCGACACCTCTACGCATAACCCTAATAACGACTACCCTAAGAAGGCAGATGATGAGCGATAAAATCACGGTTGGCGAGGCGATAGCCCGGACTCTGGAACAGTACGCGGTGTCGGCGATGTACGGCATCATTTCGATTCATAATCTGCCGATCGCCGATGCGGTGGGGCAGCGCGATAAAATTCGCTTCGTGCCGGCGCGCGGCGAAGCGGGCGCGGTCACCATGGCCGATGCGCATGGGCGCTTCTCCGGCCTGGGCGTGGCGTTGACCAGCACCGGCGCCGGCGCGGGCAACGCGGTGGGGGCGATGATTGAAGCGCTTAACGCCAACACGCCGCTGTTGCATATCACCGGCCAGGTAGAAAAAGCCTATCTGGACGCCGACGCCGGGTTTATTCATGAAACCCGGGATCAGCTCGGTTTTCTGCGCGCCTGCTCCAAGCGCGCCTACCGGGTCAATTCGCCGGAACAGGCGGTGGCGGTGATCCAGCGAGCGATCCTGGACGCGCAAACCGCGCCCTGCGGCCCGGTGGCGGTCGAGATCCCGATCGATATCCAAAGCAGCCTGGTTTCCCGCTCGGTGCTGACCGAAGCATTGGCACCGGCGCCGCTGCCGAAGGCGGACGATGCGGCGGTGGAGCGGCTGCATCAGCGGCTGAAACAGGCCAAGCGCCCGTTGCTGTGGCTGGGCGGCGGCGCGTTGGCCTGCGGCGATGCGGTGCGCAAGCTGGCGGACGCCGGCGTGGCGGTGATCTCCAGCACCCACGGGCGCGGCATTCTGCCGGACAGCCATCCGCGCAGCCTGCGGGCGTTCCACAACTCGCCGAGCATCGAGACTATCCTGACGCAGTGCGACCTGACGCTGGTGGCCGGTTCACGGCTGCGCAGTAATGAAACCCGCACCTGGACGCTGCCGCTGCCGCGCCCGCTGGTGCAGATTGACATCGATCCGGCGGCGGCCAACCGCAACTACCTGGCCGATGAGCAGATCAATGGCGACTGTGCGGCGCTGCTGGCCGCGCTGGCGGCGCGGCTGGGCCCCGGCGAGAAGGTCAACGCAGAGTGGGATGCCGAGATCGCGGGGGCGGTGCAGCAGGCGGAGAGCGCGTTGCGTCAGCAGTCCGGTGAATACGCCAAACTCAACGACGCCATCGACGCCGCGCTGCCGCAGGACGGATTGCTGGTGCGCGATATCACCGTTTCCGGCAGCGTCTGGGGCAGCCGTTTGTTCCGCGCGATCTCGCCGCTGTGCAACATTCACTCGCTGGCCGGTGCTATCGGCATGGGGCTGCCGATGGCGATCGGCACCGCGATCGCCAACCCGCAGCGCAAGGTGGTGGGACTGGTGGGCGATGGCGGTTTGGCGCTGGGCCTGGGGGAACTGGCGACCATGGCGCAGGAACAGGTGAACATCACCCTGCTGATCATGAACGACGGCGGTTATGGCGTGATGCGCGGCATTCAGGACAAGTATTTCGCCGGGCGCCAGTATTACAACGAGCTGCATACGCCGGCCTTTACTCAAATAGCCGAAGCGATGGGGCTGAAAGCCTGGAAGGTCGAGGCGGCGGCGCAGTTCAACGGCGTGCTGGCCGAAGCGATCAACTACCCGGGGCCGTCGGTGGTCGAGGTGGACATGAAGCAGGTCGGGCCGCTGACCTTCGCCGGGCCGCCGCAGAAAACCCTGTATTGAGACGATAAAAAACGCCCGGCGGTTGCCGGGCGTTCTCGTTGTTACTTCTCTGCCGCGATGCGATCGCGAATGTGCTGCGCGCGCGCTTGGGAAGACGGGTGATCGTCGAACATGCTGCTCTGACGGCCGGCTTCCATTTGGGCCAGTTTTTCGAAGCTGGTGGCCAGGCCGTTCGGATCGATGCCGCGCTTTTTCAGCAGATCGAACGAGTAATCATCCGCTTCGCTTTCCTGCTTCTGCGAGAACTGGGCGCTGACCAGCTTCTCGCCGATGTCCGCCAGCTGCGACTGCGACAGCGAGCCGATAACGCCGCCGGCGGAGGACGCCGCGGTGCGCAGCGCCACGGTGCCGTAAGCCACCTGCATCGCTTTGCGGGTGTGGCCCAGCGCCACGTGGCCCATTTCGTGGCCCAGCACGCCTTCCACTTCGTTGTCGTTCATGATGTCCATCAGGCCGCTGTAAACGCGGATACAGCCGTTGGCCATCGCCCAGGCGTTGACGTCTTTGGTCACGTAGACCTTGTAGTTGGCCGGGGTGCCGTTGATGTTGTCGCCCAGCGCCGCAGCGATTTTGTTGAGACGCTTGGCATAGGTGCTGTCGGCCGGCGCGATTTGTGCCTTGCTGTCCATCTCGGCGCAGGATTTATCACTCAGGGCCTTAACGTCGTTGTTGCTCAGGGTCGCCGCCTGGAACGCCTGCGCGCCGGACTGCATCAGGGTTTCGGTATTCAGGTTTTGACAGCCGGTTGCCAAGGTGGCAATGCCCAACGCAATCAAAGAGGTACGGATCTTCATAACGCCATCTTCCTGTGAAGGTAACAAGGTAAAAGAGTCATTTTGCTTTGAGGCTATCTTGCCGCAAGACCCTAGTGTACGCCAGACGGGGCGAGAATAGTGTTATTCCGAAAAAGCGTCCAATCGTGCTAATAAGTGGTGAACTCGCTCTCATTTGGCATTAGGGATTGCCGTTGTGATGTGGAGTCTGAGAAAATAGGGAACTTGACTGCTTTTTTTATCCGACCTGGAGTAAAACATGTCCTCTCGTAAAGAGCTTGCCAACGCCATCCGCGCACTCAGCATGGACGCCGTACAAAAAGCAAATTCCGGCCACCCGGGGGCCCCTATGGGCATGGCGGACATCGCCGAAGTCCTGTGGCGCGACTACCTCAACCACAACCCGACTAACCCGCACTGGGCTGACCGCGACCGTTTCGTGCTCTCCAACGGCCACGGCTCCATGTTGATTTACAGCCTCCTGCACCTCACCGGCTACGACCTGCCGATGC